>CAZMDA010000042.1:14506-32403 GCA_964564865.1 uncultured Bordetella sp. | reverse complement strand
GGACCGTGATCCATTCGCGCCCGGAGGCAAGGAACGCCATGGACCCGGCGAGCGCGGAGGCGCTGGTCGAGGCCTTCACGGCATTCGACCGCGACCCGGAGGCGGCGGTGGCGGTGTTGTGGGGCGAGGGCGGGGCGTTCTGCGCCGGGTTCGACCTCAAGCACGCGGCGGGCAATGGTTCGGCACTGGACGGACTCGCGCATGCCGAGGGCGCGGACGGCAGCCTGCCGCGCGGCCCCATGGGCCCGACGCGGCTGGAACTGGACAAGCCGGTAATCGCCGCCGTCGCCGGTCCCGCAGTCGCCGGCGGCTTCGAGGTCGCGCTCTGGTGCGACCTGCGCGTGATGGAAACCTCCGCCTACTTCGGCGTCTACTGCCGGCGCTGGGGCGTGCCGCTGGTGGACGGCGGCACGGTGCGCCTGCCGCGCATCGTCGGGCGGGGGCGCGCGCTCGACCTCGTCCTGACCGGGCGCAAGGTGGAGGCGGAGGAGGCGCTGCGCATCGGGCTTGCCGAGCGCGTGGTGCCCGAAGGCCAGTCGCGCGCGGCCGCCGAGGCGCTCGCGCGCGACATCGCGCGCTATCCGCAGGCCTGCCTGCGCGCCGACCGGCGCTCGGTATACCGGCAGGAAGGACTGTCCCTGCGCCCGGCGATGCGCTACGAATGGGAAAACGGCGTGCCGGCGTTCGCCGCCGAGGGACAGGCCGGCGCCGCGCGCTTCGCCTCGGGCAAGGGCCGGGGCGGGCGCTTCGACGATCTCTGAGCCGCCTAGTTCGGCTTCACGCCCGCCGACTTGATGACCCGCGCCCACTTCGGGATCTCGGCCCGGATGAAAGCGGCGAATTCCTCGGGGGTGCTGGTCTGCGGCTCGGCGCCGCCGGCCATCAACCGCTCGCGGATCTCGGGCGCCTTCATTGCCTCGATCACCTCCGCGTTCAGCCGCGCGACGAGCGCCGGTGGCGTGCCGCCCGGGGCGACCACGCCGAACCAGCCGATGGCGTCGAATCCGGGCAAGCCGGTTTCGGCGATGGTGGGGATCTCCGGCGCGACCGCCGAGCGCTTGGCGCTCGTCACACCGATGGCCTTCACGCGCCCGGAGCGGATGTGGGGCAGCGCCGAGGTGAGGTCCACGATGGCGAGCGGGATCTGGCCGCCGGCCAGGTCCGCGGCGGCCGGCGCGCTGCCCTTGTAGGGCACGTGCACCATGTCGAACTCGGCCATCAGCTTCATCAGCTCTCCGGCAAGGTGCATCGCCGAGCCGTTGCCGGTGGTGCCGAAGGACAGCTTGCCGGGGTTCGCCTTGGCGTGGGCGATGAGCGATTTCGCGTCCGTCACCGGGACGGACGGATGGGCGGCGACGACGATCGGGATGATGGCGAGCATGGACACCGGCGCCAGGTCCTTCAGCGGATCGAAGGGCATGCTGGGCAGCAGGCTCACGTTCACCGACAGCGCCCCGGCTGCGCCCAGGCCGATGGTGTGGCCGTCCGGCGCCGCCTTCGCGACCGCGTCCATGCCGATGTTGCCGCCGGCGCCGGGACGGTTCTCGACCAGCACCTGCTGCCCGAGGCGTGCCGCCATGCGCGGCGCCATGGCGCGCGCGACCAGGTCTGAGCTGCCCCCGGGCGGGAAGGACACGATGAAGCGGATCGGGCGCTCAGGGAAATTGGCCTGCGACAGCGCTGGCGCCGAGAACAGGGACAGGGCGGCGGCCAGCGCCAGGATCGTGCGGGGTTTCCGGACCATGGGTTACTCCTCCTCGACCCGGATGGTGCAGGCTTGGCGGCGTTCCGGCAACAGGGCGAGGACCGCTGCGCGATCCGCTTCCGCCATGCTTCCCCAGCCGGCGATCTCGTCCAGGGTGCGGTAGCAGCCGGCGCAATAGCGGCGCTCGGCGTCCATGACGCACAGCTTGATGCAGGGCGAGGGCGTCAAGCCGCGCGCTTGGCCGCGATCGCCCGGCCGGCCTTGGTGACCGGCTCCCGGCCGATGACGCCGCAGATCCACTGGCCGATGTCCACCAGCCGGTCCAGGTCGATGCCGGTCTCGACGCCCAGGCCCTGGAGCATGTAGACCACGTCCTCCGTGGCCACGTTGCCGGAGGCGCCCTTGGCGTACGGGCAGCCGCCCAGGCCGGCCACCGACGAGTCGAAGGTCGCCACGCTCAGTTCCATCGAGGCATACACGTTGGCGAGCGCCTGGCCGTAGGTGTCGTGGTAGTGCCCCGCCAGTTGCGCGAGCGGCACCTTCTTCGCGCAGGCCTCGATCATCGCCTGCGTGGTTCCGGGCGTGCCGGTGCCGATGGAGTCGCCGAGCGAAATCTCGTAGCAGCCCATGTCGAACAGCGCACCTGCCACCTCCGCCACCTTCTGCGGCGCCACCGGGCCCTCGTAGGGGCAGCCGAGGACGCAAGAGACATAGCCGCGCACCTTGATGCCGTGCCTGGCCGCCGCCTCCGTGATCGGGCGGAAGCGCTCCAGCGATTCGGCGATGGAGCAGTTGATGTTCTTCTTCGAAAAGGCTTCCGAGGCGGCGCCGAAGATGGCGACCTCGGTCGCGCCGGCGGCGCGCGCGGCCTCGAAGCCCTTCAGGTTCGGGGTCAGCACCGGGTAGGACACGCCGGGCCTGCGGCGGATGCGCTCCAGCACCTCGGTGTGGTCGGCCATCTGCGGAATCCACTTCGGCGACACGAATGCGGTCGCCTCCACGGCCTGCAGCCCGGCCTCGGCCAGGCGCTCGATCAGCTCCAGCTTCACCGCCGTGGGCACCTCGCCCTTCTCGTTCTGCAGCCCGTCGCGCGGGCCGACTTCGACGATCTTGACCTTCTTGGGCAGGCTCATGCGTCCTCCAGGACCAGCAGTTCGGCGCCCTCGGCGACCTGTTCGCCGGCGCCGTACAGGATCTTCTTCACCACGCCGGCGCGCGGCGCGGCGATCGTGTGCTCCATCTTCATCGCCTCCAGCACCAGCAGCGGCGCGCCGCGGGCGACTTTGGCGCCGGCCTGCACCAGCACCTGGATGACCTTGCCCGGCATCGGCGCGGCGAGCGAGCCGCCATCGGCTTCCTCGCCCTCGACTGCCGCCGGGTCGCGCAGCGCGAGCACGTGGTGCAGGCCGTCGCGGAACACGTGCCACTGCGCGCCGTCGCGGAAGGCGCGGGCGCGGAAGGTCTTCGTCCCGAGGGTGACGCGCAGTCCGTCGCCGTCGCGGGCCCCGGCAAGGGCCTGCTCGCGGCCGTCAAGCGCCAGGCGCAGGCCGGTATCGCCGAAATGCACTTCGACCCGGTGCTCCTTGTCGCCCTCGGCGAACACGAAGGCGTGGTGCGAGCCGAGGTTCAGGCGCCAGCCGTCGGCGATGTGCCAGGGCGAATGCGGATCACCGGAGGCGCGCGCCTGCGCGGTGGCGTGGTCCTGCTCGGCGAACAGCTCGGCCAGTGCCGCGGCGGCGAGGTCCTCGTCCGCTGCGCCGCCGTCGGCCGGGAAGAGCTCCGCGCGCGAGCGCTCGATGAGGCCGGTATCGAGGTCCGCCGCGGTGAACGCCCTGGAAGCGGCGATGCGCCCGAGGAACTCGACGTTCGAGGCCACGCCCACGATCTCGTACTCGGCCAGCGCGGCGCGCAGCCGCGCCAGCGCCACCGCGCGGGTCTCGCCCCAGGCGATCAGCTTGGCGATCATCGGGTCGTAGTGCGGCGAGATGGTGTCGCCTTCGCGCACTCCGGAATCCACCCGCAGGTGGCCGGCGGCGATGCGGAACTCGCCAGCCTGCGGCGCGCGCAGGCGGCGCAGCGTCCCGGTGGAAGGCAGGAATCCCTTGGCCGGATTCTCGGCGTAGATGCGCGCCTCGATGGCGTGGCCGCGGATGGCGAGTTCGTCCTGCCTCAGCGGCAGCGGCTCGCCCGCGGCCACCGCCAACTGCCACTTCACCAGGTCCTGTCCGGTGATCATTTCCGTCACCGGGTGCTCCACCTGCAGGCGCGTGTTCATCTCCATGAAGTAGAAGCGCCCGTCCTGCTCGGCGATGAACTCCACGGTGCCGGCGCCGGTGTACTGGATCGCCTTCGCCGCGGCCACGGCCGCCTCGCCCATCTCGCGCCGGCGCTTCTCCGTCATGCCTGGCGCGGGGGCCTCCTCCAGCACCTTCTGGTGGCGGCGTTGCACCGAGCAGTCGCGCTCGAACAGGTAAACCGCGTTGCCCTTGGCGTCGCCGAAGACCTGGATCTCGATGTGGCGCGGCCGCTGCAGATAGCGCTCGATCAGCACGCGCTCGTCGCCGAAGGCCGCGTTGGCCTCGCGCTTCGCCCCTGCCAGCGCCGCGGCGAAGTCCTCGGGCTTCTCCACCACCCGCATGCCCTTGCCGCCGCCGCCGGCGGAAGCCTTGATGAGCACCGGGAAGCCGATGGTGCCGGCCTCGGCGGCGAGGAACATCGGGTCCTGGTTCTCGCCGTGGTAGCCGGGCACCAGCGGCACGCCGGCCTTCTCCATCAGCGCCTTGGCGGCGGACTTGTCGCCCATGGCCGCGATCGCCTCGGGCGAAGGGCCGATGAACACGATGCCTGCCTCGGCGCAAGCGGCGGCGAAGTCCTCGTTCTCCGACAGGAAGCCGTAGCCCGGGTGGATCGCCTCGGCGCCGGCATCCTTCGCCGCGGCGAGGATCGCCGCCACGTCGAGGTAGCTTTCGCGCGCCGGCGCCGGCCCGATGCGCCGCGCCTCGTCCGCCATCGCCACGTGGCGTGCGTCGCGGTCGGCGTCGGAGTACACCGCCACGGTGCGGATGCCGAGGTCGCGCGCCGCGGCGATGACGCGGCAGGCGATCTCGCCGCGGTTGGCGATCAGGATCTTGCGGAACATCAGAGCCACCCTGGCTTGCGTTTCTCGAGGAACGAGCCGATGCCCTCGCGCCCCTCGGGCGAGACGCGGATCTCGGCAATACGTTGTGCGGTGTCGTCGATCAGTGCATCCGATACGGGCCCGCCGCGCGAGACCGCCGAGATCAGGTCCTTGATCTTGCGATGCGCTTCCGGCCCGCCCTGGACGAGGTGCTTCAGAATGTCATCGATCTCGACGTCGAGCCTTTCCGGCGTCGAGACACTGGAGAGCATGCCCAGCCGCAGCGCTTCCTCCGCGCCGAAGCGCTCGCCGGTGTGGAAGTAACGCCGTGCGGCGCGTTCGCCGATTGCGCGAATGACATAGGGAGAGATGGTTGCAGGCGAGAGCCCGATCTTGATCTCCGTCAGCGCAAACACCGCCTCAGTAGAACCGACCGCAATGTCGCAGGCCGCCACCAGCCCCGTCCCGCCCGCGAACGCAGGCCCGTGCACCCGCGCCACCGTCGGCTTGGACATCCGGTCCAGCGTCCTCAGCATCGCTGCCAGCGCGCGCGCGTCGGCGAGGTTCTGCTCGTAGCCGTAGCCCGCCATGCGCTTCATCCAGTTCAGGTCCGCCCCGGCGCAGAACGCGGGGCCGTTGCCCGCCAGCAGCACCGCGCGCATCGAGGCATCCGCATCCATTTCCTTCAGCGCGGCCGTGAGCGAAGCGATGAGCGCGTCGTCGAAGGCGTTGCGGATCTCCGGGCGGTTGAGCGTGATCACGCCCACCGCGCCGCGGCGTCCGGTCAGGAGATGGTCGGCAGGCATTCGATCTCGCTCGTCACGGAGTTCGCGATGTAGCACTCCTCGTGCGCCTTGTGGTGCAGCTGCCGGTGTTCCTCCGGGGTGGGCGGGGTGCCGGAAAAGGACACCGCCGGCCGCAGCGTCACGCGGGTCATCATCCACTTGCCCTGCGGTCCCTTTTCCAGCCTGCCGCTCGCCTCGTCGACGTAGCGCGTGACGGTGAACTTCGCGCGGGAAGCGAGGTGCAGGAACCACAGCATGTGGCAGGTGGACAGGGACGCCACGAAGGCCTGTTCCGGGTCCACGCCATGCGCCGCGGGCACCGTGGGCGGGATGTTCCCGGCCGCGGCGTTGCCCGGGACGACGATCCCGTTGCCGAAATCCACGCTGTGCGTGCGCGAGTAGGTCTTGTACTCGAACGCGCCCTGGAGGCTCCACTCGACCCTGGCTGTGTGCTCGGACATGATGGTTCCCCCTACATCCTGAAGACGCCGAACTTCGTGTCCTCGACCGGCGCGTTGAGGGAGGCGGAGATCGCCAGTCCCAGCAGCCGCCGCGTGTCCGCCGGATCCACCACGCCGTCGTCCCAGAGCCTCGCGCTGGCGTAGTAGGGATGGCCCTGGCGCTCGTATTGCTCGAGGATGGGTTTCTTGAACGCCTCTTCCTCGTCCGTGGACCACTTGCCGCCCCTCGCCTCGATGCCGTCGCGGCGCACGGTAGAGAGCACGCTCGCCGCCTGCGGCCCGCCCATGATGGAAATGCGCGAGTTGGGCCACATCCACAGGAAGCGCGGCGAATAGGCGCGGCCGCACATGCCGTAGTTGCCGGCGCCGAAGGAACCGCCCAGGATCATCGTGAACTTGGGCACCCTGGCGGTGGCCACCGCGGTCACCATCTTGGCGCCATCCTTGGCGATGCCGCCGGCCTCGTACTTCTTGCCAACCATGTACCCAGTGATGTTCTGCAGGAACAGCAGCGGGATGCCGCGCTGGCAGGCGAGCTCGATGAAATGCGCCGCCTTGAGCGAGGATTCCGAGTACAGGATGCCGTTGTTGGCGAGGATCGCCACCGGGTAGCCGTGGATGTGGGCAAAGCCGGTGATGAGCGTGGTGCCGTAGTTCTGCTTGAACTCGTCCAGTTCCGAGCCGTCCACCACGCGCGCGATCACTTCGCGCACGTCGTAGGGCTTCTTGGCGTCCGCAGGAATGACGCCGTAGATCTCCTCGGCCGGATACAGCGGTTCGCGCGGTTCGCGCACGTCCAGCGACAGGTGCTTGCGCGTGTTCAGGCCGCCGACGATGCGCCGCAGGATGGCCAGGGCATGGCCGTCGTTGAGCGCGTAGTGGTCGGCGACGCCGGAGACGCGCGTATGCACCTCGGCGCCGCCCAGTTCTTCAGGGGTCACGATCTCGCCCACCGCGGCCTTCACCAGCGGCGGGCCGCCGAGGAAAATCGTGCCCTGGCCCTTGACGATGATGGTCTCGTCCGACATCGCCGGCACGTAGGCGCCGCCGGCGGTGCAGGAGCCCATGACGCAGGCGATCTGCGGGATGCCGGCCGCGGACATGTTGGCCTGGTTGTAGAAGATGCGGCCGAAGTGCTCGCGATCCGGGAACACGTTGTCCTGCTCGGGCAGGAAGCCGCCGCCGGAATCCACCAGGTACAGGCAGGGCAGGCGGTTCTGGATCGCGATCTCCTGCGCCCGCAGGTGCTTCTTCACCGTCATCGGGTAGTAGGTGCCGCCCTTGATGGTGGCGTCGTTGGCGACGATGACGCACTCGCGCCCGGAGACGCGGCCGATGCCGGTGATGATGGATGCGGAGTGCACGTCGCCGCCGTACATGTCCCAGGCGGCGAGCTGGCCGATCTCGAGGAAGGGCGACCCCGGGTCGAGCAGGGCGCGCACGCGCTCGCGCGCGAGCAGCTTGCCGCGCGCGGTGTGCTTGGCGCGCGCGGCCTCGTCGCCGCCCAACGCCACGCGCTCGACCTTGGCGCGCAGGTCGGCCACGAGCGTCTTCATGCGCCCGGCGTTGGCGCGGAACTCTTCCGACCGGGTGTCCAGCTTGCTCTTGATCGCAGGCATCAGGCTCCTTCCAGCGCTCTTCCAATCACGAGGCGCTGGATGTCGCTCGCGCCCTCGTAGATCTGGCATACCCGCACGTCGCGCCAGATGCGCTCGACGGGGAAATCGGAAACGTAGCCGTAGCCGCCATGGACCTGGATCGCATCGGAACAGACCTTCTCCGCGGCTTCGGAGGCGAACAGCTTGGCCATGGAGGCTTCCTTGAGGCAGGGGCGGCCCGCGTCGCGCAGCGCGGCGGCGTGCAGGTACAGCTGGCGCGAGGCTTCGACCCCGGTGGCCATGTCCGCGAGCCGGAAATTGACCGCCTGGTGGCCGATGAGGGGCTTGCCCATGCTCTGGCGCTCCGCGGCGTAGGCGAGGGCGGCATCGAGCGCCGCCTGCGCCATGCCGGTCGCCTGCGCCGCGACGTTGATGCGGCCGGTTTCGAGGTTCGCCAGCGCGATGCGGTAGCCGCGGCCTTCCTCGCCGAGCAGGTTGGCCGCCGGCACCTTGCAATTCTCGAACAGGACCTGCGCGGTGTCGGAAGCGCGCTGGCCGGTCTTGTCCTCCAGCCGCGCCACCTTGTAGCCCGGCGTCGAGGTGGGGACGACGAAGGCGCTGATGCCCTTCTTGCCCGCGCCCTTGTCGGTGACGGCGAAGACGATGGCGATGTCCGCGGTCCTGCCGGAGGTGATGAACTGCTTGACGCCGTTCAGCACGTAATGGGCGCCGGATTTCTCGGCACGGGTGGTGATGGCGCCGGCATCCGAACCGGCATGCGGCTCGGTGAGGCAGAAGGCGCCCAGCGCCTTGCCTTGCGCGAGCGGCCGCAGGAACTCGGCCTTCTGGGCGTCGTTGCCGTAGCCCAGCAGGATGTTGGCCGCGAGGTTGGTCACCATGATGATGGTGCAGGTGGCGCCGTCGCCCGCGGAGATCTCCTCGCAGGCGATGGCGAGCGAGGTGGTGTCCATGCCGGCGCCGCCCCATTGCTCCGGGATCGAGACGCCGCACAGTCCCATCGCGGCGAGCCCGGCGACCTCTTCGCGCGGGAAGTGCTTCTCCCGGTCCCAGCGCGCCGCGTTGGGCGTGATCCGTTCGCGCGCGAACTTGCGCACCGAGTCGCGGATCAGGGCGTGGTGCTCGGAGAGGGGCATGCTATTTCTGCAGCCGGGCGTAGGTCACGGTGTGGTGGGTAAAGATCCTGCCCTTGCGGTCGTGGCACTCCGCCGTGCCGTAGATGATGCGCTTGCCCAGCTTGAGGATTCGCGCCGTGCAGTACACCGTCTCGCGCCGGGCGGCGTTCAGGAACGCGGTGTTGAGTTCGGAAGTGACCGCGTCGTGCTCCATGCCGATGTGGCGCTTGATGGCGATCCACATGGCGCAGTCGGCCGCCGCCATGAAGGCCGGGCCGTTGACCGTGCCGCCGGGCCGCTCGAATGCGGTCCGGAAAGGCATGGCGATGGTGCATGCCTCGTCCGCGACGGCGGCGACCTTGAAGCCGTACTGGGCGACGAAGCGCGAACGCGCGATGAGCGCGGCGAGCGCCGCTTTGCTCGGCTTGGTGGTCAGGTTCGCCTCCGGCTCAAGCGAGTTCGATCGCCATGGCGGTGGCCTCGCCGCCGCCGATGCACAGCGACGCCACGCCGCGCCTGCCGCCGTACTTGCGCAGCGCGCCGATGAGCGTCACCAGGATCCTCGCGCCGGAGGCGCCGATGGGGTGGCCGAGGGCGCAGGCGCCACCGTGCACGTTCACCTTGTCGTGCGGCAGGCCGTGCTCCTTCATCGCCGCCATGGTGACGACCGCGAAGGCTTCGTTGATCTCGTAGAGATCCACCTTGCCGGCCGACCATCCGGTGCGCTCGAACAGCTTCCGGATCGCGCCCACCGGCGCGGTGGTGAACAGCGCCGGCTCCTGGGCATGGGTGGAGTGCCCGGCAATCACCGCGATGGGCGCGAGGCCCCGCTTCTCGGCGCTGGAGCGGCGCATCAGCACGAGGGCCGCCGCGCCATCCGAGATCGACGAGGAATTGGCGGCGGTCACCGTGCCGTCCTTGCGGAAGGCCGGCTTGAGCGCCGGGATCTTTTCCAGGTTGGCCTTGAAGGGCTGCTCGTCGGTTTCGACGAACTTCTGGTCCTTGCCCGCCTTGATGGCAAGCGGCGCGGTCTCCCAGGCGAACCAGCCTTCCTTGTTCGCCTTCTGCGCGCGCTTGAGCGACTCGATCGCGAAGGCGTCCTGCTGTTCGCGCGTAAAGCCGAAGCTGCCGGCGCACTCCTCGGCAAAGGTGCCCATCAGGCGGCCCTTCTCGTAGGCATCCTCCAGGCCGTCGTAGAACATGTGGTCGATCACCTGGCCGTGGCCCATGCGCAGGCCGGCGCGCGCCTTGGGCAGCAGGTAGGGCGCATTGGTCATGGATTCCATGCCGCCGGCGACGACGACTTCGGCGCTGCCCGCCGCAAGCAGGTCGTGCGCGAACATCGCGGCCTTCATCCCCGAGCCGCACATCTTGTTGATCGTGGTGCAGCCGGCCGCGAGCGGCAGCCCGGCGCCCAGCGAGGCCTGCCGCGCCGGCGCCTGGCCCTGGCCGGCGGGGAGCACGCAGCCCATGATGACCTCCTGCACCTCTTCGGGCTTCACCTTGCCGCGCTCGATGGCCGCGCGAATCGCGGCGGCGCCCAGTTCGGGCGCGGCGAAGCCCTTCAACTCGCCCTGGAAGCCGCCCATCGGGGTGCGGGCGCAGGAAACGATGACGATCGGGTCGTTGCTCATGGAGCTCTCCTTCTAGGTTCTGTCGCCGAACTCGTAGCTGCGCAGCAGCGCCCGCGCCTTGTCCGCGAAATCCGGCGGGAACGGCTTCGCGCGGCGCGCCACCGCATCCATGTGCACGCCCAGGATCCGGCAGGTGGCGCTGACCTCGCCGGTCTGATTGTTGCGCATTTCGTGGAAGAACAGCACCGCCTTCTCGCGCACCTCCAGCACGCCGGAGGCGATGCTGAGGGTCGCGCCGGGCATCAGCTCGCGGCGGTACTGGATGCGCTGGTCCACGGCGGCCATGCCGCTGCCGCTTTCCTTCATGTACTGCGTGGTGAAGCCCATGAGGGCGAACAGGTTCCAGGTCGCCTCGTCGAACTTGCCCACGTACCACATGACGTTCATGTGGCCCATCTGGTCGCAGTGCCAGGGGTAGACGGAGCCCTGGTACGTGGGAATCAGCCCGGTCGGCACGCGCTCGCTCATGCCGGCCCCGACTGGGTGCAGTCCAGGTCGCGCAGGCGGCCGTCCTCGATGCCATACACCCAGCCGTGCACCGAGACCGCCTGGCTGCGCGCCCAGGCGTCCCGCAGCACGGTGGACTCGCAGACGTTGCGCGCCTGCTCGCGCACGTTCAGCTCGCACAGGCGGCGCGCGCGGGCCGCCTCGTCCGCGATGGCGTCGAGCTCGGCGGCGTGCTTGGCGCGCACGTCCTGCACGTGGCGCAGCCAGTTGTCGGCGAGGCCGACCGAGCGCTGCGCCATGGCGGTGTGCACGCCGCTGCAGCCGTAGTGGCCGCAGACGATGACGTGCCGCACCTTGAGCAGGTCGATGGCGAAGTTGAGCACCGCCAGGCAGTTGAGGTCGGTGTGCACCACCACGTTGGCGATGTTGCGATGGACGAACACCTCGCCCGGGGCGAGGCCGGTGATCTGGTTGGCGGGCACCCGGCTGTCGGAGCAGCCGATCCAGAGGAACTCCGGCGCCTGCTGCTGCGCGAGCGAGCTGAAGAACGAGGGATTCGCCGCCCGGGTGCGCTCGGCCCAGGCGCGGTTGCGCTCCAGCAGTTCCTTCACGTCGGTCATGCGCCCATCTACCCCGTTTCCCCGAACAGCTCGCGCCCGATCAGCCAGCGCCGGATTTCCGAGGTGCCGGCCCCGATCTCGTAGAGCTTCGCGTCGCGCCACAGCCGCCCGGTGGGCGATTCGTTGATGTAGCCCATGCCGCCCAGGGACTGGATCGCCTCGCCCGCCATCCAGGTCGCCTTCTCGGCGGCGTAGAGGATCGCGCCGGCCGCGTCCTTGCGGGTGGTTTCGCCGCGGTCCAGGGCCTGCCCGACCGCATAGACGTACGCGCGGCACGCGGAGAAGGTGGTGTACATGTCCGCGAGCTTGCCCTGCATGAGCTGGAACTCGCCGATCGGCTGGCCGAACTGCTTGCGCTCGTGCACGTAGGGGACCACGACGTCGAGGCAGGCGGCCATCAGGCCGAGCGGGCCGCCCGCGAGCACGGCGCGTTCGTAATCCAGGCCCGACATCAGCACCCGCACGCCCTTGCCCTCCTCGCCGAGGACGTTCGCCGCCGGCACCTCGCAGTCGCGGAACACCAGCTCGCAGGTGTTGGAGCCGCGCATGCCCAGCTTGTCCAGCTTCTGCGCGGTGGAGAAGCCCTTGAAGCCCTTCTCCACCAGGAAGGCGGTGATGCCCTGATCGCTCGTCTTGGCGTAGATCACCAGCACGTCGGCGTCCGGGCCGTTGGTGATCCACATCTTGTTGCCATTGAGGAGGTAGCGGTCGCCGCGGCGCTCGGCGCGCAGGCGCATGCCGACCACATCCGAGCCGGCGCCGGGCTCGGACATCGCCAGTGCGCCGACGTGCTCGCCCGAGACGAGCCTGGGCAGGTAGCGCCGCTTCTGCGCTTCCGAGCCGTTGCGCCGGATCTGGTTCACGCACAGGTTGGAGTGCGCGCCGTAAGAGAGGCCCACCGAGCCGGACGCACGCGAGATCTCCTCCATCGCCACGATGTGCGCGAGGTAGCCCATCTGCGTGCCGCCGTAGGCCTCTTCCACGGTGACGCCGAGCAGGCCGAGCGTGCCCAGCTTGCGCCACAGGTCGGCGGGAAACTGGTTGTCGCGGTCGATGGCGGCGGCGCGCGGCGCGATCTCCTTCGCCGCGAAGTCGCGCACCGTGGCGCGCAGCATGTCGAGGGTCTCGCCGTGGTCGAACCTGAGGAGGGGCAGTTCCATGGGGGCTCCGCGCGGCTAGTCCGGGACGTCAGGCGTGTCCGCCAGCATCATCAGCGTCTGCTGCATGCTCGCCACGTGCGCGCCGTGCTGGTCGTGCACCTCGGCGCGCGTCACGGTGAGCGTGCGGCCCGGGCGGACCACCTCGCCGCGCGCGAGCAGGCTGCCGCGCGCCGGGGCGAGGATGTTGATCTTGTACTCCACGGTGACCAGGGAACTCGTCGCCGGCATGAGCGAGTACGCGGCGTAGCCGCAGGCGGAGTCCGCAATCATGCCGAGGATGCCGCCGTGGACGAAGCCCTTCTGCTGCGTCAGGTCCTCGCGGAACGCGAGCACCACCTCGGCGAGCCCCGGCTCAATCCGCTCCAGCCGGGCGCCGATCAGGCGCATCGCCGCCTGGCGGCCGAAGCTCGCGCGGCAGCGCGCGGCGAACCCCGGGTCCTGGGCGATGAAGCGGGGGGTCGGCGCGTTCATGGGGGTGCGAGACGGTACTTGACGTTTACGTCAACGTCAACCAGGCCGGCGGCGCGGCGCGCCCAGCTGCTGGCGGACCCGCTTCTCGAAGGCGGCGATCTCGGCCAGCTGCGCCTCGATGTCGGTGCGCTGCTGCTGCAGGGCCGACTTGTGGCTCTCCAGCACCGCGAGGAAGCGCTCCAGCTGCGGCCGCTCGTCGCGGCCGGTCTCGTACATGTCGATCAGCTCGCGGATCTCGGACAGCGTCAGCCCCAGGCGCTTGCCGCGCAGCGTGAGCTTGAGCCGGGTGCGGTCGCGCGCCGAGTAGATGCGCCGCTGGCCGTCGCGCCGCGGCGAGAGCAGGCCCTCGATCTCGTAGAAGCGGATCGCGCGCGGCGTGACGTCGAACTCGCGCGCGAGGTCGCCGATGGAGAACTCGCCGGCTTCGGGCGCGGGCTTCGGGCGCGGTGCGGTGCGGCTCATGGGCGGGTCGGTTGCTGGGATGCTGCGCTGCGGCGATAATCCTCGATGCCGGGGCCATTCTAGCCCGGCTCCCGCGATGTCCGACCATTCCCCGATCGACTACCCCCACGCGGCGCCCCCGGCGCCGGGAACCGCGCTCGAGGTCGCGCCCGGCGTGCGCTGGATGCGCATGCCGCTGCCCTTCGCGCTCGACCACATCAACCTGTGGCTGCTGGAGGACGAGCATGAGGGCAGGTCCGCCCTGACGCTGGTGGACACCGGCCTGGGCAACGCCGCCACGCGCGCGCTGCACGACCAGGTGTTCGCCGCCGAGGGCCGCGGGCGCCGGCTCTGGCGCCAGGTCGTCACGCATTACCACCCGGACCACGCCGGCAACGCGGCCTGGCTGCGCGAGCGCCACGGCGCGGAGCTCTGGATGACGCGCTCGGAATACCTGACCGTGCACGCGGCCCGCGCCCGCGTCGCCGGCTATTCCACCGAGTCCCAGATCGAGCTGTTCCGCGGCCACGGGCTGGACGAAGAGGCCGGCAAGGTGCTGCTCGGACGCGGCGACCTGTACCGCAACCTGGTGCCGGACTTCCCGCTCGCGCACCGGCGCCTGATGGAAGGCGACCGCCTGCGCATCCAGGGCCGCGACTGGCGCGTGATCGTGGGCTACGGCCATTGCCCCGAGCATGCGTCGTTGTACTGCGAGGAGCTGAAGGTCCTCATCGCCGGCGACATGCTGCTGCCGCGCATCTCCACCAACGTCGCCGTGCGCCCGGTGGACCCGCAGTCCAACCCGCTGCGCCTGTTCCTCGAGTCCATCGCGCGCTACCGCGAGCTGCCGGAGGACGTGCTGGTGCTGCCCTCCCACGGCTTGCCGTTCCGCGGCGCGCACGGCCGCGTCGCCGCGCTGGAGGCGCACCATGCGGAGCGCCTGGACGAACTGCGCGCCGCCTGCGCCGCGTCCCCGCGCACCGCCTACGAGGTGCTGGAGGTGCTGTTCAAGCGCAAGCTGGACACCGGCGCGATCTTCTTCGCCATGGGCGAGGCGATCGCGCACCTGCATTGCCTGTACTACGATGGCCGCCTGCAGCGCCGCACCGGCGCCGACGGCGTCGCCCGTTTCGCGCCGGCCTAGGAGGGGAGCAGTGGACGACAGGAAGCAGCCCGCGATGAACCCGGACGAGACGGTGCGCGTCCTGCACGAGGTCGCCGAGCGCTCGGCGAAGCTGATCGGCGAGTTCGCGAAGAAGGACCACGCCTCGGGGCTGGCCGCGGCGGCGGGCGACGAGCTGGGCATCGCCAAGGCCTACATGGACCTGTACGCCAGGATGCTGGCGAACCCGGCTTCGCTGGCCGCGTTTTCCACCAACCTGATGCTCGACTACATGCAGCTCTGGCAGTCGAGCTGGATGAGGATGATGGGCGTGCAAAGCGCGCCGGTGGCGGCGCCGGCCAAGGGCGACAACCGCTTCCGGGACGACGACTGGAGCGCCAACTTCCTGTTCGACTACCTGAAGCAGTCCTACCTCATCGCCTCGCGCCACATCCAGCACGCGGTGGCGCAGGTGGACGGCCTGTCGCCGGAATCCGAGAAGAAGGTGGCGTTCTTCACCCGCCAGTACGTGGACGCGCTGTCGCCGTCCAACTTCGCGCTCACCAACCCCCAGGTGCTGCGCGAGACCCTCGCCAGCGGCGGCCAGAACCTGCTGAAGGGCCTCAACAACCTGCTCTCGGACATGGAGAAGGGCGGCGGCAACCTGCACATCAGCATGACCGACGAGAACGCCTTCGAGCTGGGGCGCAACGTCGCCACGACGCCGGGCAAGGTGGTGTTCCAGACCGAGCTGATGCAGCTCATCCAGTACGAGCCGACCACGCGCGAGCAGTACCGCCGCCCGCTGGTGATCATCCCGCCCTGGATCAACAAGTACTACATCCTCGACCTGCGGCCGCAGAACTCGTTCATCAAGTGGGCGACCGACCAGGGCCATAGCGTGTTCGTGCTGTCCTGGGTGAATCCGGATGCGCGCCTGGCGCAGAAGGGCTTCGAGGACTACATGCTGGAGGGTCCGCTGGCGGCGCTGGAGGCGGTGGAGAAGGCCACCGGCGAGCGCAAGGTGAACTTCATTGGCTACTGCCTGGGCGGCACGCTGCTGGGGGCGACGCTGGCATACCTCGCCGCGAAAGGAGAGGACCGCGTCGGCTGCGCCACCTTCTTCGTCAGCCTGCTGGATTTCACCGCGCCAGGGGAACTGGGCGTGTTCATCGACGAGGCCCAGGTCGAGAACCTCGAGAAGAAGATGAACCAGCGCGGCTACCTCGAGGGCTCGGAGATGGCCTCCACCTTCAACCTGCTGCGGGCCAACGACCTGGTGTGGTCCTTCGTGGTCAACAACTACCTGATGGGCAAGGACCCGTTCCCGTTCGACCTGCTGTACTGGAACTCCGACGCCACGCGCATGCCGGCGCGGATGCACAGCTTCTACCTGCGCAACATGTACCTGAAGAACCTGCTTGGGGCACCGGGCGGGATCTCCCTCGCCGGGGTGCCGATCGACCTGTCGAAAGTGAAGGTGCCGGCCTACTTCATCTCCACGGTCGAGGACCACATCGCGCCGTGGAAGACCACCTACAAGGGCTCGAAGTACCTGGGCGGCGAGGTGCACTTCACGCTGGGCGGCTCCGGGCACATCGCCGGCATCGTCAATCCGCCCGCGGCGAAGAAGTACCACTACTGGACCAACGACTCGAACCCGGAGACGGCGGAGGAATGGTTCGCCAGCGCGACCCAGCACCCCGGGTCCTGGTGGGACGACTGGCAGGCGTGGATGGACCGGCGGAACGGCGGCGAGAAGGTGCCGGCGAGGAAGCCCGGCGAGGGCCTGAAGGTGCTGGAGAGCGCGCCGGGCAGCTACGCCATGCTGCGGCTGGGGAGGAAGGCGAAGGGCTGAACGTTCAGCCTTCCGCGATGAGCGCCGCAATCGCCGCGCCCACCGCCATGTCCTCCTCGGCGCCGAAGCTGTGCCGGCGCAGCCGCCCCTGGCGGTCGATCAGGATGAGGCTCGGCGTGCCGCGCAGGCCGTAGGCCTGCATGGTCTGCGGCACCGGGCCGTCGGTTCCGGGGGCGTCCACCCCGACCGGAAAGGCGATCCGGTACTCGTGAAGGAACGCGCGCAGCGCCACCGGCGTCATGGCCTCGTGGTGCTCGAACACCGTGTGCAGGCCGACCACGGCGACTTCGGACCGGTCGAACAGGGCATGGATCCGCTGCGCCTGCGGCAGGCCGTGCTGCACGCATCCCGGGCACAGCATCTGGAAGGCGTGCAGCGCGACGACCTTGCCGCGCAGCGCTTGCAGCGACAGCGGCGAGGCGCTGTTCAGCCACTCGGCGGCACGCCACTCGGGCGCGGGCCGGGACCGGCTTACTTCCGATAGACCGAGAATACGAAGTCCCTTTCCTTCTGCTGCGTATGACAAGCGTAGCAGGCCGCGGCGGCGTTCTTTCCCACCGCGCGCTCGGTCTTCGAATCGCCCTTGAAGCCCTCGAAGCCCCAGCCGCCGGTGTCCTTCCACTTCTTCGCGTCCTTGTGCATCACGCCGACCACCTTGCGCCCGCCTTCCTGCAGCGCGTTGTCGCCTGTCCTCGACTCCAGCAGGTCGAACACGATGACGGCGCCGTCGGGGAACTTGCCCGATCGGTAGCCTTGCAGCGCCTTCTTGTTGGCGTACAGGTGGTGAATGCCGCCGAAGGCGTCGTAGAGCGGGTGGCCCGGGTTGATGACCATGGACTTCACGTGCGTCCAGTCCCGGTAACCCTCCGGATACGGCACCGGAGCGGGATCGGCCGCAAGCGCCGGCATCGCGCAGAGCAGGACGAGCAAGGCAGTGCGTTTCATGGGACGGCTCCTTTCGTGGACAATAGTGTTGCCTCGGCGAGGTCGCCGCGAAAGCGGGTACCCGGTGGTGCCCCGGGCACATTTCGGTGCATCTTGATGACGTCGAAGCGAAACAAAATGTCTGGACCTTTACCCGCGTCGCGCATGGTGGAGGACATCGTCGGCTGCAAGTGGTCGCTGGCGGTGCTGGGCGCGGTGCGCGAAGGCGTGCGCCGTCCCGGGGCGATGGAGCGGGCGATCGAAGGCGTGTCGAAGAAGGTCCTCAACGAGCGGCTGCGCAAGCTCGAGCGCTTCGGCATCCTGGAGAAGCGCAGCTACCCGGAGGTGCCGCCCCGGGTGGAGTACCGGCTGACGCGGTTCGGCGAGCGCTTCTCGGCGCTGATGGAGGGCGTCGAGAAGCTGCAGCGCGAGCTGGACGC
>CAZMDA010000042.1:0-14406 GCA_964564865.1 uncultured Bordetella sp. | reverse complement strand
CCGCCCGCGGCCGCGATCAGCTTCGCCATCGCCGCGTAACCGCGCCGGCGCGCATGCTGGAGCGGGCTCACGCCGTCCCGGTCCGCGATGTTCGGGTTGGCCTTGTGTGCGAGCAGCAGGCGCACGATCTCGGTGTGCACCGGCCCGCCATCGCCCAGGATCACCGCCTCGAGGAGCGCAGTCCAGCCCAGGCGGTTGACGTGGTCGACGTCGATCGCGGTCGCCAGCAACACCTTCACCGTTTCGAGGTGGCCGTAGTGGCAGGCCGGGATGAGCGCGGTGCCGCCGTAGCGGTTCGTGCTCTTCAGGTTGGCGCCGGCGGCGAGTGTGAGCTTCACCACTTCGGCGTGGCCGCGCGCGCCCGCGACCAGGAACGCGCTGTCCTGCTTCTCGTCCTGCCAGTTCACGTCGGCGCCGGCGGCGATCAGGCGGCGCACTTCGGCGGCGTCGCCGCGCTCGGCGGCGAGGACGAGCTGGCGGTTCAGGTCCGGGACCTGGGCGAAGGCGGATGCGACCAAGATTGAGGTGGCGATAAGGGCTTGGGCTAGAGCTAGAGCTTTCATCTTGGGGTCCGTCGGGATTCTGCCATTTCCGAAATCGAGAGCATGACTGGCTCAGCGGATGAGCCACCCCCTGCTGCATACTTCCCAACCATGCTCACTTTGGACCAGGCGCTTGCCCTACTCCGGAGAGCGCTCGGAGACGCAACAATCTCATTTCGAGATGGGCAGTGGGAGGCCATAGATGCGCTGGTGAATCGCCGGGGCCGGTTGCTGGTTGTCCAGCGAACCGGTTGGGGGAAGAGCATGGTGTACTTCGTCGCGGCAAAGGCGCTTAGGGACGAGGGTGCCGGTCCAGCGATCATCATTTCTCCGCTGATTTCGCTGATGCGAAACCAGATCGAAGCTGCAGCGCGTTTGGGGCTGCGGGCAGTATCCATCAACTCGTCGAACACGGACGATTGGCCCGAGCAACGTCGCGCGCTGCTCGCAGGCGAAGTGGATCTCCTCCTCGTCTCGCCCGAGCGACTTGCAAATGACGGGTTCGTGACGGAGGTACTGCGGCCAATTGCCGGGCGTGTCGCGATTCTCGTCATTGACGAGGCACATTGCATCTCGGACTGGGGGCATGACTTCAGACCGGACTACCGCAGGATCGTTTCTGTTCTTCAACAGCTGCCGCGCAATGTCGCCGTGCTGGCGACGACGGCGACCGCCAACGTGCGTGTGACGAGGGACATCGAGAGGCAACTTGGCGACAGGCTGCGAACCGTCCGAGGTCCGCTGAGGCGAGACTCGTTGAAATTGCAGGTATTGCCTCTCCCGGATTCGGCATCGCGCCTTGCTTGGCTGGCAGAGCGGATACCTGCGCTTCCGGGAAGCGGCATCGTGTACGCGCTGACTGTTCAGGACTGCATCCGGATTGCACGCTGGCTGCAGTCCTGCCGCATTGACGCACAGCCGTACTTCGGAAGCCAGGATCCTGGGAGACGCGAGGCTCTGGAGCAGGATTTGCTGGCGAACCGCGTGAAATGCCTGGTCGCCACGACAGCGCTGGGAATGGGATTCGACAAGCCGGACCTGGGTTTCGTCATCCATTACCAGATGCCGGGTTCGGTGGTCTACTACTACCAGCAGGTCGGTCGCGCGGGACGGGCAATTCCCGAGGCATTCGGGGTGCTGATGTCGGGGGCGGAAGACGAGGACATCAATGCCTATTTCCGGAATCGAGCCTTCCCCCCGGAGATGCACGTCGATGCGGTTCTGAGAACCCTGGCCGAATCGGAGGACGGCCTCACGATCGCCCAGATCGAGCGTCTACTGAACATGCGCCGAACCCATCTCCAGCACGTGCTGACATTGCTCGCCGTTGAGAATCCCGCGCCAGTGGTGAAGGATCGGGGCCGATGGCAACGGACGGCGGTCAGATGGAGGATGGATCGCGAGCGGGTCGAGCGATTGGCCGGCCTTCGTCGGGCGGAAGAGGCGCAGATGCGGGAGTACATGGCGTCCAGGGCCTGCTTGATGGCATTTCTCGCGCGCGCGCTTGACGACCCCGCGTCTGCGCCCTGCGGTGTGTGCGCAGTATGCGTTGGAAGGCCGCTGCTACCGGAGCGGCCGATGCGTCCTACCGTCGTTCAGGCACAGCGCTTCCTCCGCCATAGCGAGGTCCCGCTGAGGGCGAAGCTGACCTTCCCCGCAGGCGGATTGCCGCGCTATGGATGGCGCGGTGGACGCATCCCCGATAATCTCCGCGCCGGGGAGGGTCGCGTGCTGGCTCATTGGGGGGATAGCGGATTGGGTGAACTCGTCAGGTCCGGGAAGCAGGCGGGCCGGTTTGACGGCGACCTCGTCGTCAGCGCGGCCGATCTGGTTCGATCCAGGTGGCCGGATGGGGCCACGGCCCGCGGGGTGACCTGTGTCCCATCGCTCCGGCACCCTGAGCTAGTCCCGGAGTTCGCAGCGCGGCTCGCAGCGGCGCTGAATCTGCCGTTTCGCGCCGTGGTCCGAAAGGTACGGGAGACGGAGCCGCAGAAGGGGATGGAGAACACCGCTCACCAGTGCGGCAACCTCGATGGCGCATTCGCGATTCAAGGGCAGGTGTCCGGCGACCCCGTGCTTCTGATTGACGATGTAACCGATTCAGGCTGGACGCTGGCGATCATTGCCGCCCTGCTAAGGGAATCGGGCAGCGGGATGGTCTACCCGCTTGCCCTTGCCTCCGCGGCCTCCGAATGAACCAGCTGTCCGACGACACCAAGGCGGTCCTGCTGCTGTGCGGGCGCTTTGGGGAGCGAAATGGCGCCGATCCCCTTTCGGTCGGCGAGTACGGCCGGCTGGTTCAGTGGCTGATCGGGCGCAATCAACGCCCCGCGGAGTTGCTGGAACGGGGTGCGCCGGCGGATCTGGTCGAGGCAAAGCTGGATCCGGCAAGAGTCGAGGGATTGCTGGGCCGTGGCGCCGCGATGGCGCTGGCGACCGAGAAATGGCTCCGCAGCGGGCTGTGGATCCTTTCCCGGAGCGATGAGACATACCCACGCCGGCTGAAGAAGAAACTGGGTTACGAGGCGCCGGCGCTGCTTTTCGGCGCCGGCGAGGCAGATCTCCTGGATGCCGGAGGCCTTGCCATCGTCGGGTCCCGTAATGCCTCCGAATCCGAACTCGAGTTCGCGCGCGACGTCTCGGCCCGGTGCGCCAAGGACGGGATCCCGGTCGTCTCTGGCGGTGCCCGCGGGGTGGACGCCGCCGCCATGCAGGGGGCGGCTGAAGGCGGCGGACTGGTCATCGGGATTCTTGCCGACAGCCTGCTGCGCGCGACGGTGAATCGGGAGAACCGGCGCGGAATCGAGGAGGGCCGCCTGGTACTGCTGTCCCCGTTCAGCCCGGAAGCGGGTTTCAACGCCGGCAACGCCATGCAGCGCAATCGCTATATCTATGCGCTCTCGGACTATGCCCTTGTCGTCCAAAGCGACTATGAGAAGGGCGGAACCTGGGCCGGGGCCACCGAGAACCTCAAGGCAGGCTGGGTTCCGCTCTTCGTGCGAGAGGATCCTGAATCCAGGGGGATTGCCGGCCTGATGAAGCGCGGCGCCAAGGTCTATTCGCCCGGGCCGGGCAGTCTTCGCGAGGCGTTGTCCTCCGGCATGCCCGAGCGCCCGAAGGAGGCGGAGTTGTTCGAGGCTCCTGCGGCGCAACTCCAGTCCGCGACCTACGACGTGGAAGCCGAGAAATTGGCGGCGCCTTCGTTCCTGGGCGACCTCCAGAAGCGGCGCGTGGACCTTGACGCAGTCTCCGGTCTCACCGCGCTTGGCCTGTGGCTGGGTCATGGCTCCCTTGCACTGGAAGTTGTTGTCGCCGAGGTGGCGCGACCAATCACCGACACCGACCTTCGCAAGGTCTGGCGCGCGCGGCATGCAGGGCGCGCGGTGCCGCTTGTGGTGGTTGCCCTGGGCAAGGATTTCGCGTCGGTGTGCGGGCCGGCGGGGGAAGAACCACCCGTCCACGGGAATCTCGCGAAGGGTCAAGTCGAACGGCTCTGCCGCGAGGCGCTGGCAATGCCCGACCGGCATGCGGCGTTGCGCTATCTCTCGCAGGCTTTGCCGTCGCTCGAGACGGCGCTTCCCGGGATCCGGAACGAGGGCCTGCTGGCCAGCCACGAGCTTGCGAAAGGCGTGCGACAGCGGCCTGACTGGGAGGCTGGCAGGAGCAAGGCCGCGACCGCACTGGGATCGTCGGGAGAGATGCTCCTGAGCGCCTTGGGCTTCGCGCTCGAGAGACACGACGGTCTGACCTGGACGCTGCGATCCAAGGAACGGAAAACCGCGCTGGCCGTCTTGCTGGACCAGTCGGAATCCGCCGAAGTAGGAACCCAGCGCTTCGCGGGCTTGTCGCCCATCACCTACGCGCTGACCGTCGCAGATCGGGAGAACCTTCCCTGGGTCGTGGTGGTTCAGGACACGCGGATTCGCCTCTATCCGGTCGAACTGGGAAAGGGCGTCGGGCGCAGGGCACGGTCCGAGACCTACGTCGAATGCCACAGCACCTTGCTGCGCGACGAGGACGCCGCATACCTCTGGCTGCTGTTCTCCGCCGAGGCCCTTGCCAAGGGCGGGACCTTCGACCAGATCCTGGAGGAATCGGGCCGTTTTGCCGGCGACCTCGCCGACCGCCTGAGGGAAAGGATTTACGAGAAGGTGGTGCCGGGGCTCGCGAAGATCGTAGCCGCGGAGCGATCCGGCCGGAAGGTTGATTCGGGCGAACTCGCTCTTGCCTACGAGATCACCCTGACCATCCTGTTCCGGTTGCTCTTCGTCGCCTATGCCGAAGACCGGGACCTCCTGCCGTACAAGTTCAACGATGCGTACCGGAGCCGCTCGCTTAAAACCAAGGCGCGCGAACTGGCCGAAGGCAGGCCGGCGGCCAAGGGCGACACGCATTGGCGGGAGACCCTTGCGCTGTTCCGCGCGGTGGATGTGGGCAATCCGGAGTGGGGCGTCCCGGCGTACAACGGCGGGTTGTTCTCTGCCGTGAAGAACGTCTCGCCGGCGGGTGCGGAGATCGCGAAGCTGTCTCTTTCGAACGAGGGTTTTGTCCAGGTCCTGCGTGACCTGCTGTTGATCGAAACCCCGGGCGAAGGGCTCGGCCCGGTGGACTTCCGCGCGCTCGGCGTTCGCGAGTTCGGGACGATCTACGAGGGCCTTCTCGAATCCGAGCTGGCGGTGGCGGAATCCGACCTCGCCGTGGATGCAAAGGGCCACTACGTACCGGCAAAGAAGAAAAATCAGGCCGTCGTCGTTGCCA
Organism: uncultured Bordetella sp.; assembly: GCA_964564865.1. Lineage (GTDB taxonomy): Bacteria > Pseudomonadota > Gammaproteobacteria > Burkholderiales > SG8-39 > RBG-16-66-20. Next base: position 9,106 of record CAZMDA010000042.1, on the reverse strand, counting down.
AGGGCGAGATCTATCTCCACAACCGCTCCGGCGCCCGCAAGTCGATGGGCAGCTACTTCACCAAGTCGTTTGCGGTGGAGCACCTGCTCGACCGGGCGTTGGAGCCGGCATTGGCGGAGCATCTCGAGCGCCTGGGGGCGATGGATGACACAAGCGCGGCGGAGTCTTTCTTCGACTTCCGCGTCGCTGACATCGCGATGGGATCCGGCCACTTCCTGGTGGCGGCGATCGACCGGATCGAGAAAGGCCTCGCGGGATCCCTGTTGAACAGGAAGCTCCCGGGTGTCGCGCGCGAATTGGACCGGCTGCGCAACACGGCGCTGGAGGCGCTTGGGGATTCGGCATCGCAGGTGGTGATTGAGGATGGGCAGCTGCTGCGCAGGTTGATTGCCCGGCGTTGCGTGTACGGCGTGGACATGAATCCGTTGTCGGTTCAGCTGGCGCGCCTGGGGATCTGGATCCACACCTTTGTCCCGGGACTGCCGCTTTCGTTCCTGGATCACAATTTCGTGGTCGGAAACAGCCTGGTCGGGGTAGGGGCGGCATCCGAGATACGGGCACGGTTCGAATCCGTCGGGGGCGGTCTGTTTCCCGTGGATGTGGACGGACTGCTCGGGGCCGCGGCAGCTCCGCTGAACCTGTTCACCAAGCTGACGGACGCGAACAAGGCGGACGTGGATGCCGCGCGGGCGGCGATGATCACCGCGCGGCATGCCGTGGCGCCGACGGCCGCGCTCTGCGACGTCATGACCGCGCAGTCCATTGCCGGTCCCGACGAGGTCAAGTTCCAGTTCGCGGACTGGGAGCGGCTGAAGGATGGGCTGCCGGGCTCGAAGGTGCATCGCAAGGCGCGCGGGGTCCTCGAGGGGTTGAAGCCGTTGCACTTTGCGGTGGTGTTTCCCGAAGTGTTCCTGCGGAAGCGGGCGGGGTTTGATGTGCTGCTGGGGAATCCGCCTTGGCAAGAGGTCACCATCGAGGAGCTCGCGTTTTGGGCAAGGCACTTTCCTGGACTGAGAGGACTTTCTCCGTCGGAGCAGAGAAAAGCCAAAGAGAAGTATCAGAAGACTAGGCCGGATCTGGTTAGGCAATACGATGAGGAGGTCTCAGAGACGGAGCGGATGCGCAAGGCGCTGACCAGCGGGGGTTTTCCGGGAATGGGGACGGGGGATCCGGATGTCTACAAGGCGTTCTGCTGGAGGTTCTGGAATCTGGTGAGCGAGGCGGGGGGGTGGATCGGGGTGGTGCTGCCCAGGTCGGCGCTGGCGGCGAAGGGGTCGACGGAGTTTCGGGAGGCCGTGTTTGCCGGAGGGGACCCGGTAGACATAACGATGGTCCTGAATCGTGGTGGATGGATGTTCGATGATGCTGAGCATCGCTACACCATAGGGATGGTGGCTATACGGCGTAGGAAGCCCGCTGGACCTTCTATTTCACTGCGAGGCCCCTATCCATCCCTTGAGCGATATCGCGCAGGTATTGGAAGTCAGGGGGCGAGGTTCTCGGCCGAGGATGTACTAGGTTGGACAGATACGGCATCCCTTCCTTTGCTGCCTACGGATGACTCCATCGGCGTCTTTGCCCAGTTGAGAAAAGCGCCGAGACTGGATCTTGACGATGGGAAGACGTGGCGCGCGCGGCCGGATGCGGAGCTGCACGCGACTGCGCAGAAGGGTTTGATGGACCTCGATTCGGAGAAATGTCCCAAAGGGTATTGGCCGGTCTACAAGGGGGAATCCTTCGATCTCTGGGTGCCGGATACAGGTAGCTACTACGCGTTCGCGGATCCGAAGGAGGTCGTTCCTTACCTTTTCGATCGACGACTTCGCGGCGCAAAGAAGAAGGGATCGGCGCATGCTGAGTTCGAGCCCGCATACCTGCGGGACAAGAGCACCTTGCCATGCCATGGGCCGAGGGTGGCGTTCAGGGACGTGACAAGGGCCACCGATTCGCGATCATTTCGTGTGGCGTTGATCCCGCCAAATGTCTTCCTTACGAACAAGGGCCCGTATTTCCTCTGGCGCCGCGCAGATGAGAAGGATCAGGCGTACCTGCTTGGCGTGCTTTCGTCATTGCCGCTCGACTGGTATGCAAGACGGTTCGTCGAAGTGAGCATGAATTTCTTCGTGCTGAATCCGTTTCCGATCCCGAGGCCCAGTCGTGCGGATCCGATCTGGCAGAAAGTTGTCTCGTGCGCCGGACGTCTTGCGGCGGAGGACAAGCGGTTCGCGGAGTGGGCAAAGGCTGTGGGCGTTAAGTGCGGAAGGCTTGAGGACGCAGAGAAGGACGACCTAGTGAATGAGTTGGATGCCGCTGTCGCTCGCCTCTATGGTCTTGCCGAGGACCAGTTGACCCACATCTTCGAAACCTTCCACGAAGGCTGGGACTACGCCGACCGCCTCGAATCGACCCTCAAGCACTTCCGCAGGCTCTCCGGAAACAGGCATTGAATCCCGAGTTCGTAGACAACCGGAACGGCAATACCCTCAAGGCCGCGCTCGCCGGCCACCTCGAGCATCGCCTCGCCATCGGCAAGCCTCCGGAAGAGGTCTGCATCGCAAGCGCGTACTTCAATCCCGCCGGCTTCGCGCAGATCGCGGAGCAGCTCGAGAAGGTGTCGAAGGTCAGGCTTCTGCTGGGGGCGGAGCCGTCGCCTGAGTCGGGCATGGTGCGCAGGAAGCCGAGCGACCCGCAGGAGCCGGAGTTCTCCCGCCGCAGGCTGAGGGAGGGGATTCACCGGCTGGAGAGCGCGCTGAAGGCCGAACGGGATTTCATGGCGTTCTCGACGGCGAGCAGCCAGGCGCTGAAGGCCCTGGTGCGGTTCCTGCGCTCGGGGAGGATCGAGGTCCGCCGGTACGAGAAGGCGTTCCTGCACGCGAAGGCGTACATCTTCTCGGGCGAGGAGGCAGGGTTTCTGGCTGGATCGTCGAACTTCACCCGGGCCGGGTTGACCAGCAATCTGGAGCTGAATCTCGGTCGCTACGCGGAGCCGGTGGTGGCCGAGGCGCAGCGCTGGTACGAGGATCTCTGGAAGGATGCGGCGCCCTACGACCTCGCCGCGATCTACGAGGAGATGTTCAAGCTGTGGCGGCCTTGGGACGTGTATCTCCGCATCCTGTGGGAGTTGTACGGGGACGAGGTTACGGGAGCGGAGCAGGGTGAGGGCCGTATCCCCCTCACCAATTTCCAGAAGCACGGGGTCTGGCGCGCGCAGTCGATCCTGGAGAAGTTCGGTGGCGTGATCGTCGCTGACGAGGTGGGCCTGGGAAAGACCTTCATCGGCGGCGATCTGATGAGGCTCTACCTGGAGCGGCGCCAACGGGTGCTCCTGATCTGCCCGGCGGCGCTGCGGGACAGCACCTGGGAACGCTTCATCAACCGGTACCAGCTCTTCATCGAGTGCGTGTCCTACGAGGAACTCGCGAGCGACCGCCAGTTCGCCGAGGTCCGGGAGGCGGCGAACCAGGTCAAGCTGAAGTCGGCGCTGGAGGAATACGCGCTGGTGGTCGTGGACGAGGCACACAACTACCGCAACGAGGACACCCGGGCGCGCGCCGCGGTGCTGAGGCGGCTGCTGTTCGGCCGCCGCAAGGACCTGGTGCTCCTGACGGCGACCCCGGTGAACAACTCGCTTTGGGACCTGTTCATCCTGATCCGCTACTTCCTGAAGCAGGACTCGGCCCTCGCGGATCACGGCGTGCTGTCCATCCGGGAGCGGTTCGAGGACGCCATGCGCATCGATCCCACCGACCTTTCGCCGGACCTGCTCTATCCGGTGATCGATGCGACGACGGTCAAACGCACGCGCGCGTTCGTGAAGAAGCACTATGAGGGCGAGAAGATCCGGGGCCCGGACGGCAGGCTGGTGCCGATCGTCTTCCCGCAACCCCGGCCGATCACCGTGCGCTACGACCTGGAGGCGGCGCTTCCGGGTTTCTTCGACCGGATCGTGGACGCGCTGGATCCGGACAGCGGCACGGACCTGATCGAGTTTGCCCGCTACCGCCTCGCGGAGTACAGGAAGGATGACGGCGACGAGGACGAGATCAGACGCGGCCATGCCGTGGTCGGGCTGCTCCGGTCCGGCCTGCTCAAGCGCTTCGAGTCCTCTGCCCATGCCTTCGGCAAGACGGTCGGAAAGATGGCCGACCAGCATGCCTTGTTCCTCCGGGCGCTGGACGCGGGAAAGGTGATCAACACCGAGTTCCTGCATGAGATCTCGGGGGATGAAGAGATCCTTTTCGACGAGGAACTGGAGACCAGCGAGCACGTCGAGCCGGCCTCGAGATTCCACGTGAAGGATCTGAGGGCGAGGGTCGAGGAGGACCTGCGCATCCTGCAACGACTCGCGGTTGACGCCGGCAAGGTCCAGGCGGTACGGGATCCGAAGCTCCAGGCGCTGGTGTCCGAATTGAAGAAGATCGTCAAGCAGGCCGAAGAGGAAGGCAAGGATCCGGAGGACCGGCAGCAGAGGAGGAAGGTGCTTGTGTTCTCCTTCTTCGCCGACACCGTCAAGTGGATCCACGAGTACCTCGCTACCGCGCTTGCCAAGTACGCGGAGCTCGCGCCGTACCGCAAGCGCTACACCTTTGTCGCCGGCTCCATGGGCGGAGACGACGTTTCGCGCGAGGCGGCGGTGTGGGGATTCGCCCCCACTTCTTCCGAGGCGCCGGCCGGGAAACAGGGAGATCTCTACGATCTTCTTCTGACGACTGACGTGCTGGCCGAGGGGGTGAATCTCCAGCAGTGCCGACACATCATCAACTACGACATGCCATGGAACCCGATGCGGTTGGTACAGCGGCATGGCCGCATCGATCGCATCGGCAGTCCCTACGACCGGGTCTTCCTGAGGACGATCTTCCCGTACGACCGGCTGGATGCACTGCTGGACCTGGAGGCCCGGATCCTCAACAAGCTCGCCCAGGCCGCCGCCAGCATCGGCGTCGGCACGCCGCCGATCGCGGGAGCGCGGGGAAGCGGGCACGTGTTCGCTGAGACGCGAGAAGAGATCGAGAAGCTCGCCGCCGAGAACCCGGAACTGTTCGAAAGAGGCGGGACCGCCGCCGCGGCGCAGACCGGCGAGGAATACAGGCAGCAGTTGCGCAAGGCCCTGGAGAAGGACCGCCAGCGGATCGTCGGTCTGCCCTGGAAGGCGGGTGCCGGTATGCGCAAGGGCAAGGATCGGGGCGTGGTGTTCTGTGCAAAGGTGGGCGAGCGCGTCTATCTGCGATTCGTACCTGCCGCGATGAACTGGGAGCCCGTCCAGGACGCGAACGCCATCGTTGGCGAGCTTGGCACTTGTCTCCGAATGATCGAGTGCAGCGAGGAAACGCCGTCAATGATTCCGCAGGCCTTGCACGAGACGGTGTTCGACTTCTGGGATCTGGCGCGGGAGCACGTGTACAGAGCATGGGAGAAGGAGACGGATCCCGCCGCGATGCACCCGAAAGTGCGCCCACTGAATCGCAAGGTCGCCGAGTTTCTGCGAGCCAATGTCCCGCCTGACATGGAGGGCGCGCGCCTCGACCGCGCGCTGGAGATCCTGGAATCCCCATGGCCGCGACGGGAGGAGCTCATGCTGCGGGACCAGTTCGCCAATGAGAGTGCTGCGACGACCGCGAAGGCGAAAAGCCTCGTGGAGTTCGTGGAAAAGAGCGGCTTGGAGCCGTTTGTCGCACCTGAACCGCTGCCACCCATTGGCGAAGAAGACATTCATCTCGTGGGTTGGATCGCTTTGGAGGCGGTATGACGGAGGGCGTCGCGCAGCAGAAATGGACAGAGATCTGGAAGTTGTTTGAGCCCGAAGAGCAACTGGCGGCCTGCCGCAACTACGTAGAGCATCTCGTCAAAGACAACGACTGGCAATCGTCTCCAGTCCTGGACCGGCTTGCTGATGCCAGCAAGTTCAGGGTTGCGGAGATCACGCGGTTGGCCAGGCAGAACCCAGGAAAGCTCGCCGAGCTGCTTCGGCCAAGGGTGTCGAGTGTTCTGAGGGACCAATCCTGGCCAGCTCTTTTCCGAGCACATTACTTCGCGAGCAAGGCGTTGCTGATGTGTACCTTTCTCGACCAGCTTGGCGTACCCCATAACGAATCCGGCGGCGTTGACGAGGGATTCGGGCGACCTGCCCCGGAAAAAGTCGCTCCAGCAGTCGATCATCTTCTGAAGACCTACTCTGCACAGGAGGTTTGCCGCTACCTTTGCGTTCTGGTTCGCATGGGCGACTCCTGGGTCGACATAGCCGCGGAACGCGATCGTCTCCTAGCGCTTGCGTTTGGCGCAGCACAGAATCCTCCTAAACGGCTTGATGAGAAGGACGTCACTGCGGTCGCAGACGCGTCCGGAGAGTTCTCGGTTCTGGACCGACTCATCATCAGGGAGGTGGTGAGATCTGTCGCCAACGTCGAAGGTAGTCTTGACGAGGACGCGCTTCAGGACCTTGTGGAAACGGTGCTGCGTCTCAACGACCAGTGGTACAGGGCCTATTTTCACCTTGGGTTCATGGATGTTCTAGTTCCCTCACGGAGCCTGCAATTTGATCGGCCCGAGGACAATGATCAGCGCCGGGGCTGGTACTTTGCCGGGGTGATGGCTGGCCTTGCGCGCAGCCACGCGGTTGAACGATTGATCGACCTGTTGGAGAGTCACTACAAGGATCTCGAGCGGTGCGCGATGTCCCAAAGCGGATCCGGAGCAGCCCTCGCCCGCGTCGGATTTCGCTTCCTGATCGAAGCAGGTCAACTGAACGAAGCGCTTCTGGTTCTCCGGGCACAACTAGGACGAGTCGGTCTTGCGCTGGGGAGAGACGCGCTCGGGGCGGCGACCGAGTTCATCCGTGACGGAAAGTACGAGTCAGCGAAGGCAATTACCGACATACTGGGCCCGCAGCGCATTCCGGAACAGGAATCGAAGGATCGCAAGGACGATGTAGAGCGCTACTTCCTCGAAGTCGAGCGTCGGAGGGGGCAGTGTTTGCAGGCAGCCGGCGATTTTGACAACGCCGAGAAGGCGTTCAAGAAGCTGTTGGATGCCGGAGAGGACAAGAGTTCGCCTGATCTTCTGGCAGACCTCGGCTTGGTGAAGGGGAAGTTTCGCCGCGTCGATGATCTGGCGCTTCCAGAGGCGCCCGACCGGCGATTGAACATGCGCGACGCCCTGCTTCGAGGCAAGTCCCAGTTCGATCGGGCAATCGACCTATTCGGCGCCAATTCGCCGAAAGCAGCATACGCACTGGCGGTGCTTGACTATCTTCGCTGGTCATTTGAAGGCGACAAGTCCGCTCAGAAGGAGTCCCGGCGAGAGGCGGCCGCAACCAGCGTCCGAAGAGCGATCGCGGCGATCCGGCAGTCTTCATTCGAGGCGGTATATCGGGATATCGGCGCACTGGGGCAATGCCAGTTCATGCTCGCGGTTCTGCTCCTCAACGGCTTGGATGCCGTGGAGGGACGGGATGCCGCGACGGCGTGGTCCTCCATTACCGAGAGTGCAGGGAGATTCCCGGAGATCGACCTCAGGGCCCTGTTAAGCGGAGCCGAGGTTCACGATTCCGCTGTCGCGCTCGAGATCGCGGAATCGATCTGGGAGCATCGCGGGCGCGATGCGCTGGGATTCCTCGCCGAGGGGCCGTGGATCTCCAGTTCCCCAAGGCTCCGGAAGGAAATCCTCACAATTGCAGGCAGCACAAGCACGCCACGCGCGGAACGGGTCCGTCTATGGACAGCGATCATCCCGGCGCTCATCCGCGCGAACGAAACGGATAGCGCTGAAGAGGGGCTGGCGCAACTCGAGGTGCTCGCGGAGGACCCTCAACTTACAGGCACAGTGCACGCGTTCCTGGAGATTTCTTCGAACTTCGATCCGGCCTGGAGCGCCGTGGAAGCGGGGTGGGCCCGGGTGGGTCTGCTGCGCCGGATGGGGAAGGATTGGGATTGTGGGCACGAGCTCCGGAAGCTCTTCTACCTGGTACGCGACGATGAAGATGAGGCCCAGCAGATAGTCGAGCTGTTTGCCGAATGGGGCTTGGACAGTGCGCTCCGCGACGAGATCGCCGCCCGGCTGCCTGTCGTCGCGCCGATTGAATCGCGAGGGATCGTGGAGCGGCTCTCTGCGGGCGAGCCAGTTGCACTTGCCTTTTTCGGCGGTAACGAAGTACAGGCTCGGTATGACGAGTCCGTGAAGGAGGAGCTGGCTCGAGAGTGGCCCGGAGTAAGGGTTCAGTTCGAGCATTCGGCTTGGTCGTCGAACTGGGGGCGTGAATCCGGCCGCTATCTGGCGGCGGCGAACGCTTCGGACGCCGTGGTGCTCCATCGTTTTATGCGAACAATGCTGGGTCGAACCTTGCGGGCAGGGCTGCAGAAGCCCTGGATTGCGTGTGTCGGCAGCGGCCGAGGGTCTATTCTGGGTAGCCTTCGTCGCGCCGCGGTCGTGGGTCTGGAACAACGAATGAAGCGAGGTGCGGCGCGCTCCTAGGATTCCGCGAAGGACGATTGCGGTGGGACAACTGGCAGGAGTGGATGGACAAGCAGAATGGTGGCGAGAAGGTCGCCGCGGCCACAATGTAACCGATCGGTTACATTTGGCGGCTGGCGCAAGCGGCGAACAGGCGCGTATCAGAGCGCCCGGGCGTAGTCCGAAAGATAGTCCAGCCCCGCGATCGCCCGCGGCCCGTACCAGGAGGTCATCTCGCCGTCGATGAGGCGTGCGGGCCGGCCCGACAGGCGCTCGATTTCCGGCAGGTGCTTCTCCGTGAAGCGGTAAGGTTCGCTGGAGACCAGCACCAGCTCCGCCTCGGGGACCGCCAGGTCCGCCAGCTTCGGATAGCGCGCATCCGCAGCTTCGGGAACGGTGCGCAGGCCGAACAGCGCTAGCGTACGCGAGATGTAGGTGTCGCGGGACACCGTCATCCACGGATCCTTCCAGATTAGGTAAAGGACCTTGCGTTCGGAGAAGGTCTGCTTCCGCGCCGCCGCGAGGGCGGATTCAAACTTCCCGCAGAGCGTTTCGGCCTCGCGTTCCCTGCCGAAGGCGGCGCCGATCTGGCGGTACAGCGCCAGATTGTCCTCGGGCGCGAGCGGATGGGTGACGACCAGGTTGGGGACGAACCGCG
>CAZMDA010000041.1:3752-32628 GCA_964564865.1 uncultured Bordetella sp. | reverse complement strand
ACTCCAGCCGCGCCACGATGCCGAAGCGGTCGCGCAGCGGGTTGGTGAGCATGCCGGCGCGGGTGGTCGCCCCGACCAGCGTGAACGGCGGCAGGTCCAGCTTGATGGAGCGCGCCGCCGGGCCCTCGCCGATCATGATGTCGATCTGGTAGTCCTCCAGCGCGGGGTAGAGGATCTCCTCCACCACCGGCGACAGGCGATGGATCTCGTCGATGAACAGGACGTCGCGCGGCTCCAGGTTGGTGAGGAGCGCGGCGAGGTCGCCGGCGCGCTCCAGCACCGGCCCCGAGGTCTGGCGCAGGTTGACGCCCATCTCGCGGGCGATGATGTGGGCGAGCGTGGTCTTGCCCAGGCCGGGCGGGCCGAACAGGAGCACGTGGTCGAGCGCTTCGCTCCTGCCCCTGGCGGCCTGGATGAAGATCTCCAGCTGGCTGCGCGTCTTCTGCTGCCCGACGTACTCGGCGAGCGTCGCCGGGCGCAGCGAGCGCTCGATCTGCTCTTCCTGCGTCGAAGTCGGCTTCGCCGAGATGAGCCGGTCTGTTTCTACCGCCATGGCGTATCTTACCGGGCTAGCCCTTCGCCAGCCCCTTCAGCGCCGCCCGGATGCCCTCGGTGACCCCAATGCCCGGCGGCAGCCCCTTCACCGCGACCAGCGCTTCCTTCTCGCTGTAGCCCAGGCCCAGCAGCGCATTGAGCACGTCGCCGTTGCCGCCGGCCTTCGCCTCCGCCGGCAGCGCGTCGGCGAGCTTGCCTTTCAGCTCCAGCAGCAGGCGCTCGGCGGTTTTCTTGCCGATGCCGGGAACCTTGGTCAGCCGCGCCGTTTCCTGCATCGCCACCGCCTGAGCCAATTCCGCGACCGACAGACCCGACAGCACGGACAAGGCGGTGCGCGCGCCGATCCCGGAAATGCGGATCAACTGGCGGAACGCGCTGCGCTCGTCCTGCGTGGCGAAGCCGAAAAGGATGTGGGCGTCTTCCCGCACGACGAGGTGGGTGACGAGCGTGACCTCCTCGCCCGTGGCCGGCAACGCATAGAACGTGCTCATCGGCACATCCACCTCGTAGGCGAGGCCGTTCACGTCCACCAGCACCTGCGGCGGGTGCTTGGCGATCAGTTTTCCCGAGATCCGGCCGATCAAACCAGGCGTCCCTTCTTCATGTGCAGGCTGCGGGTGCTGACCGCGCCCAGCGCGGCGGAATGCGCGTGACAGATGGCGCAGGCGAGCGCGTCGGCGGCGTCGGGGCTGGGATCCCCGGGCAGCGCAAGCAGCCGCTTCACCATGTGCTGCACCTGTTCTTTTTTTGCATGGCCCTTGCCGACCACCGCCTGCTTGACCTGCAGCGCAGTGTACTCCGCGACCGGGAGGCCGGCGATCACCGCGGCGCAGATCGCGGTGCCGCGCGCCTGTCCCAGCAACAGCGTGGACTGCGGATTGACGTTGACGAAGACCTTCTCGATGGCCACTTCCTGCGGCGCCTGCGCCCCGATCACCTCGTTCAGGCCCTCGAGCAGCACCTTGAGGCGCGCGGCGAGGTCGCCCGCGCCGGACTTCACGGTGCCGCTGGTGACGTAGCGCAGCTTGCCGCCTGATTTTTCGATGACGCCGAACCCGGTGTTGCGCAGACCCGGATCGATGCCGAGGATCCTCACTCGTCGAGCGCCGCCGTGGTGTAGACGTCCTGCACGTCGTCCAGGCCCTCCAGCGCCTCCAGCAGCCGGCGCAGGCGCGCCGCGTCCTCGCCCGCGACGGCGACCTCGTTCACCGGCTTCATGGTGATCTCGGCCAGTTCCGGCTTCAGGCCCGCCTTCTCCAGCCCGGTCTTCACCTTGTCGAAGTCGTGCGGCGCGCTGAGCACCTCGATGGAGCCGTCCTCGTTGGTCACCACGTCGTCGGCCCCGGCCTCCAGCGCCGCCTCCATCACCTTGTCCTCGGAGGCGCCGGGGGCGAACACGAACTGGCCGCAATGCTTGAACAGGTAGGCCACGGAGCCGTCGGCACCCATGTTGCCGCCCGCCTTGGTGAAGGCGTGGCGCACCTCGGCCACGGTGCGGGTGCGGTTGTCGGTCAGGCAGTCGACCAGCACCGCGGCGCCGCCCGCGCCGTAGCCTTCGTAGCGCACTTCCTCGTAGGCGACGCCCTCGAGCTCGCCGGTGCCGCGCTGCACCGCGCGCGTCACGGAGTCCTTGGTCATGTTGGCTTCGCGCGCCTTGTCCAGGCACAGGCGCAGGCGCGGGTTGCTGTCGGGATCGCCCCCGCCCAGCCTCGCAGCCACGGTGATTTCCTTGATCAGGCGCGTGAAGACTTTGCCCTTCTTGGCGTCGGCGGCCGCCTTGCGGTGCTTGATGTTCGCCCATTTGCTGTGTCCGGCCATGTCATAATTTTACCGTCATGGCTGCGCCTCTTCTCGTCGCGAAAGCGGGAAAAACCGACCTCGAGCTGCTGCCGGCGCTCGCCAACCGCCACGGCCTGATCACCGGCGCCACCGGCACCGGCAAGACGGTCACCCTGCAGGCGCTGGCGCAGGCCTTCTCCGGCATCGGCGTGCCTGTGTTCCTGGCCGACGTGAAGGGCGACCTCTCGGGCATCGCCCGTGCGGGCGGGGCCAACGCCAAGGTTGCCGAGCGCGCCAAGCTGCTCAAGGTTGATCTCGCCTATGCCGCCTGCCCGGTGGTGTTCTGGGACGTCTACGGCGAGAACGGCCACCCGGTGCGCGCCACCATTTCGGACATGGGGCCGCTGCTGCTCTCGCGCCTGCTGGGCCTGAACGACACCCAGGAAGGCGTGCTGAACCTCGTCTTCAAGATCGCCGACGACGCCGGCCTGGCGCTGCTCGACGCCAAGGACCTGCGCGCCATGCTGCAGTTCGTGGGCGACAACGCGTCGAAATTCACCACCGAGTACGGCAACGTCTCGGCCGCCTCCATCGGCGCCATCCAGCGCGGCATCCTCGCCCTGGAGACCCAGGGCGCGGACCGCTTCTTCGGCGAACCGATGCTGAACATCGCCGACCTGATGCAGGCCGAGGGTGGCAAGGGGGTGGTCAACGTCCTCGCCGCCGACAAGCTGATGAACTCGCCCAAGCTCTACGCGACGTTCCTGCTGTGGATGCTCGCCGAACTCTTCGAGAACCTGCCCGAGGTGGGGGACGTCGAGAAGCCCAGGCTCGTGTTCTTCTTCGACGAAGCGCACCTGCTGTTCAACGACGCCCCGAAGGCGCTGCTGGAGAAGATCGAGCAGGTGGTGCGCCTGATCCGCTCCAAGGGCGTGGGCGTGTACTTCGTCACCCAGAATCCGCTCGACATCCCGGAATCGGTGCTGGGGCAGCTGGGCAACCGGGTGCAGCACGCGCTGCGCGCCTTCACGCCGAAGGACCAGAAGGCGGTGAAGTCGGCCGCCGAGACCATGCGCCCGAACCCGAAGCTGAAGATCGAGCAGGCGATCACCGAACTGGGCGTGGGCGAGGCGCTGGTGAGCCTGCTGGACGAGAAGGGCCGGCCGGGCGTCACCGAGCGCGCCTTCATCGTGCCGCCGGGCAGCCAGCTGGGGCCGCTTTCCGCCGCCGAGCGCAAGCAGCTCATCACCGCCTCGCCGATCGCGGGCCACTACGAGAAGCTGGTGGACCGGGAATCGGCCTACGAGAAGCTCAAGGCGCGCGCGCAGGAATCGGGTGCCGCCGCACCCTCCGGCGGCTCAAGCGCGCCAATACCTGCAGGGGATGCGGGGAAGCCCGCCTCGAACCCGCTCATGGAACTGCTGTTCGGCCGCACCGGGCCGCGCGGCGGCCAGCATGACGGCCTCGCGCAGACCCTCGCCAAGAGCACGGTGCGCACCATCGGTTCGACAGTGGGACGCGAAATCATCCGCGGCGTGCTGGGGTCCATCCTCGGCAAGCGGCGCTAGTCTTTTAAAGGAACGCACGCAATGGACATGGGAATCAAGGGCAGGCACGCGCTCGTCTGCGCCGCTTCCAAGGGCCTGGGCAAGGGCTGCGCCATGGCGCTGGCCAGGGAAGGCGTGGACCTCGTCATCACCGCGCGCGGCAAGGAAGCGCTCGAAGCCACCGCGGCGGAAATCCGCAAGGCAACCGGCGTGAAGGTCACGGCCGTGGCCGGCGACATCACCACCCCGGAAGGCCGCGCCGCGGCGCTCGCCGCCTGCCCGCAGGTGGACATCCTGGTGAACAACGCCGGCGGCCCGCCGCCCGGGGATTTTCGCAACTGGACTCGCGAGGACTGGGTGAAGGCGCTCGACGCCAACATGCTGACCCCGATCGAGCTCATCAAGGCCACGGTGGACGGCATGATCGCGCGCAGGTTCGGGCGCATCGTCAACATCACCTCCGGCGCGGTGAAGCTGCCGATCCCGGAGCTGGGCCTGTCCAACGGCGCCCGCACCGGCCTCACCGGCTTCGTCGCCGGCCTGTCGCGCCAGACGGTGCAGCACAACGTCACCATCAACGGCCTGCTGCCGGGACCGTTCGACACCGACCGGCTGCGCAGCAGCCTGGTGTTCAACGCGCAGAAGCTGGGCAAGAGCGTGGAGGAAGTGACGCAGGCGCGGGCCGCGGGAAACCCGGCGAAGCGCTTCGGCACCGTGGAGGAATTCGGCGCCGCCTGCGCGTTCCTATGCAGCGTCCATGCCGGCTACATCACCGGCCAGAACCTGCTCATGGACGGCGGGCATTATCCAGGAACGCTCTAGAGCGTTGCAGGAACACTCTAGAGCGTTGCTGGAACGCTGTAGCGGGGACCGGGCCCCGCCGGCCTGCGCGCGCTATTCGCGGAACGGCGTGCCCTGCTGGGCGAGCCAGTCCGCCCATCCCGGCATCGTCGGCTTGTGGGGCCGCACCTTGTAGTAGCCGATCAGCGGCCGCCAGCGCTCCAGCAGCTCGCGCAGCGCGTCCACCGCGTCGGGCTGGCCGTCGCGCTTGGGCACGAAGTCGATGCGCAGGTCGGTGCGCGCGTAGGCCTCGGTGTCGTAGACGAGCAGCGCCGCGGACCGGTGGCCGCCGAGGTCGCCGCCCTGCTTGCGTCCGGCGGCGAGCGCCGCGAACAGGCGATCCTCGAACAGCTGCCCCTCGGACTCGCGCCAGGCGCGATCCATCTCCGGCACCACGCGGTCGGTGAGCAGGTAGTTGCCCATCACCACGTAGCCCTCGCCCTTGATCGCCGCGGTGTGGGTCTTGCATTCCTTGCCACTGTGCACGGCGACGCGCCCGTGCCGGTCGACGATGCCGATCTGCCGCCATTCGAAGTGATCATCGGTCTCGCGCAGGTCCTTGAGCACTTTCTCGGGCGCGTGCCCGAGCGCCAGCAACTCGATCGCGAGCGGCCCGAGGCCGGGGTCGGTGTAGGCCTGGGTGCTCACGGCGCCGACGTTGGCCCGGATGAAAGGGCAACGCCCCCCCACCGACATCGGGTTCGTCGACTGCGCGATGCCCAGCAGGCCGGTCTTCGGCTCGCGGGCGACGACGGTAAAGGTCATGCGGTGCCTCCTGTCAGGCTCGGTAAGGGTTGACCGGCAGCCCCATCTTCTCGAGCACCGCCTTCTTCGGCGCGACGGACGAGGGGTCGAGCGTGCGCTGCACGTAGTACGGGATCAGCGGCTTGAACCAGTCGAAGATCCGGCGCATCTCCGCGATCGGCTCCGCGCTCACGTCGACGCGCAGGTTGACGATCGGGAACTCGTGCTTGTCGTAGACGACGAGCGCGCACGAGGTCTGGCCTTCCTCCTGCCCGCCCGCGTCCCGCCCGGCCTCCACCGCGCGCAGCAGCCGCTCCTCGAGTTCCTGCGACCCGGCCGCGACGTAGGCGCCGGCCATGGCCTGCACCACGCCCTCGCCGACGAGGACGTTGCCCGTCGCGACGAACCCCGGCCCGGTCACCTCGCCCGCCCACGGCCGCGCGCGCTTGCCGGTGTTCACCGCCACGTTGCCGGAGTAGTCGATGAGCGCGATCTGGCGGAACTCGAAGTGGGCGTCGCCCTCCGACAGGTCCTTCAGGACCTTGGCCGGGGAGTGGCCGAACGCCATCAGGCGCTTCGCGAGCTGGAGCTGGCGGTAGTCGCCGTGGGCCTGCACCGTGACCACGCCCCGTCCGGGCACGACATCGGAGATGCGCCAGCCCACCGCCGGCGTGCTGGTCGCCTGGCAGAAGCCCGCTTTCCCGCTGCGCGGGCAATGCGCGAGGATGCTGAAGGTCATTCGAACTTGATGTTCGCGGCCTTCACCACGCGGCCCCACTTCTCGAGGTCCTTGATCAGGAACGCGTCGAGTTCCTCGGGGGTCGAGGGCGCCGGCTCCATGCCGCCGGTGAGCAGGCGCTCGGCGGTGTCCGGCGCCCGGAGCGCCGCATGGATCTCCCGGTTGAGCCGCTGCACGATGGCGCGCGGCGTCTTGGCCGGCACGTGGAAGCCGTACCAGTTCGAGTATTCATAGTTCGGCAACCCCGACTCGTGCACGGTGGGCACCTCCGGCATCTGCGCCGAGCGCTTGAGCGTCGAGACCGCGAGCGCGCGCAGCTTGCCGGAGCGGACGTGCGGCACCGCCGACGGATCGGAGAAGTAGTAGTCGGTCTGGCCGTTCATCACCGCCACCAGGCCGAGCGCCGTCCCCTGGTAGGGGACGTGCAGCACGTTGATGCCCGCCATCTGGTTGAACAGCTCGCCCGCCAGGTGCTGCGAGTTGCCGATGCCGGCGGAGCCGTAGTTCATCTTGTCGCCCCGCGTACGGGCGGCCGCGATCAGGTCCGCGACGCTCTTGTAGGGCGCGTTGGGGGCGACGACGAGGATCGGCGTGAGCAGCACGCCCATCGTCACGCCGGCGAAGTCCTTCACCGGGTCGTAGCCGATCTTGCGCCCGGCGCCGCCGGCCACGCTGAAGGGCGCCGGCGTGCTGACCACCAGCGTGTAGCCGTCGGGCGCCGACTTCGCCACGTGCTCGGCGCCGATGAGGCCGGTGGCGCCGGCCCGGTTCTCCACGATCACCGCGCTCTTCAGCGTCTCGGTGAGCTTGTTCGCCACCACGCGCGCCATGATGTCCGGCCCGCCGCCCGCGGGAAACGTGACGACGATCCGGATCGGCCGGGAGGGGTACGACTCCTGCGCCAGAGCCGGGCCGGCGAGGGTGCAGAGCACGGCCGCGGCGGCGAAGCGAAGCATCGACATGAAAGTCTCCGGAAGGGAAAGCAGGCAGTCTCGGCCCCGCCCCAGGCCGCCGCAAGCGGCGTTTCGCAGATCCGGCTAGGAACTGCGACCCAGCGCGGCGAGCGCCTTCGGATCGAGCACGGTCACGCGCTCGCGCCCGATCTTCACCCAGCCGCGCACCTCGAAGGAGCGCAGCAGGCGGCTGACGATCTCGCGCACGCTGCCCAATTCGTCGGCCAGCGACTGGTGCGTGCCCTCCACCACCGGCCCGCGGTGCACCAGCAGCTGCGCGAGGCGCTCGTCGAGTTTCCGGAACGCCACCTCCTCCACCAGTTCCATCACCTCGGCGAGGCGCTCGCCGTACATGCCGAACACGAAGCGGCGGAAGGGCTCGTAGCCGATCAGCAGCCGCTGGAACGCGCCCGGCGGGATCGCCACCAGCGTGACGTCGGTCTCCGCCACGCCGGTCGCCGAATAGTCCGAGTGGCCGAGCAGGCAGCCGCCCGAGAGCACGCAGCCCTGCCCCGGATCGACGCGGTAGAGCAGGATCTCGCGCCCGTTGGGTGCCGCCTTCGACACCCGCACCGTGCCCTCCAGCAGCAGCGGAAAGCCGCGGCAGGGCTGCCTGGCGTCGAACAGCACCGTGCCGGCGGCGACGCGCATCACCGGCGCCTCGGCCAGCACCGCATCCAGCTCGCCGGGCGCGAGGCCCGCGAGCACCGGGAAGCGCACCAGCAGGCGCGCCTTCAAGTCACTGGAAACATGCGTCTTTTCCTCTGTAACCAAGGTCACAGACTCCCGCGCGGCGGGCGCGCATCCTGCGCCCTGAAGCATCCATTCAACCATGCAAAGGAACACCATGACCACCGAACGCCTCGTGCGCATCTTCGCCGGCACCTTCGTCCTCGCCTCGCTCGCCCTGGGCGTCGAGGGCAGCCCGCTTTTCGTCAACGCCAACTTCCTCTGGTTCACCGCCTTCGTCGGCGCGAACCTGTTCCAGAGCGGCTTCACGCGCTTCTGCCCGCTGGAAATGATCCTGCGCCGGCTCGGGATCCGCTCCGCCGAAG
This sequence comes from uncultured Bordetella sp., assembly GCA_964564865.1. Taxonomy (GTDB): domain Bacteria; phylum Pseudomonadota; class Gammaproteobacteria; order Burkholderiales; family SG8-39; genus RBG-16-66-20. Next base: position 24,416 of record CAZMDA010000041.1, on the reverse strand, counting down.
GCGCCCGCGCGTGAGCGAACCCGTCCAGCTCGCCTGCCCGTCCTGCCTGACTGCTAACCGCGTCCCCGCGGACCGCGTCGGCGACGGGCCAAAGTGCGGCCGCTGCGGCGCGCCGCTGGCCGCGGGCGCGCCGGTCGAGTTGGACGAGTCCGGCTTCGACAGCTACGTCGCGCGCAGCGGCCTGCCGGTGCTGGTCGATTTCTGGGCACCCTGGTGCGGTCCCTGCCGCGGCATGGCGCCGCATTTCGCGCGCGCGGCCGAACAGTTGAAAGGCCGCGTGCAGCTGGTCAAGGTGAACACCGAGCAGGCACCGGGGCTCGCGCAGCGCATGGGCATCCGCGCCATCCCGACGCTGGTGCTGTTCCGCGACGGCGCGGAAGTGAAGCGGGTCTCGGGCGCGCTGGACGCCGGCGAACTGGTAAGGTGGGCGGCATGATGCGCCTGGCCGTGCTCGCTGCCGCGATCGCCCTCGCCGCCTGCGGCGACGGTCGCGATGCGAAGCCGCCAGCCGCGGCCAGGCCGTCGCTTGCGACAGCGCCCGTTGAACAGCGCGAGATCGAGCTCACCTGGTCCTCGGAAGCCTTGGTCGAGGCGGTTCGCCAGTCCACCGTCTCGGCGCAGATCGCCGGGCGCGTGATCGACATCCGCTTCGACGTCGGCGACCGCGTGAAGAAGGGCGAAGTGATCGTGCGCATCGACGAGCGCGCCGCGACCCAGGCGGTGGCCGCGAGCGAAGCCCAGGTGCGCGAGGCGCAGGCGGCACTCGGCAACGCGAAGGCGCAGTACGACCGCCAGCGCCAGCTGCTGTCGCAGAAGTTCATCAGCCAGGCCGCCGTGGACCAGGCCGAGGCGGCCTACAAGTCGGCGCAGGCGCGGGTCACCGCGCTGCTCGCCGGTGCCGGCCAGGCGGCCACCGAGCGCAGCTTCGCCACGGTCGTCGCGCCCTATGGCGGCATCGTCTCGGCGCGGCATGTCGAGCTGGGCGAGATGGCGGTGCCCGGCAAGCCCCTGATGACCGGGTTCGACCCAGCCACGCTGCGCGTGGCGGCGAACGTGCCGCAGTCCCAGGTCGCGGCGATCCAGGCCTCGGGCCGGGCGCGGATCGAGATTCCCTCGCGCGCGCAGTGGGTCGAGGCGAAGAGCCTCACCGTGGTGCCCTCCGCCGATCCGCGGACGCACACCACCCGCGTGCGGATCGACCTGCCCGAGGACGTGAGCGGCATCTATCCCGGGGTGTTCGCCCGCGCGCACTTCGTGGTCGGCAAGGCGCCGCGCCTGCTGGTGCCGCGGCCCGCGGTCATCCGGCGCAGCGAGCTCACCGCGGTCTATGTGATCGGCGCCGACGGCCGGCCGCAGCTGCGCCAGGTGCGCCTGGGCGAGGCCGGCGACGAGCGCGCCATCGAGGTGCTCGCGGGCCTGAAGGCCGGCGAGCGCGTCGCGCTCGAGCCGGTGAAGGCCGGCCTCTCCGCCCCGGGGAGCTGAACGGTGGGCATCTCGGGCCGCATCGCGGGCTATTTCCAGGGCTCGCAGCTCACGCCGCTGCTGGCGCTGGTCGCGTTCCTGCTCGGCCTGTTCGCGGTCGCGATCACGCCGCGCGAGGAAGAGCCGCAGATCGACGTCACCATGGCGAACGTGCTGATCCCCTTCCCGGGCGCGTCGGCGGCGGACGTCGAGAAGCTGGTCGCCACGCCCGCCGAGCAGGTGCTGTCGCAGATCACCGGCATCGAGCACGTCTACTCGGTGTCGCGCCCGGGCCTTGCCGTGCTGACGGTGCAGTTCAAGGTGGGCGAGCAACGCACCGACGCGCTGGTGCGCCTGTACGACACCATCAACGCCAACCGCGACTGGGTCTCGCCCAACCTCGGCATCGGCGAGCCGATCATCAAGCCCAAGGGCATCGACGACGTCCCGGTGGTCACGCTCACGCTGTGGAGCGAGGATGGGCAGCGCGGCGCCTTCGAGATCGAGCGCATCGCGCACGCCGCCGAGGTGGAGCTGAAGCGCGTGCCCGGCACGCGCGAAGTGCAGACGCTGGGCGGGCCGGGGCGCGCGGTGCGCGTGCTGCTTGACACCGACCGGCTGGGCTCGCACGGCATCGCCGCGCTGGACATCGCCAACGCGCTGCAACTCGCGAACGTCTCGCTGCCCAGCGGCCGCATCGTGCGCGAGAACCGCGAGGTCGTGGTCGAGACCGGCAACCACTTCGCCTCCGCCGCGGACGTGCGCGGCATCGTCGTCGGCGTGGCCGACGGCAAGCCGGTGTTCCTGAGCGACGTCGCCGAGGTGCGCGACGGCCCGCCGCCGCCCGCGCGCTACGTCTGGATGGGCAGCGCGAAAGGCGAGCACCCCGCGGTCACCGTGCAGGTCACCAAGAAGCCCGGCGAGAACGCGGTCGAGGTCGCGTCGCGCCTGCTCGCGCGCGTGCAGGAACTGCGCGGCGCGCTGATCCCGGCGGACGTCAAGGTGACCGTGACGCGCAACTACGGCGCCACCGCCAACGACAAGGCGCAGCAGCTGATCCTGAAGCTCGCCTTCGCCACGCTGTCGGTGGTGGCGCTGGTGCTCTTTGCGCTGGGCCTGCGCGAGGCGCTGATCGTGGGCATCGCGGTGCTGCTCACGCTCGCGGCGACCCTGTTCGCCTCCTGGGCCTGGGGCTTCACGCTCAACCGGGTGTCGCTGTTCGCCCTCATCTTCTCCATCGGCATTCTGGTGGACGACGCCATCGTCGTGGTGGAGAACATCCACCGCCGCATGGCCATGGACGGCAAGCCGCTCGCCGAGGTGATCCCGCTGGCGGTGGATGAGGTGGGCGGCCCGACCATCCTCGCCACCTTCACCGTGATCGCCGCGCTGCTGCCGATGGCCTTCGTCAGCGGCCTGATGGGCCCCTACATGGGCCCGATTCCGATCAACGCCAGCCTCGGCATGCTGATCTCGCTCGCCATCGCGTTCACCGTGACGCCGTGGCTCGCGCTCAAGCTGCTGCGACCCGCCGCGCATGCCCAGGCCGGCGGCGGCAGGCTGGAGCGCCTGTTCGAGCGCCTGCTCGCCCCGCTCATCGCCTCACCGCGCCGCCGCCGCAGGCTGGCGCTGGCGGTGCTGGCCGCGATCGTCGCCTCGGTTTCGCTCGCCGGCTTCAAGCTGGTGGTGCTGAAGATGCTGCCGCTGGACAACAAGTCCGAGTTCCAGGTGGTGGTGGACCTGCCCGCCGGCACGCCGCTGGAGATCACCGCCGCGGTGCTGCACGAAATGGGCGCCGAGGTGGCGACGCTGCCCGAGGTGACCGACTACCAGGCCTACGCGGGGACCGCGGCGCCGATCAACTTCAACGGCCTGGTGCGCCAGTACTACCTGCGCACGGCCTCCGAGATGGGCGACCTGCAGGTGAACCTGGTCGGCAAGGGCGAGCGCGACCGCAAGAGCCACGACATCGCGCAGGCGGTGCGGCCGAAGCTGGAGGCGATCGCGGCGCGCTGGAATGCGCGCGTCAAGGTGGTCGAGGTGCCCCCCGGCCCGCCGGTGCTCTCGCCCATCGTCGCCGAGGTCTATGGGCCGGACGAGGCCGGCCGCCATCGCGTCGCCAAGCGCGTGCGCGCGGCGCTGGTGGCCACCCCGGGCATCGTCGCGGTGGACGATTCCATCGAGGATGCCGCGCCGCGCCTCGCGCTGAAGGTGGACCAGGCCAAGAGCGCGCTCGCGGGCGTCAGCCGGCGCAGCGTCGCCGAGACCATGCGCATCGGCCTCTCCGGGACGGAAGTCACGCCGGTGCACGACGGCCAGTCGAAGTACGAGGTGCCGGTGCGCATCGAGATCCCGGCCGAGCGCGCAGGGTCGCTGGACGCGATGCTCAAGCTCCAGGTGCGCGGCACCGCCGGCACGCTGGTGCCGCTCTCGGAGCTGGTGAGCGCGACCGCCAACGAGCGCGACCGGCCGATCCACCACAAGGACCTGCTGCCGGTGACCTACGTCGTCGCCGACCAGGCGGGACGCATCGACAGCCCGCTCTACGGCATGTTCGCCGCGCGCGGCAAGGTCGCCGGCGTGGCCGACGAGGAGGGCGGCAAGCTGGGCGAATACTTCATCCGCCAGCCCTCGGACCCGTACCGCGAGTACGCCATCAAGTGGGACGGCGAGTGGCAGATCACCTACGAGACCTTCCGCGACATGGGCCTCGCCTACGCGGTGGGCCTCGTCCTCATCTACCTGCTGGTCGTGGCCCAGTTCCGCTCGTATCTGGTGCCGCTGGTGATCATGGCGCCGATCCCGCTCACCGTGATCGGCGTCATGCCGGGGCACGCGCTGCTGGGGGCGAACTTCACCGCCACCTCCATGATCGGCATGATCGCGCTCGCCGGCATCATCGTGCGCAATTCCATCCTGCTGGTGGACTTCGTCAACCTCAGGCTCGCCGAGGGCGTCGCCCTGGAGCAGGCGGTGCTGCAGTCGGCGGCGGCGCGCGCCAAGCCCATCGCCCTCACCGGGCTTGCCGCCATGCTGGGCGCCCTGTTCATCCTCGACGACCCGATCTTCAACGGCCTCGCCATCTCGCTCATCTTCGGCATCCTGGTCTCGACCGTGCTGACGCTGGTCGTGATCCCGGTGCTCTACTACGCCGCCATGCGCGGCCGCCTCATGGTTGCCAACCCCGGCTGAGGCCGTGCCGGCCGCCCGCCGCCCCGTCCGCGTCATCGACACCGGCGTCCGCTCCGGCCGGGAGAACGTCGCCTTCGACCAGGCGCTGATCGACTGGCGCAACGCGGGAAGCGGCCCGGAGACCATCCGCTTCCTGCGCTTCCGGCCCAGCGCACTGGTCGGCCTGCACCAGATGCTCAGCCACGAGGTGCGCCTCGAGTACTGCGCCGCCAACGGCATCGAGGTCGGGCGGCGCATCACCGGCGGCGGCGGCCTGTACTTGGACGAAGGACAGGCCTGCTGGGAGCTGGTGCTCGATCGCCGCGCGCTCGGGCCCGACCTCGCCGCGATCACGGCGCGCATCTGCACCGCGGCCGCCGCGGGCCTCAAGCGCCTCGGCGTACCGGCGGAGTTCCGTCCCCGCAACGACATCGAGGTCGAGGGCCGCAAGCTGAGCGGCACCGGCGGCGTCATCGACGGCGACACGCTGTTCTTCCAGGGCACGCTGCTCGCGGACTTCGATCCCCTGCGCATGATCGAGGCGCTGCGCATTCCGGTGGAAAAGCTGGCGCGGCGCGACCTCGAGGACGCCCGGCGCCGCGTCACCAGCCTGCGCGAGATCCTCGGCCGCGTGCCGCCGCTGGCGGAGATCCACGCGGCGCTGCTGGAAGGGTTTCGGGAGCACCTCGGGCTGGATCCGCAATGGGGCACGTCGACCGACGACGAGGAACGCCTGGCGCGGAAGTTGTTCGACGAACAGTACGGCACCGATGAGTTCGTGCGCCAGCTGGATGTTCCCGCCGGCGACCCACCGGAGGTGTCGGCGACGCTGGTGCGCCGCGGCGGCACGATTCGCGCCGACGTCCGGCTGGAGGGCCCGGCGCGCGACCGCATCCGCGAGGTCCTGGTGACCGGCGACTTCTTCCTCAGCCCGCCGCGCGCACTCTACGACCTCGAGGCGCGCCTGCGCGGGCTGTCCGTTGCCGAAGCCGGCGCCGCAGCGGAGGGCTTTTTCGCGGAACGCCCCTGCGAGATGCCCGGCCTGTCGCCCCTCGTTTTTCGCGAGGCGGTCGAGCAGGCGCTGGCGCAGAAGACCTTCCACGCCGCGGGCCGCCGGTTGCGCGGCCACTGGCGTGGCCCACCGCCTGGAGACAAGCCGGCGCTGGTGTTCCTGCACGACGCGCTGGGCAGCGTGCGGCTATGGCGCGATTTCCCCGACCAGCTTGTGAAGGCCACCGGCTGCGGCGCCCTGCTCTACGACCGCTGGGGGTCGGGGGACTCCGAGCCGCTCGCGCCGCCGCACGCGCGCGACTACCTGCTGCGCGAGGCGCTCGAGTCCCTGCCGGAAGTCCTGGACCAGGCCCGCGTGCGCGAGGCGATCCTGGTCGGCCAGTCGGACGGCGCTGCCATCGCGCTCGCCTTTGCCGGTGCCTTTCCCGCGCGCGCGCGCGGTGTCATCGCCTTGTCACCGCACCTGTTCGTCGAGCAGCGCACGCTGGACCAGATCCGCGACCAGATCCGGGACTTCGAGTCCGGGGACCTGAGGGCGCGGCTGCGGCGCCATCACGGCGCGAACACGGAGCGGCTCTTCGCCCGCCTGGTCGAAGTCTGGACAGCGCAGGCGCCCGGCACGAGCTGGGGACTGGAACGCCATGTGTCGCAGGCGCGCTGCCCGGTGCTCGCAATCCAGGGCGAGGACGACGAGTTCTTCTCGGTTGCGCAGCTGGAGGCCCTGGCGGCCTTGCTGCCCGGCCGGCTGGAGCGCTTGCGCATCCCCGGCAGCGCGCACTACCCGCTGCACCAGGCGCGCAACGAGGTGCTCGCGGCCTCGATCCGCTTCGTGCAGGTGGCCGCCGGCGGCCCCTAGCCGCCCATCCGCCAGTACTGCACCTTCATCGTGAGCGCCGAGCCGGCGACGATGGCGGCGAAGGTGACAAGGGAGCCCAGCGCCAGGGTCGACACGCCGGTGATGGCCTGCCCGACGGTGCAGCCCAGCGCGGTGATGCCGCCGAAGCCCATGAGGATGCCGCCGAGGATGTGGCTGGCGGTGTCCTCGGCGTCGCGGAAGCCTTCCCAGCGGAAGCTGCGCGAGGCGAGCGCGTAGGCGGCCGACCCGGCGACCACGCCCGCGGCCGAGGCGATGCCGTAGGTGATGATCCTCGACTTGTCGGTCCACAGCATGAGGTAGTCCAGGGTGAAGGCCATGGGGGAAACGAAGGAGAAGGATTCCATCCGCCCGGTGTTGGTGGCGACGAACGCCTCCTGCAGCGTGTTCGGATCCTCGGCGAGGTAGCCGAGCCTTCCGCTCACGTACCAGCCGCCGACCACCACCAGCCCGGTGACCACGCCGCCCAGCGTGTAGTCGAAGTTGGCGCGGAAGTCGGCGCTGGCGTAGGCAAACGCAATCAGCGCGAGGCCGATCACGCCGGCGAGCACCGCGATCCAGGTCGCCTTCGCCATGCCGGTGGACGCGGCGAGCAGCGAGGGCAGGTCCTGGCCCGTCGCGAAGGTGACCGAAGCCTGCTCCAGCACGTTGACGCGGAAGGCGCCGAACAGGCCGCGCAGCGTCATGTAGGCGGCGATGCCGATGAACACGAACACCACCAGCGACTTCAGGTTGCCGCCGCCGATGCGGATCAGGGTCTTCGAGCCGCAGCCCGAGCCCAGCGTCATGCCGACGCCGAACAGGAACCCGCCCACGATGTAGGACAGCCAGGTGAAGTTGGGTGCCTGGTAGATGGACTTGGCGAGGTCCACCACGCCCGCGAGATGCAGCGCGGAGGAGCCCAGCAGCGCCACCGCGATCGCGAGCAGCCACATGCGCAGGCGGCCCAGGTCGCCCATGTTCACCCAGTCGGAGACCGCGCCCATGGTGCAGAAGTTGGTCTTGTTGCCGACCGCGCCGAAGACGAATGCGAGCGCGAACGCGCCCCAGGTGACGTAGGGCGCGAGCTGGGCGGGCGTGGCTTCGGTCATGGCGAGGGCCTATAGAATGCCGGCATGCGCTTGATCGTCGATCTCGAACGCCAACTGGCCGGCGAGGAGAGCCTGTTCAGGGCGCAGCTGCTGCGCGAGGACCTCGCGCGCCTGCGCCGGCTGGAAGACCTGCGGCGCAGCGCGGCAGACGAAGCCGCGTTCGTGACGGCGGGATCCCGCGTCGGCTGGACGCCGGGCGAGGCGCGCACTGCGGAACTGCGGGGGCCCCTGGAAGCGTTCCTGCGCGCGGCGTTCGCGGGCGACGAGGAACGGATGGCGCCGGCATGGCAGGAACTGCATCGCTTGCGCCTGGAGCGGCTGCTGGGCTGCCTGTCCACGCCGGTGCCGAGGCCGGAGGATTAGGCCCGCGCCGCCCCGCGCTTGCGCGCCGGGCGCATCGGGTTCACGTTGCGGCAATACACTTCATACAGCGCGGCCAGCAGCGCCGGCGCCTCCGGCCCGTCGAGCGTGTAGTAGACGGAGTGCCCGTCGCGGCGGCTGCGCACCAGCCCTCGCTCGCGCAGCAGCGCCAGGTGCTGCGACAGCGCCGACTGGCTGACCGCCGCCACCTTCTCCAGCTCGCCCACCGATTTCTCGGATTCGGCGAGCTGGCACAGCACCATCAGGCGCACCGGGTTGGACATGGCCTTCAGCAGCCCCGCGGCGCGCAGCGCGCGCGACTGCAGCTCGCCCATGTTCATGTCCGCGATCAGCTCCGCGCGGTCCATGCTCAGGCGCAGCCCTTGAAGTTGTCGGCGGCCATCTTGGCCTCGTACTTGGGCGCGACCTCCGTGCCCGGGGTCAGCGAGCCCTTGGCCGCCGCCCAGTCTGCGGGCTTGAGGATCACCAGCCACCCGGCGCCATAGGGATCCTCGTTGGCGAGGGAGGGCTTGCCCGCCAGGTCCTCGTTGACCGCGACCACCGATGCCGAGAACGCAGCCTTGGCCGGCCCGACCCACTTGCCCGATTCCACGGTGGCGCAGGACTTGCCCGCCTCGACCGAGCGCCCGGCCTTCTTCGGCGTGAACGCCACCAGCTGCCCGGCCATCGCCGTGGCAACGGTGGTCATGCCGAGCTTGACGGTGCCGTCGCCGACTTCCTGGTACCAGATGTGGTTGTCGACGTCGTAGAGCAGGTCGTCGGGCAGGTTGCAGCCGCGTACGTTAGCCATCGATCCGTTCCTCCTTGTTTCGCACCGGCCGGGACGCGCAGCAGAACTCGCCCAGCCCCTCGGTTTCCATCTTGCCCCGGACGAACAGCTCCAGGTGGGTCACCAGCATCTGCAGCATGCGCTCGGTGCGCGCATCCGCCCCCTCCGCCAGCAGATTGTAGTGGTACGCGACCTCGCGGCAGGTTTCCCGGCAGGCGTTGAAGCTGGGCACCCCGCGCGCGCCCTGGCGATGCAGCGCCAGCAGGCGGAAGGTCTCCACGGTGTCCTGCGTCGGCGCCTCGCCGCGCGCACGCACCCATTCCTCCAGCACCGCTTCCGCGCGCGCGAGCAGCGCGTCCCTGGCCGCGCTCATGCGATGCCCTTTTCCTTCAGCAGCGCGAGGCCGTCGGACACGTTCTCGTGCACCCCGAGCTTGCGCGGGCCGACGCCCAGCGCGACCCCGAGCAGCTGCGTGAAGTAGAGCATGCGCACCTTCGTCTTCGTGCCCAGCACCTTCTCGGCGCGGACCTGGTGCATTTCCAGCCCGGAATGGCAGGTGGGGCACTCGGTGGCGATCACGTCCGCGCCCGCAGCCTCGGCCGCCTGCAGGATGTTCAGCACCAGCTTCGTCGACGTGTCGCTGTCCGAAAGCGTGTGCGCGCCGCCGCAGCAGGCGGTCTTCAGCGGGAAGTCCACGTTCTCGGCGCCGGCGGCGGCGAGCAGGTCGTCCATGAAGTGCGGCTGCGAGGTGGATTCGCTGCCCGGCCCCTGGTCCTTCTCCGGGAAGATGTGGCGCGGCCGGGTATACATGCAGCCGTAGTAGTTGGCGACCTTCAGGCCCTTGAGCGATCCCTTGAGGCGGCGCTTCAACTCCTCCTCGCCGATCCCGTCCTTGATCCAGTCCAGGGCGTGGATGGTCTCCAGGCTCCCGGCCTGGTAGGTCTCGTGCCCGGCCTTCTTCGAGATCCGGTCCACGACCTGGCGCGAGGCCTCGTCGTGGGCGAGGTCGTACTCCGCCTTCTTCAAGTTGTGGTAGCAGCCATTGCAGGGCGCCATCACCACCTTGGCGTTCATTTCGTGCGCAGCGATGGACATTACGCGCGAGGACAGGTAGGTCTGCACCTTGGGGTCCACGTTCTTCACTTCCATCGCCCCGCAGCAGTTCCAGTCCTTGACCTCGTCCAGCTCCAGGCCCAGGGCCTGGCCCACGGCCTTGGTGGAGGCGTTGTAGGCGTGCCCGGTGCCCTCGAGCGCGCAGCCGGGGTAGTACGCCACTCGCTGGTACTTATTCGACATTGAGCGCCTTCCTGTTCTTCGCTTCCTGCTCATGGACGTACTCGCTCAACGCCGCCGAGGCCTTCGCCCACTTGCGCGTGCGCGGCCGGAAGAGGGTCGCCCAGCCCATCGCGAGGCCCTGCTTGAACGGCAGGCGGCGCGCCACGCGCTTCGCCATCTCGACCAGCCAGTCCTGCAGCAGCGGCTGGCCGGTGCGGGCGAAGAAGTTTCGGATGATGCGGCCTTCCTCGATCTTGCCGGTGGCGATGACCTGCTCGGTGAACTCCTCGTCGAACAGGGTCGACTTCGACTTCGGCACGTGGCCCTTCAGCTCCAGCCAGTGCGCGGTGGCCTTCATCACGCCCTCGGGCACCACGTCGCGCGGGCAGGCGTAGGTGCACTTGTTGCACGACACGCACTGCCAGATGATGTCCTTGTCGCGCAGCAGCTCGGACTCCATGCCCATGCGGATCAGGTAGATCCAGAAGCGCGGGTTGAAGTCCGGGTTGACCGCGTTCACGGTGCAGGAGTTGGTGCAGGAGCCGCACTGCCAGCAGCGGTGGATGTGCTCGCCGCCCGGCAGCGCCGCGATCTCCTCCTCCAGCCGCTCGTTGTAGTCCGTGACCACGCGCGACTGGATGAACGTGCTCCAGTGGCCGGAGACATCCACGCCGTCCACCACCACCTTGTCCTGGACCTTCAGGTCCTCCGGCCGGATGAGCGACTTCTCGTGGATCGCCATCTCAGTTCGCCCCGACGACCACGGCCGTGCCGTCGCTCGCCTTCAGCCGGGTGCGGCCGGAGGCGTCCACCCCGTCCAGGCCGAGGATGCGGCGCGTGTGCAGCATCGGGTCCTCGGGCGTGGCGAAGTCCGTGCGCAGGTAGGTGCCGCCGCGCTCGCTGATGTAGTCGGCGTAGACCTGCGCGGTGAGCACGTCGACGTAGAAGAGGACGTCGCGGAACACGCCGTTCGCCGCCAGGTACTGCGCCAGCTCCTCGCGCAGCACGAGGAAGGTGGCGTAGCCGTCCGGCACCCCGATGGTGATGCGGTCCACGTCCTCGCCGTGCCAGATCTCGCGCAGGACCCCGGTGTTGGTGCGCGCGTCCCACACCCAGCGCTGCATCAGGGGGTAGCGCTCCGGATCGGCGTAGTGCAGCAGCTCGGCGGCGAGGTCGCGCACCCAGCGGTGGTCGCGGTCCTGCGGGAACTCGGCGCAGAAGCGCGCGATGCGCGCATCCGCCGTGGCGGTGTCCTCGCGGCCCTCGAGCAGGCGCGCGATGCGGCCGCGGGTGGCATCGAACGAACCCGGCTCGAGGTAAGGCCCCGCGCGCCGGCGCACCGTGGCCATGTGCGCGCACAGCGTGCGCAGGGTCGCGAGGTCCAGCTCGCCGGCGAGCGCATCGCGGAACAGCGCGGACTTGAGCTTGAGCCCGGCCACGTAGGCCTCGACGCCGCCCTGCTCGTCGGCGCGCGACACCAGCGCTTCCAGCGACAGGCGCAGCTTGGGCCCGGAGAGCTCGAGCTGCGGCCGTTCGGCGCGGACGACGGGGTGGGCGCTCGCCATGCCTCAGGCCGCGGCCTTCCGGCGCAGCATGGCGAAGGCCGCCATCGCCGCCGCGTTGCCCTGCGCGATGGAATCGTCGATGGTCTCCGGCCCGGTGGCGGCGCCGGCGACGAACACGCCCGGACGCGAGGTCGCGCCGCTGGCGCCGTAGCTGCCGCGCGCGATGTGGCCGTGCTCCTGCAGGCCGACCCCGAACACCCCGGCGATGGTCTTGTTCTCCACGTTCGGGTCCATGCCGATGGCGTGCACCACCATGTCGAACGGGATCGTGATCGGGCGCTTCACCAGCGTGTCCTCGCCCTTGACGATCAGCTTCTGGCCGTCGGAGGTGACCTCCGCGATCCGCGCCTTGATGTACTTGACCTTGAACTCCTCCTGACTCTTCCAGTAGAAGGTCTCGTTCAGGCCGTAGGTGCGGATGTCCATGTAGTAGATGTAGACATGGCAGTCCGGCAGTTCCTCGCGGATCTCCATCGCGATGTTGCAGGACACCGTGCAGCAGATCTTGGAGCACCACTCGCGCCCGATCTGGCGGTCGCGCGAGCCCACGCAGAGCAGGATCGCCACGCGCTGGGGCTTCCGGCCGTCCGACGGACAGCGCACGCCGCGGCCCGAGGAAATCATCTGCTCCACCTGCGTCGTGGTCACCACGTCGGGGAAGGTGCCGAAGCCCCACTCGGGCTTGTTCACCGAGTCGAAGTGCGTGAAGCCGGTGGCGAGGATCGCCGCCCCCGCCTCGAGGCTCGAGCCGTCCGACAGCGTGGCGCGGAAGCTGCCCGGCTCGCCCTCGAACTTCTCCACCCGCGCGCCCGTCTTCACCGTGACCAGCGCATCCTGCTCGACGCGCCGCACCATGCCGCCGATGGCATCCTTCGCCCACTCGCCGGAGGGCACCAGCTTGGCATAGCCCGACAGGATGGGCGCGCCGCCGAGCCTCGATTCCTTGTCCACCAGCACCACGGGCTGGCCCGCGCCGGCCAGCGCGCCGGCGGCGGCGAGGCCGGCGGGGCCGGCGCCCACGACGAGGACCGGCCTGCTCATGGCGCCGCCTTGAGGGGAATGTAGCCCGGGCCGGAGGTGATCATGCGGCGCGGGTCGTAGAGGTTCTCCTGCTTGCCCGCCTTGATCTCCTCGAGGTAGGCGACGAACTCGGCCTTCTTCGCCTGCCAGTCGATGCCCATCTTCTCCATCAGCGTCTCGGTGGGCGAGGCGTGCCAGTGCGACTGCACGATCTTGTAGGGATGCGCGCCGCAGGCGAGCGCCGCGAACTGGCAGTCGGCCAGCACCGGCAGCTCGTAGCCCTTGCCGGCGGCCTTGCCGATCCACTGGTTCTTGTCCAGCGTCGTGATGCAGCCGGTGTCGTGGCCGATCATCACGTCCGCCTTCGCCTCCTCCACCGCCACCTTGATCTTGCGGTCGATGGCGAAGGAGCGGGTGAACTCGCGCTCCGAGATGATGTGGCGGAAGCCGAAGCCGCAGCAGTCGTACCAGGTCTGGTAGTCGATCACCTGCGTGCCCAGCGCCTGCATGATGCCGGTGGACACCGCGAGCCGGTTGCCGCCGAGGATCGAGTCGTCGTAGATCGCGTCCTGCGGCACCATCTTGTAGACGTGGCAGGCCGGGTGGATGGTGGCGCGGATGCCACTGACATCGATCTCGCGCATGCCCGCGATGCGCTCGCGCATCACGTGCAGCCACTCGGAGTAGTGCACCACCTCCTCCGGGATCAGCAGCTTGCCGTCCACCAGGCGCCCGAGCTTGGCGAGGATGCGCTTCACGTTCTCGCGCAGCTTGGCCGAATGCACGAGGTAGGAACGCACCTCCTTGTAGTTGCCGAACGAGGTACCGCAGTGCACCAGCGGGTAGTAGTAGCCCTCGGGCAGCCCCTGCGCCTTGGCCGCGACGTAGGCCTGGTGGAAGTTGCGCAGGAACACCGCGGCCAGGCTCTCCAGGTTGCCGATGCCCGAGCCGTGGTAGTTCCACGCGGTGCAGGAGGTCTGGTCGGTCTCGTCCAGGTACTCGATGTCCATGCGGTTCATCAGCCACAGCAGCGACGCGGGATAGCCGGGGATGTTGCCGCACTGGCCGCAGGACTTGTGGTGCCACAGGCGCGTGGTCGGGATCTTCTTGTCCCAGCCGTAGAGCGTCTTCACCATCGCCGGCCGGTGCTCGTCGGAGACGCGATGGACGACGATCTCGCCGTCCCGCTCGAGGTCCCACATCGCGTCGCGCACGTCCTCGACGCGGTCCTTCTGCGTCAGCATCGAGCGCTTGTCGACCTTCAGCTCCACCCAGGAGGTCGCGATGCGCGCCTCCGTCGGGGAAAGGTTCGAGTCCCTCCACTCCGGGCCATGGCCCGTGAATCGCTCAGTCATTGTCGTCCTCCTGGTCGGCGAGGAAGTCCTTCCAGTCCTCGCGCTTCTCGTCCATGATGTCCGTGATGACATCGAACAGGTTCTCGTCGATGCCCTCCAGCTGGCCCAGCACCCCGGTCATCTCCCAGATGGTGTAGAGCTCCACCGAGGTCTTCAGGTTCACCTCCCAGGCCGTCGCGGTGGTGTTCAGCGTCGGCATCGGGATCGCCTTGCGCAGCAGCTTCAGCGGCGCGTCCACCTTGGAGATGTTCGGCCCCCAGTCGGCGAAGTGGTCCTTGTTGATCATGTCCGGCGAGAGCTGGTTGCCGGTCGAGATCAGCTTCAGCATCACGCGCGAGAACGGCCGCAGCACGTTCTTCGCCGATTCCATCTGGTGCTTGATCGCGGTCTCGCGCATCAGCATCACCAGCCCGCCGGGGGAATTGCCGAACGGGCAGCGCGCGGCGCAGGTGTAGCACTGCGCGCAGGCCCAGATCTTCTCCTGCATCGCGTCGTAGATGCCCTCGAGGTTCTCGGTCCAGAGCAACTGGACGATCTCGCGCGGGCTGAAGTCGTAGTAGTGCGCCGCCGGGCAGGTGGCGGTGCAGATGCCGCAGTTCAGGCAGCCGTTCAGCTCGTGGTCGTAGCGCAGGTCGGACTGGATGTCGGCGAAGATCTCCTCCAGCTTTGCCCGCGGCAGCGGCGCGCCGTCGCCGACCGGGTCGCCGATGTGCTGCTGGACGCGGGTGCTGTCCGCGTGGCCGGCGCCGGACATGTCAGTAGGTCAGCACCTTGCTGTCGCCCTCCATCACCTCCTCGATGAGGTGGGCGCCGCCGACGATGCCCGCGCACTCCGGGATCAGGTCCTCGGCCTTCATGTCGAACAGGTCGAGGTTCGGCGAGCAGCAGTAGAACTTCGCCCCCGCCTCGTGCGCGTCCTTGATGAAGTCGTAGACCGTCTTGGGCGAGCCTTCCTTCACCACCAGCTTCTCGGCCACGCCCTTCTTCATCAGGCGGCCCGCGGTGGCGGTGCAGATCACCTCCACCTCGTAGTCCATCGCCGCGGCCACCGAGGCCTGGAAGATCGGCGCGCCGAGCTCCTCGCCGTTGCGCGGGTCGGTGTTCGCCATCACGATCACGAGCTTCTTGGCCATGCCGGACCTCCTCCGATGGCCGAGAATATATTAGAGAAATCTAAAATTCAATCCCGCCGCGGCCGCGGCGCCATCAAATGTCCTGCTGCCCGGATAAGCCCGGCCCGTTGCTGCGCCGCAGCGCCGGCGGCGGGGGCCCGCTAGCGGGCGCGCCGGGCCTGGTTGACGATCTCCCGGCGCACGTCGGTGATCTCCCGCGCGCGCGAGGGCTTCACGCCCTCGCAATGACCGGTGATCGGGCAGTGGCTGCTGCGCGGGCAGATGATGCGCGCCGGGCGCTCGAGCGCATCCTCCACCCAGGCGATGTTGAGCACGCGCGCGACGCGCCGGATCGACTCGGCGGCATCGGCCGGGATCGGCGCCTCGCCGTGATGCCGCTGGCAGGCGCCGGCGATGCGCTCGGCGATGTCCTGCGCGTCGTCCCCGTGCGAGCGCAGTGCCGGCGCGAGGTCGATGCCGACCGACACCACGTGCGGGTTCCCGGCCATGTCCTCGGTGCGCCGCGAGTGGCAGCAGTACAGCAGCGTCCGCTCGCCGTCGCGCAGCACCGAGATCTGCGAGCCTCGGTCGGGGCCGCGCCCCTCGTTCAGCATGCGGAACACCGCCCAGTTCGGGCACGGGTCGCTCGCCTGGACCATGTTGCCCCACGGCAGGGGGATGCCGTTGCCGCGGTACACCGCGCGCAACAGCCCGGGCGGGTAGGCGTCGAAGAAATGCCAGTAGGGATAGGGCGAGACCTTGGTCATGCGCCGCATCATCACCGCCGGGGTGAGCTCGAACTTCTCGCCGGCCTCGATGCGGTGCGACTCGCGCGCCAGGAACCTCCGGAACGGCGCCTTCGGGCAGAGCAGCGCGCCGGCGAAGAAGCTGCACTCGAAATCGCGCCACGCGTGCAGCACGTCCTGAGGGCTCAAGCCGGCGAGCTCCGGACCGCCCTCGGGGCCGTCGCCCATGCCGCCGCCGGTGGCGTGGGCCGAGCGCAGGCCGTCGCCCTCGTGCAGCACCTTGTGCGCGATGTGCGTGGCGAGGTCGAACTTCAGGCGCGCGGGCTCGGCCTGCAGCCCGCGGTTGAGGTACACCGTGCGCGGCGCCTCGAAGAACGACCGCAGCATGCTGCGCATCTCGCGCTCGTTGTCGCGCGCCAGCACCGGCTTCCGGTCGAACCAGCGCACCGCGAGGCCGTGCTGCTTGCACAGGCGCAGCAGGTCCTCGACCCCGAGCGGGAACTTGCGCCCGCCGACGCCCTCGGCGGCGCGCTCCAGGTCCGGGAAATCGTTGCGCGACATCTCCTGGTGCGAGCGGATGAGCAGGTGGGCGAACTGGCGGCCGGTGGTCCCGGTCTGCGACAGCAGCTCCGGGATCGCCGCCTGCAGCACGTCCTTGGAGAACAGGAACGCCGGTTCCAGCGGCACCGCGGCGGCGCCGCCGGCGCGTTCCGGCGCCGCCTCGGCCTCCGGGTTGCCGTCGAGGAACCAGCGCGGCTCGCGCTGGAACAGCCGCGCCAGCAGCGCCAGCACCTCCGGCGAGGGCACCCGCTTGCCGCTCTCGATCATGCTCAGGTAGGACACCGAGGGCGCCGCCCGCGAGTTCACCTGGACGCAGCGCGCCGAGAGCTCCTCCAGCGTCAGGCCGTTGCGCTTGCGCAGGGCGCGCAGCTTGGTGCCGAGGAAGTGGCTGTTGCGGGCGTGCCGGGCGGCGGTCATCGCGGCGAGGTCATTGTGAAATTAACAGTGTGAAATTTCTATTGTGAAATTTCCCAAATCATATCCCCATAATGGCCCCATGACGACCTCGATCCTGATCCTCGGCGCCTCCTACGGTTCGCTCCTCGGCACCAAGCTGCTCATGGCGGGCCATTCCGTGACTCTGGCCTGCACCCGCCCGACCGCGGAGCTCATCCGCCGTGAGGGCACGCGGGTGCGCTTCCCGCTGCGCGGCCGCGCCGAGCCGCTCGCGGTCGACTCGCGGGGGCTGCCCGGCCGGCTGCACGCCGCGGCGCCGGCCGAGATCGACCCGCAGGCCTTCGACCTGGTGGTGCTGGGCATGCAGGAGGCCCAGTACGGGGCGCCCGGGGTGCGCGAGCTGATGCGCCGCGTCGCGCGCAGCCGCAAGCCCTGCCTCGCCATCATGAACATGCCGCCGCTGCCCTACCTGAGGCGGATCCCGGCGCTGGACACCCGGGCGCTCGAAGGCTGCTACGCCGACCCGGCGGTCTGGGAGGGGTTCGAGCCGGGACTGGTCACGCTCGCCAGCCCCGATCCGCAGGCGTTCCGCCCGGCCGACGAGCCGAAGAACGTGCTGCAGGTCGGCCTGCCGACGAACTTCAAGGCGGCCCGGTTCGCCTCCGAGGCCCACACCGCGCTGCTGCGCCGGCTCGAAGCCGACATCGAGCGCGCCCGGTTCCCCCTGGAGGGCGCGGACATCGAGGTCCCGGTGAAGCTGAAGGTGCACGATTCCATCTTCGTGCCGCTCGCCAAGTGGCCGATGCTGATCGCCGGCAACTACCGCTGCATCCAGCGCGAAGGCATGATCCCGATCCGCGAAGCCGTGTGCGGTGACGTGGCGCAATCGCAGGAGATCTACGACTGGGTCGCCGCCCTCTGCGGCCGGCTCGGCGCCGCCGCCGAGGACCTGGTGCCGTTCGAGAAGTACGCCCAGGCCGCCGCCTCGCTCGGGCGCCCCTCGTCGGCCGCGCGCGCGCTCTTCGGCGGCGCGCAGCACATCGAGCGCGTGGACAGCCTGGTGCGCGGCATCGCGCGGCAGCTCGGCGTCGCCTCGGCCCCGCTGCAGGAGATCGTGGCGCTGGTGGACGAGCGGCTGCGCAGCAACCGGATGCAGCGCGAAGCGGTCGCGGCCTAGCGGCCGGGCGCCGGGTCCATCCAGCCGGCGATCCGCACCAGCCCGGCCATGATCGGCACCAGCGCGTCCTCGATCGCCTGCTGGCGTTCCCGCAATGCGACCAGGCCCGCCTCCAGTTCGGGCGGATTCTCCTCGAACTCCATCACCAGGTCCTCGACCATCGCCACCTTGATGCCCGGGTGCGCGGCGAATCCGACCGCGGTGGGCCTGGATTGCCACAGCACGATGCGTCCATCCGGGTCCTGGGCAAGCACCCGCGCGCGAGGCGGCGGCGACGGCCAGTCGCGCATGTAGGTCGCGACGGGAAATTCCTCCGGCAGGTAGCCCTCCAGCGCGTCGGGCACGACGCGCACGGCACGACCGACGCCAAAGCGAAGCGGCGCCGCCTCCACCTGGCCGCCCTCCGCAAGGCAGAGGATCTGCGCGCCCAGGCCGATGCCCACCACCGGCTTGCCGAGCGCGAGCACCGCGCGAGTCAGTTCCACCTCCGCGGCCAGGGTCGGCAGGTCGCGCGCGCCCGCGCTGCCCCAGGGACCGCCGCCCAGGAGCACCAGGCCCCGGTCGATCTCCGCAGGCTTGGGCAGAGCGACCTTGCCGGTGAACGGACGGCAATAGCGAAAGCGGATGCTGCGGCCCTCCAGGTGGTCCTCCATCAGGCCGAGGTACTCGGCCGAGGTGTGCTGGAGGACCTGGAGCGTCACGGCGTGCCGGGGACGCGCAGCTGGCGGCGGATCTTCCTCAGGTCGTGGCCGTTGGGCTGGAAGGGGTAGCTGGCGATGTTCGAGGGCGGCGAATCGCCGTAGGGCCGGTCGCAGGCCGAGACGTCGTCGCGGAACTTGCCCGGGCAGCCGGAGGTGCGGAAGGCGACGCCCTCGCCGACGATGGCGTCCAGCTCGGATTGCGCGATGCCGTAGTCCACCACCCGCCCCGCGCCGTCGAACTTCATGTTCTCGACGCGCCCGCCCCGGTAGTCGATCAGGTAGCGCGCGAGCTGCACGCGGCGCCACTGGTCGCGCGGCGTCGCGGGCAGGTGGTCCATGAGCGAGCCCTTCTCCGGGAAGAAGCAGAACAGGTGGCTGTGGCCGCCCTGGTCCACCAGCTTCTGCACCAGCGACAGCACGTCGTGCTCGGTCTCGCCCATGCCGACGATGATGTGCGCGCCGAACTTCTGCGGCCCGAAGATCTCGCGCGCGTCGGACAGGATCTCCCAGTACTTCGCCCAGGAATGCGGCGACTGCACGCCCTTGCCGCGGGTGCGCTCGAAGATCTCCGGCGTCGCCGCGTCCAGCGCCACGGTGAAGATGTCGGCCCCGAGGTCCTTCAGCTGCGCCACGTCCGCGCGCGTCATGGTCGTGGGGTTGGACAGGATCGAGACCGGGATCGTCGCCGGGTCGATGCGGTCGGTCCAGGCCTTGAGCACCGTGCGCGTGTCCTGGTCCGAATCCGGATGCGTGATCATCGAGATGCACATGCGGTGGAACGCGCTCGCCGCGCCGTCCTTCGCCACGATGTCGATCGCCTGCGCGAGCGGCACCGCCGGCCAGTCCACGCGGATGAAGTTGCGGTCGGCGTAGTCGCGCTCGGCCTCGCGGTGCCGCGCCAGGCCGCAGTAGGCGCAGTTGGCGCGGCAGCCTTCTGGATAGGTCAGCAGCAGGTTCAGGCACCGGGTGCAGGAAGTGCGGTGCATGCGCCCGTCCATGATGCCCAGCGTCAGCGCCGCCGCGGTGGACATCTGCACGTACTCCGGCGAGCGCATGTTCGGCGTCAGGATGTTGTCGTTCGGCTTGTACACGCCCTGCGGCGGCACGTCGGCCGACTTGACGCGGGCGCCGTTCCTGAACTCGATCGGGATCACGCCCGGCGCGCGCGGCGCCATCGCGCCCGCAGGTTCACTCTTGTGCTCGAAGCAGCTCATTGCCAGTACTCCGGGTAGGCGATCCAGCCGCGGCGCAGCGCGGCCCTGGTCGGGACCTTCTCCATCAGTTCGCGGCGGCGGCGCAGCGCGCGCGCGAGCGCGGCTCCGAACAGGTCTTCCAGTTCTTCCTGGTAGGCGGGGGCCGTCCCGCTCGCCGCCGCCTCGCCGGCCAGGCGGCCGGACTGCACCGCCGCGGCGATGCCCGCGCCTGTGACCGGATTGGCCAGGCCCGCCGCGTCGCCGGCGAGCAGCACCAGCGTGTCCTCGAGGCGGCCCCAGGGCTGCAGCAGGCCGCCGACCGGAATCGCGCCGCCCGTCGTCGCCAGGATCTCCTTCCCCACGCGATCGCCGAGACCGGCGTGCAGCCTCTCCAGGATCGGCTTCAGGCGCCCCCGGTGCGCCGGGCCCACGCCCGCGCCAAGGTTGGCCACGCCGCCCTTCGGAAACAGCCAGCCGTAGCCGCCGGGAATGTCCGCCGACAGGAAGATGTCGGTCGCCGCGTGCGGCTGCCTGAGGGGCACGGTGACCTGGCGCGTCTCCACCAGGTCGGTGTTGACGCTGCCGATCGCGCGACCGGCCTGCGAGCGCGGCCCGTCGGCGCCCACGATGACCCGCGCCCGCAGCCGGCTGCCGTCGCCCAGGTGGACGGTGCCGTCCTTCGCAATCCGGAGCACGCGCCGGCCGAAGCGGCAATCCGCGCCCGCCTGCGCCGCGCGCGCGACCAGCGACGCGTCGAACGCCGCGCGGTCCAGCATGTGCCCGGGGAAGTTCGGCTGCAGGTCGG
>CAZMDA010000041.1:0-3652 GCA_964564865.1 uncultured Bordetella sp. | reverse complement strand
GCGTCGAACGCCGCGCGGTCCAGCATGTGCCCGGGGAAGTTCGGCTGCAGGTCGGCGGCCTCGTCCTCGACGAACGTCGCCATGGCCTCGATGCGCTGGCGCACCGCCCCGGTCACCTCCGCGTCGATCATCGCCGGCACGAACTCCGCGCACTGCACCGGAACCCCGGGTTCGCGCTTGCGGTCGAGCGCCACCACCCTGCAGCCGCGCTGCGCCGCCACGCGCGCCGCGCTCGCGCCGGCGGGGCCCAGGCCCAGGACCAGGACATCGGCCTGTTCGATCATGCCGCGACGGCCGGGCGGGGATGGATCCTGACGGCGCGCGGGGACAGCTCCACCGTCCGGCCCGCCTTCATGGAGCAGCAGGCATGCTGCTGGTCCGCCGGCCGGCCGATGGCCTGCGCCACCGCCACCGCGCCGTCGGCGGGGAAGGCGATGCCGTCCAGGCCTGCCATGACCGCATAGGCGTCGGTCACGCGCCGGTGCATGCCGGGCGGCCGCGCGCAGCCGAGCAAGACCTGCTGGTCAGGAATGCGCTGGCGCGCCTCGAGGAAGATGCGACCGATCTCGGAGGTATCCGGCGTGGCGAAGGTGCCCGGCTTCGCATAGAAGGGCATGATCACCACCAGCACCAGCGAGTGGACGCGGTGGCGGGCGACGATGTCCAGCGCCGCCGGCTCGCCGAGGATGCGGCCGTAGTGCAGCCCGATCACGATGTGCGGCACCACTTCCATGGAGGTCGCGCACAGCGCCGCCAGCGTGGCCTCGAAGTCGGCGACCGGCCGCTCCAGGTGGTACACGTCGCGGATGGTTTCCTGCGCGCCGATCACGTCCATCATGGCGGTGTCCACGCCCGCGTCGGCCATGGCGCGCGCGCGCGGCGCATCCAGCAGCGCCGAGTGGATGGCGATGCGCAGCGCGGGAAAATCGCGCTTCAGGCGCTCGATCACCGGGTAGTAGCGCTCGTAGCGGATCTCGTTGCGCTTGTTGGAACCGCCCGAGAGCAGGAACCCCTGCAGGTCCTGCGTCGCGACCAGTTCGCGCACCTTGCGCTCCAGCATCTCCGGGCTGGTGGCCGGGAGCATCGGCTCCAGGATCTTCGCCTGGCAGTGGTCGCAGTCGAGCGCGCAGCCGCCGGCGGTCACGGAGAAGGCGGGGAAGCTGTTCTTGCCGCAGCCCTCCAGCTCGCAGCTGGAGTAGGCCTTGAAGGTCGGGGTGGAGAACCGGATCGGGCGGCCCGGGGCCGTCGCCCAGCCCGGCGCGGCGCGCTCGAGATCGGCCACCAGCGCGGCGTCGAGCGGCGTGTCCTCCAGCGCTTCGACCGCGGCCACCCGCTCCAGCCAGCCCATGGCGGCGCGGACCGGCCTACTTGCGCTTCATGAAGAAGGTGAACTCCTTGTTCGCCTCGGCGTGCGACAGGAGCTCGTTGCCGGTCTGCTTGCAGAAGGCCTGGAAGTCCTTCACCGAGCCCGGGTCGGTGGCGAGGATCCGCAGCACCTGGCCCGAGGCCATGTCGTTCAGCGCCTTCTTGGCGCGCAGGATGGGCAGCGGGCAGTTCAGGCCACGGGCGTCAACGTCCTTGTCGAAGTTCATGTCGGCATCCAATCGTCTGTTGCAGTCAGTAGGGATTCGTCGCTAGCCGAAGCGCGCCAGCAGTTCGGCGACCTGGCCGGCGCGCTCGGCGCGCGCCTGGCTGCCCGGCGGCGGCTCCTGCCGGATCATGCAGGACACCATCTCGTAGAACGCGCGGTCCAGCGCCTTGCGGGCGGCGGCCAGCTGCTGCGCGATGTCCTCGCAGGGCTCGTCCTCCGCGATCATGCGCCGCACCGCGCGCACCTGGCCCTCGATGCGCGCCAGGCGCGCATCCATCGCCCTCTTCGCTTCCGCGTCGTGCATGGTCGGGTCGGTCATGGCGCGAATATACACGGCAGGGTATGCAAGGACCAGCCTGTCCTCGTGATGCGCTGCCGCATAAGGAATCCCGCCCGCCTCCATCAGAGCAATTTCTTGGCGCATACTCCCACCCGGTATTAGGGTCTCCCAATCGAAGGAGGAAGCCGACATGGCCGACGCATCCGACCTGGACCGCCTGATCAACGAGCGCCTCGACGCGCTGCTGCCGGCGAAGCTCGCCGAGCTGCGCCAGAAGCAGACGCCGTCGATGACCATCATCGCCACCAAGGGCACGCTGGACTGGGCCTACCCGCCGTTCATCCTGTCCTCGACCGCCGCCGCGCTGGGCTGGAACGTGTCCGTGTTCTTCACCTTCTACGGCCTGAACCTGCTCCAGAAGGACATCAGCGGCCTGAAGGTGAGCCCGCTGGGCAACCCGGGCATGCCGATGAAGATGCCCTTCGGCCCGGACTGGTTCAAGGCCATCAACTGGAACATCCCGAACGCCATCCAGGCCGTGGTGCCCGGCTTCGAGACCATGGCGACCACCCTGATGAAGCAGACCATCCACAACAAGGGCGTGGCCGGGGTGTCGGAACTGCGCGCCGCCTGCATCGAGGGCGGCGTGAACCTGATCGGCTGCCAGATGACGGTGGACCTGTTCGGCTTCCAGCACGACGATTTCATCCCCGAGGTGAAGGAGTACTGCGGCGCCGCGACCTTCCTGCCAATGGCCCGCGACGCGGACGTCGCGCTGTTCATCTAGCGCGGCAGGCCGAGCGCCTCCCGCGCGAGGCCGTCGAGCAGCTTCTCCACCTCCAGCAGCGCCGCCCTCGAGGCGGCGGAGCCGTCGGGCCGCCAGGGCCGGCGGTAGCCCACGTGCACGGTGCCGGGCGCCTGGACCGTCTCGTAGACCATGATGCTGTACGGGCAGAGCGCGGCGTTCGCCGGATCCGCCTCCATGGTCCTGCGCGACAGCGCCGCGCTGCAGAACACGAAGGCCTGCGCGTCGGCGTAGAGCTTCCTCGCCGAGCCCACGTCCTTGCCGGTGCGCTCGAGCATGCGGTTGACGTGCGAGTGGTAGTCGATCACCAGGCCCTTGGCCTCGATGGCCAGCCGGAGGTCGTCGATGACGTCCTCGAACTTGGCGCGCTTGGAGTGGATGACCACCGGGTTCGGGCTCGCGGACATGGGCGCCTCCTGTGCGTCGGTCAGGCGATGGACTGGTAGTAAAGGTTCTGCGGGTGCTTCGCCTCGGCGAAGAAGTACCAGCGCTCGGCGAGCAGCCCGGCGTACTGCAGCACGAATGCCCCGGCCAGCAGCGGCGCCGAACCCGGGCCGGCAAGGATCAGGGCCGCGGGCACCGGGAAGACGAGCGCGAGCAGGGTCCAGCGCGCCGCGCGCACGACCTCCCGCGGCCGGCCGTGGAAGAACTCGCGCGTGTTGAACGAGCCGCCCATGGCGCCCTGCGCGATCTGCCGCAGCTTCGGGTGCTTGATGCCGATCGCGGTGGCGAGCGTGGACTTCGGCCGCAGGCGCGCGTTGCGCGCGAGCGAGGCGACGCGCCCCAGGTAGGCGAGCGCGCCGACGACCAGCGCGGCCAGCGCGAACGATCGAGCAAGGGCCGGCTCGAGCCAGGCGGCGAGCGCCGCCGCCGCGGTGAGCCCCGAGGCGCAGCCGAGCAGGGTGAAGTTGACGACCGTGAGCGGCGTGCGCCACTCCTGCAGGAACGGCAGGCAGGCGTAGATCATCCCGGTGCA
>CAZMDA010000040.1:0-33143 GCA_964564865.1 uncultured Bordetella sp. | reverse complement strand
CTGGTGCCGGTGAAGGGCTCGGGCGGCGTGTCCGCCGCGCGCAGCGAGGCCGAGGGCACCTTCGCCTGGAACTGGGCGCGGACGATCTGGGCGGACAGCCTGGGCTAGCGGGTCAGTTCCGTCCCGTGCTGCCGAAGCCGCCGGCACCGCGGCTGGAGGCGGCGAAGTCCTCGACCAGGTTGATCTCGACCTGGGCCACCGGCACCACCACCATCTGGGCGATGCGGTCCATCGGCTGGATGGTGAACGCCGCCTGGCCCCGGTTCCACATCGAGACGAAGATCTGGCCCTGGTAGTCGGAGTCGATCAGGCCGACCAGGTTGCCCAGCACGATGCCGTTCTTCGCCCCGAGGCCGGAGCGGGGCAGGATGATCGCCGCGTAGCCCGGGTCGCCGATGTGGATCGCGATCCCGGAGGGCACCAGCTGGCTGTCCCCCGGGCGCAGCGTCAGCGGGGCGTCCAGGCAGGCGCGCAGGTCCAGGCCCGCGGCACCGGGCGTGCCGTACTGCGGCAGCATCTCGCGGATCCTCGCGTCGAGGATCCTGACGTCCAGCCGGCGCACTTCAGCGCTTCTTGCCCAGCATGCCGGCCACGTGCGCGACCAGCTTGCGCGCCTGCTCCAGCTTCGGGCCGCGGCCGAGCGGATGCCGCCCCTTCGCGTCGAACAGCGTGAGGGCGTTGTCGTCGGCGCCCATGGCCCGCTGCGCCAGGTTGGCGGCGATCAGGGGCACGCCCTTCTTCACCCGCTTGGCGCGCGCATGCGCCTCGAGCTTCTCGCTCTCGGCGGCGAAGCCGACGCAGAACGGCGCGTCCTTCTGCGCCGCCACCCAGCCGAGGATGTCGGGGTTCTCCTCGAACTGCAGCGTTGGCGCCCTGCCGTTCGCCTTCTTGATCTTCTGCGTCGCGGCGTTCTTCACCTTCCAGTCCGCCACCGCGGCGACCGAGATGAAGATGTCGCTGCCCTTCACTGCCGCCTTGACGGCGTCGAACATCTGCTGCGCGCTGCGCACGCTGACGCGCGCCACGCCCGCGGGAACCTCCAGCGCCACCGGCCCGCTCACCAGCGTGACCTCGGCGCCCGCCTCGCGCGCCGCACGCGCCACCGCGTAGCCCATCTTCCCGGAGCTGGTGTTGGTGATCACGCGCACCGGGTCGATGGGCTCCTCGGTGGGCCCGGCGGTCACCAGCACGCGCTTGCCGGCGAGCGACTTGGGCTGGAACAGGGCCTCGACCTCGGCGACGATCGCCGCCGGCTCCAGCATCCGGCCCATGCCGGTCTCGCCGCAGGCCTGGTCGCCCGCCGCCGGTCCGGCGATGGCGACGCCGTCCGCGCGCAGGGTCCGAAGATTGCGCTGCGTCGCCGGGTTGTCCCACATCTCCACGTTCATCGCCGGCGCCAGCATCAGCGGACAGCGGCGCGCCAGCACCAGCGTCGAGAGCAGGTCGTCGGCCAGGCCCTGCGCGGCCTTGGCGATGAAATCCGCCGACGCCGGCGCCACCAGCACGAGGTCGCGGTCCCGCGACAGCTCGATGTGGGACATGTTGTCCGCGATGCGCGGGTCCCAGAGGTCGGTCCAGACCGCCTGCCCGGTCAGGGCCTGCATCGTGACCGGCGTGATGAAGCGGGTCGCCGCCTCGGTCATCGCGACGCGCACGTCGCAACCGGCCCGGCCCAGCGCGCGCGCCAGTTCCGCGGCCTTGTAGGCGGCGATGCCGCCGGTGAGGCCGAGCAGGATCCGCTTTCCCTTCAATGTCATCGCGCCACGGTCCCCGGGCGTTAAGGGACTGGGATTGTAGAGGAATCCCGGAAAGGGCCTCGGACATGGCGATTTCGGACTGGCCCCTGGCGGAAAGGCCGCGGGAGCGGCTGCTGGCGCAGGGGGCGGCGGCGCTGAGCGATGCGGAGTTGCTGGCGGTGTTCCTGCGCACCGGGGTGCGGGGCAAGAACGCGGTCGAGCTGGCCCGGGAACTGCTCGCGGCCGCCGACGGCTTGGGCGGCCTGCTGCGCGCGCCGGCGCAGGCCCGCATCAAGGGCCTGGGTCCGGCCAAGCAGGCCCTGCTGTGCGCCGTGCTCGAACTGGCCAAGCGCTGCCTCGGCGAGGACCTGAGGGCCGGCGCCGCCCTCACCTCGCCCGGCGCGGTACGCGACTTCCTGCGGATCCAGCTGGGCAGCCTGCCCCACGAGGTGTTCGTCTGCCTCTGGCTCGACGCCCAGCACCGGGTGCTGCGCAGCCAGCAGCTGTTCCAGGGCACGCTCACCCAGACCAGCGTCTATCCCCGCGAAGTCGTCAAGGCGGCACTGGCGGCCAATGCGGCCGCGGTGATCTTCGCCCACAACCACCCCTCCGGCGTGGCGCAGCCTTCGGCCGCCGACGAACTGCTCACCCGCAACCTGCGCGAGGCCCTCGCCCTGGTGGAGGTGAAGGTGCTGGACCACTTCATCGTGGCCGGCCGGCAGGCGCTTTCCTTCGCCGAGCGGGGCCTGCTCTGAGCCCGGCGAGAAGTGCCTGTTTTTCCGCTCTTTTTCCGTGCCGTTTCCTGCTATAATGCGCGCCTTTTTCAAAGGGCCCGGAACCATGTCCCGAGTTTGCGCAGTCACCGGCAAGAAACCCATGAAGGGCCACCTGGTCTCGCACGCCAACAACAAGACCATCCGGACCTTCCAGCCCAACCTGCACTACCGCCGCTTCTGGCTCGAGAGCCAGAAGCGCTGGGTGCGCCTGCGCGTGTCCACCGCCGGCCTGCGCCGCATCGACAAGCTGGGCGTGGAAGCCGTGCTCGCCGAGATCGAGGCGAAGCGCAAGGCCGCCGCCTGACCGCAACGACGAGGAACCCGCCATGCGTGAAAAGATCAAGCTCGAGTCCAGCGCCGGTACCGGCCACTTCTACACCACCACCAAGAACAAGCGCACCAAGCCCGAGAAGCTGGAGATCATGAAATACGATCCCAAGGCGCGCAAGCACGTGATGTACAAGGAAACGAAGCTGAAGTAGCGCTGTTCACCCCGCCCCAATGAAAAAGGCCCGCTGCGAGCGGGCCTTTTTCATTTCCGGCTGGCGCCGGCGGATGCCGGCTCAGGCGTAGCAGCGCAGGCGCTGGCTGAACTCCACCAGCGGCGTGATGCCGCTGGTCTCGGCCTTGTGCACCCAGTCCTGCAGCTGCTTGAGCAGCTGCTCGCGCGAGGCGCTGGAGCGCGCCCACAGCGCGGCGAGCTCCTCGCGCAGGGTGAGCGCGGTGTCGATCGCCTTGGAGGCCTTGCGCGCCTCCGCGATGCGCGCCTGCTCGGCGGCGGAATGGTCCCGCGTGCGGACCAGGTTCAGTTTCACCGACTTCAGCACCTCGGCCTCGCGCGAGGCCTGCCCCAGGCGCGCCAGCTCCTGGCGGTAGGTGGCCTTGAGCGAGCGGGCGAAGCGCGCCAGCACGTCGTAGCGGTTGGCGATCACGGCCTCCAGCGTCTTCTCGTCGCACACCGGCTTGGGGTCGGAGAAGCGCGGCGTCGGCGCCACCTTCTTCACCGTCGCCAGGCCCAGCGCCTCGAGGATCTTGATGTAGACCCAGCCGATATCGAACTCGTACCACTTCAGGGCGAACTTGGCCGAGGCCGGGAAGGCGTGGTGGTTGTTGTGCAGCTCCTCGCCGCCGATCAGGATTCCCCAGGGCGAGATGTTGCGGCTGGCGTCGGGCGCCGGCACGTCCCAGTTGCGGTAGCCCCAGAAGTGGCCGATGCCGTTGATGACGCCCGCGGCCCAGAACGGGATCCAGACGATCTGCGTGATCAGGATCAGCGCGCCCGGGACGAGGCCAAACAGCGCGATGTTGACGGCGCCCATGAGGAACAGCCCGAGAATGGCGTGGCGCGCGTAGACGTTGCGCTCCACCCAGTCGTCCGGGGTGCCGTGGCCGTAGCGCTCCATGGTCTCCGGGTGGTGCGATTCCCTGACGTAGAGGAACACGCCCAGCCACAGCACCTTGTTGATGCCGTGCACCTGCGGGCTGTGGGGGTCTTCCCGGGTCTCGCACTTGGCGTGGTGCTTGCGGTGGATGGCCGCCCACTCCTTGGTCACCATGCCGGTGGTGAGCCAGAGCCAGAAGCGGAAGAAATGCGAAGGAATCGGGTGCAGGTCGATGGCGCGGTGCGCCTGGTGGCGATGGAGGAAGATGGTCACCGAGGCGATGGTGACGTGGGTCAGGGCCAGCGCCACCAGCACCAGTTGCCACCAGGAAAGGTCCAGATATCCGGAGAACAGCATCGTCACCTTTTAGTCAAAGTCGTCCCCTCGGGACAGGCCCCGCGGATTCTACGCGAACGCCCAAAACCCGCAATGAAAACAATATCCTGCCTCGGGGAACTTGCTGCCGGACCCCTAACACCCCGTTGCGGAAGGGGAATTTCCATCCCCCCGGACCCGGCGAGGCGCTAGCGGCGCTCGAAGGCCGCCGCGAAAAAGCCGTCGGTGCCATGCCGGTGAGGCCAGAGGCGAAGCTGGGGCCCGGATGCGAGGCCGATTCGCTGCGCCTCCAGCAATGCCCCGCAATCCAGTTCGGCGAAGGCCTCGCCTGCGCCCTGCCGGAACGCGGCGACGACCGCCTCGTTCTCCTCGGCCAGGACGCTGCAGGTGGCGTACACCAGCCGGCCGCCCGGCTTCACCAGCTTCGCCGCCGCGTTGAGGATGCGCAACTGCTTCTGCGCCAGCTCGGCGATGGCCTCGGGATGGTGGCGCCACTTGAGGTCCGGGTTGCGCCTCAGGGTGCCAAAGCCGCTGCAGGGCGCGTCCACCAGCACGCGGTCGAGCTTTCCGGCCAGGCGCTTCGCGCGCAGGTCGTTTTCGCCCTCCAGCACCACCGGATGCACGTTCGAGATGCCGGCGCGCGCGGCGCGCGGCCCCAGTTGTCCCAGGCGCTTGGCCGAGACGTCCATGGCATAGAGGCGGCCGGTATTGCGCATCAGCATCGCCAGCGCAAGCGTCTTGCCGCCGGCGCCGGCGCAGAAATCCGCCACCATCTCGCCGCGGCGCGGCGCGAGCAGGTAGGCGAGCAACTGGCTGCCCTCGTCCTGCACTTCGACCGAGCCGTCGAGGAACAGGGCGTGCCGGTTGATCGCGGGCTTGCCCTTCAGGCGGATGCCGGCGGGCGAATGCGGGGTCGCCTGGCCTTCGAACCCGTCCTGCTGCAGCCGCTGCAGCGCGTCCTCGCGCGCGAGCTTCGCCAGGTTGACGCGCAGGTCGAGCGGCGCCGGATTGAGCAGCGACAGCGCGATCTGGCGCGCTTCGCCGTCGCCCTGCTGGGCCTGCAGCCGTTCCCACAGCCAGTCGGGCAGGTCGAGCTGTTCCGCGGGCGCGAGCTGGCGGGTGTCGAAGGACTTGACCTTCGCCACGAGGTCGGCCTCGCCTTCCTGCAGCGAGCTCTCCAGGGATCGCCCCGAGAAGCCGAGCACGCGGACCAGCGCCGCCAGCACCAGCGCGCGGGGTTCCTGCGATCCGGCCGCGGCGGCGAGCGAGCGCTTGCGTCGCAGCACCGCGTAGACCGACTCGGCAATGAAGGCGCGGTCCTCGCGGCCGAAGTTGCGGTGCGCGCGGAAGTAGCGCGACACCGCCTGGTCGGCCGGGCCCGAGAAGCGCAGCAACTCCCCCAGCAGCGCCGCCGCCTGCCCCACCAGCGCCGGGCGCGGGGTCACTGCGCGATCCTCGTCGCAATCACCTCGAGCACGGTGCCGTCCTTCTCCGCGACCAGCACGCGCACCGGGAGGTTGCCCCGCTCCGGCGCCAGCCAGACCTGTGCGCGCCGGTCGTCGTCCCGGCGCTCCAGCTTGAGCGCCTGGAACTCGCCGGCGGGCGTCCGGATCCGCTCCCGCCCGGCCGGGTCGTAGACGTGGGTCGAAACCCCGCGGCCGTCCGCGACCGGCACCGTCACGCGGCCGGCGGGCGGCCTGAAGGCTAGGTGCCAGAGCACGCTCAGGCGGTCCTGCGCACCCGGCCCGGGGCTGGCTCGGCGCGGATCCTTCCCGGGGCGCAGGTCCTCGAACGCCTCCGGCCGCAGGCCGTCGGGCCCGATGCCGCCGGTGCTCGAGCGCCGCGCTTCGCCGCGCAAGGCGTACACGCCCTTGCCCTTCCAGGTCTGGGACAGGCGGTAGGTCCTGCCGTCATGCTCCAGGCGCTCGCTGACCTCGGCGATCACGGAGCCGTTGCGCCGGAGCTCGTACTCCACCGCCACGCGCTGCGGCGGCGCCGCCAGGGCGGCCCCCGCGGCTGCCGCGAGGCTAGCGAGCAGAATAGAAAGCTTGCGCATCCCCACCCTTAACGCGCACCCGCCCGTTCTCGAGGACAAGGCGGCCGTCGAGGAACCAGCGCAGCGCCCGCGGATAGAGCGCGTGCTCCTCGCGCAGCACGCGCACCGCCAGCGCCTCCGGCGTGTCCTCCGCCAGCACCGGCACCGCCGCCTGCGCGATGATCGGGCCGTGGTCGAGCTCCGCGGTGACGAAGTGCACGGTGCAGCCATGCAGCTTCACGCCCGCCGCGATGGCGCGCGCATGGGTATCCAGGCCGGTGAACGACGGCAGCAGCGAGGGATGGATGTTCACCAGCCGCCCGGCGTAGCGCTGCGTGAATCCGGGCGTCAGGATGCGCATGAACCCGGCCAGCGCCACCAGCTTCGGCGCCAGCGCATCGACCGCCGCTGCCAGCGCACGGTCGAAGGCGTCGCGGGTGGCGAAGTCCTTGTGCGCGACGACCTGCGCGGGAATCCCGCGCGCGGCGGCGATCGCGAGGCCGCCGGCGCCGGCGACATTGCTGATCACGCCGGACACCGGAATCCCGGCATCGAGGAGCGCCTGCAGGTTGCTGCCCCTGCCGGAAATGAGGACGACGACGGACATGGGGGGCGAATCTTACCCCGGCGGACGCGCCGCACGGCCCCGCGCGCTCAGCGGGGCGGCACGATCCAAAGGTAGATCCAGTGGTCCCGGTCGCCGGTCGTCCAGTGCTCCCGGTCGCTGGGCGTCACCTGCTTAGCGCGGAGCGGCTTCCAGTCGCCGATGCCGAACTGGTGCGACACGATGCGCGACCCCGGCTTCAGGTCGGCGAGCAGCTTGGGCCGCAGCCTCGCATTCAGCTCGGGGTAAAGGTAGAGCGTGACCACGCTTGCCTCGGAGAAGTCGGTCTGGAACAGGTCCTGCACCGCGAACCGCACCCGACCGGCGACGCCGGCGCGCCGGGCGCCCGCATTCGCCTCCTCGATCCGGCGCGGATCGATGTCGATGCCGACCCCCCGGGCGCCGAACTTCTGCGCCGCGGCGATCACGAACCGGCCATCGCCGCAGCCCAGGTCGTAGACCACGTCCGCCGCGCCCACCTTCGCGAGGCTGAGCATTTCCTCGACCACCGCGTACGGCGTCTGGATGTAGGGCGCATCGAGCTTCACCCCCGGCGTGGTGCAACCCGCGGACGCGCCCAGCGCGCCCAGTGCGCCCAGGAAGCCGCGCCGGTTCATGCCTTCGGTCCCAACATGTCTTGCGCCCTCACCCAGTTGTCGAAATCCGCCGCGGACACATGCCCCAGCGCCAATGCGGCCTCGCGCAGCGTGGTGCCGTCGCGATGCGCCTTCTTGGCGATCGCCGCGGCGCGATCGTAGCCGATGCGCGGCGCCAGCGCCGTCACCAGCATCAGGGAGCGCCCCACCAGCTCGCCGATGCGCTCGCGGTTGGGCTCGATGCCGCGCACGCAGTGCGCCTCGAAGCTCGCCATGCCGTCGGCCAGCAGGCGCGTGCTGTGCAGGAAGTTGTGGATGATGAGCGGCTTGTAGACATTGAGCTCGAGATGCCCGGAGGCGCCGCCGATGCCGAGGGCGACATCGTTGCCCATCACCTGGGCGCACAGCATGGTCAGCGCCTCGGCCTGGGTCGGGTTCACCTTGCCCGGCATGATGGAGCTGCCCGGCTCGTTCTCCGGGATCGCCAGCTCGCCCAGCCCGGAGCGCGGGCCGGAGGCGAGCAGCCGGATGTCGTTGGCGATCTTGGCCAGCGCGGCGGCCAGCGTGCGCAGCGCGCCGTGCGCGAACAGCAGCGCCTCGTGCCCGGCCAGCGCCGCGAACCTGTTCGCCGCCGGCGCGAAGCCGATGCCGGTTTCGGCGGCGAGCGTGTCCGCCACCAGCTGCGCGAAGCGCGGATGCGTGTTCAGGCCGGTGCCCACCGCGGTGCCGCCGATGGCGAGCTCGTGGAGGCCCGGCAGCGCGGCCTCGAGCGCGCGCCGCGCCTGGCGCAGCTGCGCGACGTAGCCGGAGAACTCCTGGCCCAGGGTGAGCGGCGTGGCGTCCTGCAGGTGGGTGCGGCCGATCTTGACGATGTCCTCGAACGCGGCGCGCTTCGCCGCCAGCGAGTCCGCGAGTCGTTCCAGCGCCGGGAGCACGTCGTCGCGCAGCGCCTGCGCGGCGGCGACGTGCATCGCGGTCGGGAACACGTCGTTGGAGGACTGGCCCAGGTTCACGTGGTCGTTCGGGTGCACCAGGCGCCCCTCGCCGCGCGGCCCGCCCAGCAGCTCCGAGGCGCGGTTCGCCAGCACCTCGTTCACGTTCATGTTGGACTGGGTCCCGGAGCCGGTCTGCCACACCACCAGCGGGAACTCGCCGTCGTGCCGACCCTCGAGCACCTCGCCGGCGGCGCGGGCGATGGCGCCGGCCTTGGCCCCGTCCAGCAGCCCGAGCGCGGCGTTCGCCTGCGCCGCGGCGCGCTTGATGCGCGCCAGCGCCAGGACCACCGGGCGCGGCATGCGGTCGCCGCCGATGCGGAAGAAGCGCAGGCTGCGCTCGGTCTGCGCGCCCCACAGGCGCTCCGCCGGCACCTCGATCGGGCCGAAGGCGTCCTTCTCGATGCGCGCGCCGCCCATTGCGGCGGGCCCGGCGGGGCCTACTTCTTCAGCAGGCTTCTGAGCATCCACGCGTTCTTCTCGTGGATGTCGAGGCGCTGCGTCAGGAGGTCGAGCGTGGGCTGGTCGTTGGCCTTCTCGGCCAGCGGCAGCACCGAGCGCGCGGTGCGCGCCACCGCTTCCTGGCCCTCGATCAGGTCCTTGATCATGCGCTCGGCCTTCGGCACGCCCTCGGTCTCCTTGACCGTGGCGAGCTTGATGTACTGCTTGTAGGTGCCGGGCGCGTAGTGGCCCAGCGCGCGGATGCGCTCGGCGATCGGGTCGATCGCGTTCCAGGCCTCGGTGTACTGGTCCATGAACATCACGTGCAGGGTCTGGAACATCGGGCCCTCGACGTTCCAGTGGAAGTTGTGGGTCTTCAGGTACAGGAGGTAGGTGTCCGCCAGCAGCCGGGAGAGCCCGCCGGCGATGGTGTTGCGGTCCTTGGCGCTGATGCCGGTGTCCATGCTTGACTCCTCGTCGGATATGGCGACAGTGCGTCGCCGATCAACCTCACGGCAGGTCGAACAGTAGCACTTCGGCCGCCGCGGCCTTCTCCAGTACGATCTGCGGGACGTCGCGCGCCTTGAGCGCGTCGCCCGCCTCCAGCCGCTCGCCGTTCACCGCCAGCGCGCCGCGCGCGACGTGCACGTAGGCGCGGCGGCCCGGCGCGAGGGCATGCGTGGCGCGCTCGGCGCCCTCCAGCAGGGCGGCGTAGACGCGCGCGTCCTGGTGCAGCTTCACCGAGCCTTCGGCGCCGTCGGGCGAGGCGATCAGGCGCAGGCGGCCGCGCTTGGAGGCGGCGTCGAAGTGCTTCTGCTCGTAGGACGGCGGGATGCCCGTCACGGCCGGCTCGATCCAGATCTGCAGGAAATGCGTCGTGCCGGCCTTGTCGTGGTTGAACTCGCTGTGCTGCACCCCGGTGCCCGCGCTCATGCGCTGCACGTCGCCCGGGACGATGGCCGAGCCGTTGCCCATGGAGTCCTGGTGCGCGAGCGCGCCCTCGAGCACGTAGCTGATGATCTCCATGTCGCGGTGGCCGTGGGTGCCGAAGCCGCTGCCGGCGCGCACCCGGTCCTCGTTGATGACGCGCAGCGGCCCGAAGCCCATGTGCCGCGGGTCGTGGTAGCCGGCGAAGGAAAAGCTGTGGAACGACTTCAGCCAGCCGTGGTCGGCGTAGCCGCGCTCCGCGCTGCGGCGCAGCTCGATCACGCCGGCCGCCCTTCGCCGCCGGCCTGCTGGCTGGCGATCTCCTGGTGCACCTTGGCCATGTCGATGGACTTTGCCTGCGCCAGCACCTGCTCCAGCGCCTGGCCGGGCAGCGCGCCGGCCTGCTGGAACAGCACCACCTTCTCGCGGAAGATCATCAGCGTCGGGATGGAGCGGATGTTGAACGCACCGGCCAGCTCCTGCTGCTCGTCGGTGTTCACCTTGCCGAACACCACGTCCGCGTGCGCCTCGGCGGCCTTCTCGAACACCGGCGCGAAGCCCTTGCAAGGGCCGCACCACGGCGCCCAGAAGTCCACGATGACGATCGGGTTGTCCGTCACGGTCTGCTCGAAATTGTCCTTGGTGAGGTCTACGGTGGCCATGACGGGAGCGTCCTAGGTGGGGAAACGTGGAGTGTATATTGGGCCGGAACATGCCGGTTCAACCCGACCCTGCCTACGTCGGCCGTTTCGCGCCCTCCCCGACCGGCCCCCTGCACTTCGGTTCGTTCGTCGCCGCGCTGGCGAGCTGGCTCGACGCGCGCGCCGCGGGCGGGCGCTGGCTGCTGCGCATGGAAGACCTCGACCGGCCAAGGGTGAAATCCGACGCCGCGAGCCGGATCCTGGTGCAAATGGAATCGGCGGGATTGCATTGGGACGGGGAGGTTGTGTGGCAGAGCCGGAGGCTGGAGTTGTATCGGCATTCGCTGGATCGTCTTTCGGCGATGGATGCGACTTACTGGTGCGCCTGCACGAGGAAGGAGATCGCGGATTCCGCGATCACCCCGGATGGTGCGGGGGTGTATGCGGGAACCTGTCGCGCAGGTTTCGCGCGCGGAAAAACCCCGCGCGCGATCAGGTTGAAAACGAACCTCGATCCGATAGCGTTCGTCGATCGCCTGCAGGGGCCGGTGACCCAATCGGTCGAGCGCGAAGTCGGGGATTTCGTGGTCTTTCGCGCCGACAATACGTTCGCCTACCAGCTTGCCGTCGTGGTGGATGACGCGGAGCAGGGCGTCACCGACGTGGTGCGCGGCGCCGACCTGATCGATTCCACGCCACGCCAGATCCACCTGCAGCGGCTGCTCGGGCTGCCCACGCCGCGCTACCTGCACGTGCCGGTGGCGGTGTCCGCCGCCGGGGAGAAACTGTCCAAGCAGCGGGACGCGGCCGAAGGATCCGCGCGCGACCTGCGCGCGGCGCTCGCGTTCCTCGGGCACGCCGCGCCCGCGGACGTGGCCGATGGCGAGCTGCTCGCCTGGGCGAAGGGCGCCTGGAACCCGGGCGCGGTCCCGCGCCGGCGGACGATCAGCGTGACCGCTGCGGCACGATCACCGTAAGGAGCGACCCCAGCACCAGCGCGAGCGCGGCAAATTCCGGCCAGCCCGGCCGCTCGCCGAGGAACAGCGCGCCGCTCAGCACGCCGACGATCGGGATCATGAGCATGCTGAGCGAGAACACCGTCACCGACATGGAGGTGGACAGCTTGATCCACGCCCAGTGCGCCCAGCCGAAGACGATGACGGCGTTGAACGCGAGGCCGGCCCAGGCCGGCCCGCTGATGGAGGCGAGGTGGCGCGGGTCCTCGAGCAGGACGGTGCCGAGGTGGATCGGCAGGCCGCCGGCCACCATCAGCCAGGCGGTGAAGGTCCCGACCGGCACGCGCACCGGGATCTTCTTCTGCAGCACGGTGCCGATGGCCCAGGCCCAGGCCGCGCCCAGCATCAGCAGCGCCCCCAGCGGCGCGCTGCGCAGGCGCGCCACCTCCTCGACCATGAGCAGCGCCATGCCTGCCATGCCGAGCGCGAGCCCGAGGAGCTTGCGCCCGGTGATGCGATCGCCCAGGACCAGGACCGACAGCGGGATCGCCCAGGCCGGCATGGTGTAGGCGATGATCGCGGCGCGGCCCGACTGCATCAGCCCCAGGCCGAACACCACCAGCAGGTTCCACAGCGTGATGTTGAAGAAGGCGATCAGCGCGAGGCGCGGCCACGCGGCGCGCGGGATGGTGAGCGCCTGCCCGGTGGCGCGCAGGTAGCCGAACAGGAGCAGGGCCCCGGAGAGCAGGCACACGGTACGGAAGGTGAAGGGCTGCACTTCGCTGATCGCGACCTTCATCGCGGTCCAGTTGAAGCCCCAGATCAGGGTCAGGCCGGCCAGCACCAGCCAGAGCGAGCGCGGGACGTGGTCCGGAGGGGAAGCGCGGGGTGTCGCCATGGGGAAGCGGCCTTCTAGCCGCCCGCCCCGGCGGCGTCAAATTCCCTTCCGTTTCAAACGCCTGGCGCCCTGTGGCGGAACGCGTTGCCCCGGATTTGTGCGATACATCAAGGGTTTATGCTGCACCGCAATAAACCCTTGACATTCAATGCTCCCGGCCTTAAATTGCAGTTGCTGCGGCGCACAAAGCGCGCAAAAAGATTCCAGCCCAACACCATCTTAGGAGATTGACCATGTACGTGACGCCCGAACAGATCCAGGCCGCCGGCAAGGCCAGCATCGAGTCCATCCTGTCCTTCTACGCCGCGCAGTTCGCCGCCGTCGAGAAGCTGGCGAACCTGAACGCCAACGCGGTCAAGGCGGCCTTCGAGGACAGCATCGCCAACGCGCGCGCGCTGACCGGCGCCAAGGACGTGCAGGAGTTCATCGGCCTGCAGAGCACCTTCGCCCAGCCGACCATCGAGAAGGCGATCGCCTACTCCAAGAGCGTCTACGAAGTCGCCACCGAAGCCAACGCCGAGCTGGCGAAGATGAACGAGCGCCGCGTCTCGGAGTGGAACGAGAACTTCGTCTCGCTGCTGGACAAGGCCGCCAAGAACGCCCCGGCGGGTTCGGACGTCGCGGTCACCGCGGTCAAGCAGATGATCGCCGCCGCCAACTCGGCCTATGACAACTTCAACAAGGTCGCCAAGCAGGCGAGCGAGATCGCGGAAGCCAACGTCGCCGCCGCCACCGAGACCGTGAAAGGCCTCGCCAAGGCAAAAAAGGCCGCCTGAGCGCCAAACCGGGAAGCCGCCGCCGCAAGCCGGCGGCCAACGCCCGATCTAGCGCAAGGCGCGCCCCGCCCAAGAGGCGGGCAGCGAAGAAAAGGAAGTGACGGAAAGCCCCGCGCCAGCGGGGCTTTTCATTTCCGGGTGTCGCTGAACGGGAAGCCCGCGGCCTTCACGCCTGCTTTCAGCAGCTCGAGCGCCTCGCCCGCCTGCGCCGGGTCGCCGCGCACCCCCAGTTCCACGTGCCGGCGCGAGCCGTCCTCGCCCATGGAGGGCAGGCTGAACACCTTCACCCCGGGATAGCGCGCGCCCACTTCCTGCATCTGCGGCACCAGCTGGCTCTCCCCCGCGTCGTAGACGTAGATCGAGCCCTCGGCCCAGCGGTCGCGGTCGAAGAGGTGCCGGTACTTCTCGTCCAGCACCCATTCCGCCATCGGCCAGGCCATCTGCGGGAAGCCGGGCACGAACCAGTGCTCGCGCACCGTGAACCCGGGAATGCGGTTGAACGGGTTCGGGATGATGTCCGCGCCCACCGGG
The DNA here is from genome assembly GCA_964564865.1 of uncultured Bordetella sp. GTDB lineage: Bacteria > Pseudomonadota > Gammaproteobacteria > Burkholderiales > SG8-39 > RBG-16-66-20. The sequence continues at coordinate 19,516 of CAZMDA010000040.1, read as the reverse complement.
AACTCGCCCATCTCCAGGCGCTTGGGCGTGACCTCGCCGCCGAAGCGGCCGCGGATCTCGCGCTCGGCCTCCGGGTGCAGCGCAAGCGGCACGCCCAGCGCCGCGGCGGCGCACTGCCGGGTATGGTCGTCCGGCGTGGCGCCGATGCCGCCGAAGCTGAACACGATCTCGCCGGAGGCGAACGAGCGCTTCAGCGCCGCGGTCAGCCGCTCCGGATCGTCGCCGAGGTACTCGCACCTCGACAGGCGCAGGCCGCGCTTCGCCAGCGCCTGGATCAGGAAAGCCATGTGCTTGTCCTGGCGCTTGCCGACCAGGATCTCGTCGCCGATGACGAACGCGCCGATGTTCATGCCGGGGGATTCCTTTCCAGGGATCGGTAGGCGCGCCAGCGCCACGCGACCAGGGCGCAGGCGACGGCCGCGTGCAGCGCCGCGACCGCGACCGCCTTGCCCGGATGCGAGAACACCGGCGGCAGGACGAGGTGCGCGAGGGACTGCAGGTCCGCCGCCGACAGCAGCCCCGGCACGATGCCGTAGAGCATGACCAGGTAGAACACCACCGCCGCCTCCGCGCGCCGCGGCTGCCGGGCGAAAGCGAACACCAGGACGATCGCCGCATCGCGCGCGAGCAGCAGGAACAGCGCCAGCGGCGCCTGTGACAGATCGCGCAGCGCTCCGTCCACTTGCGGGGGCATCTCGAGCAGCAGCATGCCCAGCAGCGCGAACAGGCCCGCCAGCGCGAGGCCCACCGGCCAGCAGGGCAGCTCCTCGAGTGCGCGGCGCCATTCGCGGCGTGCGAGGCGCACCTGCACGTGGCGGAACACCACCACGCCGGTGTTCTCCGAGAACAGCATGACGTAGGTCAGGGTCCCCGCCACCAGCAGTCCCCACAGTAGCAGCGCATTGCGCGCGCCGATGGCGGCGGCGCCGGAGGCGACCGCGCCTTCATGCGCCCAGAACCCGGCGAGGTAGGCGGCCAGGTACAGGATGAACGCGGCGTAGGCCCAGGGCAGCGTCCGCACCTGCAGTTCGGCGGCCATGCTGCGGTAAACGCCGAACACCGCCCAGGCCGCGAACGCCGCCACGCTGCCCAGCAGGAAGTTCGCGAACGAATAGCGCCCGCCCCACCAGTCGACGTCGCGCGCGGTATCCGAGAAGAAGCCGAATATCCCGGGACCGAAGACGAACAGGACCAGGATCAGCGCCCAGCCGCCGGCCGCGCCGCGGCGCGCGTAGCCCTTGCGCGCCACCGCCAGGCCGCCCAGGCAGGCCACCGCCTGCAGCAGCAGGCCGGAGGCGGCAAGCAGCGCCGCGAGCCGCAGCGGTGAGCGCGTCCAGCCCTCCGGCGCCACGGCGACCAGCACCGCGAGCGCCATCAGGCCGCCATACCAGGCGAAGGCGGTCGCGCCCAGCAGCTTGCCCCAGGCCATGGCCCATGGGCCGATGGCGGACATGCGCTGGCCGTCCCAGGTCCGCGCGCGCACTTCCTCGGCCACGCATTCCACCGCGTTGCGCGAGCCCCAGATGCCCAGCAGCGCGCCGGCGATCAGCGCCGCCGCCATCGCCACGTTGCCGGCCCGCTCCTCGCTCGCCGCGTACACCAACGCCAGCACGAGCACCAGCATCGCCGGCATCGCCACCAGGCGGTGCGTGGTCAGTTCCATCCAGAGGTTGCGGCGGAATTCCGGGTTCATTGCGCCTCGGTGACGGTGCGCATGTACGACGCGTGCAGGTCCTCGCGCTCCTCGGCGAAGCGGCTCACCGCCAGGCCCGCCGCCACCAGGCCGGCCAGCAGCCGCGCCTGCTCCGGCGCGCCGCCGCGCAGCTCGACCACCGCGGTCCGCTCATCCGTCTCGAGCACCGTGACGCCGGGCTGGGCCTGCAGCGCGGCGCGCAGCCGGGGATCGGCCGCCGCCAGCTCGATGCGCACGCGCCGGCGTTCCTCCGCGGCCTGGTGCAGCGGTCGGTTCTCGATCACGCGCCCGGCGCGCATCACCAGCATGTGCGTGGAATAGGCGTCCAGCTCGGCCAGGATGTGGGAGGAGACCAGCAGCGTGACGCCGTCGGACTGCAGGCGCCGGAACAGCTCCGCCAGCGAGTGGCGTGCCTCGGGATCCAGGCCCGAGGCCGGCTCGTCCAGCAGCAGCACCTCGGGCTCGTGCGCCAGGGCCTGGCCGATGGCGACGCGCTGGCGCTGGCCGCGCGAGAGCTCGCCCGCGCGCGCCTCGAGCTTGTGCTCGATGGCGAGGCGCGCCGCGGTGCGCGCGACGGTCTCCTCCAGCGCGTGCTGCGCCACGCCGTTGGCGGCGGCCGCGTGCGCGAGGCACTGGCGCACCGTCAGCGCGTCATACAGCCCGAACACGTCCGACAGGAACCCGATCCGGCGGTGCACCAGGCGCGGCTCGTCCAGCACGTCCACGCCGGCGACCCGGATCGCGCCCAGCAGGGGCCGGTCCAGCCCGGCGAGGCAGCGCAGCAGCGTGGTCTTGCCCGCGCCATTCGGGCCCACCAGGGCGGTAACGCTGCCGCGCCCGACGGTGAAACCGACTTCGTCCAGCGCGCGCACGCCCGGGTACTCGAAGCTGAGGCCGTCGACGGCGATCGCGAGCGCGGACATGGGCGCAGTCTACCGTGCGCTCAGAGCTTGTTGCGCCGCAGATCCGCCAGCGGGTAGTGCGTGCCGCGCCACACGATCCCGCCGCGCGCGTAGGCGAGGATGATCGACCGCGCGCAGGCGTAGAAGAACACCAGCGCGGCGACGGGCTCGAGCAGCGCCGCGGCCATCCGCGCGGGCGCAACATGGAGGATCGCCGCCATCGACAGCATGGCGGCGGCGATCGCCGCTGCCGCGGCCAAGCGCGCGGCGCCCTCGCCCGCCACGAGGACGATCCATGGGAGCATTTCGACCATCAGCAGCAACGCGAGGCCGCACAAGCCCAGCGCGCCGCGGTAGTCCACCCCGGCGAGCACGTTCTTCTCCAGCCCGCGCACGAACTCGCCGACGCTGCCGTACCAGGTCACGCGCAGCGAGTCGGGCGCATGGCGCACGTCCTGGCGGAACCCGGCCTGCTTCAGGACCTGGCCCAGCCGGATGTCGTCGTCGGGCCGCAGCGCGATGCGCTCGTGGCCGCCCGCGGCGCGATAGGCCTCGGCGCGCACCAGGTTGAAGGCGCCGACGCCGATGTAGCCGTCCGAACGCGGGTCGCGCGCGCGCCACGGCCGCATCAGCAGCGCGAGCTGGCGCGCGAAGTACGCGACGCACGCGGCGAGCCAGATGCCCGGCAGGTGCATCGCCGGCCCGAGCGCGAGGTGGTCCAGTTTCTCCGCTTCCAGTATGGAAACGGCGTCGCGCAGGGCCGCGGGCGCGAACTCGATGTCGGCGTCGGTGAACAGGAGCAGTTCGCCGCGCGCCTGGCCCGCGGCGAGCCAATGGGCGTGGTTCTTTCCCAGCCAGCATGCCGGGAGCGCGGCGACATGGACGACCTTGAGGCGCGAATCCTGTGCCGCGAGGCGGTCCAGGATGGCGCCGGTCGCGTCCGTGGAGCGGTCGTCCACGGCGATCACCTCAAGGCCCGGATAGTCGAGGGCAAGCAGGGAGCGCACGCAGGCCTCCACGCCCCAGGCCTCGTCGCGCGCGGCGACGAGGATGGAGACGGCAGGCCAGGGTCGTTCAGGATCCCGCGGCGCGGGGGCGAACGGGCGCATCGCCCATCCGCCCCAGGCCAGGACGCCGAGCATGCCGAGCTGCGCGGCGAGGCAGAGGAGCGCGAGTGTGAGCCACACCCGCGCAGTCTACGTTCGGAGCCGGTTCCGGACTACGCCGCCTTCTTGGCCCAGCGCTCCAGCTCTTCCCAGCCGCCGATGAGCGCGCCGTTGATGAACACCTGCGGCACGGTCGCCTTGCCGGTGATCGCGCCCACGACCGTGCTGCGGCCGTTGTGCGCCAGCGGCACCTCGACGTACTTGTAGCCCAGGTCCTTCAGCAGCGCCTTCGCCTTGGTGCAGAAGCCGCAGCCCTCGCGGGTGAGGATCGCCACCTGGTCGGGCTTTTTCGCCTTCGGGTTGAGGTAGGCGAGCATGGTGTCCGCGTCCGAGACCTCGAACGGGTCGCCCGGCTTCTGCGGCTCGACGAACATCTTCACCACCACCCCGTCGCGCACCAGCATCGAGTAGCGCCAGGAGCGCTTGCCGAAGCCCAGGTCCGCCTTGTCCACCAGCATGCCCATGCCGTCGGTGAACTCGCCGTTGCCGTCGGGCAGCAGGAACACGTTCTCCGACTCCTGGTCCTTGGCCCACTCGTTCATGACGAAGGCGTCGTTGACCGACACGCACACGATCTCGTCCACGCCGTTGGCGCGGAACACCGGCGCCAGCTCGTTGTAGCGCGGCAAGTGGGTCGACGAGCAGGTCGGGGTGAAGGCCCCGGGCAGCGAGAACACCACCACGGTCCGGCCCTTGAAGATCTCGTCCGTGGTCACGGTCTTCCACTCGCCCGCGGCGCGGGTGCGGAAGCTGACCTGGGGGACGCGCTGGCCTTCCTTGTTCTGCAGCATGGGTAGGGCTCCTTGGATTGAGAAAAACGATAGATGCCGCATGATGCGGGAGAAGCCTCCCTGCAGGCCAATACTTTGTCGCCATGCATGGTATAGTCCAAGCCTATGACGTTGACGGAGCTCAAGTACATCGTCGCGGTCGCCGAGGAGCGCCACTTCGGCCGCGCCGCCGAGCGCTCGTTCGTCTCCCAGCCCAGCCTCTCCGCCTCGGTGAAGAACCTCGAGGAGGAGCTGGGCGTGACCCTGTTCGAGCGCGGCAAGCGCGGCGTGTTCCTCACCGAGGCCGGCGAGCGCATCGTCGAGCAGGCGCGGCGCGCGCTGGCGGAGGCCGAGCGCGTCAAGCTGGTGGCGCGCCAGGGCCGCGATCCGCTGAAGGGCACCCTGCGCCTGGGCATCATCCACACCATCGCGCCCTACCTTTTGCCGGGCCTGGTGGCCGCGCTGCGGCGCCTGGCGCCGGAGATGCCGCTGGATGTCGAGGAGAACATCACCGCGACGCTGGACCGCATGCTGCGGGCGGGGGAGCTGGACGCGGTGATCCTCGCCCTGCCCTACGAGGCGCCCGGCGTGGACGTGGTGCCCCTGTACGAGGAGAACTTCGAAGTGGCGGTGCCGGCGCGGCACGCGCTCGCCAAGCGCAAGTCGGTCGCGGTCGAGGACCTGGACGCCGGCGAGCTGCTGCTGCTCCCGGTGGGCCACTGCTTCCGCGACCAGGTGCTGGATGCCTGCACCGAGTTCTCGCGGCCGCCGGAACCCGGCCGCCAGGGCAACTCGCTGGAAACCCTGCGCAGCATGGTGGCCTCCGGCCTGGGGGTGACCGTGCTGCCGGCCACCGCGCTCACGGCGCGCCACGCCAGCGCGCTGGTGAAGTCGGTGCCGTTCTCGAATCCCCGGCCGTCGCGGCGCGTCGTCCTCGCCTCGCGCCAGGGCTTCCACCGCGCCGCGGCGCTCGCCAAGCTGGCCGAGGCGGTGCGCAGCCTCGACCTGCCGGTCACCCGGCTGGCGTAGCCTTGCCCTCGATCGGCGCCGCGCGCAGCGCCTCGAGCTTGCCCAGCAGGTAGTGGATGAAGGCAAGGCCCACGATCACCGGGGCGAGCAGGCCCACCACCGGGACGTAGGCGAGCAGCGCCAGCGCGAAGCCCAGGCCGTACAGCGCGCCGCGGTTGGCGCGGAACAGCGCCCGCATCTCGCCGGCGTCCGCGTGCTCGGCCACCGCGTCGTAGCGCAGCACCTGCTGGTTCACCCAGGCCAGGATCGCCACCGGGATCAGCGGCCACAGCGGCGGCAGCAGCCACAGCGGAATCGAGGCCACGCCCAGCGCCACCATGCCCAGCAGCGCAAGCACGCTGTTCCAGATTCCGCCCGCCACGCTGCCGCCCTGCCGGCGCGCAAGCTGCGGGAAGCTGCGTCCGGCGACATGCGCCACCATCACCGGCATGCCGAACACCCCCAGGATCAGCAGCGCGGTCAGCACCACCACCGGGACGAAGAACAGGAGCAGCAGCGCGTGGGCGATGAAGGTCGTCGCATCGGCGTAGCTCAGCGTGACGGCCAGGAACGAGGACTCGATCCAGCCGCGCAGCTGCCCGGCGATCCACAGCGCCGCGCGCATCCAGAAGACGAGCGCGACCGTGCCCCACACCAGCAGCGACGCCAGCATCGGCCACACCATCAGCCACAGCATGCGCGGGTGGAACGCATTCATCAGGGCGTACATCAGGGAGCGGGTCATGGGATCGCGTGGTTTCCTTTCAGCTTACCTCTTCAGGCTCTGCCACAGCCTGGCCAGGCGCTTGGCTGAGACCGGCACCGGCGTCTTCAGTTCCTGCGCGAACAGCGAGACCCGCAGTTCCTCCAGCAGCCAGCCGAACTGCTCCAGCTCCGCGGGCAGGGCGCCGTGGCGCGCCTGGGCCGCCAGCTCGCGACGGTAGGCGGTCTCCAGCGGCGCCAGCTCCCGCGCCCGGGTCGCGTCGCGCGCCGGGTCCGCCCGCAGCTTCTCCAGCCGGAGCGCCGCCGCCTTCAGGTAGCGCGGCAGGTGCTGCAGCCGCTCCCAGGGCGTGCGCGCGATGAAGCCCGGCGCGGTGAGGCGCGCCACCTGCTGGCGCACGTCCTCGGCCGCCTGCGGCCAGGCCTTCTGCGCGGCGGCGAGGCGCTTGTCCACCTGCGCGCGCTCGGCGAGGATGGCGCTGGCCAGGCGCTGCAGCTCCTGCGCGATCAGGTTGAGGCGGTTGCGGCCCTCGGCCACGCGCCGGGCGAAGTCCTGCGGCTGCATCGGCAGGCCCTCGGCGAGGAAGGTGCGCTCCAGCGCCGCGGCCACCAGGTCGTCCTTCAGCGCGGCGAGCGACAGGTCCTTCGCCAGCGCCTTCTCCAGCTCGCGCACGCGCTCGCGGAACGCGATCCGCAGCAGGCGCAGCACCCCGCCGCGGTGCGTTTCCCGTGCCTTCTCCGGCGAATCGAGCAGCTGCAGCGTCACGGCGTCCCTGGCGTCCACCAGCGCCGGGTAGCCCACCAGGACCTGGCCGCCGCGCCGGATTTCCATCAGCTCCTGCAGCTCGCCCATGGTCCAGCCGGTGTAGCGCTCGCTGTCGTCCACCGCGGCCTCGGTGCGCAACTCGGCCTCGGCCTGCGGCGCGAGTTCGCGCTTGAGCGCCGCCAGGTCCCGCCCCATGCCCAGCTGGCGGCCGTGCTCGTCGACGACGCGGAAGTTCATGTGCAGGTGCGGCGGCGCGGAGTCCGGGCGGAACGCGTCGGCGGGCACCTCGAATCCCAGCCGGGCGCGGATGTGGCGCGCGAGCGCGGAGGCGAGCGTGGTGTCCGACGGCGGGTTGGCCGCGGCGAACTCCTCCGCGAACGCGGCCAGCGGGCCCAGCTTGTGCCGCAGTCTCTGCGGCATCGCCTTGGCGTAGGCTTGGACCTTTTCCTTCAGCAGCCCCGGCACCAGCCACTCGCAGCGCGCCGCCGGCACCTGGTTGAGCAGCGCCACCGGCACCGTCAGGGTGACGCCGTCCCTGGGCGAGCGCGGCTCGAAGTGGTACTCCAGCGCGAGCCGGTTCGGGCCGACCGCGAACTCGTGCGGGAAGTTGTCGGTGGTGATGCCGGCCGCCTCGTGCCGCATCAGGTCCTCGCGCGCGAGGTGCAGCAGCTTCGGGTTCGCCTGCGCGGCCTCCTTCAGCCACTTCTCGAAATCCGCGCCGTTGGTGATGCCCTCGGGGACGCGCGCCTCGTAGAAGGCGAGGATCAGCTCGTCGTCCACCAGGATGTCCGGGCGGCGCGACTTGTGCTCCAGGCGCTCGATGTCGCGCACCAGGCGCTGGTTGTGGGCGAGGAACGGCGCACGGGTGTCGTATTCGCCCTCCACCAGGGCTGAGCGCAGGAAGATGTCGCGCGAAAGCTTCGGATCGACCGGCCCGTAGTGCACGCGCCGGTCGGTGTACACCGGCAGGCCGTAGAGCGTGCCGCGCTCCAGCGCCACCACCTGCGCGCGCGCCTTCTCCCAGTGCGGGCGCTCGGCGTGGCGCTTGAGCACGCGGGCGCCCACCTCCTCGATCCACTTCGGGTCGATGGTGGCCACGGTGCGCGCGAAGAGGCGCGTGGTCTCCACCAGTTCCGCCGCCAGGATCCACTTGCCGGGCTTCTTCGTGCCCGATCCCGGGTGGACCCAGAACTTGATGCCGCGCGCGCCGGTGTAGTTGTTGTCGGCTTCGTCTTTCATCCCCACGTTGCCCAGCAGCCCTGCGAGCAGGGCGCGGTGGATGGCGCGGTAGGCATCGGGCTTCTCGAGATTCACGCTGGAGAGTTTCCAGCCCAGTTCCTCGACCGACTGCGCAAGCTGGCGGTGCGTATCGCGCCATTCGCGCATCCTGGGGTAGGACAGGAAGTGCTCGCGCGCCTGCTTGCGCGACGGCCCCTCCGGGAAGGCGTGCCACAGCTTGAGGAAACCGAGGAAGTCGGAGCGCTCGTCGGCGAACTTCGCGTGCTGCTGGTCGGCGGCGGCGGCCTTGTCCATCGGCCGGTCGCGCGGATCCTGCACCGACAGCGCGGCGGCGATCACCGCCATCTGCGCGAGGCAACCCTCGTCCCTTGCCGCCACCAGCATGCGGCCGATGCGCGGATCGAGCGGCAGGCGCGCGAGCTCGCGGCCGATGTCGGTCAGCGCATTGTCCTCGTCCACCGCGCCCAGTTCCGCGAGCAGCGCGTAGCCGTCGGCAATGGCGCGCGGGCTGGGCGGGTCGAGGAACGGGAAGTCCTCCACCTTGCCGAGGTTCAGGCTCAACGCGCGCAGGATCACCGCCGCCAGCGAGGAGCGCAGCAGTTCCGGGTCGGTGAAGGCCGGGCGGCGGGCGTACTCGTCCTCGCCGTAGAGCCGGAAACAGATGCCGTCGGCGACGCGGCCGCAGCGCCCGGAGCGCTGCTTCGCCGCCGCCTGCGAGATGTGCTCCACCCGCAGCTGCTCCACCTTGTTGCGGTAGCTGTAGCGCTTGACGCGCGCGAGGCCCGTGTCCACCACGTAGCGGATGCGCGGCACCGTGAGCGAGGTCTCGGCGACATTCGTCGCCAGCACGATCCGCCGCAGCGATCCCGGCTTGAACACCCGGTCCTGCTCGGCGTTGGACAGGCGGCTGAAGAGCGGCAGGATCTCGGTGTCGCGGAGCTTGCGCTTGCCGATTGCCGCCGCGGCGTCGCGGATTTCGCGCTCGCCCGGCAGGAAGACGAGCACGTCGCCGGGGCCGCAGCGGCAGGCTTCCTCCACCGCGTCCGCCAGCGCGTCCTCCTCCTCGTCGCGCGTGGTGTCCTCCTCGTCGCCCTCGACCTCGCGGTAGCGGATCTCCACCGGGTAGAGGCGCCCGGAGACCTCGATCACCGGCGCGCCGCCGAAGTGCGCGGAGAATTTCTCCGCGTCGATGGTGGCGGAGGTGACGACGACCTTGAGGTCGGGCCGCTTCGGCAGGAGCTGGCGCAGGTACCCCAGCAGGAAATCGATGTTGAGGCTGCGCTCATGCGCCTCGTCGATGATGATCGTGTCGTAGGCAAGGAGCCTCGGGTCGCCCTGCGTTTCCGCCAGCAGGATGCCGTCGGTCATGAGCTTAACCGCGGTGTGCCGGCCGATGCGGTCGTGGAAGCGCACCTTGAAACCGACGGGGCCGCCCAGTTCCACCTTCAGCTCTTCGGCGATGCGCGCCGCCACGGATCGCGCGGCGATGCGGCGGGGCTGGGTATGGCCGATCATCTTCTCTGCGCCGCGTCCCATCTCGAGCAGGATCTTCGGGATCTGGGTGGTCTTGCCCGAGCCGGTCTCGCCGCAGACGATCACCACCGGGTGTTCCGCCACCGCGCGCGCGATGTCGGCGCGCTTGCCGCAGACCGGCAGCGCGGGGTCGAACGACAACTGCCACTGCCGCGTGATCACGCGACCAGCGGGTTGATCACCTTCAACTCGGGGAAGCGCTGGAAGTCGCGGTCCGCGCTCCAGAGTTCACGGACACCGTGCTGAAGGCAAAGCGCCGCGATGCGCGCGTCATGGACCTGCGGACCCGCTATCCGTCCTGCTCGCAGGACGGCTTCAAGGCGAGGCCAGTGTTCCGGTCCTTCCCCCAACAACGCGAGGCTTGGAGATTCCATCCAGGCCGAGACACAGTCCAAGGCCGCTTCAAGTGGCGTAGGAGGCGAGAAGATTCGCGGATGCGTGACGATGGCGAGAAACTCGTGCACGCACGGCCACGGAATGGCCCACGCGGCACGGCCTTCCGCCAGTTCCGCAAGGCGACGGGCAGCGATGTCGTGCCATGGCGCATCTTCGCGATGCGCGTACACAAGAAGGTTGGTATCGAGCGCGATCAACCGCCGCGGCCTTCGTACGCCAGCGCGTTGATCCGTTCAGATCCGAACTCCAGCCCGGGCTGAAGGCCGTTGCCCCGGAACGTGACGCGGCGCAAGCGGAATGCCCCGCCACCTTGGCGTTCAGCCAGTTCGCGGCGCAGGCCCTGCTCGACCAGCGCGCGCACGGTCGTCCCTTCACGGGAGGCAATGCGCTTCGCCTGCCGCAGGAGAGGGTCTGCAATCTCGATCGTCGTCTTCATATGGGCGCCCATATCACATGATATGGCTAACTATATCAGACGGCGCCGAGATAGGCTTTCTCCAGCGCACCATCCCCGGCAATATCGGCGGCCGACCCTGAGGCAACAATCCTTCCTGATTCAATGACATACGCCCTATCCGCCAGCGCCAGCGCCAGGCCCGCCATCTGGTCCACCAGCAGGATGGTCGCCGCCTCGGCGCGCAGGCGGTCCAGCGCCGCAAACAGGTCGTTGATCACCTGCGGCGCAAGCCCGAGCGAGGGCTCGTCCAGCAGCAGCAGCCTGGGCTTGCCCATCAGGCCGCGCGCGATTGCCAGCATCTGCTGCTCGCCGCCCGACAGCAGCCCTGCGCGCTGGTGCAGGCGCTCGCGCAGGCGCGGGAAGCGCACCAGCATCGCCTCGACGTCGGCCGCGCCCGCGTCCTTCCTCAGGAACGCGCCCAGCCATAGGTTGTCCAGCACCGACAGTTCAGGGAACACCTGCCGGCCCTCGGGCACCAGCACCAGCCCGCGCGCCGCGATGCGATGCGCGGGCAGGCGCGCGAGGTCCTCGCCGCCCAGCGCGATGCCGCCCGCCACCGGCCGGTGCAGGCCCGCGAGCGCGCGCATCAGCGTGGACTTGCCCGCGCCGTTGGCGCCCAGCACGGCCACCATCTCCCGCTCGCGCACCTGCAGCTCGATGCCCTTCAGCACCGGCTCGGCGCCGTAGCCCGCCTCCAGACGCCCGACCTCGAGCAGCGCGCCGCCCAGCGAGGCTTCGTCCGCGCGGTGCGCGGTGGCGCGGCCGTGCTCCTCGCCCAGGTAGGCCTTCCTCACCGCCGGGTCCTGCTGCACCTCGGCCGGCGCGCCCGAGGCGATGCGCAGGCCCGCATCCAGCACCACCACGTGGTCCGAGATGCCCATCACCACCGCCATGTCGTGCTCGACCAGCACCACCGCGACGCCGCTGTCGGCGATGCGCCGCAGCAGCGTCGCCAACATCGCTTTGTCCTCGCGCGACAGGCCCGCCGCGGGCTCGTCCAGCAGCAGCGCGGCGGGCCGCGTCGCCAGCGCGCGCGCGATCTCCACCAGGCGCTTGTCCACGTGCGGCAGGTCGGCGGCGCGTGCATCCAGGTCGCCCCGGTAGCCGACGAAGGCGAGCAGGCCCTCGGGCACCGGCGCACCGCCGGACTCGTCCCAGGCGATGGCGAGGTTCTCCGCCACCGTCATGGAGCCGAACAGCTGCGTGGTCTGGTAGGTGCGCGCCACGCCGGCGCGCGCGATGTGGCAGGCGCGGCGCCCCTGCAGCTGCCGCGCGCCGAGCCGGATGGTGCCGGCTTCGGGCCGGTAGAAGCCCCCCAGCATGTTGAGCACCGTGGTCTTGCCCGCGCCATTGGGGCCGATGAGGCTGGTGATGGCTCCGGGGTGCGCCTCCAGCGACACGTCCTGGGCCGCCTTCAGGCCGCCGAACGAAATGCCCAGCCCCTCGACCACCAGCCCCGCCTTCTCCCGCGGCGCGAGCGCAAGCGCCGCGTCCGCCGCCTTGCGCGGCGCCCTGCGGCGCGCGAGCAGCCGCAGCGCGGTGCCCACCACGCCCTCGGGTGCCACCCACAGCACCGCGAGCAGCAGCGCGCCGAAGAAGAGCAGCCGGTACTCCGCCAGCGCCGCCAGCGCCTCGGGCAGCAGCACCACGATCGCGGCGCCCACCAGGGGCCCGGCGACCGAGCCGGCGCCGCCGATCATCACCACCAGCACGAACAGGATCGACTGCGAGAACGTGAAGGTGGAGGGCGTGACGAACCCGGACAGCGCGGCGAACAGCGCGCCGGCGAGGCCGGCGCAGACCGCCGAGATGGTGAAGGCGAGCGCCTTGATGCGCACCGGATCCAGGCCGATGGACTCGGCGGCGACCTCGGAATCCTTCACCGCGCGCATCGCCGCGCCCCAGCGGCTGCGCGCGAGCAGCCAGTAGCCCAGCGTCGCCAGCGCGGCGAGCACGATGGCGGCGAGCGCCACGCCGCGCTCGCCGAAGGCGACGCCGAAGGCCGAGATGGTGGGCACGCCCATGATCCCGTTCTGGCCGCCGGTCAGGTCGCGCAGTTCCACCGCGCCGTGCTCGACGATGAAGCCGAAGGCGATGGTCACCATCGCGAGGTAGGGCCCCTTCACCCGCAGCGCCGGCAGCGCGAGCAGGGCGCCGGTGACCCCCGCCACCAGCGCCGCCACCGGCAGCGCGGCCCAGAAGCTCCATTTCGCGGACACGGTGAGGATCGCCACCGCGTAGGCGCCCAGGGCGTAGAAGCCGACGTGGCCGAAGGACACCTGCCCGGTGAGCCCCAGCAGCACGTTCAGGCCGATGCCGGTCACCGCGGTGAGGGCGAGCGTCGCCATCACGAACACGTAGTAGCTGTTCGCGGTCGCGGTGAACGCGAGCGCGGCGGCGAACGCGGCCAGGAAGAGGACCCAGGGAACGAACCTCATACTTTCTTCACTTCCGCGCGGCCGAACAGGCCGTTGGGCATCAGCGCCAGCACCACGATCACCAGCGCGAAGCTGAGCACCTGGGTGTAGGCCGAGCCCAGCAGCGCCGTGATGAGCGCCTCGGTGACGCCGAACAGGAGGCCCGCGATCATCACCCCCCAAGCGCTGGTGATGCCGCCCAGGATCGCCACCGCGAAGGCCTTGAGGCCGAAGAGGGTCCCCATGTCCGAGTGCACGTTGAACAGGGGCGCGATCATGATCCCCGCGGCGCCGGCGAAGAGCGTCGAGGCCGCGAAGGCAAGCGCGATGGCGAGGGGCACGTTGATGCCCATCAGGCGCGCGGCGTCGGCGTTCTGCACCACCGCGAGCAGCGCCTTGCCGAGGCGCGTGCGGCGCGAGAAGAGGTGCAGCGCGCCCGCCAGCGCGAGACCCAGCGCGGGAATCGCCAGCTGCAGGGGCGAGACCCCGATGCCGAACAGCTGGAAGGATCCCGTGGCCCAGGGCATGGTGAAGCCGCGCGGCTCCTTGCCGAAGGTGAACAGCACCACGTTGTCGGCGATGATGCCCAGCGCCACCGTGGCCATCAGCCACGCGTTCGACCCCCGGCGCACGAACGGCCGCACCGCCACCGCCTCCACCAGCAGGCCGTAGAGCGCGCACAGCGCGAGCGCCGCGAGCGCCGCGGGCAGGAACGGCCAGCCCAGCGTCACCGCGAAGGTGTAGGCGAGCACCGCGCCCAGCATCATCGAGCTGCCCTGGGCGAAGTTCACCGTGCTCGACACCGAGTAGGTGATGTAGAACCCGAGCGCCAGCAGCCCGTACATGCTGCCCAGGCCCAGTCCGGATATGAGTGCGGATGTAATCAGCATGAAATGAAAACGGCCGCCGGAGCGGCCGTTCTCCTGCCCGGATTCTAAACCGGCGCTACTTCTTCATCCCGACGGGAAGGATCTGGTGCTCGATGAACTGCGTCCAGACGTAGTCGTTCTCGTTGACCGCGTCGTGGTTGGCCGCCGAGAAGGGCTTGTCGTAGTTCTTGATCAGGCCCTCGTAGCGGCCGATCTTGTAGAAGCCCTCGCGGATCGCCGGGCCGTCCAGCTTGCCCGCGGCCTGGATCGCCAGCGCCGTCAGCATCATGCCGTCGTAGGCGTTGGCCACGCCCACGGCCGGGGTGACGTCGCCCGGGCCCTTGACGTCGGGGTACTTCGCCATCAGCGCCTTCAGCACCTTCTCGCCCACCGGCGACTGCTTGCCGAAGAAGCTGTAGGTCTGCACGAAGTGCACCATCGGGGCGCTGGGGCCGGCCAGTTCCGTGAAGCGGCCGCCCGCCGGGCCCCAGTGCGACACCACCGGCGGCTTCCAGCCCATGCGGTCGAGCGACTTCACCACCTGCGCCGAGGGGCCGACGTTGCCGACCAGGAACAGGCAATCCGCGCCGGCCGACTTCAGGCGCGTCAGCTGCGGCACCACGTCGACGTCGTTGCCCTCGAACTTCTCCACCCCGGCGGGCTTCAGGCCCTTGGCGCCGAGCGCGGCCATGAGGCCCTTCTCGTTCGACTCGCCCCAGGGGTTGTTGACGAGGATCATGCCGCAGTTCTTGGCGTTGAAGGTCTTCTGCGCGTAGGCGAGCATCGCCTTGTTGACGATCTCGTCCACCGCGGAGACGCGGAACACGTAGTTCTCCTTGGCGCCGTTCTTGGTGATCGGCGTGCCCGCCGCCCAGGGGCCCATGAACGGGGTCTTGGCCTCGTTGACGATGGGCACGATGGCGAGCGACACCGGGGTGTCCAGCCCGCCGAACAGCACCGCCACCTTCTCCTTGAACAGGAGCTCGCGCGCGGCGATCACGCCCTTGGCCGGGGTGGCCTCGTCGTCGCGGCGCACCAGCTCGAACTTGCGGCCGCCCAGCACGCCGCCCTTGGCGTTCAGCTCGTCGATCGCGACCTGCAGGCCGCGGGTGATGGCCTCGCCGGCGCGGGCCGACTGGCCCGAGAGCGCGGTCACCAGGCCGATCTTGATCGGTTGCTGGGCGTGGGCGGACACGGAAACGGCGGGCAGCGCCGCGGCCAGGGCCAGGGCGATGAATGTGCGGCGGGCGATCATGGGAACCTCCATTGGAATGCGGGCTGGAAAGAGTGCAGCTAGCTTAGCAGGAGCCGTGCCATGCTAGGCTTTCGGACATGAAAAGCGAACCGATGGACCCTGTCGCGATTGTCGAGGAATACCTCCGCCTGCACATGATCCCGGACCCGGACTCGGCGCGGAAATTCTGCGCCCCGGAACTGGAAATCCGCTTTACCGGCAACCGCTTGATGCGGGACCCGGCCGAGGCCACGGCCTTCAACAAGGCGCGCTACAAGTGGGTGAAGAAGAAGTTCGGGCCCACCCACGTCGTCGCCGGGGGCAGCCCGGAGGAGACCATCGTCTACCAGACCGGGCACCTGTACGGCGAGTGGCTGGACGGCACCCCGTTCGAGGACAACCGCTACGTGGACCGCTACGTGGTGAAGAACGGCAAGATCGTGAAGATGGAAGTCTGGAACGACAGCGCCGAGTGGCTGCTGGTGCGCGCCGGCTTCGCGCATTTCTAGGGCGCGGGTTCCCGGCTCGCCCCACGACGGTGCAAAGGCCACTGAAGACCCACGGCCGCTACGAGTATTCCGCCATCACGCGGCGGCCAGACTATGCCTGGCACGGCGGCCGGCGCCTCGCGGTGTACCTCGGCTTCAACATCGAGCACTTCGAGTTCGGCGCGGGCCTCGGCGCCGCGCTGGGGCCGAAATCGCCGGAACCCGACGTCCTCAACTTCTCCTGGCGGGACTACGGCAACCGCGTCGGTGTCTGGCGCTGCCTGGAACTGTTCGAGGACCTGAAGCTGCCGGTGGGCGCGCTCATCAACACCGCGCTCTACGACTACTGCCCCGAGGTGATCGAGGCCTTCGTCAAGCGCGGCGACGAGCTGATCGGCCACGGCCACACCAATTCGGACCGCCAGGGCGACATGAACGAGGACGCCGAGCGCGAGCTGCTGCGTTCCTGCCGCGACCGCATCCGCAAGGCCTCGGGCAAGGCGCCGCTGGGCTGGTTGTCCCCCTGGATCTCGGAATCCTTCGCCACCCCCGACCTGCTCGCCGAGACCGGCTACAAGTACACCCTCAACTGGTGCCATGACGACCAGCCCACGAAGTTCCGCACCACCAAGGGCACGCTCTGGTCCATCCCCTACCCGCAGGAACTGAACGACATCCCCATGATCGTCGCCCGCCAGATGGACGGACGGGACTTCGCCGACCTGATCGTGGACAATTTCGACGAGATGCTGCGCCAGTCCAGGGACCAGCCGCTCGTCATGGGCATCGCCCTGCACCCGTACCTCGTCGGCCAGCCCTACCGCCTGCGCCACCTGCGCCGCGCACTCAAGCACCTCGCCAAGGCGAAGCGCGCCTGGTTCACCACCCCCGGCGCCATCCACGACCGTGTCAGCAAACTCAAGCGCTAAGGCCCAGGGGCCTTCCTTGACGGTTTCGGGGCCGACCCGCGAGTTCTGGGACCAGCGGTTCCAGGAGGGCAACACGCCCTGGGATCGCGGCGCCGCCAATCCGCAGCTCGAGGCCTGGCTCGCCTCCGGCGCACTCAAGCCCTGCCGCATCCTCGTGCCCGGCTGCGGCGCCGGCCACGAGGTGGTCGCGCTCGCGCGCGCCGGGTTCGACGTCACCGCGCTCGACTATTCGCCCGAGGCGATCGCGCGCACGCGCGAGAGCCTCTACCGCGCCGGCTTGATCGCCGCGCTGGTCGAGGCCGACGCCCTCGACTGGCTGCCGGTGCGGCGCTTCGAGGCGATCTACGAGCAGACCTGCCTGTGCGCCCTGTATCCGGACCACTGGCGCGCCTACGGCGACCAGCTGCACCGCTGGCTGAAACCCGGCGGCAAGCTGTTCGCCCTGTTCGTGCAGTACCTGCGGCCCGGCGCCTCCGACGGAATCATCTCCGGCCCGCCCTACCACTGCGACATCCACGCCATGCGGGCGCTCCTGCCCGAGCCGCTGTGGTCCTGGCCCCGGCCGCCGTATCCGAAGACCACGCATCCGCGCGGGCTGGAGGAGCTGGCGGTGGTGCTGGAGCGGCGCGATGTGCACGATCGGTAACATTTAGCCCGTGCGCGCCGGCTCCCTCGCCGCGCTCGCCCTGCTCCTCGCCGCGCCCGCAGCGCTCGCCCAGCCCGTCGCGCGCCCCGACGTCCGCGTCGGCGACCAGTGGCAGTTCGCCGTCTACGACTCCGTCCCCACCCGCGTCCCCAGCCGCAGCTGGATCGTCACCGCCGTCTCGCCTGCCGGCATCGAAGCCACCGAGAACGGCGAACCGCTGCGGCTCACGCCCGACCTCAACGTCCTCGACTCGCCGCGAAGCTCCGAAACCAATCCCGGCCTGCTGCGCTTCCCGCTCGAGGTGGGCCAACGCTGGAGCTACAAGAGCAACTGGACCTTCAAGGCCAAGGGCTCCACCGGCGCCATCGCCATGGCGGTCGAGGTGCAAGCGCGCGAGCGCGTCACCGTTCCGGCGGGAACATTCGACGCCTTCCGGCTCCATGCGCGGGGAAAGCTCGGCGGCACATCGCCGATCAACTCCACCTACGATGCCGGCACCACCACGACCTACTGGTATGCGCCCTCGGCTCGCGCCATCGTGAAGTCGGTGCACCACAACCCGTACCTGGGACGGACGACGGTGGAGCTGGTGGCGGCGAAGCGGGGGCCGTGAGGGGCAGGATGTGCACGATCGGTAACATTTTCCGGGAGCCGGCCGTGGCGCCGTTGTCGATTCCGGGTCCCGGTCCGTCCGGTCGCTGAGGAGGGAATCGCATGGAACCCACCATCTGGGCGCTGCTGATCGCGGGCCTGGCTGCGCTCCTGGCTGGCGCGGAGCTGCTGGTGCGCGGGGCGTCGCGACTGGCGCTGCGATTCGGCATCTCTCCCCTGGTGATCGGCCTGACCGTGGTCGCCTTCGGCACCAGCTCGCCGGAACTGGCGGTGAGCGTCCAGTCCGGACTTGCAGGACAGGCCGACATCGCCGTCGGCAACGTGGTGGGGAGCAACATCTTCAACGTGCTCGCCGTGCTGGGGCTGGCGGCGCTGATCGCCCCGCTCATGGTGCAGCAGCAGCTGGTGCGCTTCGAGGTGCCGCTGGTCGTCGGCTTGTCCGTGCTGGTCCTGGTGATGGCGCAGGATGGGCGCATCGGCCCGTTCGATGGGCTGCTGCTGGTGGCGGGTCTGGTCGCCTACACCGTGCTCGTGATCCGGCAGACCCGGCGCGAGGCCGCAACCGTGCAGGCGGAGTATGCGAAGGAGTTCGGCGCCGCTGCCGCGGGATGGCAGGCGCGCCTGCCGGTGCAGGTCGCGCTCATCCTCGGAGGATTGGGCCTGCTGGTGCTGGGCGCGACGTGGCTGGTGGACAGCGCCGTGTCCATCGCTCGCGCACTGGAGATCAGCGAGGCCGTCATCGGCCTGACCATCGTGGCGGCGGGCACGAGTTTTCCGGAACTGGCGACGTCCGTCGTGGCGGCGATGCGCGGGGAGCGCGATATCGCCGTCGGCAATGTCGTCGGCAGCAGCGTGTTCAATCTGCTGGGCATCCTCGGGGTCGCCGCACTGGTCACGCCGGGCGGGCTCTCGGTGGCGCCGGGGCTGCTGTTCTTCGACATCCCCGTGATGATCGCGGTGGCCTTTGCCTGCATGCCGATCTTCGGCACCGGGCAGCGGATTGCACGCTGGGAGGGGGCCCTGTTCCTCGCCTACTACGCGGTCTACGTCACCTATCTTGTCCTCGCCGCCACCCAGCATGACGCGCTGCAGGGCTTCGGTTCGACCATGCTGGGGTTCGTCATCCCGCTGACCGGCGTCACGCTGCTGGTGCTCTGGGCGCAGCAACGCTCGCGAGAAACCGCCACCTGATGGCGGAGGTCACCCTCAGGCCCGCCGCCCTCGGCGACCTCGCGCTGCTGCGCAAGTGGGACGAGGCGCCGCACGTCGTCGCCTCCGACCCGAACGACGACTGGAACTGGGAAACGGAACTGGCGCGGAACCCGCCCTGGCGCGAGCAGCTGGTGGCGGAGCTCGACGGCGTCCCGTTCGGCTTCGTGCAGATCATCGACCCGGCGCAGGAGGAAACCCGTTACTGGGGAGAGGTCCCGGCCAACCTGCGCGCCATCGACATCTGGATCGGCGAGGCGGCGTACCTCGGCCGGGGCCTCGGCAGCGCGCTGATGGCGCTCGCGCTGCAGCGCTGCTTCGCGGCGCCGGAGGTCGCGGCGGTCCTCATCGACCCGCTGGAAAGCAACACCCGCGCGCGGCGCTTCTACGAGCGCCTGGGATTCGTGGCCCAGGAGCGGCGCCGCTTCGGCGCGGACGACTGCGTGGTGTACCGCCTGGAGC
>CAZMDA010000039.1:0-33201 GCA_964564865.1 uncultured Bordetella sp. | reverse complement strand
ACCGCGTCGTACTCGTACAGGCCCTGCTGCGCCTTGGTGGTGGACTTGATGTGCCATTCCAGCAGGGGCACGCCGAGGGTCTTGGCCACCTGCACCGCCAGCATCGTCTTGCCGGTGCCGGGCTCGCCCTTGACCAGCAGGGGCCGTTGCAGCGTGATGGCGGCATTCACCGCCAGGGTCAGGTCCTCGGTGGAAACGTACTCTGCGGAACCGGAGAAGCGCATCTCGTTCCTTCGCGGGAATTTTCTGGAAAACCGCATTATAATCGCCCGGTTACCAAAAACCCGACCCGGCTCCGGAGCAAAACAAGAATGGCGCAATCGAACAACCCCATCCTCGCCGCGTTCGCGGCGGTCCTGGTTGCCGGCGCGGCGCCGGCGCTCGCGCAGCAGCCCGCCGCGGGCGACGCCAAGGCCGCCCAGAACAAGATCGCCATGTGCGAAGGCTGCCATGGCATCCCGGGTTACAAGACGGCCTACCCGGAGGTCTACCACGTGCCGCTGCTGGGCGGTCAGTCGGCCACCTATCTCGCCAACGCGCTCAACGCCTACAAGTCGGGCCAGCGCCGGCACCCGTCCATGCGCGGCATCGCGGCCGGCCTGAGCGACAAGGACATCGCCGACCTTGCGGCCTACTACGCCGGGAGCCAGAAATGAAGCGCGCGATCCTCCCGATCCTCGCCGGGTCGGCCCTCGCCCTGGCGGGCGCGGCGCATGCGAAAGGCAACGCCGAGTCCGGCAAGGCCAAGGCGGCGCAGGTCTGCGCCGCCTGCCACGGCGCCGACGGCGCCAAGCCGGTGGCGCCCGAGAACCCGATCCTCGCCGGCCAGCACTACGACTACCTGGTGAAGGCGATGCTCGACTACAAGAGCGGCAAGCGCGCCAACCCCATCATGAAGGGCTTCGCCGAGCCGCTGTCGAGGAAGGACATCGAGGACCTCGCGGCCTGGTTCGCCAGCCAGAAGTCCTCGCTCAGCTTCAAGCGCTAGCCCGCCCGGCGCAGTTTCCCGTCCAGGCAGTCCAGGTAGAGCCCCGCGTCCGGCGGGGCTCTGTCTTTCTGGGACCGCCACACCATCTCGGCGAGGCAGTCGATCGCCTCGTGCAGGGCGTCGTGGCGGTCGCCCGATTTCGCCAGCAGGGTCGCGAAGCGCTGCGCCACGCCGGGCGGCTGGTCGATGGTCAACTGCTCCTCCAGCGCGAGGTGCAGGCTCAGGTGGAGGAAGGGGTTGGTCTCCCCGGACTCCGGGAAGTACTCCCGCGCGACGCTGCGCTCCCGGTCCTCCATCACCCCGTGGTACTCGGGGTGCAGCAGCAGCACCTGCAGCGCCACCGTCTCCAGTCCCTCCAGGGGCGCGCCGGCGCGGTACTTGCGCCAGGTCTCGAAGAAGAAGTCGCGGACCTGGTCGCGGGTCGGGTTAAACATCGCCGGCCTTGGTCTTGCCGCGGAACTCGCACAGGTCGCGGATGGCGCACTCCGGGCACTTCGGCTTGCGCGCCAGGCACACGTAGCGCCCGTGCAGGATCAGCCAGTGGTGCGCGTTCATCAGGAACTCGGGCGGGGTGAACTTCAGCAGCTTCTGCTCCACTTCAAGCGGATCCTTCCCGGGCCCGAGGCCGGTGCGGTTGGCGACGCGGAAGATGTGCGTGTCCACCGCCATGGTCGGCTGGCCGAAGGCGGTGTTGAGGACCACGTTGGCGGTCTTGCGGCCGACGCCGGGCAGGCGCTCGAGCGCCTCGCGGTTCTGCGGCACGGCGCCGCAGTGCTGCTCGATGAGCATCCGCGACAAGGCGACGACGTTCTTCGCCTTGGTGCGGTACAGGCCGATGGTCTTGATGGTTTCCCTGAGCTTCTCCTCGCCCAGCGCCACGATCGCCTGCGGCGTGTTCGCCACCGGGTAGAGCTTCGCCGTGGCGAGATTCACCGACTTGTCGGTAGCCTGCGCCGAGAGCACCACGGCGACCAGCAGCTCGAACGGGGAGCGGTAGGCGAGCTCGGTCGTCGGGTTCGGGTTCGCGGCCCGCAGGCGCTCGAAGATCGCCCTGCGCTTGTCCGGGTTCATGCGCGCTTCGCCTTCGCGCGCGCCAGGGCTGCGGCGATCACGGCACGACGGCGAATCTTGTCGGGTGCGTGGATCCGGGCGTGCGCCGCCGCTTCGCGTTTCCTGCGCGCGCCCAGGCGCAGCTTCGCGGCGCGCGCGTCGGCTTCGCCCCAGGAATGGCCCGCAGGGGCGGGAACCATGGCGATGCAATCCACCGGGCAGGGCGCGACGCACAACTCGCAGCCGGTGCAGTACGCGGCGATCACCGTGTGCATCCAGC
The DNA here is from genome assembly GCA_964564865.1 of uncultured Bordetella sp. Lineage (GTDB taxonomy): Bacteria > Pseudomonadota > Gammaproteobacteria > Burkholderiales > SG8-39 > RBG-16-66-20. The sequence continues at coordinate 30,883 of CAZMDA010000039.1, read as the reverse complement.
CCTCGGCGCCGGCAATGGCGTCCACCGGGCAGGCGGCGATGCAGCGGGCGCAGCCGATGCAGCGCGCCTCGTCCACCAGCGCCACGCCCGCGCGCTTCATGGCGCGTGGAACGTCCGCCCGGTGTCGCGGGCGAGATGCTCGTGGGTGACCTTGCCTGCCCGGACCTGGATGCCCGTGGCGAGCGCGGGCGAGACCTTGCCCGAGGCGAGATCCAGCAGGAACGGCAGCGCGGCGCGGGCGAGCGCCTGGCTCGCGGTGAGGGCGCAGGCCGCGGGCATGTTCGGCACGCAGTAGTGCACCACGCCTTCCTCGACGTAGGTGGGCGCGCTGTGGCTGGTGGGACGCGAAGTCTCGGCGATGCCGCCCTGGTCGATGCCGACGTCCACCAGCGCCGAGCCCGGGCGCATGCTGCGCAGCATTGCGCGCGTCACCAGCTTGGGCGACATCCGGCCGGGGACGAGCACGCCGCCGACAAGGAGGTCGGCTTCCGCCACCGCCTGCGCCAGGCTGCCGGCGCCGACGCGGATGCCGGCGCCCGGGTAGCGCGCGCGCAGACCGGCAAGGCGCTTGTCCGAGCGCAGTAACACCGTGACCTGGGCACCGATTCCGTGGGCGACATGGAGCGCGTTCCCGCCCACGTTGCCGCCGCCCAGGATGACGACGCGCCCGGCGGGGATGCCCTCCAGGCCCGGCAGCAGCACGCCCGAGCCGCCGTTCTGCTTCTGCAGGCACCAGGCGCCCATCTGCACCGCGAGCCGCCCGGCGATCGCGGACATGGGTGCGAGGATGGGCAGGCTGCCGTCGGCCTGGCCGACGGTTTCGAACGCGACGAACGTGGCGCCGGAGGCGAGCGCGGCATCGAGCAGCTCGGGCTCCGGGCCGAAATGCTGGAAGCCGAACAGCACCTGGCCCGGCCGGGGCTTGCGGTACTCCGGCGCCTGCAGCTCCTTGACCTTGACGACGAGCTCGCAGTCCCAGGCGTCGCCCAGCGCGGCGCCTGCGCCGGCGTAGTCCGCATCGGCGATGCCGATTCCGGCACCGGCGCCCGGCTCCACGACGACGGGGTGGCCGGCGCCGGCCAGCACCCGGACCTCCGCCGGGGTCAGCGCGACGCGGAACTCTCCGTCCTTTACCTCCCGGGGTAGGCCGATACGCATTCGGAGACCAGGCGCGGCCCGCGATAGATCAAGCCGGTGTAGACCTGCACCAGGCTCGCCCCGGCGCTGAAGCGCTCGGCCGCATCCGCGCCGCTCATGATGCCGCCCACGCCGATGATCGGGATCTCGCCCTGCAGCGACGCGGCCAGTTCGCGCAGCACGCCCAGCGAGCGCGCGCGCAGCGGCGCGCCGGACAAGCCGCCTTCCTCGGTGCCGTGGGGCAGGTCCTTCACGGCCTCGCGCGAGACCGTGGTGTTGGTGGCGATCACGCCATCCATGCCGCTTCGGCGCAGCACGTCGGCGATGGCGCGCACCGATGCCCCGTCCAGGTCGGGGGCGATCTTCGGCGCCAGCGCGACGGAACGGCCGTGTTTCTCGCGCAGCGCGTCGCGCTTCGCGCGCAGGCGCGAAAGCAGCGCGCCCAGCGCCTCGGCCGACTGCAGGTCGCGCAGGCCCGCGGTGTTCGGCGAGGAGACATTGATGGAGACGTAGTGCACGTGCGGGTAGAGCACTTCCAGGCAGCGTTCGTAGTCCTCGGCCGCCTGCTCGTTGGGCGTGTCCTTGTTCTTGCCGATGTTGACGCCGATGACGGTGTTGCGGCTGGCGCGCCTGAGGTTCTCGACGAAGGCCTCGACGCCGACGCTGTTCAGGCCGAAGCGGTTGATGATCGCGCGCGCCTCGGGAATCCGGAACATGCGCGGGCGCGGGTTGCCCGGCTGCGGCCGCGGCGTCACGCCGCCCAGCTCGAGGAAGCCGAAGCCCAGGGCCGCGAGCGCATCCACGTGCTCGGCCTGCTTGTCCAGGCCCGCGGCGAGGCCGACGGGATTGCGGAACTCCAGGCCCATGGCGCGCACCGGGCGGTGCGGCGGCTTGCGGAAGTTGAGCAGGCCGATGCGCAGCGGCGCGTCGGCCAGGCCCAGCGTCAGCGCATGCGCGGTTTCCGGATCGAGCGCGAACAGGAAGGGTCGCGCCAGCGCATACAGCACTAGTCCAGGTCCTCGGTGCCGAGGCGGCGCCAGGCGCCGCCGATGAAGCCCTCGATCGGCGCGAAGCGCGACTTGTAGGCCATCTTCGGGCTCTCGCGGATCCAGTAGCCGAGATAGAGGTAGGGCAGGCCGAGGGCGCGGCAGGCCTCGATCTGCCACATGACGTTGTAGGTGCCGAAGCTGGCGGCGCGCCGGTCGGGCTCGAAGAAGGTGTAGACCGAGGACAGGCCGTCGGGCAGGTAGTCCACGATCGAGACCATCACCAGCTGGCCGTTGTCGCGGAACTCCACCAGCCGCGTGTCGACGCGGCTTTGCAGCAGGAAGTGCGAGTACTGGTCGCGGCTGTCGTTGTCCATGCCGCCGCCGGAATGGCGGCGCGACTGGTAGCGCAGGTAGAGCGCGTAGTGCTCCAGCCGGAACTTGAGCGGCTGCGCCTGCGACGAGAGGCCCTGGTGCAGGCTCCAGGCGCGGCGCTGGGAACGCCGGGGCCGGAACTCGGCCACCGGGATGCGCACCGGCACGCAGGCGCGGCAGCTGTCGCAATGCGGGCGGTAGGTGAAGATGCCGCTGCGCCGGAAGCCGGCCTTCACCAGCTCGCCATAGAGCTCGGTGTTGATGAGGTGGCTGGGGGTGGCGACCTGCGAGCGCGCCATGCGCTCCGGGAGGTAGCTGCACGGGTACGGCGCAGTCACGTAGAACTGCAGGACGGCGTGCGGAAGGTCGTTAAGCCGAGACATGCGATTGGGCTGCCCACTTCCCCGGTTGTTCCGGGTAGTCTACCAATGCCGCGACGCGGCGCAAAAACGACCGCCGCGGGATCTCGCGCCCGCCCATGGCGGCGAGCAGGGGCGTGCGCTGCTGGCAGTCGACGAGCGGGAAGCCGCGGCCGGCCAGGTGCCGCACCAGCGCCGCCAGCGCGACCTTCGAGGCGTCGGTGGCGACCGAGAACATCGATTCGCCGTAGAACATGCGCCCGATGGCGACGCCGTAGAGGCCGCCCACCAGGCGGGCGCCGAGCCAGGTCTCGAAGGAATGGGCATGGCCCTCGCGGTGCAGCCGCTTGTAGGCGCGCCGCATGTCCGCGCCGATCCAGGTGCCGTCTTCCTCGCGCAGCGCCGCGCAGGCGTCGATGACCGCCTCGAACGCGGTGTCCACGCGCACCTCGTAGCCCTTGTTGCGCAGGCTCTTGGCGAGGGACCGCGAGACCTTCAGCTCGTCGGTGAACAGCACCATGCGCGGATCGGGCGACCACCACAGGATGGGCTCGTCGCCGGAGTACCAGGGGAAGATGCCCTGGCGGTAGGCGGCGAGCAGGCGGGGGACGGACAGGTCCGCGCCGGCGCACAGCAGGCCGTTGGGGTCCTTCAGGGCCTGCTCGACCGGCGGAAAGGGATCGGCCGGCCGCAGGAACGTCAGCACTTCACCTGCTGCCGGCAGTACTGCTCGAGCTCGGTCACCACGGCGGTGCCGGCCACCGCGCGCTTCACGGTGCCGCCGTTCTCGAGCGCGAGCTTCAGCTCGTACTTGGCGAAGAACTGGTTGAACATTTCCCCGCCCAGGGTTCCGACGGCGAACAAGCCGTCGCTGGCCGGCTCGTGCTCGAGCAGGATCGCCGCCAGCGGCTGCGGCGCGGGGCCCGCCAGCACGCGCCCGCCGTCGGCCGGGTCGTACTGGCTGTGCTCGGCGCAGCAGTGGATCACGTTGGCGAGCCTGTTGCGGGCGCTCGCCTCGCCGCGGAAACTGATGAAGCTGATGTCCCTGGTCGGGTAGGCGAGCTGGTGGGCGCAGATCGCGGAGTAGGCGACGAGCGCGCGGTTGCGGCCGACCCCGCCCTTCCATTCGTAGTCGCGCTGGTCGGCGGTCTTCAGCCGCGCCGAGGCCCGCGCCGGCTTGCCCAGGTTGAGCAGGAAGCAGGGCGTGGTCGAGTAGGGATAGTGGAAGATGAGGTTGCGCTGCGCCGGAACGGCGGCCGCGCGCAGCGGCTTGCCGCCGGCGTCCACCAGCCGGACCCGGGAATAGAGCTGCGGAACGGCGTCCGCGGCGGACAGGGCCGGCGCGGCCGCCGCCGTGGCGGTGGCTGCGCAGATGCGGATGAATTCGCGGCGCTGCATGCGCCGCCATCCTACCTCAGAGGTTGTAGCCCTTCTCGTTGTGCTCGACGGTGTCCAGGCCCTCGGTCTCGTCGTCGGGCTCCACGCGCAGCCCGGCGAGGGCACCGGTGAGATTGAGCAGGATCCAGGTGACGATCCCGGACCAGGCGCCGACCGCCAGGATGCCGATGACCTGCGTGAGCACCTGGCCGCCCATGGACTGGCCTTCGGGGTAGCCGATGCCGCCGAAGGTGGTGGAGACGAAGATCCCGGTGAGCAGCGTGCCCAGCACCCCGCCCACGCCGTGGACCGGGGCGACGTCCAGCGAGTCGTCGATCCTGAGCGCGCGCTTCATCCAGTTGGTGGCGGCGAAGCACACCACGCCGGCGGCGGCGCCGATCGCGATCGCGCCCATCGGGCCGACGAAGCCCGAGGCCGGCGTGATGGTGCCCAGTCCGGCCACCATCCCGGTGACGATGCCCAGCACCGAGGGCTTGCCGTAGCGCAGCCACTCGCAGGCGAGCCATGCCAGCGACCCGGTGGCGGCGCCGATGTGCGTCACCAGCATGGCCATGCCGGCCGCGCCGTCGGCGGCGAGCGCGCTGCCGGCGTTGAAGCCGAACCAGCCCACCCACAGCAGGCAGGCGCCGGTCACCACCATGGTCATGTTGTGCGGCGGCATCGCCGTGTCCGGGAAGCCCTTGCGCCGCCCGATCACCAGGGCGCACACCAGCGCCGCCATGCCGGCGTTCAGGTGCACCACGGTGCCGCCGGCGAAGTCCATCAGGCCCATCTTCTGCAGCCAGCCGTCGCCCCACACCCAGTGCGCGACGGGGCAGTAGACCAGCAGCAGCCAGAGCAGGCTGAACAGCAGCATGCCGGAGAACTTCACGCGCTCGGCGTAGGCGCCGACCACCAGCGCCGGGGTAATGATGGCGAAGGTCATCTGGAACATCGCGAACACGGTCTCGGGGATGCTGCCCTTCAGCGTCGCCACGCCGATGCCGGCGAGGAAGCTCTTGTCCCAGCCGCCGTAGAACGCGTTCAGGGAGCCGCCGTCGCCGAAGGCGAGGCTGTAGCCGGCGACCACCCAGGCGAGCGTCGCCATGCAGGCGATGGCGAAGCACTGCATCAGGACCGACAGCACGTTCTTGGAACGCACCAGCCCGGCGTAGAACAGGGCCAGTCCCGGCAGCGTCATCATCAGGACCAGCACCGACGCGGTGATCATCCAGGCGGTGTTGGCGGCATCCAGCTTCGGCGGCTCCGCGGCGAGCGCGACGGGCGCATGGACGAGCAGCGGCAGCAGCAACATCATGGTGCGCGGGCGCATCGACATGGGCAACTCCCTCCCCTAGAAGTGTTTTCCCCGGTGCACGGCGGCACCGGAGCGGAGCATACCCGATGGCGCGGTCTTGCAGGCTAGCGGATGTCTTCGGCGTGGAACCCGAATGCGCCGCGCGCCCGGTCGGCGAACCAGTGGCGCAGGGTGAGGCCCACGGTGCGGAACGCGATCTCCTTCCAGGGCACCTGCGCCTCCTCGTAGAGCGCGACCTCCAGGCTCTCCGGCCCGGGATCGAACTTGAGGTCGAGCAGGCGGGCGCGGAAGAACAGGTGCACCTGGTTCACCGCCGGCACCGAGAGCAGGGTGTAGGCGCCCACCAGCTCGGCCCGGGCGCCGGCTTCCTCGAGGGTCTCGCGCAGCGCGCCCTCGCCGCTGCTCTCGCCGTTCTCCATGAAGCCCGCGGGCAGCGTCCAGTAGCCGTAGCGCGGCTCGATGGCGCGCCGGCACAGCAGCACCCGGCCTTCCCATTCGGGGACCGTGCCCACCACCAGCTTGGGGTTCTGGTAGTGGATGTCGCCGCATTCGTCGCAGACGTAGCGCGGCACGGAATCCCCGGGCGGGATGCGCTTCGAGATCGGCGCGGCGCAGTTGGAGCAGAATTTCACAGTTCGTGCAGTCCCTTGAGGACGCGGTCCGGCTGGAATCCTAGCCGGTCCACCGGCGCGCCGCTGCGGTTGATCCAGCTGACGCGAAAGCCGAAGGCCTTCGCGCCCAGCGCATCCCAGCAGTTGGACGACACGAACCCGACCTGCGAGGCCGGGACGCCCAGGCGGTCCACGGCGAGCTGGTAGACCGCCGGCGCGGGCTTGTAGACCCGGAGCGCGTCCACGCTCAGCACGGCGTCGAACGAGAGCCCGGAGTGCGCGACCAGCGGCTCGAGCATGTCCGGCGAACCGTTGCTCAGGATCGCCAGCTTCAGGCCCGCCAGCCCCGCCAGCGCCTCCCGCACGTCGGGGTACAGCGCAAGCCGCCGGTACTCGGCCATCAGCGTTGCGGCGCGCGGCACGTCCAGCGCGAGGCCCAGCGCCTCGCAGGCGTACGCGAGCGCCTCTTCCGTCACGCGGGAGAACGGTTCGTAGCGGCCCATCAGGCTGCGCTGCCAGGTGTACTCGAGCTGCTTCGCGCGCCAGAGCTGCGACAGCTGGAGGCCCTTTCCGGGCCAATAGGCCTCGCAGCGCTGCTGCACCGAGTGGACATCGAACAGGGTTCCGTAGGCATCGAAGACGTACGCGACATTCATGACGCAACCTCTGGATTTTGGAGGGATTTTGGATTCGATGGTAGACTGCCCGCAGGACATCCGGCAAAAAGGCCGCCGCAGGCCCGATGAGCACCGCAAGCCCGACCGTGACGCAGGAAGCCGCCCCGCGCAAGGCCGTGGGGGAGTGGATCTGGCGTTTCCTCGCCGCGGTGATGCTGTTCGCCGTGGGCTGGGTGGCCTGGATCGCCTACCAGCTGAATCCCCCGATGCTGGTGACCACTGCCGCGTTCGAGGCGGCGGCGAAGGCGAGGGCGAGCCAGAACGCGAGCGGAACCATCACGCCCCGGCCGGAGGCCGAGGCCCCGAAGCCGGACGCCGACGCCGCAAAGCCGGAGCCGGAGGCGCCCGCAGCCGAGGCGGCGCCGAAGGAACCCCCGGTCAACCTCGAGAAGCTGAAGCTGTCGGAATCGATCACCCTGCCGCTGGCGCCCGAAGCGAAGAAAAAATAAGCTTCGCGTGGCGTGACCACCGATCGCTACGACGAGCTCTACCGCGGCTGGCGCTGGGAGGTGCCGGCGCGCTTCAACCTCGCCGCCGCCTGCTGCACGCGCTGGGCGGCCGACCGCTCCCGCTTCGCGCTCTACTGGGAAGACGAGTCCGGCGCCGCGGCGAAGTACACGTTCTGGGACATCCAGCAGGAGGCGAACCGCCTGTCCAACGCGCTCGCCGCGCTGGGCGTCAAGCGCGGCGACCGGGTCGCCCTGATCCTGCCGCAGCGCCCGGAGATGGCCGTCGCCTACATGGCGATCTTCCAGATGGGCGCCATCGCGCTGCCGCTGTCGCACCTGTTCGGGCCGGACGCGCTCGAGTACCGCATGGACTTTGCCGGCGCGAGCGCGGTGTTCGTCGAGCCCACCACGATCGCGAACCTCTGGGCGATCCGGCACAAGCTCCCCAGCCTCCGGCACGTCATCGGCGTGGGCGGGGCGGCGGAGTCCGGCGTCCACGCCTACGAGTCCCTGGTGGCGAAGGGCAGCCCGTCGTTCGCCGCCGCGGACACGCGGGCGGACGACCCGGCGCTCATCATCTACACCAGCGGCACCACCGGCCCGCCCAAGGGCGCGCTGGAAGCGCACCGGCTGATCCTCGGCAACCTGCCCGGGTTCCTCTACTCGCATGATTTCTTCCCGCAACCCGGTGACCTGTTCTGGTCGCCCGCGGACTGGGCGTGGGCGGGCGGCCTGTTCGACGCGCTGCTGCCCAGCTGGTACTTCGGCATGCCGCTGCTGGGCTTCCGCGGGCGCTTCGACGCCGAGCGCGCCTACCACCTGCTGGAGAAGTACGGCGTGCGCAACAGCTTCCTGTTCCCGACCGCGCTCAAGCTGATGATGAAGGCGGTGCCGGCGCCGAAGGCGAGGTACCGCCTCGACCTGCGCTCGGTCATGAGCGCCGGCGAATCGGTCGGCGTCACCGTCATCGAGTGGGCGCGCGAGCACCTCGGGGTCACCATCAACGAGATGTTCGGCCAGACCGAGATCAACTACGTGGTCGGCAACTGCCAGGCCGCCTGGCCGGTCAAGCCCGGAGCCATCGGCCGCGCCTATCCCGGCCACCGCGTCGCCATCATCGACGGCGAGGGCAACGAGGTGGCGCGCGGCGAGCTGGGCGAGATCGCCGTGAACCGCTTCTGCAACGGCACGCCGGACCCGGTGCACTTCCTCGAGTACTGGAACAACCCGCAGGCGACGCAGGAGAAGTACGTCGGCGACTGGGGCTGCACCGGCGACCAGGGGCGCATGGACGAGGACGGCGTCATCTGGTACCAGGGGCGCTCGGACGACGTCATCAAGTCCGCCGGCTACCGCATCGGGCCCGCGGAGATCGAGTCCTGCCTGGTCAGGCACCCGGCGGTGGCCAACGCCGCGGTGATCGGCAAGGACGACGCCGCGCGCGGCCAGATCGTCAAGGCCTTCATCGTGCTGCAGCCCGGGCAGGTGGCCTCGAAATCGCTGGTGGACGAGATCCAGGCCCACGTGCGCGGCCGGCTCGCGCCCTACGAGTACCCGAAGGAGATCGAGTTCCTCGACGCGCTGCCGATGACCACCACCGGCAAGGTGCAGCGGAAGGAACTGCGCAAGCGCGAGCAGCAGAAGCAGGAGCAGTGAAGCGCCTCGTCCTGCTCGGGGGAGGGCATGCGCATGCCTTCCTGCTGAACGAATTGCGAACGAAGCCGTTGGCCGGCGCGGCGATCACGCTGGTCTCGCCGTACCCGGTCCAGACGTACTCCGGAATGCTGCCCGGGCTCATCGCCGGCCACTACTCCGCCCCTGACCTTCAAATCGATCTCGCGCGCCTTTCGCGCGAGACCGGCGCGGTCCTGCTCTTGGACCGCGCCGTGGGTTTGGACGCCGCCAAGCGCATCGTGCATTTGGAGAGAAGCGGCGAAATTCCCTACGACCTGCTGTCCCTCAACACCGGCTCCGTCACCGACACCCGCGTCCCCGGCAGCGCCGAGTTCGCGCTCCCGGCGAAGCCCTTCGAGCCGTTCCTGCACCGCTGGGAGTCGGCGCGCGAGAGCGCGAAGCGCTTCGCCGTGGCCGGCTCCGGCGCGGCGGGCGTGGAGCTGGCGATGGCGATCCGCTTCCGCCGGCCGGATGCGCCGGTGGTGCTGTTCTCCGAGCGCAGCATGTTCGAGGGGCGGTTCGCCGGGCGCATCCGGGATGCGCTGGCGCGCTGCGGCGTGGAGCTGCGCCCCGGCGCCCCGGTGGAGAAGCTGGAGCGCGGACCGGTCCTGCGCGCGAACGGCAAGGATGAGGCTTTCGACCTCGTGATCTGGAGCACCGGCGCCACGGCCGAGCCCTGGCTCGCGCGCTCCGGGCTCGCGGTCGACGAGCGGGGCTTCGTGCTGGTGGACCGCGCGCTGCGCTCGGTCTCGCATCCGGCGGTGTTCGCCGCCGGCGACGCCGCGACGCTGCGGGACGCGCCGCACCCGAAGTCGGGCGTCTATGCGGTGCGCCACGCCCCGGTGCTGCTGGGGAACCTGCGGCGCACCCTGCGCGGCGAGCCGGCGCTCGCCTACGCGCCGCAGCGCGACCAGCTCGCGCTGATCAGCTGCGGCGGCAAGTACGCCATCGCGAGCCGCGGGCGCTGGAGCGCCGAGGGCGCGTGGGCCTGGCGCTGGAAGGACTGGCTGGACCGGCGCTGGATCGCGCGCTTCCGCTGACGCGGCGGGCCGGCGCCCATGTAACCGATCGGTTACATCAGGGCCCTGCCGCGGGCCGCGCCGCCACCAGGATCTTGCCCTCGGCCTCGACCGCGACCTCGCCGCGCTGGTTGGTGGCGCTGCAGCGCATCTCGACGATGCCGCCCTTGTGCTTCGGCTTGTCGGACTTGCCCGTCACCGTCCAGCGCGTCGTCAGCGTGTCCCCGGCGCGCACCGGGGCCTTGAAGCGGCACGCATGCTCCAGGTACGCGATCGCCGTGCCGGCGAAGAACATGCCCACCGGCGAGGCCACCAGGGCGCTGGTGAAGGGGCCGTGCAGCACGCGGCCGCCGAAGGCGGACTGCTTCGAGAATTCCTCGTTGACGTGCAACGGATTGAAATCCCCGAACATCCCGCTGCCCAGCACGATGTGGGTCTCGGTCACCGTCAGCGCGGTGCCGAACTCCGCTCCCACCGCGACCTCGTCGTACCACTTGCCGTGGAAAACCATGGGTTCCTCCCTGCGCCGGATTGTAGTTAGAATGCCCGCTTCCTTGGAGGAGGACCACGCATGAAACGCATCGCACTCGCTGCAGCCCTGGCCGCCGCCGCCGCCACCCCCGCGCTCGGCCAGTACCCGGACCGCCCGCTCAAGCTGGTGGTGCCCTGGGCCGCCGGCGGCGACACCGACAACATCTTCCGGCCCTTCGCGCCGCTGATGCAGAAGCACTTCGGCCAGACCGTGGTGATCGCCAACGTCGGCGGCGCCTCCGGCACCAAGGGCGCGAAGGAGGTGAAGGAGGCCCCGGCGGACGGCTACACCGTGCTCGGCGTGCACGACTACATCCACTCCACGTACTACACCGGGGTGGCGGACGTGAACTACCCGGACTTCGAGCCGGTCTGCCTGTTGGCCTCGACGCCCTCGGTGCTGACCGCGAGCCCGAAGACGCCGTGGAGCGACATGAAGGGCCTGCTGGCGGACGCCAAGGCGCGCCCGGGGCAGATCAGCGTCGGCGCGACGCTGGGCTCGACCAGCCACTTCTTCCCCGCGCTGGTGGAGAAGGCGGTCGGGGTGAAGTTCAAGTACGTGTCCTACGACGGCCTCGCGCCGCGCATGAACGCCATCCTGGGCGGCCACATCGACCTCACCGACTCCAACCTGACGCAGAAGGGCAAGGTCGAGGCCGGGCAGCTCAAGTTCCTCGGCATCGCCGCGGAGAAGCGCAACCCCGAGATGCCGAACGTGCCGACGCTGAAGGAGCTGGGCGTGAACGTGGTCTACGACGTGAACCGCGGGCTGCTCGCGCCCAAGGGCACGCCGGCGGCGGCGATCGCGAAGCTGGAGTCGGCCTGCCTCGCGGCGGGCAAGGAGCCGGCGTTCGCGGCGGCGATGAAGCTGCAGGGCACCGAGGTGCGCCTGATGGACCGCAAGGCCTACGGCGCCTGGCTGAAGCAGAACGACGACCTGAACCGCAGCATCTCGAAGGACCTGGGGCTGCTCAAGCGCTAGCCCGGGATGCTGTCGCGCGACGGGTGGGGAGGGCTCGCCGTCCTCGCGGCGAGCCTCGTCCTGTTCGGGCTCACCCTCGGCCTGAAGGACAACCCGCTGGTGCCCATCGGGCCGGGGTTCTACCCGCGCATCGTGCTCGGCATCACCGCGGCGCTGTCGCTCTGGCTGGTGGCGGCGGACGTGTGGGGGCGAAAGGCGAGGAAGCCCGCTCCCTCGCCTGGCCACAACTACGTCCTCGTCGGGCTGATGTTCGCGCTGTTCGGCCTGTACTGCGGCGTGCTCGCGTTCCTCGGCTTTCGCCTCGCCACCGCGCTGTACGTCGCCGCCACCAACGCGCTGCTCGACCCGCCCTCGGGCGCGAAGGGCTGGGCGCGGGTGGCGGTGGTGGCGCTCGCCACCGCGCTGCTGGTGCACCTGGTGTTCGAGCGCTACCTGACCGTGCTGCTGCCGCGCGGCAGCTGGACCGGGTTCTAGGCGGCGGCGATGTTCGAGCTGCTCGGCGCCGGCCTCGCCAACATCGTCCAGCTGAAGTACCTGGTGCCGCTCCTCATCGGCACGCTGGTGGGCGTGGTGGGCGGCGCGCTGCCCGGCATCACCATCACCATGACCGTGATCGTGGTGCTGCCCTTCACCTTCGGCCTGGAGCCGCTGCAGGGGCTGGCGGCGATGATCGGGGTCTACGTCGGCGGCGAGACCGGCGGCCTGATCACCTCGTGCCTGCTGGGCATTCCCGGCAAGCCCTCCGCGGTGGCGACCACCTTCGACGGCTTCCCGATGGCCCGGAACGGCGAGCCGGGGCGGGCGCTGTGGCTGGGCGTCTGGGCCTCCATCTTCGGCGGCCTGCTGGGGGCGGTGTTCCTGGTGGCGAGCACCGGGCCGCTGGCGTCGCTGGCGCTCGCCTTCGGGGCCTGGGAGTACTTCGCGCTCTTCATCCTCGCGCTGTCGATGGTGGCCGGGCTGGTCGAGTCCTCGCTCGCCAAGGGCCTGCTGTCGGGGGCGATCGGCTGCGTGGTGACGGTCCTCGGCAACGACCCCATCTTCGGCCATGCGCGCCTGACCCTCGGCATCAAGTTCCTGGAGGGCGGGATCCCGTTCCTGCCGGTGCTGATCGGCGTGTTCGCCTTCGCCCAGATCATGTCCGAGGTGGAGCGCATGGGCGGCGGGCGCAAGGCGCTGCAGGCGGTGGACCGCGGCGTCAGCCTCGCGGTGTCGCACCTCAAGGTCATCTGGGAGATCCTGTCGCGGCCGGTGCTGCTGCTGTGGTCCACCTTCATCGGCCTGGTGATCGGCGTGCTGCCCGCGATCGGCGGCAGCGCGGCCAACATGCTCGCCTACGACCAGGCGAAGAAGTTCTCCAGGCGGCCGGAGAAGTTCGGCACCGGGATCCCGGAGGGCATCATTGCCTCGGAAGCCTCGAACAACGCCAACGTCGCCGGCTCGTTGGTGACCATCATGGCCTTCGGCATCCCCGGCGACGCGGTCACCGCGGTGATGCTGGGCGCGCTCACCATCCACGGCATCCAGTCCGGTCCCCTGTTCATCTCGCAGAACGCCACGCTTGCCTACGGCATGTTCGCCGCCTACATCGTGGCGCACGCGGTCGCGCTCGCGATCCTGCTGCCCGGGGTGCGCTGGATGCTGCGCATCGTCGACATCCCGAAGGCGATCCTGTTCCCGGTGGTGATGGTGCTGTGCGTGGTCGGCGCCTATGCGCTCAACAACACCATGGACAACGTCTACGTGCTGCTCGCCTTCGGCCTGTTCGGCTACGCCATGGTGAAGTTCGGCTTCCCGCTGGCGCCGTTCATCCTCGGGGTGATCCTGGGCGACCAGATCGAGATCAACCTGATCCGCGCCATCATGAGCGACCCGGACCCGTGGCTGTTCGTGACGCGGCCGATCTCGGGGGGGCTGCTCGCCGCGGCGGCGCTGTCCTTCGCTGCCGCCATCTGGCAGCACCGCAGGATGCAAAACAAGGCGCGGCCAGCGGAGGGCGAGGCGGATTTCTAGTTAAACTTTGCCGGCAACCGGCGGGATACTGGCGCCCCAGAGACGAATCGAACGTCCGACCTGCCCCTTAGGAGGGGGCTGCTCTATCCACTGAGCTACCGGGGCGTGAATGCCGCTGCGGTCGCGATTTTACCCCTTACCCTTCATGAGAATCCTGTTCCGCTTCGTTGTTGCGTTGGCCGCCTCGCTCGCCGGCGCCCAGGCCCGGGCCTGGGACGACGGCGTCACGCCGTTCGTGGTGACGCCGCCGGAGGTGGTGGACCGGATGCTGCAGCTCGCCGCGCCCCGCAAGGGCGAGCGCCTGATCGACCTGGGTTCCGGCGACGGCCGCATCGTGATCGAGGCCGCCAAGCGCTTCGGCGCGCCGGGCCTGGGCGTGGACATCGACCCCAAGCTGGTGGAGCTGGCGCGCGAGAACGCGCGCCGCGCCGGCGTCGAGCCGCTGGCCCGCTTCGAGGTGCGCGACCTGTTCGAGACCGACCTGCGCGGCGCGCGCGTGATCACGCTGTACCTGCTGCCGGAGGTCAACCGCCAGCTCGTGCCCCGGCTCTGGGAGCAGCTCGCCCCGGGCGCGCGCGTGGTCTCGCACGACTACGACATGGGCCCCAACTGGCAGTTCGACGAAATGCTGGAGCTGAAGCTCGCCGAGAAGCTGGTCGGGCCCACCGGCCGCTCGCGCGTGTTCCTGTGGGTGATGCCGGCCAACGCGCGCGGCACCTGGGTGGGGGAGATCCCCGGCCACGGCGGGCGCTGGACCTTCACCATCTCGCAGCAGTACCAGGTGATCGAGGTGGACGCGGCGGTGCCCGGGGGCGCCATGGCGGTGCGCGGCTCGCGGCTGCGGGGGGAGGAAATCCGCCTCGCCGTGGTCGGCAACCTCAACGGCAAGCCATGGAACCACCTGTTCCGGGGTATCGTATCGGGCGCGCGCATCGACGGCGAGCTATTCATTTCCGACGGAGAGCAATCCCGCACACTGCCATGGACAGCGAAGAGACAGTAGTCCAGCCGCTCCCCAAGCCCGAGCCCAAGGCCGAAGCCAGGCCCGAGGCCGCCCCCAAGGCGCTGCTCACGGTGCCCGACGGGGTGTTCCTCATGGTCGGCATGGTGCTCGGCGTGGGGATCTTCAAGGCCCCCTCCATCGTCGCCGGCAACGTCGGCAGCGAGACCCAGTTCATCCTCGCCTGGCTGCTGGGCGGAGCGGTGTCGCTGTGCGGCGCGCTGGTGTACGCCGAGCTCTCGGCGCGCCATCCGGAGACCGGCGGCGAGTACAGCTTCCTCTCGCGCGGCATGGGCCGGGGCGCGGCGTTCCTGTTCGCCTGGTCGCGCATGACCGTGATCCAGACCGGCGCCATCGCGGCGGTGGCCTTCGTGTTCGGCGACTACGCCAGCCAGCTGCTGCCGCTGGGGCCGGCCAGCTCCGCGATCTACGCCGCCCTGTGCGTGGTCCTGCTCACCGCGATCAACGTCGCCGGCACCATGCCGACCAAGTCGCTGCAGCGCGTGATGGAGACCATCCTCATCGCCGGCCTGCTGGTGATCGCGGTGGCCGGCCTGATCGCCGAGGGCGGCTACAAGCCCGCGCCGGCGCCGGCCGCGGGCAGCGTCGGCGGCGCGTTCGGCCTGGCCATGATCTTCGTGCTGCTCACCTACGGCGGCTGGAACGAGGCGGCCTACCTGGGAGGCGAGGTGCGCGAGCCGCGCCGCAACATGCTGCGGATCCTGGTCGCCGGGATCATCGTGGTGACGCTGCTCTACCTGGTGGTCAACATCGGCTACCTGGTCGCGCTCGGCCTGGGCGGGATGCGCGAATCCAAGGCGGTCGCGGCGGATGTCATGCGCCTGGTGGCGGGCGAGACCGGCGTGGTGGTGCTGGTGCTGCTGGTCTGCGTCTCGGCGGCCACCACGATCAACGCGGCGATCTTCACCGGCGCGCGCACCACCTGGGCCTTCGGCCGCGACTTCCCGCTGTTCGGCCCGGTGGGCAGCTGGAAGGAGGCGGGCAGCACCCCGGCCAACGCGCTCATCCTGCAGGGCGTGATCACGCTCGCGCTGGTGGCGGCGAGCGCCTTCACCCCGGACGGGTTCAGCGCCATGGTG
Organism: uncultured Bordetella sp.; assembly: GCA_964564865.1. Taxonomy (GTDB): domain Bacteria; phylum Pseudomonadota; class Gammaproteobacteria; order Burkholderiales; family SG8-39; genus RBG-16-66-20. Next base: position 15,278 of record CAZMDA010000039.1, on the reverse strand, counting down.
GCCTACACCTCGCCGGTGTTCTGGACCTTTTTCCTGCTGACCGGGCTGACGCTGTTCCGCTTCCGCATCCGCGAGAAGCTGGGCGAGGCCGAGCGCACCGAGGTCCGCGTCCCGCTCTATCCGGTGGTCCCGCTGGTGTTCATCGCCACCTGCGCCTACATGCTCTGGTCGAGCATCGACTACGTGCGCAACCCCGACTACGGCCCCAAGTTCGGCAACATGGTGCTCGCCGGCCTGGTGATCATGCTCGCGGGCCTGCCGCTGTACTGGTGGAAGGGGCGCAAGGGCACGGCGGCGCGCTGACCCCGTCGGCCTGGGTCCGGCGCTGGGCGCCGCGCGTCGCCGCGGGCAAGGCGCTCGACCTCGCCTGCGGTGGCGGGCGCCACGCGCGGCTGCTGCTGGAGCAGGGCCTCGAGGTGGTCGCACTCGACCGGGAACCCCAGCACATCCCCGGCGCGCGCTTCGTCCGGGCCGACCTCGAGGACGGCAGCCCCTGGCCGCTCCCCGGCGAGCGCTTCCAGGCGGTGGTCGTCACCAACTACCTGCATCGGCCCCTGTTTCCCCGCCTGGCCGAGGCGCTGGCCCCCGGCGGGCTGCTGATCTACGAAACCTTCCTGCTGGGGAACGAACGCCTCGGCAAGCCGTCCAACCCGGACTTCCTGCTGCGGCCGGGGGAACTGCTCGCCGCGTTCCGCGGCCTGCAGGTGCTGGGCTTCGAGGAGGGCTTCGTCGCCGACCCGAAACCCGCGATGATTCAAAGACTTTGCGCCGCGATGGCGGCGAGGGGCTAAAATGCGCGGTTATTCGAGCACCCCGGGATTGAACCCATGATCACTGGCAGCCTGGTAGCGATCGTCACCCCCATGCTGGAGGACGGCCGGCTCGACCTCGCGCGCTTCAAGTCGCTGATCGACTGGCACATCGCCGAGGGCACCGACGGCATCGTCGTGGTGGGCACCACCGGCGAGTCGCCGACGGTGGACTTCGACGAGCACAAGGAGCTGATCCGGGTCGCGGTGGCGCATGCCAAGGGCCGCATCCCGATCATCGCCGGCACCGGCGGCAATTCCACCGCCGAGGCCATCGAGCTCACCGAGTCGGCGAAGAAGAACGGCGCCACCGCCTGCCTGTCGGTGGTGCCCTACTACAACAAGCCGACGCAGGAAGGCCTGTACCAGCATTTCCGCAGGATCGCGGAGACGGTGGACCTGCCGATGATCCTCTACAACGTGCCGGTGCGGACCGTCACCGACCTGCACAACGACACCGTGATCCGCCTGGCGCAGGTGCCGGGCATCATCGGCATCAAGGACGCCACCGCGAACATGGAGCGCGGCACCGACCTGATCAAGCGCGCGCCGAGGAATTTCGCCATCTACTCGGGCGAGGACGCCGGCGCGCTGGCGCTGATCCTGCTGGGCGGCCACGGCGTCATTTCCGTCACCGCCAACGTGGCGCCGCGCATGATGCACGAGATGTGCGCCGCGGCGCTGGTGGGCGACGTCAAGAAGGCGCGCGAGCTCAACCTGCGCCTGATCGGCCTGCACCAGAAGCTGTTCGTCGAGACCAACCCGGCCCCGGTGAAGTGGGCCATGGCCCAGATGGGCCTGATCGAGCCGGGCCTGCGCCTGCCGCTGGTGCCGCTGTCCGAGCGCTGCCACGAGGTGGTGCGCGAGGCGCTCGCCGAGGCGGGCATCGCGCTGCCGCTGCGCATGGTGGAAAAGCGCGCATGAGGCGGTCGACCGGCCGCGCCGCCGCGCTCGCGCTGGCCGCCGCGCTGCTCGCGGGCTGCCAGGCCACGACCGAGATGCTCGAGGGCAAGAAGGTGGACTACAAGTCCGCCGGCCAGCTGCCGCCGCTGGAGATCCCGCCCGACCTGACCACGCCGATGGCGGACAACCGTTACGTGGTGCCGGATTCGGGCAAGGGCACGGCGACGCTCTCGGAGTTCCAGGCCGGCCGCGCGCAGGCGCCCAAGCCGGGCAGCACCGGCGTGCTGCCCTCGGTGGACAAGGTCCGCATCGAGCGCGCGGGCACGCAGCGCTGGCTGGTCATCGGCGAGCCGCCGGAGAAGGTCTGGGGCCTGGTCAAGGACTTCTGGCAGGAGAACGGGTTCCTGGTGACGCTCGAGCTGCCCGAGGCGGGCGTGATGGAGACCGACTGGGCGGAGAACCGCGCCAAGCTGCCGCAGGACCTGGTGCGGCGCACGCTGGGCAAGCTGTTCGAGCAGATCTACTCCACGCCGGAGCGCGACAAGTTCCGCACCCGCCTGGAGCGCGGCGAGGACGGCGCCACCGAGCTCTTCATCAGCCACCGCGGCATGATGGAGGTGTACAAGGACGCCAACCAGAACGCCACCGTGTGGCAGCCGCGCCAGCCCGACGCCGAGCTGGAGGCCGAGTTCCTGCGCCGCCTGATGGTGCGCCTGGGCACGGCTGACGAGCAGGCCAAGCGCCAGATCGCGGTGGAGCCCAAGGCCGCGCGCGCGGCGCTGTCCAAGGGTATCGGCGGCTTCGAGACGCTGGAGGTGTTCGAGCCCTTCGACCGCACCTGGCGGCGCGTGGGCCTCGCGCTGGACCGGGTCGGCTTCACGGTGGAGGACCGCGACCGGCAGAAGGGCCAGTACTTCGTGCGCTACGCCGATCCGGAGCTGGACATGGCGAAGGCCGATGCCAACAAGCCGGGGCTGCTGTCCAAGCTCGCGTTCTGGAAGCCGAGCGACCCCAAGGTGAAGGCCGAGCAGTACCGCGTGCACGTGCGCCAGTTCGCCGGCAAGTGCGTGGTGCAGGTGCTCGGCAAGGACGGCTCCGCGGACAACTCGCAGTCCTCGCGGCGCATCATCTCGCTGCTGCACGACCAGCTGAAGTGAGCCTGGCCTGGAGCCTGGCGGCGGCGCGCCGCGCGGCCGCCGTCCCGGCGTGATGCGCTTCGCGTCGCTGGGCAGCGGCAGCAAGGGCAACTGCCTGGTCGCCGAGGCCGGCGCGACCCGCGTGCTCATCGACTGCGGCCTTGCGCCGCGCGAGACCGAGCGGCGGCTCGGCCGCCTGGGCCTCGCGCCGCGGGACATCAGCGGCATCCTGGTCACCCACGAGCACGACGACCATGCCGGCCATGCCTTCGCGTTTGCCGCGCAGCACGGCTGCGGCGTCTGGATGACGCACGGCACGCGCCAGGCGCTGCAGGAGGCGCGCAAGGCCGGGGAGGGCGCGCGCGCGGCCGCGGGCACGCGGATCATCGAAGGCCGCGGCGCGTTCGCCATCGGCGGCATCGAGGTGCTGCCCTTCACCGTCCCGCACGACGCGCGCGAGCCGGTGCAGTACGTCCTGTCCGACGGCGCGCGGCGCCTGGGCGTGCTCACCGACCTGGGCACCTCCACCGCGCACGTGGAACAGACCCTGTCGGGCTGCGACGCGCTGGTGCTGGAAACCAACCACGACCCGGAACTGCTGCGCAACGGCGGCTATCCGAAATGGCTCAAGGACCGCATCGGCGGCCCGTTCGGGCACCTGTCCAATGCCGCCGCCGCGAAGCTGCTCGCCGCGCTCGACCGCTCCCGCCTGCAGCACGTCCTCTGCGCGCACCTGTCGCAGCAGAACAACCGGCCGGAGCTGGCGCGCGCCGCGCTCGCCGGGGCGCTGGGCTGCGCCGAGGACTGGGTCGGGCTGGCGACGCAGGAAGAGGGCTTCGGCTGGCGCGACCTGCGCTGAAGTCCCGCTGCAATGAAAAACGGCGGAGCCCCTGCGGGCGCCGCCGTTTGATGAAGCCCGAGAAAACTACTTCTTCGCGGCTTCCATCCCGCCCTTGACGGCACCAGCGGCCGCGCCGGAGGCGCCATCCTTGGAGCCTTCCTTCGCGCCGGCGACGGCGCCCTTGACGATCGCCTCCATCTTGCCGGCGTCGGCCTTGGGCTCGTCCTTCTTCGGCTCGTCCTTCTTCTCCTCGGCCTTGGGCGCTTCGTCCTTCTTGGCCTCGTCCTTCTTCTCTTCGGCCTTGGGCGCCTCGGGGGCCTTGGGCGCCTCGACCTTCGGCGGCTCGACTTTCGCGGGTTCTGCCTTCTTCGGTTCTTCCTTGCCGCAGGCGGCAAGCGCCATCGCCGCGACAGCAGCGATGAGCAACGACTTGGTCATGATGGTCCTCTGAGGTTGGTGGTTCATCGTGCACCTTCCTGCCGCGGATGCGGCAGCGCACCAAAACATTATATCCCGCCGGTTTACTGCTTGTAAATCAGAGGCCTGTGGCGACGCCGCTGACCCCGGGATAGGACGCCGACCAGATTTCCTGGAAACGCGAGCGCATGGCGAGCGCCTCGCTCTCGTCGTGGATGCCCGCGGCGCCGCGGAAGAACGCCGCCACCGGCCGGCGCACGTAGTGGGCCGAGTCCATCACCAAGAACGCGTCCTGGATGCCGCGGATCTCCTCGTGGGTGCGGTGGATCTGGATCGCGTGCACGTAGCGCGAGAACAGCGACATCATCCGCGGGCAGCGCTTGACCAGGGGATCGGGGTCATGCACCACCACCAGCAGGCGCCGCGTGCGGCTGCCGCGCAGGAAGCGCTCGAGGCGCGCGACGCGCGCCGGATCGTTCAGCTGCAGGGAGGCGAGGTCGGGATCGAACACGCGCAGCTCGCGGCCCTCCTGTTCCAGCAGCCGGTCCACCGCGGCGCGGAACTCGGCCGCGGTGTTGAACACCGCATACTCGGTCTTCGGCGGTTCGCCTGCCTCGCTAGCCATGCCCGGCTCCTGCGTCGCGCCGCAATTCCAGCGCGCCGGCACAATACCACTCGGAGATGAGTCCCCGCAGCCCGGCGCGCACAAGGGCGCGGCCGGGCGCCCGGCGCCGGTCGGCCAGCGCGGCGAGCGCGCGCCGCGCCGCCGGGGCCGGCGTCCAGGATTCGCCGTTGAGGAACACCCGGGCGCCGCGGTAGAGCAGGCGCGTCTTCGGATCGAGCACGACCAGGCTGCGCTCGAGGCGGCCGGGCGGCGGCGGCCGCCGCGCGGCGAACACCGCATGCGGGCGCGGCGAGGACAGGTGGCGGCCGAGGAAATCCTCGACGTCGGCGCGCGACCAGCGGATGCGGGCGAGCTGCCGGGCGGCGTGCGCCACGATGCCACGGTCGATGCGCCCGGGATGCAGCGCGGGCGCAAGGCCGGGATCGCGGTAGCCGGCGGCGGGCAGGCCGCGCTCCTGCAGGTAGTCGAGGAAGGCCGCGGGCAGCTCGTCGCCCTGCGGGGCGCGCATCCCCACCGAGCAGGTGATGCATTCGTCCAGCGCGATGCCGTCGTGGCCCCAGCCCGGCGGCAGGTAGAGCAGGTCCCCGGGCCCGAGCACCAGCTCCTGCTCGGCGCGAAAGCCCTCGATCAGCTTCAGGGGCGCGCCGGGCACGAGCGCGAACGGGCGCGCCCGCGCCAGCCGCCACAGGCGCCGGCCGCGTGCCTGGACGAGGAACACGTCGTAGCTGTCGACGTGCGGGCCGACGCCGCCGCCCGGCACCGCGTAGCTCACCATGACGTCGTCCAGGCGGGCCTCGGAAACGAAGGCGAAGCGCCGCAGCAGGCGCGCGGCCGCGGGGACGTGGTGGTCCACGCCGTTGACCAGCAGGGTCCAGTCGCGTCCGCCGGCGCGCGCCAGGGCGGCGCGGGGCAGGGGCCCGTCGCGGACCTCCCAGCGTCCCTTCACGCGCCGCACCATCCGCGACTCGACGTCGTTCCGCGATGCGAGCGCGAACAGCTCGCGTGTGCCGGCCACGCCGGTGAATCCCGGCAGCGCGCCGCGCACGAGCAAGGGGCGCTTCTGCCAGTGGCGCCGCAAAAAAGCGCGTGCGGACAAGCCACCTAGGAGGGTTTCCTGCATTGATGGATTATATGAGGCCGCCGCGGGGCTTGTCAAACGCGCATGCAGGTCTAGAATCGTCCGCGACGACACCATGCTCCAGCCAGGCCAACAGGCGCCGAAGTTCTCGCTCCCGGATGCGGACATGCAGACGGTGGACCTGGCGTCCTACATCGGCAAGAAGAACGTGGTGCTGTACTTCTACCCGCGCGACAACACCCCGGTGTGCACCATGCAGGCCGCGGAGTTCTCCGACCACGAGGCGCAGTTCCGCGACTGCGGCTGCGTGATCCTCGGCGTGTCGCGCGACGACTGCCTGTCGCACGCCGAGTTCCGGGACCGCCACGGGCTGTCCATCAGCCTGCTGTCTGACCCGGACGGCGCGGTCTGCCGCCAGTACGGCGTCATCGAGGAGAAGGAGACCGAGGGCGTGCGGCGCGAGTGCGTGCAGCGCTCCACCTTCGTCATCGACAGGAAGGGCGTCATCCGCCACGCCGCGTACGCGGTGAACCCGCGGCACCACGCCGCCGAGATCTACGACGTCGTCCGGAGGCTGAAGAAGTCCTGACGGGCAGGGCGGCGGCGGCGGTTTTCGCCTATCATTCCCGCCGGGGGGTGCGCCAATGATCATGGATGTCCTGTCGTACGGCATCGGAACGCTGTTCGCGTTCGCGCTGCTGGCCGCGTTCGTGTTCGTCTTCATCCGCGACATCACGCAGAAGAAGCACGCGGTGCTGCGCAACTATCCGGTGGTCGGGCGCCTGCGCTACTTCTTCGAGGAACTGGGCGAGTACTTCCGCCAATACTTCTTCGCCGGCGACCGCGACGAGCTGCCGTTCAACCGCTCCACCCGGGCCTGGATCTACCGCCTGGCCAAGAACGAGGGCGGTACCATCGGCTTCGGCTCCACCTTCGACCTGCACGAGCCCGGCGCGCTGGTGTTCGTCAACCACCCGTTCCCGGTGCTGGAGGAAGAGCGCCTGCCGACGCCCTCGCTCATCCTGGGCGAGGGCTACGCGCGGCTGCCGTTCGAGGCGCGCTCGGTGGTCAACATCAGCGGCATGAGCTTCGGCGCCATCTCGGCGCCGGCGGTGCGGTCCCTGTCGCGCGGCGCGGCGGTGGCCGGCTGCTGGATGGACACCGGCGAAGGCGGCCTGTCGCCCTACCACCTGGAGGGCGGCTGCGACATCATCATGCAGATCGGCACCGCCAAGTATGGCGTGCGCGACGCCCAGGGCAGCCTGAACCCGGACCGGCTCACCGAGCTGGGCCGCGTCGCCAAGGCCTTCGAGATCAAGCTGTCCCAGGGAGCAAAGCCGGGCAAGGGCGGCGTTTTGCCGGGCAAGAAGGTGACGCCGGAGATCGCGCAGATCCGCGGCATCCCGCAGGGGCGCGACTCCATCAGCCCGAACCGGCACCGCGACATCGCCAACATGGTCGAGCTGTGCGACATGATCGTGCGCATCCGCGACCTCACCGGCCGGCCGGTGGGCATCAAGACCGCGGTCGGCGGCTGGCGCTTCATGAACGAGCTCGCCGACCACGTGCACCGCAAGGGGCTGGAGTACGCGCCGGACTTCCTGGTGATCGACGGCGGCGAGGGCGGCTCGGGGGCCGCGCCCCAGGCCCTGGCCGACCACATGAGCCTGTCCATCGACGAGGCGCTGCCGCGGGTGGTGGACGCGTTGATCGAGTCGGGCCTGAAGCCGCGCATCCGCGTGGTCGCCTCGGGCAAGATCGTCACCTCGGCGCGCGCCGCCTGGGCGCTCGCCACCGGCGCCGACTTCATCAACACCGCGCGCGGCTTCATGTTTTCGCTTGGCTGCATCCAGGCGCTGCGCTGCCACCAGAACACCTGCCCGACCGGGGTCACCACCCACAACAAGCGCCTGCAGCGCGCGCTGGTGGTGGAGGAGAAATACCTGCGGGTGGCGAACTACGCCATGAACATGAACCGCGAGATCGACATGATCGCGCATTCCTGCGGCGTGCGGCATGCCCGCGAGCTGCGGCGCGAGCATGTGCGCATCGTGCAGGCCAACCACCAGTCGATCGCGCTCAACATGCTCTACCCGTACCCGGAGCCCAAGGCGCGGGTCCGCGCCGCATGATTCCGGCATGAGGGCGCTCGCGCTCGTCCTGGCGCTGGGCTGCGCGCCGGCGGCGGCGCTCACCCCGGCGGCGAAGGAGTTCCTCGAGATCTCGAAGACGCTCGAACCCGTGCAGTGCGAGAAGCGCCAGCTGCGGCGCGCCATGGCGCTGGCGCAGGTGGAGAAGCGCGGCGCGGACATGAAGAAGCTGCAGGCGCGCTTCGCCGAGCTGAACCGGGATCCGAAGAACGCCCGGCTGGAGAAGCGCCTGGCGGTGCTGGAGAGCCAGATCCTGGACGGCCAGGGCCGCGCCCGCGACCCCCGGGACCTCGACGCGATCAGCTTCCAGCAGCGGCAGGCGTTCTACCGCTGCGAGTAGGCGAGGGCTGCAGCCAGCCGTTCCAGATCGACCGCGCGGGCTCGATGGTCTCGCCCGCGGCGAGGCCCACCGGCCCGCCAAATGTTACCGATCGTGCACATTGGTCGGCGGCGCAGCCGTGCAGGTGCACGCCCAGCACCAGCGCGGACTCGCCCGAGAGCTTCTGCGCCAGCAGCGCGCCCAGGATCCCGGAGAGCACGTCGCCCATGCCGGCCGAGGCCATGCCGGGATGGCCCGAGGTATTGACGAACCAGTGGCCGTCGCGCGCCACGACGACGCTGCCGGCGCCCTTGAGGAGCGCGTGCGCGTTGAACTCCCCGGCGAGGTTCTTCGCCGCCGCCAGGCGGTCGGCCTGGATGTCGGCGGTCTGGAGGCTCAGCAAGCGCGCCGCCTCGGCCGGATGGGGGGTGATGAGCGTCTCGGCGATGCGCCGCGCGCAGGCCATGCGCAGCTCCACGTTGGCCGACATCATGTTGAGCGCGTCGGCGTCGAGCACGCAGGGGATGTCGCTCGCGAGGACCGCGCGCAGGATGGTCTCGGCGCGCTCGCCGTCGCCCAGCCCCGGGCCGATGACGATGGCGTCGAGGTCCTGGCCGAGGGCGTCGTCCGGGTGGCGCAGCATCAGCTCGGGCTGGACCGGATCGAAGGCGATCCCGGAGAGCATGCCGAGGTGGACCTTGCCCGCGCCCAGCTTGAGCGCGGCGCGCCCGGCGAGGAGCGCGGCGCCGGCCATGCCCTCGGCGCCGCCGAACACCGCCACGGACCCGGCCATGCCCTTGTGGAAGTTGCGGGGCCGCGGCTTGAGCGCGTGGGCGAACAGCGCCGGCTCGGCGACCCAGCCCTGCGGCGCGACCAGCTTTGCCGTCTCCAGCCCGAGCGCGGCGACGCTCACTTCGCCGCAATGGTCCGGCCCGTCCAGCGTCAGCAGGCCCGGCTTGAGGGCGATGAAGGTTACGGTATGGGTTGCACGGATCGCCGCGCCCAGCACGCGGCCGGTGTCCGAGGCGATGCCGCTCGGGATGTCGAGCGCGAGCACCGGGCAGGGCTGGGCGTTGGCATAGTGGACGAGCTTCGCGTGCTCGTCCTCGACGGGGCGCGCGAGGCCGATGCCGAACAGGCCGTCGACCACGAGGCCCCAGCGCACGCCGGCGGGGATGTCGGCGATCCTGTCCGCGACCACGACCCGGAGGAATTTCTCCGCCAGGATGCGCGCCACGATGCGCGCGTCGCCGCCGTTGTTGCCGGGGCCGGCGAGGACCAGCACGTCCTTGCGGTCCTGCGCGAGCAGCGTCAGCGCGAGCTCGGCGGCGGCGGCGCCGGCGCGCTCCATGAGCGGCGGCGTGGCGGCGCCCGCGGCCTGCTCGATGCGCCGGATATCGGCGGTGAGGTAGACGGGGCGCGACATCGGGGAGGGAGGCGCTACTTCGCCTTCTGGATCAGGACATCCGGCAGCCAGGTGGCGATCTGCGGGAAGGCGACCACGATCACGAGCGCCAGCACCATCATGCAGAAGAACGGGATCGAGGCGAGCGCGACGTAGTTGGAGTCCCGCCCGCTCATGGTCTGCAGCACGAACAGGTTGAAGCCGAGCGGCGGGGTCAGCTCCGCGATCTCCACCAGCAGAACGATGAAGATGCCGAACCAGATCAGGTCGAAGCCCGCGGCCTCCACCATCGGCAGCACGATGGAGGTGGTGAGCACGATCATGGAGATGCCGTCCAGCGCGGTGCCCAGCAGCAGGTAGATGAAGGCGAGCACGGCGATCAGGCCGAGCGGGCTCACCCCCAGCGAGGCCACCCACTCGGCGAGCGCCTTCGGGATCCCGGTGAAGGCCATGCTGGAGCTGAGGAACGAGGCGCCGGCGAGGATGAACAGGATCATGCACGACAGCCGCGTCGCGCCCATCAGGCTCGCCCAGAAGTTCGCCCGCGTCAGCGCGCCGCTCCACCAGGCGATGGCGAGCGCGCCCAGCACGCCGAAGGACGCCGCCTCGGTGGCGGTGGCGTAGCCGGTGAACATGGTGCCCATGACGAACGCGATCAGGATCAGGCAGGGGATCAGGTTGCGGCCGCGGCGCAGGCGTTCCATGAACGGGATGCGCTCGGTTTCGCGCGGCGTCTTGTCCGGGTTGAGCAGCGCCCAGACGATGATGCAGCCGGAGAAGAGCGAGATGAGCAGGATCCCGGGCAGGATGCCGGCGATGAACATCTTCAGGATCGAGACCTCGGCCGCCACCGCGTACACGATCATGATGATGGAGGGCGGGATCAGCAGGCCCAGCGTGCCCGCGCCGCACAGCGAGCCCAGGCACATCTTCTCGTCGTAGCCGCGGCGCTTCAGCTCCGGCAGCGCCACCTTGGCGATGGTGGCGCAGGTGGCAGAGGACGACCCGGAGACCGCGGCGAAGATGCCGCAGCCCAGGATGTTGACGTGCATCAGGCGCCCGGGCAGCCAGCCCAGCCAGGGCGACAGGCCCTCGAACATCTCGTCCGAGAGCCTGGTGCGGTACAGGATCTCGCCCATCCAGACGAACAGCGGCAGCGCGGCGATGGTCCAGGAGGCGTTGGAGCCCCAGAAGGACTGGAACAGGTTGACCGCCGGCGGGCTGGAGCTGAAGAACTGCAGCCCGAACCAGGCCGCGATGCCCATCGAGACCGCGATCCAGACCCCGCCGGCGAGCAGCACCACCAGGATGGTGAACACGATGGCGGCGATGAGGATGGTGCTCACAGCGACTCCGAGAAGTCCTTGCTGGCGCGGCGCTCGTCCTCGGCCGCCTGGTAGGCGGGCGTGGCGCCGCGCAGCAGGCTGACGAAGTCATCCAGCACGGCGACGAACAGGATCAGGACCCCGATCACGGCGCTCAGCTGCGGGATCCAGATCGGGATCCGGATCAGGCCCTGCGCCACCTCGTTGAACCGCCAGCTGTCGTAGACGAAGCTGAGGATGGCGTAGGCCATGTAGCCGACGAACGCCACGGTCAGCGCCAGCGCCGCGAGCTCCAGCGCGCGCCGCGGCCGCGGCGGCAGGTGCTCCAGGAGCAGGCCGACCCGCACCAGCTCGCCCCTGCGGAAGGTATGGCCCAGGGCGAGGAAGGCCGCGGCCGCGCACAGCCACGCCACGATGTCGTCGGCCCCCCGCAGCAGCAGGCCGAACTCGCGCATGCCCGCCTGCGCCAGCATCACCACCGCGATGCTGGCGAGGCAGACCGCCGCGAACGCTCCGCTGGCCGCGTAGAGGCGGTCGAGGAACCGCCTCACGCGGGTTTGTCGCGTCCTCTCACGCGGACCCCTCGCGTCCTGTCCGCGCTACTTCCGGTAGGCCTTGACGATGGCCTCGCCGTCGGCGCCGGCCGCCTTCAGCCACTCGCCGGCCATCTGCTCGCCGATCTTGTTGAACGCGGACACCATCGCCGCGTCGGGCGCGCGCACCGTCATGCCGTTGTCGGCGAGCATCTTGTTCGCCGCCTGCTCGCGCGCCTTGGACAGCTCCCAGCCGCGCTTCTCGGCCTCGGCCGCCGCGTCCGTGAGCGCCTTCCTGTTGGCAGCCGACAGGCCCTGGAAGGCGCGGTTGTTCACCACCACGGCGTTCTTCGGGTGCATGGCGTTGGTGGTGTAGTAGTTCTTGACGAACTCCCAGGCCTTGGTCGAGGTGCCGGTGGCCGACGAGGTGATCATGGCGTTCACGGTGCCGGTGGCGAAGGCCTGCGGCAGCTCGGGCACCTGGATCACGGTGGGACTCGCGCCCAGCAGCTCCGCCAGGCGCGCGGTGAGCGGGCTGTAGGTGCGGAACTTGGTGCCCTTCAGGTCGGACACCGCCTTCAGCGGCTCCTTGGAGTAGATGCCCTGGCCCGGCCAGGCCACCGAGTACAGCAGCACCAGGCCGCGGCCCTCGAGCTTCTTCGCCAGGATCGGCTTCTGCGCCTGGTAGAGCTTCCAGGCGTTGTCGTAGCCGGCGGCGAGGAAGGGCACGTTGTCGGCGTTGAACACCGGCTCCTCGTTGCCGAACTGCCCCAGCAGGAACTCGGCGATGCTCACCTGGCCGGTGGAGACCGCGCGCAGCATGTCCGGGTGCTTGATCAGCGAGCCGTTGGAGTGCACGTTGATGGCGAGCTGCCCGCCGCTCGCCTTGGCCACGGCCTCGGCGAACTGGCGCACGTTGATGGTATGGAACTCGCCGTCCGAGTACGGGGTGGGCATGTCCCACTTCGTCTGCGCCTGCACGGCGCCGGCTGCGAGGGTGAAGGCGCCGGCAACGGCGGCGACGAGGAAGGTTCTGCGCGGTGTCATGGGTTCTCCGGGTTCAACTCTGTAGGGAAGCCGCGACAGTGTCGGCCAACGCCAGCGACGCTGTCAATCCGGGCGATTCGATGCCGTAGAGGTTCACCAGCCCGGGGATGCCGTGCTCGGCGGGTCCCTGGATCGCGAAATCCGGCGCCGGATCACCGGGACCGGCGGTCTTGGGCCGGATGCCGGCATAGCCCGGCGACAGCGCGCCATCGGGCAGTCCCGGCCAGTAGCGCCGGATCGCCGCGTAGAAGCGCGCCGAGCGTCCCGGGTCGACGCTGTACTCGATGCGGTCGATCCACTCCACGTCCGGGCCGAAGCGGGCCTGGCCCGCGAGGTCCAGCGTGATGTGCACGCCCAGGCCGCCGGGCTCGGGCACCGGGTAGATGAGGCGCGAGAACGGCGCGCGCCGCGCGAGCGAGTAGTAGTTGCCCTTGGCGTAGAACTCGCCCGGGGCGAGCGCGGCCGGGTAGCCCTCGATGCGCCGCGCCACCGAGGGCGCGGTGAGGCCGGCGGAGTTCACCAGCAGGCGGCAGCGGATCGGATCGGCGCCGGCGACGCGCAGCTCGAAGCCCTCGCCGCGCACCGCGGCGCGCTCGAGCGGGCTCTTCAGCGCCAGCATGGCGCCGGCCGACTCGGCATCGCCCAGGTACGCGAGCATCAGGGCGTGGCTGTCCACGATCCCGGTCGACGGGGAATAGAGCGCGGCGGCGCAGCGCAGCTCGGGCTCCAGCGCCACCGCCTGCTCGCGGCTCATCCACACCACGTCGGTGACGCCGTTGGCATGGGCCTTCTTCTGGATCGCCTCCAGTTCCGCGGCCTGCGCCGCGTCGGTGGCGACGATCAGCTTGCCGCTGCGCCGGTGCGGGATGCCGCGCTCGACGCAGTAGCGGTAGAGGCGTTCCTTGCCCTCGACGCAGGCGCGCGCCTTGAGCGAGCCCTTCGGGTAGTAGATCCCGGCGTGGATCACCTCCGAGTTGCGCGAGCTGGTGTGGGTGCCGATGGCGTCCTCGGCCTCCAGGATCACCACCTCCCGGCCGGCGAGCGCGAGCGCGCGGGCCACCGCCAGGCCCACCACCCCGGCGCCGATGACCACGCACTCGACCGAGTCCATGCCGGCCTACCGCAGCGCGAACCGGCGGAACAGCAGCCGCTCGGCGGCAAAGGCGAGCGCGCCGAACAGGGCGATGGCGCAGGCCATCGGCACCGCGCTGCCGTCGAAGGCGATGCCCAGCCCCGCGCTCACCAGCGCGCCCAGCGCGAAGGGCAGCATGCCCAGCAGCGACGAGGCGGCGCCCGCCATCTTCGGGAAAGGCGAGAGCGCCGCCGCGGTGGCGTTGGGGATCACGAACGCGCTGCCCAGCAGGAAGCCGAGCATGGGCAGGCAGACCGCGGCCCAGTGCGCCACGTCCGCCAGTGCCAGGGCGGCCAGCAGCAGGCCGCAGGCGAGCGTCAGCGCCGTCCCCGCGCGCACCATCGCGCCGATGCCCATGCGCCCGACGAGGCGGCTGCCGGCATAGCCGCCCGAGAGCTGCCCCAGCATCACGGTGGCGAACATCAGGCTGAACTGCGTCGGGGTCAGGCCCAGCGCGTCCACCGCCACCAGGGACGAGCTGGAGACGAACGCGATGATCGCCATCTGCGCGCTCAGCATGGGGGCGAGCGCGGCGAGGAAGCGCCGGTCCCCGAGCAGCAGCGCGAGATTGGCGGCGAGGCGCCGCGGCGCGATCGAGGCGCGTTCCGCGGGCGCGGTCTCCGGCAGGCGCGCCAGCACCGCGGCCAGCAGCGCGGCGGCGGCGGCGGTATAGACCCAGAACACGGTCGGCCAGCCGTGCCAGGCGATGGCCTGCGCGCCCAGCAGCGGCCCGAACACCGGCACCAGGCCGAACACCGCGGTCATGCGCCCGAGCAGCTGCGCCGCCTGCTCGCGCGCATAGAGGTCGCGCGTGATGGAGCGCGCGATCACCGGGCCGCTGGACATGCCGATGCCCTGCGCCAGTCGCCAGGCGGCGACTTCCTGCATGGACTGCGCCATGGAGCAGGCGAGGCTGGAGGCGAAGAACAGCGCCAGGCCGATCACCAGCACCGGCTTCCTGCCGTAGCGGTCCGAGACCGGCCCCCACGCGAACTGGCCCGCGGCGAGGCCCAGCAGGTAGGTGGTGACCGTGAGCTGCGCCGCTCCCGGACCGGCCGCGAGCTCGCGCGCCATGCCCGGCAGCGCGGGCAGGTACATGTCCATGCCGAACGCGGTGAGGCCGATCAGCAGGCCCAGCAGCAGCGTCAGGCCGAGCGGGGCGGCGGCGGCCGGATCATGGGGCGGGCGGAGGGCAGTCGGGGCGGGCACCGGCGGATTCTACCGACGCGGCATGCTTATAATAGGCGCAACAGCGCGTCGTTCCTTCCCACTGGGGCCGTTTCAGACTTGAATCCTTCCTCGATCTTCTCCAAGACCGGCAAGGGCGTGCAGGAAGCCGGCGGCAAGACCAGCCACCTGTCGCGCGCCGACCGCGCCGTGCTGGCGGCGATCGACGGCAAGACGCAGATGGGGGAAGTGGCGAAGAAGTTCGAGAAGATCGCGCCCGAGAAGTTCGACGCCCTGATCGCGCAGCTGGACAAGGAGGGCTTCATCCGCGAGGTGTCCTCCGGCGCCGCCGCCCCCGCGCCCTCGCGCCCCGCGCCGCGCGCCGCGACGC
>CAZMDA010000038.1:0-34161 GCA_964564865.1 uncultured Bordetella sp. | reverse complement strand
CTTCGCCCTCGGCGTGTCCCTGCCGCACCTGCTGAAGTACCACCACCTGGAGAAGCTCACCGGCGGCGTGCAGGGCATCGTCATCGCCAAGCCGGACCCGCCCGCCGCGCTCACGTCGCTGGGCCTGCCCCTGAACCAGGACCAGTGGCTGTACTACTTCACCCTGGCGGTCACGATCGTGATGTTCCTGCTCGCCTGGAACCTGCTGCGGGGCCGCATCGGGCGCGCGCTGGTGGCGATCCGCGACCAGCACATCGCCGCGGAGGCCATGGGCGTGAACAACGCGCTGGTGAAATCGCTCGCCTTCGGCGTCTCGGCCATGTACACCGGCGTCGCCGGCGCGCTGGGGGCGATCGCGATCCAGTTCGTCGCCCCGGACAGCTTCAACATCTTCGTCTCGATCGTGTTCCTGGTCGGCATCGTCATCGGCGGGCTGGCCTCGATCCCGGGCGCGGTCTACGGCGCCCTGTTCATCCAGTTCGTGCCCAACATCGCCGACGAGATTTCCAAGGCCGCCCCCTGGGCGATCTTCGGCGTGTTCCTGATCGCCTTCGTCTACCTGATGCCCGCCGGCATCGCCGGCGCGGTGCGGATGGGCATGGCGCGCCTGGGGCGGAAGAGGCAGAATACCTAACGACTTTCCGGAGGAGGAGACCACCATGAACGTCAAGCTCGTACCCGTTGCCGCCCTGCTGGCCGCCGCGCTGGCCTCGCCCGCCGCGCTGGCGCAGAAGAAGTACGACCCGGGCGCGTCCGACACCGAGATCAAGATCGGCAACACCAACCCGTACAGCGGCCCGGCCTCCGCCTACGGCACCATCGGCAAGACCATCGGCGCCTACTTCAGGATGGTCAACGAGCAGGGCGGCATCAACGGCCGCAAGGTCAACTGGGTCTCGTACGACGACGGCTACAGCCCGCCCAAGACCGTGGAGATGGTGAGGAAGCTGGTGGAGCAGGACAACGTCCTGTTCGTGTTCCAGACCCTGGGCACGCCGCCGAACACCGCGATCCACAAGTACATGAACATGAAGAAGGTGCCGCAGCTGCACGTCGCCACCGGCGCCACCAAGTGGGACGACGCCAAGGCGCACCCCTGGACCATGGGCTGGCAGCCGAACTACCAGACCGAGGGCCGCATCTACGCCGAGTACATCCTGAAGGAAAAGCCCAACGCCAAGATCGCGATCCTTTACCAGAACGACGACTACGGCAAGGACTACCTGAAGGGCATGAAGGACGGCCTCGGCGCCAAGGCGGCCTCGATGATCGTCAAGGAGGTGTCCTACGAGGTGACCGACCCGACGGTGGATTCGCAGATGGTGCAGCTGCAGGCCTCCGGCGCGGACACGTTCTTCAACATCACCACGCCGAAGTTCGCGGCCCAGGCGATCCGCAAGGCCTTCGACATCGGCTGGAAGCCGCTGCACTTCCTCAACAACGTCTCGGCCTCGGTGGGCTCGGTGCTGACGCCGGCGGGCCTGGACAAGTCGGTGGGCCTGATCTCGACGCAGTACATCAAGGATCCGCTCGACAGCCAGTGGGCCAACGACAAGGCGATCCTCGACTGGAAGGCGTTCATGGCCAAGTACTATCCCGAGGGCGACCTGAAGGATGCCTCCAACATCTACGGCTACACCGTGGCGGCGACCCTGCACCAGGTGCTGAAGCAGGCCGGCGACAACCTGACCCGCGACAACATCATGAAGCAGGCCGCCAGCATGAAGGGCTTCCGCGTCGAGACCTTCCTGCCGGGCATCACCATCAACACCAGCGCCAGCGACTACGCGCCGATCCAGTCGGTGCAGCTGATCCGCTTCGACGGCAAGCAGTGGGTGCGCTTCGGGAACGTGATGGGCAAGTAGCCCGGCCGCCCCGTGACGGGTTGAAAGCGCGAGCCGAGGCTCGCGCTTTTTTTTTCGGAGGACGAATCATGGACCTGAGCGAAGCGGCGCGGCGCCTGAGGCCCGCGGGCATGGACGAGGCGGAATGGGCGGTGCGCCTGGAACTGGCCGCCTGCTACCGCGCCTTCGACTGGCTGGGCTGGACCGAGCTGATCTACAACCACATCACCGCGCGCGTGCCCGGCCCGGAGCGCCACTACCTCATCAATCCCTACGGGCTTTGGTACAGCGAGGTCACCGCCTCCAACCTGGTCAAGGTGAACCTCGCCGGCGAAACCCTGGACGGCTCCCGCCACCCGGTCAACCGGGCCGGCTTCGTGATCCACAGCGCCATCCACGCCGCGCGCGACGACGCCCACTGCATCATCCATACCCACACCACCGCGGGCAGCGCCGTCTCGTCCAAGAAGGACGGCCTGCGCTACGACAACTTCTACAGCGCCGCGCTGCACGACCAGGTCGCCTACCACGACTTCGAGGGCGTCACCACCGACGTGGCCGAGCAGCCGCGCCTGGTGGCGAGCCTGGGCGCGAAGCCGATCCTGATCCTGCGCAACCACGGCCTGCTGGTGGCCTGCCCCGGCATCGCCGAGGCCTTCACCACCTACTGGACGCTGCAGCGCGCCTGTGAAATCCAGGTAGCGACCGACGCCATGGCGGGCGAGAATCTGCCCATCACGGCGCGGGTGCTGGCCGACACGCCGGCGCGGGTGGAGTCCTTCCGCACCGGCCCGCGCCCCGGCGGCATGGCCTTCGACGCCCTGCTGCGCCGCGCCGGCATCCGTTACGAAGACCTCACCTAGGAGAAGCAGCAATGGACAAGAGAAGCCACAAGGAACGCTATGACGCCGGCCTGAAGACGCGCCGCGAGGTGCTGGGGGCCGAGTACGTCGACAAGTCGATGACGACCGTGGACGACTTCAACCAGCCCTTCGTCGAGCTGCTGAACTCGTACTGCTGGAACGACATCTGGAACCGCCCCGGGCTGGAGCGCAAGTCGCGCTCGATGCTCAACCTCGCCATGCTCTCGGCGCTGGGCCGCACCCACGAGCTGAAGCTGCACATCAACGGCGCGCTCAACAACGGCCTCACCAAGGAGGAGATCCGCGAGGTGTTCCTGCAGGTCGCGATCTACTGCGGCGTGCCGGCGGCGGTGGAGAGCTTCCGCACCGCGAAGGAGGTGTTCAAGGAACGCGGCCTGTGATCATCGGCTTCATCGGCCTGGGCCTGATGGGACGGCTGATGTCCGCCAACCTGGCCCGGGCCGGCTACCGGCTGCAGACCTACGACCTCAACGGCAGCGGCAACTGCCGCTCGGCCCGCGAGGCGGCGGCCGGCGCGCGGTTCCTGATCACCATGGTCCCGGACGGCAAGGCCGTGAAGCAGGCGATCCGTGCCGCCCTGCCCGGCCTCGCCCGCGGCTCGATCGTGATCGACATGAGTTCCTCGGACCCGGACACCACGCGGGAACTGGGAAAGGTGCTGGCGAAGCGCGGCGTCGCGATGCTGGATGCGCCGGTGTCGGGCGCCAAGGCGAAGGCGAAGGACGGAACCCTTGCGCTCATGGTCGGCGGCGACCCGAAGGTGCTGAAGAAGGCCCGGCCGGTGCTGCTGGCGATGGGCAACGCGATCTTCCCCACGGGCGCCCTGGGATCGGGCCACGCGGTCAAGGCGCTGAACAACTACCTGGGCGCGGTGGGCACCATCGCCGGCTTCGAGGCGCTGCTGATCGGGGAAGCCTACGGCCTGGACACGAAGGTGATGGTGAACGCGATCAATGCGTCGACCGGGAAGAACAGCACCACCGAGCGCAAGATCCCGCAGCAGGTGTTCACCGGCGCGTTCAATTCGGGGTTCCTGTTGTACCTCATGCGCAAGGACGTCGGCATCGCCGCTGCCATCGCGCGCAAGGCGAAGGTGCCGGCGCCCTACCTGGAGCGCACGCTGAAGATCTGGAAACAGGCCGAGCGCAGCCTCAGGCCGCGCGCCGACCATACGGAGCTGTATCACTACCTCCGGCGGCTGCGGCATCCACCGCG
The DNA here is from genome assembly GCA_964564865.1 of uncultured Bordetella sp. GTDB lineage: Bacteria > Pseudomonadota > Gammaproteobacteria > Burkholderiales > SG8-39 > RBG-16-66-20. Next base: position 30,218 of record CAZMDA010000038.1, on the reverse strand, counting down.
GCCTCCATCTCGCGCCGCAGCTTCACGGCGGGCACGCTAGCGTCCATGGCCACGTCGCTCCACTTGAGCGGCTGGCCGGCGGCCACCGGCCGCAGCATCTTCCAGCCGTGCGCGAGGCCTAGCGGCAGGCAGCCCTGGGCAAGCGAATCGGCGGCGGGCATCAGGCGACCCACCACGGTGTAGCCGCCCTCGCCGTCCAGCACCTCGCCCGCCTTGAGATCCTTCTTCGCCGTGGCGATGGCGTCGGCGCGCCAACCGGTGGCGCAGCCGGTGGGCTCGCCGCGGATGCCCACCGAGGCCACCGAGATGCCGACCTCCAGCCCAATCAGGTGCCAGCGCTTGTACAGGCAGGCGTAGCGGCCGGATGAATCGGTCTTCACGCCATACTCGGAGAAGCAGCGGCGGATGTAGTCGGTCTCGCCCTCGAACACCACGAACACGCCGAAGCGGATGTCGTAGGGAATCGGCGTGCCGTCCGGCTCCAGCGACGACACCACCTCGACCTGCCCCTTGTGGTGCAGCACGCCGCCCTCCGCGCGCGGCCGCATCAGGTCGGGAATCCGGTCCACCGCGCCGGCCGGGTACAGCAGGCCTTCGGGCGCCGGCGTGAGGCCGGTGGCGTTGCAGACCGCGCTCGACTCGATCGCCGGTTTCGAGCCGTCGAGGAAGGAGTTGAACATCTTCGGGTTGAGGCCACCCAGCTTCGCCTGCTCCGGGGTCAGGCCGTAGTAGCCCCACACCGTCTCCGGCGTGGACTGCGCGAAATGCGGCAGCCACTTGTGGCCGCGGCCCGCCGCGACCACCGGGAAGCCCGCCGCGCGCGCCCAGTCCACCAGGTCGCAGATGAGCGCCGGCTGGTCGCCGTAGGCGAGGCTGTAGACGACGCCCGCGGCCGCAGCCCGTTGCGCCAGGATCGGGCCGCAGAAGGCATCGGCCTCCACCGTCACGTTCACCACGTGCTTGCCATGGCTGAACGCCCCCAGGATGTGCTCCACCGCAGCCACCGGGTTGCCGGTGGCCTCGATGACGACGTCGATCTCTGGGTGCGACACCACCTTCTGCCAGTCCTCGACGACGGGCGTGGCGGCGATCTGCGCCGCGGTCCAGCCCACGCGCTCGAGGTTCACCCTGGCGTTCGCCGGCGCGAGGTCCGCGATCTGCACCAGCCGCACGCCGGGGGTGCGCGGCACCTGCGCGAGGTACATGGCGGCGAACTTGCCCGCGCCGATGAGCCCGACGCGGATCGGCCTGTCCTTCCTTTCCAGCAGCTTGGCGTGGAGGTTCATGCGGCCTTCAGCACGCCCTGCAGTTCCTCGGCCGGGGTGCCGTCCTTCCAGGGCAGCGGCACCTCGTAGTCCTTCAGCAGGCAGTCGTCCGGCAGGCACTCGATGGGGGTGAAGTCGCGGTGCGCGATGTAGCCCGGCCGCTTGAAGCGCCGGATGTGGTTGGACACCGCGCACAGCGACAGGTAGACGCTGACCCGGTTCCAGGGCGACAGGTTCGAGGTCGAGGCATGCACCAGGCAGCCGTGGAACAGGATCATGGAGCCGGCCGGCCCCTTGGGCGCGACGATGCCGCCGCGCCCCACCAGCTTGCGGATGGTGTCGTGGTTGATGGTCCACAGCGGGTAGCTGGTGGTCGTGGTGTCGTGCGCGGCCTCCAGCACCCCCAGCTTGTGGCTGCCCGGGATGAACATCAGCGGGCCGTTGAACTCGTTGACCTCGTCGAGGAAGATGGCCACGTTCATGGCGCGCGCCTCGGGCATCTGGTCGTCGTTCCTCCAGGTGCCGTAGTCCTGGTGCCACTGCCAGACGTCGCCGTCGAAGGCCTGCTTGCCGTTGATCTTGAACTGGTGCATGTAGACCGGCTCGCCGAACAGCTGGCGCACCGGCTCGACCATGCGCGGGTGGCGGGCGAGGCGCGCGAACGGGGCGCTGTACAGGTGCGCGGCGAAGTTGGTCCGCACCACGTCGCCGGTCTTCTCGCGCACGTTCTCTGGGCGGCGCTGCGCGTACAGGGCCGGCACCTCGTCCAGCAGGACCTGGACCTCCGCGGGGCCGAAGTGCCCCGGGAAGAACAGGAACCCGTCCCGCTCGAACTGCTCCACCTGGGCCTGCGTCAGTTCCATCCCGGCCTCCCTGGGCTGCCTCCGGAGGCACCGATTATAGGGCCGGTCTGCTAGACTGCCGGCTCATCCCGGGCAAGTGGCGCAGGTGCCATGCGAGCCCGGAACCCGCACACAGAGGAGGAAGTACCCGTGAAATTGAGAACCATGCTGATGGCCGCGGCCGTCGCCGCCGCCCTGGGCGCCGCCCCGGCGCAGGCCGCGCCGCTGAAGTGGGCCGCCCAGAACGACATCCTGACGCTGGATGTGCACTCGCAGAACCACGCCACCACCAACGCCCTGCTGCAGCATTCCTACGAGGGCCTGGTGCGCTACACGAAGGACTACAAGGTGGAGCCGGCGCTCGCCACCAGCTGGAAGCAGATCTCGGACACGCATTACCGCTTCAACCTGCGCAAGGGCGTCAAGTTCCACGACGGCTCGCCCTTCACCGCCGACGACGTGGTGTTCTCCTTCGGCCGCATCCAGCAGCCGCAGGGCACGATGCAGATCTACGTCACCGGCATCAAGGAAGTGAAGAAGATCGACGACCACACCGTCGACTTCATCCTCTCCGGCCCGGTGCCGGTGCTGCTGCGGAACATCACCGACTTCCGCATCATGAGCAAGGCCTGGTCGGAGAAGAACAAGGCGACCAACGTCCAGGACTACAAGAAGAAGGAAGAGACCTACGCCTCGCGCAACGTCAACGGCACCGGCCCGTACCTGATCAAGGGCTGGTCGCCGGACAAGAACATCATCCTCGAGGCGAACAAGGGCTGGTGGGGCAAGATGGACGGCAACGCCACCGAGGTGACCTACAACCCGATCAAGGCCGACGCCACGCGCGTCGCCGCGCTGATCGCCGGCGACGTGGACCTGGTCACCGACCTGCCGGTGCAGGACGTGGAACGGCTGCGCAAGGACGCGAAGCTGAAGGTGCTCGACGGCCACGAGGTGCGCACCATCTTCATCGGCATGGACCAGCACAACGACGAGCTCAAGTATTCCAACGTCAAGGGCAAGAACCCGTTCAAGGACGTGCGCGTGCGCCGGGCCCTCAACATGACCGTGGACCGCGAGGCCATCAAGCGCGTCACCATGCGCGGCCTGTCGATCCCGGCCGGGATCATGGTGGCCCCGGGCGTGCACGGCCACTCCAAGGCGATCGACATCATCCCGAAGGTGGACATCGCCGGGGCGAAGAAGCTGCTGGCCGAGGCGGGCTACCCGAACGGCTTCGAGTTCACGCTCGACTGCCCGAACAACCGCTACGTCAACGACGAGAAGATCTGCCAGGCGCTGGTCGGGATGTGGGCCAAGGCCGGCGTGACGGTGAAGCTCAACTCCATGCCGTTCGCCAACTTCATCCCCAAGATCCTGAACACGGATTCCAGCGCCTACCTGCTGGGCTGGGGCGTGGCGACCTTCGACGCGCTCTACACCCTGCAGTCGCTGGTGCGCACCAAGACCACCGGCGCGGACGGCAACTTCAACCAGGGGCGGATCAGCGACCCGAAGCTGGACAACACCATCGACGCGATCAAGATCGCGACCGACCCGAAGGCGCGGGACTCGCTGCTCAAGGAGGCGCTGGAGAAGACGCGGGACGAGGCCTACTACATCCCGCTGCACCACCAGCTGCGGCCCTGGGCGATGAAGAAGAACGTCACCGCGGTCCACAGCGCGGACGACCGGCACCAGTCGCGCTTCACGCGCGTGGGCGGCGGCACCTGAGCCCGCGGCCTACAGCCGGTTGAGGTAGAACCGGCCCTGCTTCATCACCGCTAACGGCCCCTTTTCCGGGGCCGTTAGCATTTCCAGGATCGCCGCGAGCGGCGCTGGACCCTGCGTCGGGTCTCCATCCACCACCACCAGGTCGGCGAAGGCGCCCGGCGCGATGACGCCGATCTTCCCGGACTGCCGGAGCAGGTCGGCGGCGATGCTGGTCGCGCCCTGGAGGATCTCCACCGGGCTGAGCGCCGCGGCGCGCAGCGCGAATTCCGTCGCCTGCAGCGCGTGCATGTGCCCGAGCAGGTCGGTGCCGAAGGCGATCGGCACGCCCTCGGCCTTCGCGATCCGGATCGCCTCGATGCCGCGGTCCTGCACCCGGCGCAGCTTCTCCAGCTGCTCCGGCGACACGTTCAGATTGCCGGCCTCCCCGGCCAGCGCGGCGTAGGTCGCCAGCGTCGGCACCAGCCAGGCGCCGCAGGCCTTCATGGTCCGCGCCGCGGCCTCGTCCAGCAGGTTGCCGTGCTCGATGGAGCGCACCCCGGCGCGCACCGCGCGCTCGATGGCGCGGGGCGAGTAGGCGTGCGCCATGACGTAGGTGCCCGCGGCCTCGGCCTCCTCGCAGGCGGCGCGCAGCTCCTCCATCGAGTACTGGGTGCCCTCGATCGGATCGGTAGGGCTCATCACGCCGCCGCCGGCCATGATCTTGATCTGGCTGGCGCCGTTGCGCAGCTGGTCGCGCGCGGCCTTTCGCACCTCGCCGACGCCGTCGGCGATGGCGCCGTAGAGGCCGAGGCCCGCGCAGGTGCAGGTCATGCTGCGGGCCCCCTTGGGCCGCACGTCGCCGTGGCCGCCGGTCTGCGACAGCGGCTGGCCGGAGATGAACAGGCGCGGGCCGTCGAACAGGCCCCGCTCCACCGCCTCGGCGAGGCCGAAATCGGCCCCGGCGGCGTCGCGCACCGAGGTGAAGCCGCGCGCCAGCATGCCCTCGAGGATCTCCTTGGATTGCGCGGTGATCAGGGACGGCGGGGTCAGCGCCAGGCGCAGCACGTCATGGCTGACCGCGGTGACGTGGACGTGGGCGTCGATCAGTCCCGGCAGCAGCGCCTTGCCGGCGAGGTCATGCACCTCGGCGTCGTCGACCTTGACCGCGCCGAACTCGACCCCGGCGATGAAGGCGCCCTCCACCACCACCGTCGCCCCGGGGCGCAGCACGCCGGCGCGGCTGTCGAACAGCGCCGCGTTGCGGAACGCCAGGCGTCGCCGGGACGCGCTCACCGCCGCTGCGACGGGTCGTCGACGAACTGGAAGAACACCTCGTCGTGCCTGACCATGCCCAGCTCGAAGCGGGCGCGTTCCTCGACGGCGTCCAGGCCCTGCTTGAGGTCGCTCACCTCGGCTGCGAGCGAACCGTTGCGCGCCTCCAGGCCGGCGTTGCGCGCCACCTGCTCCTCCAGCTGCCGGTCGACTTCCCAGACGCGCAGCCAGCCGCCCTTGCCCAGCCAGAGCGGGAACTGCAGCGCCACGATCAGGGCGACGAGGACGCCGCCTAGCGCGCGCATGCGTCGCGCCTTCCCCGCGCCCTCATCCGGCGGCCCGGAACGCGCCGCGGCCGGGGTAGGACGCGGAATCGCCCAGGTCCTCCTCGATGCGCAGCAGCTGGTTGTACTTGGCGTTGCGGTCCGAGCGCGACAGCGACCCGGTCTTGATCTGCAGCGCGTTGGTGCCCACCGCGATGTCGGCGATGGTGGTGTCCTCGGTCTCCCCCGAGCGGTGCGAGATCACGGTGCCGTAGCCGGCGCGCTTGGCCAGCTCGATGGCGGCGAAGGTCTCGGTCAGGGTGCCGATCTGGTTCACCTTGATGAGGATGGCGTTGGCCGCGCCCTGGTGGATGCCTTCCTTCAGGATCGCGGTGTTGGTGACGAACAGGTCGTCGCCCACCAGCTGGACCTTCCTGCCGAGGCGCGCCGTCAGCAGCCTCCAGCCCTCCCAGTCGCCCTCGGCCATGCCGTCCTCGATGGACACCACCGGGTAGCGCTCGGCGAGGCCCGCCAGGTAGTCCACCATCTCCGGCGAGGACAGCGACAGCTTCTCGGCGCTGAGCTCGTAGCGCCCGCCCTGGTGGAACTCGCTCGCCGCGCAGTCGAGGGCGATGGCGACGTCGCGCCCGGGGGCGTAGCCCGCCTTGGCCACGGCCTCCAGGATCAGCTCGATGGCGGCGGCGTGGTTGGGCAGGTTGGGCGCGAAGCCGCCCTCGTCCCCCACCGCCGTGGACATGCCCATGCCGTCGATGATCTTCTTCAGCGCCTGGAACACCTCCGCGCCGCAGCGCAGCGCCTCGCGGAAGGACTGCGCGCCCACCGGGACGATCATCAGCTCCTGCATGTCCAGGCTGTTGTTGGCGTGCGCCCCGCCGTTGACCACGTTCATCAGCGGCACCGGCATCTGCATCGGCCCGGAGCCGCCGAAGTAGCGGTACAGCGGCAGCCCGGACTCCTCGGCCGCGGCCTTGGCCACCGCCATGGACACCGCCAGCAGGGCGTTGGCGCCCAGGCGCGACTTGTTCTCGGTGCCGTCCAGGTCGAGCAGCGTGCGGTCGATGAACGCCTGCTCGGAGGCGTCCAGGCCGACGATGGCCTCGGAGATCTCGGTGTTGACGTGCTCCACGGCCTTGAGCACGCCCTTGCCGCCGTAGCGCGCCGCGTCGCCGTCGCGCAGCTCGATGGCCTCGCGGCTGCCGGTGGAGGCGCCGGAGGGCACCGCGGCCCGGCCCATGACGCCGGATTCCAGCAGGACGTCGGCCTCGACGGTCGGATTGCCGCGCGAATCCAGGATTTCCCTTGCCACCACGTCGACGATCGAGCTCATGTGCGGGTCACTTTCATCTCGGCGAATCCGTTTTTCTTCGTCACCCGGTCCAGCTCGGCCAGGGTATCCAGCAGCTCGGGCATCAGCGCCAGCGGCCAGGAGTTCGGCCCGTCGCACAGCGCCTCGTCGGGCTTCGGGTGCGTCTCCATGAAGACACCGGAAACGCCGGCGCCGACCGCGGCGCGCGCCAGCACCGGGATATGCTCGCGCTGGCCGCCGCTCGCCGTCCCCTGCCCCCCGGGCAGCTGCACCGAGTGCGTGGCGTCGAACACCACCGGGCAGCCGGTGTCGCGCATGATGGCCAGGCCGCGCATGTCCACCACCAGGTTCTGGTAGCCGAAGCTGAAGCCGCGCTCGCAGACCATGATCTGCTGGTTGCCGGTGGACCTGGCCTTGTCGACCACGTTCTTCATTTCCCAGGGCGACAGGAACTGCCCCTTCTTGATGTTGAGCGGCTTGCCTTGCTTCGCCGCGTTGCGGATGAAGTTGGTCTGGCGGCACAGGAACGCGGGCGTCTGCATCACGTCCACCACCGACGCCACCTCCGCGAGCGGCGTGTCCTCATGCACGTCGGTCAGCACCGGCACCCCGATCTCCCGGCGCACCGCGTCCAGGATCCGCAGGCCCTCCTCCATGCCGGGGCCGCGGTAGCTGGCGCCCGAGGTCCGGTTGGCCTTGTCGAACGAGCCCTTGAAGACGTAGGGCATGCCCAGCTTCCCGGTGTGCTCCTTCAGCCTGCCGGCGACATCCAGGCACAGCTGCTCGCTCTCGAGCGTATCCGGGCCCGCAATGAGGAACAGCGGCCGGTCCAGGCCGACCTCGGCGCCGCACAGCTTCATGCCTTGACGACGGAAAGCTTACCGTCGGGCGAAGCGCGGTCGGCGCGCTTGCGATAGGCGAGCGCCGCATTGACGAAGGCCTTGAACAAGGGATGCCCCGCGCGCGGGGTTGAGGTGAACTCGGGGTGGAACTGGACGCCGAAGAAGAACGGATGCCCGGGGAGTTCCATCATCTCGGGCAGGTTCTCGCTCGCGGTGCGCGAGGACACCTTGTAGCCCTTGCCCTCGAGCAAGGGCACGTAGACGTTGTTCACCTCGTAGCGGTGGCGATGGCGCTCGTTGACCTCGGCGCCGTAGATCTTCGCCGCCAGGGTCCCCGGCTCGACCGGGCACTTCTGCGCCCCCAGGCGCATGGTGCCGCCGAGGTCGGAACTCTCGGTGCGCTTCTCGATGCGGCCGGTGCGGTCCAGCCACTCGGTGATCAGCGCCACCACCGGGTGCGGCGTCTCCTGGTCGAACTCGGTGCTGTTGGCGCCGGCGAGGCCGGCCACGTTGCGGGCGAACTCGATTGTCGCGAGCTGCATGCCGAGGCAGATCCCGAGGTAGGGCACGCCGTTCTCCCGCGCGTAGCGGATGGCCGCGATCTTGCCCTCGGTGCCGCGCTTGCCGAAGCCGCCGGGGACCAGGATGGCGTCCATCTTCTCCAGCACCGCGGTGCCGCTCTTCTCGATCTCCTCCGAATCCACGTAGTGCACCCGCACCCGGCTGCGGGTGTGGATGCCGGCGTGGATCAGGGCCTCGTTCAGCGACTTGTAGGAGTCCTGCAGGTCGACGTACTTGCCGACGAAGGCGATGTCGGTCTCTGCCTCCGGGTTGGCCTGGGCGTGCACCAGGGAGCGCCAGGCCGACAGGTCCGCGGCGCGGGCCAGGATCTGCAGCTTGTGGCAGACAATCTCGTCCAGCATCTGCTCGTGCAGCATCATCGGGATCTTGTAGATCGAGTCCACGTCCCAGGCCGAGATCACGGCCTCCTTCTGCACGTTGCAGAACAGCGCGATCTTGCGCCGCTCGTCGTCCGGCAGCGGGCGGTCGGTGCGGCACAGCACGACGTCGGCCTGGATGCCGATCTCGCGCAGTTCCTTGACCGAGTGCTGGGTCGGCTTGGTCTTGATCTCCCCCGCCGAGGCGATGTAGGGCACCAGCGTGAGGTGGATGTAGCAGACGTTGCTGCGGCCCAGCTCGAGGCCCATCTGCCGGATGGCCTCGAGGAACGGCAGCGACTCGATGTCGCCCACGGTGCCGCCCACCTCGACGATGGCGACCTCGGCGTCCCCCGCCCCGCGCTTGATGTTGAGCTTGATCTCGTCGGTGATGTGCGGGATCACCTGCACCGTGCCGCCCAGGTAGTCGCCGCGGCGCTCCTTCTTGATCACCGACTCGTAGACCTGGCCGGTGGTGAAGTTGTTCCAGCGCCGCATGCGCGAGGACTGGAAGCGCTCGTAGTGGCCGAGGTCGAGGTCGGTCTCGGCGCCGTCGTCGGTGACGAACACCTCGCCGTGCTGGAACGGCGACATGGTGCCCGGATCCACGTTGATGTAGGGATCCAGCTTGATGTTGGTGACCTTGATGCCGCGCGACTCGAGGATCGCGGCGAGGGAGGCGGCGGCGATGCCCTTTCCAAGACTGGAAACGACGCCACCGGTTACGAACACGTACTTCACAGCCTTCGTCATGACCGCCGATCAGGACGCGAATGCCGGAGTCTACCGGAATCGCCACCGGCCCGCAAAAGCGGCTAGCCCGCCAGCTCCTCCCGGCCCCGGAAATGCGCCAGCGCCTCCGGGTTCGCCAGCGCCTCGAGGTTCTTCACCGCCCGCCCGTGCACCACGTCGCGCACCGCGAGCTCGACGATCTTGCCGCTCTTGGTGCGCGGGATGTCGGGAACCTGCAACACCTTGTCCGGCACGTGGCGCGGCGTGGTGTTGGCCCGGATCTGCTGCTTGATGCGCCCGGCCAGGGCGTCGTCCAGCGCCAGGCCCTCCCGCAGCTTGACGAACAGCACCACGCGCACGTCGCCCGCCCAGTCCTGGCCGATCACCAGCGACTCGACCACCTCGTCCAGGCGCTCAACCTGGCGGTAGATCTCGGCGGTGCCGATGCGCACGCCGCCGGGATTGAGCACCGCGTCCGAGCGGCCGTAGATCACCAGCCCGCCGTGCGCGGTCTCCTCGCACCAGTCGCCGTGGCGCCAGACGTTGGGAAAGCGCTCGAAATAGGCGGCGCGGTACTTCGCCCCGTCCGGGTCGTTCCAGAACCCGATCGGCATCGCGGTGAACGGCCGGGTGCAGACCAGCTCGCCCTTGCCGGACTTCAGCGGCCTGCCGTCCTCGTCGTAGACCTCCACCGCGAGGCCCAGTCCCTTGGCCTGGATCTCGCCCCGCCAGACCGGGCCCGCGGGGTTGCCCAGCACGAAGCAGGACACGATGTCGGTGCCGCCGGAGATGGAGGCGAGGCACAGGTCCTGCTTGATGCTCGCGTACACGTAGTCGAAGCCCTCGGCCACCAGCGGCGAGCCGGTGGAGAGCATGACGCGCAGCTGCTCCAGCCGATGGGTCTCGCGCGGCTTCAGGTTGATCTTCGCTATGGCGTCGATGAACTTGGCCGAGGTGCCGAAATGGGTCATGCCCTCGGCGTCCGCAAGGTCGAACAGGATGCGGCCCCGCGAGACGAAGGGCGAGCCGTCGTAGAGCAGCAGCGTGGCGCCCGAGGCGAGGCCCGAGACCAGCCAGTTCCACATCATCCAGCCCAGCGTCGTGAAGTAGAACAGCCGGTCGCCCGGCCGCACGTCGCTGTGCAGCTGGTGCTCCTTCAGGTGCTGCAGCAGCGTGCCGCCGGTGCCGTGCACGATGCACTTGGGCACGCCGGTGGTGCCCGAGGAGTACAGGATGTAGAGCGGGTCGTTGAACGCCACCGGCTCGAAGTCGATGGCGCCCGGCGCGAAGGGCGCAAGGAACGCCTCGAGCGATTCCCCGACGACCGCGCCCGACCCGGTGTAGGGCACGGTGACGCAGCGCGGATTCCCCGGCAATCCCGCCAGGATCTCGCGCGCCTTCGCCGTGGAATCGAACTCCTTGCCGCCGTACAGGTAGCCGTCGGCGCAGAAGAACACCTTGGGCGCGATCTGGCCGAAGCGGTCGAGCACGCCCTGCACGCCGAAATCCGGCGAGCAGGACGACCAGATGGCCCCGAGGCTGGCGGTGGCCAGCATCGCCGCGACGCCCTCCGGGAGGTTGGGCAGGTAGCCCGCGACGCGGTCGCCCTTGCCCACCCCCGCCGCGCGCAGCGCCTGCGCCAGGCGCGACACCAGGTCGTGCAGCTCGGCGCGGCTCAGGCGCCGCCGGATGCGCTCCTCGCCCCAGAACACGATGGCATCGCTGCCGTCGCGGTCGCGCAGCAGGTTCTCGGCGAAATTGAGCCGCGCGTCCGGGAACCATTTCGCCCCCGGCATCCGGTCGCCGTCCACCAGCGTGCGCGCGCCCCTGGTCCCCCGCACCCCGGCGAAATCCCATACCCGGTTCCAGAAGTCCTCGCTGTGCTCCACCGACCAGCGGTGCAGCGCGGCGTAGTCCCGGTGCCCCGCCTCGGCCATGAAGCGGGCCATCAGGGTCTGCGCCGCCCGCTCCGGGGACGGGCGCCAGAGCGGCGCCTCGCTCATGCGGTTGCTTCCGCGCGCTCGAGGCGGGCGCGGATGTCCTCCGGGATGCGCCTGGACTTCTGCGTCGCCATGTCCACGAACACCACCACCGCGGCGCCGTCGGCGTAGGGCACGGGGTCGCCTGCGAGGAGCAGCTCGTAGAAGGTCGGCACGCTCGCCCCGCCCGGCGCGCCGACGTAGAGGCGCACCTCGACCGTGCCCGGGTAGGTCAGCGCGCGCTTGTAGTTGCACGAGGCGTTCGCGATCACGATGCCGGTGGACTGCCAGGCGGCGTCCTCCGGCACCAGCCGGTCGAACCAGCTGATGCGCGCCTGCTCCATGAAGCGGAAGTACACCGTGTTGTTGACGTGCCCCATGGCGTCCATGTCGCCCCAGCGGATCGGGATGCGCTCGACATGCGCCAGCCTTCTGCTCTCGCCCATGGGCCGAATCATATAATGCGGGCATGACCCGCGAATCCATGGAATACGACGTCGTGGTGGTCGGCGGCGGGCCCGCCGGCCTCGCCGCCGCGATCCGTCTCAAGCAGCTGTCCCCCGGGACGTCGGTGTGCGTCATCGAGAAGGGCTCTGAGGTCGGCGCCCACATCCTGTCGGGCGCGGTGATGGACCCGCGCGCCATGGACGAGCTGTTCCCCGACTGGAAGGCGAAGGGCGCGCCGCTCAACGTGCCGGTGAGCGAGGACCGGTTCCTGTTCCTCACCGGATCCGGTTCGCTCAAGACCCCCAACTGGCTGCTGCCGGGTTGCTTCCAGAACCACGGCAACTACGTCATCAGCCTGGGCAACGTCACGCGCTGGCTGGGCCAGCAGGCCGAGGCCGCGGGCGTGGAGATCTTCCCCGGCTTCGCCGCCGCGGAAGTGCTCTACGACGACAACGGCGCCGTGAAGGGCGTCGCCACCGGCGACATGGGCGTCAACCGCAAGGGCGAGCACACCGACGCCTTCCAGCCCGGCATGGAACTGCACGCCAAGTACACCTTCTTCGCCGAGGGCTGCCGCGGCAACCTCGGCAAGCTGCTGGAGGCGAAGTTCGACCTGAGGAAAGGCGTCGACCCGCAGGTCTACGGCATCGGCCTGAAGGAACTGTGGGACGTGAAGCCGGAGAAGCACCAGCCGGGACTGGTGGTTCACACCGCCGGCTGGCCGCTGGAGCGCGACACCTACGGCGGCTCGTTCCTGTACCACCTCGAGAACAACCAGGTCGCGGTGGGCTTCGTGGTCGGCCTGGGCTACCGCAACCCCTACCTCAGCCCCTACGAGGAGTTCCAGCGCTACAAGACGCACCCGTCCATCCGCGGCTTCCTCGAGGGCGGCAAGCGCATCGCCTACGGCGCGCGCGCCATCGCCGCCGGCGGCCTGCAGTCGCTGCCGAAGACGGTGTTCCCCGGCGGCTGCCTGATCGGGGACGACGCCGGCTACCTCAACGCCTCGCGCATCAAGGGCAGCCACTGCGCCATCAAGTCCGGGATGCTGGCCGCGGAGGCGGCGGCCGAGGCGCTCGGCAAGGGCCGCTCCCGCGACGAGCTCTCGGCCTACCCGGAGGCGTTCCGCCAGTCGTGGCTGTTCGACGAGTTGTACCGGGCGCGCAACTTCAAGCCCTGGATGTCCAAGGGCCTTTACACCGGCACGCTGATGGTCGGCATCGACCAGGTAGTGTTCGGCGGCAAGGCGCCCTGGACCCTGCGCCACGATCACGCCGACCACGAGACGCTGCAGAAGAAGACCGAAGCGCAGCCCATCGCCTACCCGAAGCCCGACGGCGTGCTCACCTTCGACCGGCTCACCAGCGTGTCCTTCTCCGCCACCAACCACGGCGAGGACCAGCCGGTGCACCTGACGCTCAAGGACGCCTCGGTCCCGGTGAACGTGAACCTGGAGCTGTACGACGCGCCGGAGCAGCGCTACTGCCCGGCGGGCGTCTACGAGATCGTGCGCGACGACGGCGGCGCCAACCCGCGGCTGCAGATCAACGCGCAGAACTGCGTGCACTGCAAGACCTGCGACATCAAGGACCCGACCCAGAACATCGTCTGGGTCACGCCCGAGGGCGGCGGCGGGCCCAATTACCCGAACATGTAGGAGGAGGCACCATGGCCGAGGCAGACAAGCGCTACGCGACCTTCGCGGAGTTCTACCCGTTCTACCTCTCGGAGCATGCCAACCGCACCTGCCGGCGGCTGCATTTCGTCGGCACGACGCTGGGGCTCGCGTTCGTGCTGCACGCCTTCGCGACGCTCAACTTCTGGTGGCTGCTGGCGGCGCTCGCCTGCGGCTACGCCTTCGCCTGGGTGGGGCATTTCTTCTTCGAGCACAACCGCCCCGCCACCTTCAAGTACCCGTTCTACAGCTTCGCGGGGGACTGGGTGATGTGGAAGGACCACCTGGTGGGCCGGATCAAGTTCTGAGCGGCCCCGGGCCCAATGTGCACGATCGTGCACATTGGGCGGTCCTGCCGCCCTGATCAGGCCGCCAGGAACTGCTCCTCGTCCAGCGCCATCACCGCGGCGGCGCCGCCGGTGACGGTGGCGGCGAGGCCGGGCGCCTGCGACAGCACGTGGTCGGCGTAGAAGCGCGCGGTGGCGATCTTGGCCGAGTAGAACTTCGATTCGCCGTCCCCGGCCGCGAGCTTCTTCTCGGCCACCAGCGCCGCGCGCGCCATCTGCCAGCCGCCGGCGGTGATGCCCATCAGCTTCAGGAACGGCACCGCGCCGGCGAAGGCGGCGTTGGGGTCCTTGCCGGCGGTCGCCAGCACGTAGTCCACGCACTGCGCCACGCCCTTCGCCCCGGCGGCGAGCGCGGCGCGCAGCGCCTGCACGTCGGCGCTCTTCGATTTCGCGAGCTCGCCGTCGAACTGCTGCAGCAGCGCGAGCCAGCCCTTGACGGTGGCCCCGCCCTCCCGGCCGATCTTGCGGCCCAGCAGGTCGTTGGCCTGGATGCCGGTGGTGCCTTCGTAGATGGTGGTGATGCGCGCATCCCGCAGGTGCTGCGCGGCGCCGGTCTCCTCGACGAAGCCCATGCCGCCGTGCACCTGCACGCCCAGCGACGCCACCTCGATGCCGGTCTCCGTGCTCCAGCCCTTCACCACCGGGATCATCAGGTCCACGAAGGCCTGGTTGCGGGCGCGCGTTTCCTTGTCCGGATGGCGCGCGGCGGCATCCATGGCGCCGGCCACGACGTAGGCGAGCGCGCGCGCGGCTTCGGTCTGCGACTTCATCAGCATGAGCATCCGGCGCACGTCCGGGTGCTGGATGATGGGCACGGTCCTGCCGCCGGTCAGCTCCTTGCCCTGCACGCGCTCGCGCGCATAGGCGAGCGCGCGCTGGAAGGCGCGCTCCGCGATGGCCACGCCTTCCAGCCCGACGCTGAAGCGGGCGGCGTTCATCATCACGAACATGTAGGACAGGCCCTTGTTCTCCTCGCCCACCAGGTAGCCCACGGCGTTGTCGAACACCATCACCGCGGTCGGGCTGGCGTGGATGCCCAGCTTGTGCTCGATGGAGGCGCAGGTGGCGCGGTTGCGCTCCCCCAGCGACCCGTCGGGCTTGACCAGGAACTTGGGCACCACGAACAGCGATATTCCCTTCACGCCCTCGGGCGCATCGGGGGTGCGCGCCAGCACCAGGTGCACGATGTTGTCGGTGAGGTCGTGGTCGCCGTAGGTGATGAAGATCTTCTGGCCGGAGATCAGGTAGTGGTCGCCCTTGGGGACGGCGCGCGTGCGCACCAGCGCCAGGTCCGAGCCCGCCTGCGGCTCGGTCAGGTTCATGGTGCCGGTCCACTCCCCGGCGATCATCCTGCCCATGAAGGTCTTCTTCAGCGCCTCCGAGCCGCACAGCTCCAGCGCGTGGATCGCGCCCTGGGTGAGCAGCGGGCAAAGCGAGAACGACATGTTGGACGAGGTCAGCGTCTCCTCGACCGCGGTGGCGACGAGCTTCGGCAGGCCCTGGCCGCCCCATTCGTGGTCGAACGGCAGCGCCGCCCAGCCGCCCTCGATGTACTGCCGGTAGGCCTCGCGGAAGCCCTTGGGCGTCTTCACCCCGGCCTCGGTCCACTGCGAGCCTTCCTGGTCGCCGCTGTGGTTGAGCGGGTCCAGCACGCCGCTCGCGAACTTGCCGGCTTCCTCCAGGATCGCGTCCACGGTGTCCGGCGTCGCATCCGCGTAGCCGGGCAGCTTCGCCACCTCCGCGAGGCCGGCCAGCTCGTTGAGCACGAACTTCATGTCCTTCAGCGGTGCGGCGTAGGCGCTCATGTCTAGCCCTTCTTCAGCTCGTCCACCAGTTGCGGCACCACCTGGAACAGGTCGCCGACGATGCCGTAGTCGGCCACCGAGAAGATCGGCGCCTCCTCGTCCTTGTTGACGGCGACGATGACGCGGCTGTCCTTCATGCCCGCCAGGTGCTGGATGGCGCCGGAGATGCCGATGGCGATGTAGAGCTCCGGGGCGACGATCTTGCCGGTCTGCCCCACCTGCCAGTCGTTGGGCACGAAGCCGGCGTCCACCGCGGCGCGCGAGGCGCCCATGGCGGCATTGAGCTTGTCCGCGAGCGGCTCGAGCAGCTTGAAGTTCTCGCCCGAGCCCATGCCGCGGCCACCCGAGACCACGACGCGCGCCGAGGTGAGCTCCGGGCGCTCGGACTTGGCCACCTCGCGGCCGACGAAGCTGGACAGGCCGCTGTCGGCCGGCGCCGCGACGCTTTCCACCGCCGCCGAGCCGCCGCTGGCCGCCACCGCGTCGAAGCCGGTGGTGCGAACGGTGATGACCTTGATGGCATCCGAAGATTGCACCGTTGCCAGCGCGTTGCCGGCGTAGATCGGGCGCACGAAGGTGTCGGCGCCTTCCACCGCGATGATGTCCGAGATCTGCTGCACGTCCAGCAGCGCGGCCGCGCGCGGCAGCACGTTCTTGCCGTTGGGCGTGGCCGGCGCGAGCACGTGGCTGTAGCCCTTGGCCAGCGACACGATGAGCGCCGCGACGTTCTCCGACAGGTCGTCGGCCAGCGCCGCCGAATCCGCGTGCAGCACCTTGGCGACGCCGGCGACCTGCGCCGCCGCCTTCGCCGCGTCGCCGCAGTTGTGGCCGGCGACCAGGACGTGGATGTCGCCGCCGATCTTCTGCGCCGCCGCGACGGTGTTGAGGGTGGACTTGCGGACGGCCTTGCCGTCGTGTTCCGCCAGGACCAGGGTCGCCATCTAGATCACCTTCGCTTCGTTGCGCAGCTTGTCCACCAGGGCGGCGGCGTCGGCCACCTTGACGCCGGCCTTGCGCTTGGCCGGCTCGACCACCTTGAGGGTCTTCAGGCGCGGGGCCACGTCCACGCCCAGCGCGTCGGGCTTGAGCGTCTCCAGCGGCTTCTTCTTCGCCTTCATGATGTTGGGCAGGGTGACGTAGCGCGGCTCGTTCAGGCGCAGGTCGGTGGTCACCACCGCCGGCAGCTTGAGCGACAGGGTCTCCAGCCCGCCGTCCACCTCGCGCGTCACCTGGGCCTTGCCGTCGGCCACCGCCACCTTGGAGGCGAATGTCGCCTGCGGCCAGCCCAGGAGCGCGGCCAGCATCTGCCCGGTCTGGTTGGCGTCGTCGTCGATCGCCTGCTTGCCCAGGATCGCGAGCTGGGGGCCTTCCTTGGCGCACACCGCCTTCAGGAGCTTGGCCACCGCCAGCGGCTGCAGCTCGGCGTCGGTTTCCACCAGGATGGCGCGGTCGGCGCCGATGGCGAGCGCGGTGCGCAGCGTCTCCTGGCAGGCCTGCACGCCGCAGGACACCACCACGATCTCGGTGGCGACGCCGGCCTCCTTCAGCCGCACCGCCTCCTCGACCGCGATCTCGTCGAACGGGTTCATGGACATCTTGACGTTGGCGGTCTCGACGCCGGTGCCGTCGGCCTTGACGCGCACCTTGACGTTGTAGTCGACCACGCGCTTGACGCTGACCAGGATTTTCATGGGCCTTTCGCTCGGGGATGGAGTGCCGGGAACCGGGCGATTATAGCCTCGCCGCCGCGCCCGCCGGACCCGGCGGGCGGTTTGAAACGCACCCTGCCGCGGGCCGGCCCGCGGTGCGACAATCCCGCTACGGAGGATTCCCCATGAGCGACCTTTCCCAGGTTCGAATCGCGTCCTTGCGCGACAAGGTAAGCGCCGCCGAGTGGCAGGCGCGGGTGGACTGCGCGGCCGCCTACCGGCTGATCGCGCTGTTCGGCATGAACGACCTGGTCTACAACCACGTCTCGGCCCGGGTACCCGGCGAGGAAGGCCATTTCCTCATCAATTCCTACGGCTATGCCTACGAGGAGGTCACCGCCTCCAGCCTGATGAAGATCGACTTCGACGGCAACATCGTGCTGGATTCCGGCACCGGTTACGGCATCAACCGCGCCGGCTTCGTCATCCACAGCGCCATCCACCGCGCGCGGCCGGACGTGGGCTGCGTCATCCACACCCATTCCCCGGCCGGCATGGCGGTGTCGGCGCTCAAGTGCGGCCTGCTGCCGCTCACCCAGAACGCGATGTTCTTCGGCCAGATCGGCTACCACGACTACGAGGGCCCGGCGGTGGACCTGGACGAGCAGAAGCGCCTGGTGCGCGACCTGGGCGCCGGCGCGGCGCTGATCCTGCGCAACCACGGCCTGCTCACCGCCGGCGCCACGACCTGCGAGGCCTTCGTCACCATGCACTGGCTGGAGCGCGCCTGCCAGGCGCAGGTGCAGGCCATGGCCTGCAACACCGAGCTGAACCACCCGGACGCGAAGACCGTGGCCCTCACCAACGAGCGCTACAAGCCCGGCCAGCGCCGCAGCATCACCGAACTGGAATGGCCGGCGATGCTGCGCATGCTGGACCGGCGCGATCCGTCGTACAGGGAGTAGGTCCAATGCTGAAGGACAAGGTCGTCATCGTCACCGGCGCCGGCAACGGCATCGGCCGGGATTTCGCGCTCGCCATGGCGGCGCGCGGCGCGAAGGTCGTGGTCAACGACATCGGTGCCTCGGTGTCCGGCGAGGGCAAGGACGCCGGCCCGGCGCAGAAGGTGGTGGACGAGATCAAGGCCGCCGGCGGCACCGCGCTCGCCAATACCGACAGCGTGGCCGAGTGGGAGTCGGCCAACCGCATCGTCAAGGCCGCCGTCGACGCCTTCGGCCGCATCGACGTGGTGGTGAACAACGCCGGCATCCTGCGCGACCGCTTCTTCTTCAACATGTCCGTCGACGAGTGGCGCGCCGTCATCGACGTGCACCTGAACGGCACGTTCTACGTCTCGCGCGCGGCGGCGCCCTACTTCAAGAGCCAGAACTCGGGCCGCTACATCAACATGACCTCCACCTCCGGGCTGATCGGCAACTTCGGCCAGGCCAACTACGCCGCCGCCAAGCTGGGCATCGTGGGGCTGTCCAAGTCCATGGCGCTGGACATGGCCAAGTTCAAGGTCACCTCCAACTGCATCTCGCCCTTCGCCTGGAGCCGCATGATCGGCACCATCCCCGCGGAGACGCCGGAACAGAAGGCGCGCGTGGAGAAGCTGAAGAGCATGGAGACCGCGAAGATCGCCCCGCTCGCGGTGTACCTCGCCAGCGACGCCTCGCAGGAGGTCACCGGGCAGATCTTCGCGGTGCGCGCCAACGAGCTGTTCCTCATGGGTCAGAGCCGGCCGCTGCGCTCGGTGCACCGCGCCGGGGGCTGGACGCCGGAGTCCATCGGCGAGCAGGCCATCCCCGCGCTGCGCGCGCAGTTCTACGCCCTCGATCGCTCGCAGGACGTGTTCTCCTGGGACCCCATCTGAGCCGGGCGCGGGCATGAAGCGGCAAACGACGCGCCTGCGCGAGCTGCTCAAGACGGGCCCCACCCTCTTCGTCCCGGGCTGCTTCAACGCCATGAGCGCCCGCGTGCTGGAGAACGCGGGCTTTCCGGCCGTCTACATGAGCGGCTATGGCACGTCGCTCTCGCTCACCGGGCTGCCGGACGCCGGGCTGGTGACGCTCACCGAGATGGTCGCCAACGCGCGCTACATCGCCGCGGCGGTGGCCGTGCCGGTGATCGCCGATGCCGACAACGGCTACGGCAACGCCATCAACGTCATCCGCACGGTGCGCGAGTACATCGGCGCGGGCATCGCCGGCATCCACCTCGAGGACCAGGTGAGCCCCAAGCGCTGCGGCCACGTCGCCGGGCGGCTGGTGGTGCCGCTGGAGGAAGCCGTGGGGAAGATGCGCGCCGCCGACGACACGCGCAAGGAACTCGATCCCGATTTCGTGCTCGTCGCCCGCACCGACGCGCGCGGCGCCTCCGGCGGCTCGCTGGACGAGGCCATCCGGCGCGCCAACGCGCTGCTCGAGGCCGGCGCCGACCTCGCCTTCGTGGAGGGCCCGACCTCGGTGGACGAGGTAAAGCGCATCTGCGCCGAGGTGAAGGGCCCGGTGTTCTACAACATGACCGGCGTGTCGCCGCGCTTCACGCTCGAGGAGATGAAGGCGCTCGGCATCGCGCTCGCCATCGCCCCCGGGGCGCTGCTGCGGGCGTCGCTCGCGACGATGCACGACCTGGCGATGCAGCTGAAGACCGAAGGCCCGGCCGCCGAGGCGCGCTTCATCGAGCAGTTCGCGAAGCACTCGATGGGCGACCTGCACACCTTCGCCGGCTTCGACCGCATCCGCGCCTGGGAGAAGGCCTACCTGGGCGAGGAGGCGATGGCGAAGTACGCCGACTCCGTCGGCCACATGCCGTCGCGCAAGTAGGCGGGCCGCGCGCATGGGCCGCACGCTGTACGAGAAGATCTGGGGCGCGCACGAGGTGGCCTCGGGTCCCGGCGGCCGCAGCCTGCTGTACGTGGACCGGCACCTGATCCACGACGGCAGCTTCCACGCCTTCGAGGCGCTGAAGGCCGGCGGCCGCCAGGTGCGCCGCCCCGACGCCTGCTTCGCGACCCCCGATCACTACGTGCCGACCCGCGGCCGCGGCCGGGTCGCGGACATCGCCGATCCCATGGTGCGCGGCAAGATGGAGATGCTGGCGGCCAATGCCGGCGCCGCGGGCATCGTGCATTTCGCGATGGACGATCAACGCCAGGGCATCGTCCATGTCATCGGGCCGGAACAGGGCATCACCCAGCCGGGCATCACGCTGGTGTGCGGCGACTCGCACACCTCCACCCACGGCGCGTTCGGCGCCATGGCCTTCGGCATCGGCGCCTCGGAGGTCGCGCACGTGCTCGCCACCCAGGCGCTGTGGGCGCGGCGCGCGAAGACGCTGCGGGTCACGGTGAACGGCGCCTTGCGTCCCGGCGTGCATTCCAAGGACATCATCCTCGCGGTGATCGCGAAAATTGGCGCCGACGGCGGCGCGGGGCACGTGCTGGAGTACGCCGGGCCGGCGATCCGGGCCCTGTCCATGGAAGCGCGCCTGACCATCTGCAACATGTCCATCGAGGCCGGCGCGCGCTGCGGCATGATCGCGCCGGACGACGCCACCTTCCAGTACCTCAGCGGCCGTCCCTGCGCGCCCAAAGGCGCCGACTGGGACCGCGCGCTCGCGCGCTGGCGCGCCCTGCCCTCCGACGCCGACGCCCGCTTCGACCGCGAAGTGGAGCTGGACGCAGATGCGCTCGCGCCCATGGTCACCTGGGGCACCAGCCCCGAGGACGCGCTGCCGGTCAACGCCGTGGTCCCGGACGGGAAGCCCGACGCACTCAGGTACATGGGCCTGCAACCCGGCCAGGCGCTGGAAGGCCTCGCCATGGACCGCGTGTTCATCGGCTCCTGCACCAACAGCCGCATCGAGGACCTGCGCATCGCGGCCGCCGTGGTGCAGGGCCGCAAGGCGGTCGTCCCGGCGATGGTGGTGCCGGGCTCGGGCCTGGTGAAGCAGGCGGCCGAAGCCGAGGGCCTGGACCGGGTCTTCCGCGAGGCCGGGCTGGAGTGGCTCGCGCCCGGCTGCTCGATGTGCGTCGGCATGAACGGCGACCTGGTGGACGCGGGCCAGCGCTGCGCCTCCACCTCCAACCGGAACTTCGAGGGCCGCCAGGGCAAGGGCGCCCGCACCCACCTGATGAGCCCGGCCATGGCCGCCGCCGCCGCGGTGACCGGACGGATCACCGACGTGCGCAGGCTGCTCGCCCACTGAGCATGGAACCCTTCACCACGCTCGAGGCCGTCGCCGTGCCGCTGGACATGGCCAACGTGGACACCGACCGCATCATTCCGGCGCGCTTCCTGCGCCAGCCGCGCTCGGCGGGCTACCACAACTGGCTGTTCCACGACCTGCGCGAGCAGGGCGCGTTCGTGCTCGACCGCGCGGAGTACAAGGGCGCCCGGATCCTGGTCGCCGGGGAGAACTTCGGCTGCGGCTCCTCGCGCGAGGGCGCGGTGTGGGCGCTCGCGGGCGCCGGGTTCCGCGCCTGGATCGCGCCCTCGTTCGGCGACATCTTCTTCGAGAACTCGTTCAAGAACGGCGCGCTGCCCGTGGTCCTGCCCGCCGGGCGCGTTGCCGCGATCCGCGCCCTGCTGGCGCAGAAGCCCGGGACGCGCCTCGCGATCGACCTCGCCGCGCAGACCGTCACCCTGCCCGACGGCATGGCGGAGCGCTTTGAGGTGGACCCGTTCCGCAAGGCCTGCCTGTTGAACGGCTGGGACGAGATCGACCTCACGCTGCAGCACGAGGCCGCGATCGCGGCCTACGAGGCGCGGCAGCGGGCCGAGACGCCCTGGCTGGCCAAGCCATGAGCGTGCGCGCGCCCGAGGGCGTTCCCGAGTCCCGCGGCCTGAACCTGTTCCACGCGGACCCGACCTACCGCGGCCTGCTGGAGCTGCACCTGGAGCCCGGGCTGGCGGCGCACCTGATGCCGCATTTCGAGCGCCTGGGCGCGATGGCCGGCGCCGAACTGGACGAGCTGGCGCTCGCCGCCGACAAGAACCCGCCGCAGCTGGTCGGCCAGCGCATCGACAAGCACGCCGCCTACCGGCGCCTGGAGGAAGTGGCCTTCGGCGAGTACGGCCTCGCCGCGATGTCGCACCGCGGCGGCGTGCTGGGCTGGCCCGATCCCCTGCCGCCCATCGCCAAGTACGCCCTGACCTACGTCTACGTGCAGGCCGAGTTCGGCGTCTGTTGCCCGCTCTCCATGACCGACGCCCTCACCCGCACCATCCGCAAGTTCGCCGACCCGGCGCTGGTGGCGCGCTACCTGCCCGGCCTCACCTCGCAGGACATGGACGCGCTCACGCAGGGCGCCATGTTCATGACCGAGCAGAAGGCCGGGTCCGATGTCGGCGGCACGGAAACACGCGCGGTGAAGGATGGCGAGGCCTGGAAACTCTACGGCGACAAGTGGTTCTGCTCCAATGCGGATGCCGGCCTCGCGCTGGTCCTGGCGCGGCCGGAGGGGGCTTCCGAAGGAACCCGCGGACTGTCGCTGTTCCTGATGCCGCGCACCCTGCCCGACGGCTCGCCGAACCGGTACACCATCGTCCGCCTGAAGGAGAAGCTGGGCACGCGCGACATGCCCAGCGGCGAGACGAAGCTGGAGGGCGCCGTTGCGTACCTGGTCGGCGACCCCGGCCGCGGCTTCGTGCAGATGGCCGACATGATCAACATGTCGCGCCTCTCGAACGGCATGCGCGCCGCCGGGCTGATGCGCCGCGCGCTGACGGAGGCCCTGTTCGTGGCGCGCAACCGCAAGGCCTTCGGCAAGCCGCTCATCGAGCTGCCGCTCATGCGCCGGCAGCTGGTGAAGCTGATGCTGCCCACCGAGGCCGCGCGCAGCATGGTGCTGTACACCGCGCTCGAGCTGGCAAAGGCCGACGCCGGCGACGAGGCGGCGCGCCGGCGCGTGCGCCTGCTCACGCCGCTCATCAAGTTCCGCGCCTGCCGCGACGCGCGCAAGGTCACCGGGGATGCCATGGAAGTGCGCGGCGGCGTGGGCTACACCGAGGAATGGTCCGACCCGCGCCTGGTGCGCGACGCGCACCTGGGCTCGATCTGGGAAGGCACCTCCAACATCGTGGCCCTCGACGTGCTGCGCGCCATCCGCAAGGAAGCCTCGCTGGAGGCCCTGCTGCCGGACCTGAACGCGAAGCTGGAGGGCGTGCCGCGCCTGCTGTCGGCGCGCCTGGCCGCGTCGCTGGACAAGGCCGCGGAGTTTGCGCTGGAGACTGCGGCCACCGGGCACGAGGCCCATGCCCGGCAGGCCGCCACCGGCCTTTACTACGCCATCGCCGCCGCGCTCATGGCCGACGAGGGCACGCGCCTCGGCGCGAAAGGGGACGGGAAGGCGGACTCGCGCCGGCACCTCCTCGCCCTGCTCGCCTACGTGCACCGCCTCGCCCCGCGCGATCCGCTGCGGCGCGACGCGGTCGGCATCGGCCCGATCCTGTCCTCCGCGCTGCTGCCGGAAACGCCGGTGGCGCCGGATGTCCTCGACAAGCTGCTGCAGGTCGTCTAACCCCAGGAACGCCAAGGAATCCCATGCCCGGCCCGCTCTCGCATATCCGCGTCCTCGACCTCTCGCGCGTCCTCGCCGGCCCCTGGGCGGCGCAGAACCTGGGCGACCTGGGCGCCGAGGTGATCAAGGTCGAGCGCCCCGGCGCCGGCGACGACACCCGCGGCTGGGGCCCGCCGTTCATGAAGGGCGCCGACGGCAAGGACACGACCGAAGCCGCCTACTTCCTGTCGGTGAACCGCAACAAGAAGTCCATCACCCTGGACATCGCCAAGCCCGAGGGCCAGGCCATCGTGCGCGAGCTGGCGGCGAAGTGCCAGGTGCTGGTGGAGAACTACAAGGTGGGCGCGCTGAAGAAGTACGGCCTGGACTACGACAGCCTGCGGCAGGTCAATCCGTCGCTGATCTACTGCTCGGTCACAGGCTTCGGCCAGGACGGGCCCTACGCGCCGCGCCCGGGCTACGACTTCATCTTCCAGGGGATGGGCGGCCTCATGTCCATCACCGGCGAGCGCGACGGCCAGCCCGGCGCCGGGCCGCAGAAGGTGGGCATCGCCATCACCGACGTCCTCACCGGCATGTACGCCAGCGTCGCCATCCTGGCCGCCATCACCCACCGCGAGCGCACCGGCGAAGGCCAGTACATCGACAGCGCGCTGCTGGACACCATCGTCGCCTTCAACGCCAACCAGATCGTGTCGTACTTCGCCTCCGGCAAGATCCCGGTGCGCTGGGGCAACGCGCACCCGCAGGTGGTGCCCTACGAGGTGTTCCCCACCGCCGACGGCCACATCATCCTCGCCATCGGCAACGACGGCCAGTTCGAGCGCTTCTGCCAGGTGGCCGGCTGCGCGGAGCTGGCCGAGGAGGCGCGCTTCAAGACGATGTCGCAGCGCATCGTGCACCGCGCCGAGCTGATCCCGCTGATCGCGGAGGTGATGCGCACGCGCACCAAGGCGGAGTGGATCCAGGTGCTGGAGGCCGCCACCGTGCCCTGCGGCCCGATCAACAACATGAAGGAAGTGTTCGAGGACCCGCAGGTGCAGCACCGCAAGCTGCGGGTGGACATCCCGCATCCGCTGGGAGGCGTCGCGCCGGTGGTGGCCAGCCCGTTGCGCTTGTCGAAGACGCCGGTGACGTACCGCCTCGCGCCGCCCACGCTGGGCCAGCACACCGAGGAGGTGCTCAAGGACCTGCTCGGCAAGTCGCAGGCGGACGTGGACCGGCTCCGCTCGGGCGGGATCGTCTAGGCATGCGCATCCTGGTCGTCGACCCGATCGACGCCTCGGGCGTAGCCCGCCTGCGCGAGCACGCGGAGGTGACGCTGCTCGACGAGGCATCGCCGGAGGGCATCCGGCGCGCCGCGCGCGGCGCCGACGCGTTCATCACCCGCAGCCGGGTGCCGGACGACATCTTCGAGGCCGCGCCCAGCCTGCGCGCGGCCCTGGTCCACGGCACCGGCACCGACCTGGTGCCGATTGCCGCCGCCACCGCGCATGGCGTTGCCCTCGGCCACCTGCCAGGCGGCAACGCGCAATCGGTGGCCGAGTACTGCGTCATGGCAATCCTGATGCTGGCGCGGAACATCTCCGCGATCACCACCGCCGTGCGCACCGGGCCCTGGGACGCGGCGCGGCGCCTGGGCGTGCACGCGCACGAGATCGCCGGCCTGACCGCCGGCCTGGTGGGCGTGGGCGGCATCGGCAGCCGGGTGGCGAAGATGCTGCGCAACGGCTTCGGCATGCGCGTGCTCGGCACCCAGCGCCGCCTCGATCGCCTCCCGCCGGAGGCGGAGCCCGCGGACCTGGACCGCGTGGTGGCCGAATCCGACGTCATCGTCGTCTCCTGCCCGCTGACGCCGCAGACGCACCGCCTGTTCGACGCCGCGCGCCTGGCGCGCATGAAGCCCACCGCCTGGCTGATCAACGTCGGTCGCGGCCCGGTGATCGAGGAAGCCGCGCTGGTGGATGCCCTGCGCGAGCGGCGCATCGGCGGCGCGATGCTGGACGTCTACGAGCAATACCGCCTCGAGCCCGGGCACCCGTACTTCGCGCTGGACAACGTCGTCCTCACGCCGCACCTGGCGGGGATGACGCAGGAATCGCGCCGCCGCATGGGCCGCCAGGCCGCCGAGGACACCCTGCGCATGCTGGCCGGCGAGCGCCCGACGCATTTCGTCAACCCGGAAGTCTGGGACCGATTCACCGCAAGATTCAAAGAGAGACCATGAGCCAAGACCTGAAGATCACCGACATCAAGGCCTACCCCACCTCGTTCCCCATCCCGCCTGAGAACCGGGTGGCGCTGGGTATCGGCACCGCCATCAAGCGCGACGCGGTGGTGGTGAAGGTCACCACCGCCGGCGGCCTGGTGGGCTGGGGCGAATCGCACCACGGCCGCGCCCACACCGCGGTGGCCAAGCTCATCGAGACCACCCTGAAGCAGCTGGTGCTCGGCATGGACGCCGCGGACGTGGTCGGGGTGTGGAAGAAGATCTACGACAAGCAGCTCGCCAGCCACGGCATGGGCGCGGGCACCTGCCTCGCCATGAGCGGCATCGACTGCGCGCTGTGGGACATCCGCGGCCAGGCGGCCGGCATGCCGCTGTGGAAGCTGCTGGGCGGGGCGCGCCGCCCGGTGCCCGCCTATGCCGGCGGGGTGTCGCTCGGCTTCCAGCCGCCCGCCGAACTGCTGGCGGAGTTGCAGAAGAGCCTGGATGCCGGCTACAAGGCGGTAAAGCTGCGCGTGGGCGACCACCCGAAACGCGACCTGGAGCGCATCGCCGCGGTGCGGAAGGCGGTGGGCGACGAGCTCGTGATCCTCACCGACGCCAACATCGGCTACAGCGTGGAGGACGTGCGCCAGGTGATGCCGGGCATGGACGAGCTGAACGTGTCGTGGCTGGAGGAGCCCTTCCCGCCCCACGACCACCGCAGCTACCGGCTGGCGCGGGGCTTCGGCCGCACGCCCCTCGCCGCAGGCGAGAACCACTACACCCGCTACGAGTTCAACCGCGTCATCGAGGACGGCAGCATCACCATCCTGCAGCCGGACCTGTCCAAGACCGGCGGCCTCACCGAAACCCTGCGCATTGCCGCGCTCGCCTCGTCCTGGAAGCTGCCGGTGCACCCGCACAGCTCCATGACCGGGCTCAACCATGCCATCTCGATCCATTTCCTGGCCGCGATCGACAACGGCGGCTACTTCGAGGGTGACGTGTCCAAGTCCAACAAGTTCCGGGACGAGCTGTGCTCGCCCGCCTGCGAGTGGGACGGCAAGGGCAATGTCATCCCGCTGGACAAGCCCGGCCTCGGGGTGGAAGTGGACGAGGCGTTCCTCAAAAACCATCCCGCCATCGAAGGACCCGGCTATATTTAGGCCCACGAGGAGAACCATGAAACCCATGAAGAAACTGCTGCTCGCCGCCGCCCTGCTCGCGGCCACCGCCGTCCAGGCGCAAACCTACCCGAGCAAGCCCATCCGCTGGGTCATCCCCTACACCCCGGGCGGCATCACCGACAACGTGACGCGGATGATCACCGCGGAGATGCAGAAGGCCCTCGGCCAGCCGATCGTGATCGAGAACCGGCCCGGCGCCAACTCCATCATCGGCGCCGACCTGGTCGCCAAGGCGGCGCCCGACGGCTACAGCGTCGTCACCGTGATCGCGGCGCACGCGGCCAACGCCACGCTCTACCAGGGCCGCCTGCCCTTTGACGCGGTGAAGAGCTTCTCGCCGGTGTCGCTGGCGGTGGTGGCGCCGCTCATCCTGACGGTGAACAACAATTTCGCGCCGAAGAACGTGAAGGAGCTGGTGGAGTACGCGAAGAAGAACCCGGGCAAGATCTCCTTCGGTTCCTCCGGCATCGGCGCCGCGGCCCACCTCACCACCGAGCTCTTCAAGCAGACCACCGGCGTGGACATGGTGCACATCCCCTACAAGGGCACCGCGCCGGCGCTGGCGGGCCTGATGGGCACCGACATCCAGGTGCTGGTGGACGTGCCCAGCACGCTCATGCCGCACGTGCGCGGCGGCAAGATCCGGGCGATGGCCATGTTCTCGGCGCAGCGCGTGCCCGGGGCCCAGGAAGTGCCGACCATCGTCGAGTCCGGCGGCCCGCTCATCGAGGCCTCCACCTGGCTCATGTTCCTCGCCCCGGCGGGGACGCCCCGGGCGATCGTGGACCGGCTGTCGCAGGAGGCGGACAAGGTCATCAAGTCGCCCGAGATGCGCGCGCGCTTCGACCAGCTGGGCATCTTCCCCGGCGGCGGCACGCCCGAGCAGGCCTCGAAGTTCCTCGCCGACGAAATCGCGAAATGGTCCAAGGTCATCACCACCGCAGGAGTCAAGGCCGAATGAACACGAACCGCGTCAAGACCGCCGTCGCCGTCCTGCTGGCGCTCGCCGCCGGCGCCGCCCAGGCCCAGGCCTGGCCCTCCAAGCCCATCCGCTACATCGTGCCGTTCCCGCCGGGGGCGTTCAACGACACCCTGGCGCGCATCATGTCGGCCGAGCTGCCCAAGGCGCTCGGCCAGCCGGTGCTGGTGGAGAACCGCCCCGGGGGCAACACCATCATCGGCACCGAGGCCGCGGCCAAGTCCGCTCCCGACGGCTACACGCTGTTCGGCGCCGCGCTGCCCTTCGCGGTGATCCAGAGCCTGTACAAGACCTCGTTCGACGTCACCAGGGACTTCGCGCCCATCACGCTGGCGGGCACCACGCCCAACCTGCTGGTGGCCAATCCCGGCGCGCCGGTGAGCTCGGTGAAGGAGCTGATCGCCTTCGCCCGCGCCAACCCGGGGCGCCTCAACTACGCCTCCACCGGCAACGGCACCTCGAACCACCTCTCCTTCGAGCTGTTCAAGGCGATGACCAAGACCTTCATCGTGCACATCCCGTACAAGGGCAGCGCGCCGGCGGTCACCGACCTCATCGCCGGCCAGGTGCAGGTGATGTTCGACAACACGCCCAACGTGCTGCCGCACGTGCGCGCGGGCAAGCTGAAGGCGCTGGCGGTGTCCTCCAAGTCCCGCAGCAAGCTCGCCCCCGAGGTGCCGACGGTGGACGAGGCCGGCGTGCCCGGCTACGACGTCACGGTGTGGTTCGGCATCCTCGCCCCGGCGGGCACGCCCAAGGCGATCATCGACCGCCTGAACGCCGAGATGGTCAAGGTCATCCGCACCCCGGAGATCACCGACCGCTTCCTCAAGGCGGGCGTGGACCCGGTGGCCGGCACGCCGGAAGCCTTCTCCGGATACCTGAAGAGCGAAGTCGGGCGCTGGGCGAAGGTGATCCAGGACGCCGGCATCAAGGCGGATTGAGCATGAGCGGCTCCATGATCTCGGCCGAATCCAGCCACCAGGCCCTGCGCGAGGGCGTGCGCGGGCTGTGCGCGCAGTTCGACTCCGCCTACTGGCAGAAGGTGGACGAGGCGCGCGACTATCCGGAAGCCTTCGTGGATGCGCTCACCAAGGCCGGCTGGATGGCGGCGCTGATCCCGGAGGAGTACGGCGGCTCCGGGCTCTCCCTGACGGAAGCCTCCGTGATCATGGAGGAAGTGACCCGCTCCGGCGGCAACGCCGGCTGCTGCCACGGGCAGATGTACAACATGAACACCCTGCTGCGGCACGGCTCGCCGGAGCAGAAGAAGAAGTACCTGCCGCGCATCGCCTCGGGCGAGCTGCGCCTGCAGTCCATGGGCGTCACCGAGCCCACCGCCGGCACCGACACCACGCGCATCAAGACCGTCGCGGTGAGGAAGGGCGACCGCTACGTGGTCAACGGCCAGAAGGTGTGGACCTCGCGCCTGCAGCACTCGGACCTGATGATCCTGCTCGCGCGCACCACGCCGCTCGCCGAGGTGAAGAAGAAGTCCGAGGGCATGTCCATCTTCATCGTCGACAAGCGCGAGGCCCTGCACCGCGGCATGACCATGAAGCCGATCCGCAACATGGTGAACCACGAGACCAACGAGGTGTTCTTCGACAACCTCGAGATCCCGGCGGAGAACCTGATCGGCCAGGAAGGCTCGGGGTTCAAGTACATCCTCGATGGCCTCAACGCGGAGCGGATCCTGATCGCCGCCGAGTGCATCGGCGACGGCTACTGGTTCATCGAGAAATCCACCCGCTACGCGCGCGAGCGCGTGGTGTTCGACCGCCCCATCGGCCAGAACCAGGGCGTGCAGTTCCCGATCGCCGAGGCCTACATGGAGATCGAGGCCGCCAACTTGATGCGCTACAAGGCCGCGGCGCTGTTCGACCAGAAGAAGCACTGCGGGGCCGAGGCCAACATGGCCAAGCACCTGTGCGCCAAGGCTTCGTGGGAGGCGGCGAACGTCTGCATCCAGACGTTTGGGGGCTTCGGGTTTGCGGCGGAGTACGACGTGGAGCGCAAGTTCCGCGAAACGCGCCTGTACCTGGTGGCGCCGATCTCGACCAACCTGATCCTGTCCTACGTCGCCGAGCACGTGCTGGGGCTGCCGCGGTCGTTCTAGGGCTGCGCCGGGCCGCGATGTAACCGATCGGTTACATCCCTACCCCCTCGGCGGCCTGAGGAACGCCTTCGCCGCCTCCTCCCAGTGCTCGCCGTCGAACTC
>CAZMDA010000037.1:0-34171 GCA_964564865.1 uncultured Bordetella sp. | reverse complement strand
CGCCAGTGCTAGCTTTTCGTACCGTCACTTATTGCACTGAAAACGAGGAGACCCCTCCATGGGCATGTTCTCGGTGATCGTGCAGCTGGTGGTGTTCCTGATCGACGTGGGGTTCTCGCCGCTCGCCGCGGCCACCGTGTTCGGCATGGTCGGCATGCTCTCGGCGGTGAGCGTCATGGCGAGCGGCTTCGTCGCCGAGCGCTTCGGCTACCGCCAGACCGTGACCGCGAGCTTCACCGGCTCCATGACGGGCGTGGTGCTGCTGATCGCGCTCTCGGCCTGGCCGTCCTGGTTGCTGCTCGCGCTGTTCATCCCGGTGTTCGGCCTGTGCATGGGCGTGCGCGGCCCGATCATCTCCTCGGTCTGCACCCGGCATTTCGCGGGTCCGCGGGTGGCGACGATCTACGGCACCGTCTACGCCACCAATGCGCTGGGCGCCGCGGTCGGGTCGCTGGCGGGCGGCGTCCTGCACGACGTCACCGGCGGCTACGTGGCCGCCTATGTCTTCGCGCTCGCCAGCCTCGCCATGGCGGCGACCCCGTTCCTCCGCGTCCCCGCGCTGCGCGACTTCCGTTAAATCAGGGACGGACCACGATTTCCTCCGGAAAATCGTGGTCCGTCCCTGATTTACTGTTCTTCGGCGTGCTCCAGGGCCGCGCGATTCTCGGGCGCGGCGATGGCGATCATGCGCTTCCTGCGCTCCGCCAGCCCCAGCCCTCTCAGGTCGGCGGCGCCGCACTCGGTGACGATCACGCCGGCTTCGCTGCGCGGCGTCGCCACCGGCCCCTGCAGCTGCGCCACGATGCGCGAGGCGCGCACCAGCAGGAGCGAGACGCCGCCCGGCGACTGGTTGGCGGCGCGGATGAAGTCGAGCGCGCCGCCCACCGCGCCCAGGTAGCTGCCGCCCGCGACTTCGGCGTTCACCTGCCCGGTCAGGTCCACTTCGACGGCCGAGTTGATGGCGACGAAGCGCTCGATGCCGAGCAGCGTGCGCGGGTCGTGCGTGTACTCGGAGGAGCGCAGGCGGATCGCCGGGTTGCGGTGCGCGTGATCGAACAGCCTGCGGCTGCCCATCAGCAGGCCGCAGTTCACTTCCCGGACGATGCCGGCCTGCATCAGGGGGATGACGCCGTCGCCGAGCGCGCCGCTGTGCACCGCCAGGCGCTTGCGCCCGGCCAGTTCCGCGCAGACCGCGTCGGGCAGGGCGCCGAGGCCGAACTCCAGCGTGGCGCCGTCCGGGATGAAGGCGGCGGCGTGGCGCGCGATCGCCTTCTCCGGCTCGCTGGGCGGCTTCGATGCCGGCGACGCCGGCGCCCGATCGCTCTCGACGAGCAGCGCGATGTCCTCCCGGCGCAGCAACCGCTCGCTGTGGGTCCACGGCACCTGCCGGTTGACCTCGGCGACGATCCTGCGGCCCTCCGCGAGCGCCGGGACCAGGTACTCGGCGGCCAGGCCCAGGCTGTAGTCGCCATTGCCGTCGGGCGGGCTCAGCTGCAGGAACACGGCGTCGCTGGCGAGCTTGCGCTCGCGGATCAGGGCGGCAAAGCGGGAGTAGGGATGCGGCTGGATGTCCAGCACGCCGGCATCGGCCAGCGCGCGGTTGGCGCCCGCGCCGCAGTAGGCCGTGAGGCGCAGGTGGTCGGCATGCTCCGGGCGGACGATGCCGGCGTAGTTGACGCCGAGGAACAGCGTCGAGCCGGAGAACGCGGCGCGCTGCGCGACCAGCGCGCCGGTGAGCGACTGCGGCTCGGCCGCCGCCTGCCCGACCAGGATGCCGTCGCCGGGACGCACGGCGCGCGCCAGTTCGATGTCCATCGGGCGATGCTAACATCGGCTTCGCCGCCAACCGGAGCCTTTGCATGCTGGATTCGAAAGCACTCGACACCATCTTCCGCGCCGCGCGGACCCCGAACGGATTCACGGGCGAAGTCAGCGACGCGCGGCTGCGGGAACTCCACGAACTGCTGAAGTGGGGCCCGACGACCATGAACACGCAGCCGGCGCGCTTCGTGTTCGTGAAATCGAAGGCGGCGAAGGAGAAGCTTGCGCCGGCGCTCAGTCCCGGCAACCTCGACAAGACGATGGCCGCGCCGTGCACCGTGATCGTCGCCCACGACCTGAAGTTCTACGAGTTCCTGCCCAGGACCTTCCCCAACAATCCCAACGCGAAGGCGAACTTCGAGGGCAAGGACGCGGTGATCCAGTCCGTGTGCTTGCGCAACGGCTCGCTGCAGGGCGCCTACCTGATCATCGCCGCGCGGGCGCTCGGCCTCGACTGCGGGCCGATGTCCGGCTTCGACAACGCCAAGCTGGACGCGGCCTTCTTCCCCGACGGGCGCTGGAAGTCGAACTTCCTCTGCAACCTAGGCACGGGCGATCCCGCCAAGGTGTTTCCGAGGAATCCGAGGCTCACTTTCGATGAGGCTTGCCGGATCGAGTGACCGGCCGGGCGCCTTTCTCGTCGAATTCGTAGAGCAGCACCAGCTGGTCCTTCACCGGGCCGGCGAGGCGCAGCTTCACCGCCCATTCGCCCAGCATCTCCAGGTCCAGGCTCGCGCTGTATTCGCCCGGCGCCTTGCCTGGCCTTGCCTTCACCGGCTTGACGTTGTGCGCCATGGGCATGGAGGGCATGTCGGCGCCCACGGTGATCTGCGCGCCGGGCAGGGGCTGCCCGCCGCGCGCCAGGCGGATGGTGCAGTCGTAGACGAAATCGGTCTTCGTGGGCGTGCAGGCGAGCTCGGCCTGCGCGCGCTGCGCGAGCGCGGGCAGGGGCAGCAGGAGCCCTAGCGCGAGGAAAAGCGCCGCCTTAGCCATTGCACCGTCCTTTCGTCGAGCAGGCCCCTGGGCCGGACGATCAGCAGCAGGGCCACCAGGCCACCGAACACGATCATGCGATAGCCCGGGAACACGCGGCTGCCCTCGAGCAGGCCGATGTCCACCAGCACGCCCAGCAGGGGCCCGAATACCGTGCCCAGGCCGCCGATGAGCGCATAGGCCAGGCTGTGGACCCCGAGCATGATGTCGAAGTTCCGCGGCTCGACGTAGGTGTTGTGGTGCGCATAGAGGACGCCGCCGAAGGCGGCGAGCGCGCCCGCCGCCGCGGCCACGCCCAGCTTGAAGCGGGTGACGTCCACCCCCAGCGCGGCGGCCAGTTCCGGGTCTTCGCCGACGCCGCGCAAGGTGGCGCCCAGGCGGGCGCGTTCCAGCGCGATCACCACGCCCACGACCGCGGCCAGCAGCAGCCAGATGATGGCGAGGTACGCCCCGGGCTCGACGCCGTTCTCGAACACCCAGCGGATGCCGCGGAATCCCTGCGTCCCGTCCGGGCCGGTCTTCTCGCCTTCCACCTCCACCTGCCAGTGCAGCAGCTCGAAGCCGATGCGCGCCATCTCGGCGGCGGCGAGCGTCGCCATGGCGAAGTACAGGCCGCGCAGGCGCAGCGTGGGCAGCGCCACCATCAGCGCGGCGAGCGCGCCCAGCGCCATCGCCGCCAGCGCGGCCAGCGGCAGCGGCCAGCCCCACATGGCGGTGAGCATGCCGCCGGCATAGGCGCCGACGCCGAAGAACGCCTGCTGGCCGAAGGACATCTCGCCGGCGAGCAGCAGCAGGTAGGCCGAGATCGCCAGGAAGCCGAACAGCCCGATGTTGGTGAGGACGCCTACCGCGTAGTCATCCATCTTGGTCCGATCGAAAGCAGGACGAAGAGCATCAGGAAGGCGATGAAGTCCCGCAGTTGCGGGCCGAAGAACCACTGGCTGTGGGCTTCCACCAGGCCGAGCACCAGCGCGCCGGCCACGGCCCCCGGCAGCGAGCCCAGCCCGCCCAGCATCATCGCCAGCAGCCCCTTGAAGGTGGACCACATGCCCAGCATCGGCGTCACCTGCTCGAAGCTGGCCGAGACCAGGAACCCGGCGAGGCCGCCGATGGCGGAGGCGAGGGCGAACACGCCCATGGAGATGCGCGGCACGCTGATGCCCGCGAGCTCGGCGGCGAGCGGCGAGTCGGTCACGGCCCGGGCAGCGACGCCGAAGCGCGTGCGGTACAGGATCCACCAGAGCGCCGCGCACACGAGCATGGCCGCGCCCAGCATGACCAGCGCCTCGACGCGGATGGTGAATCCCGCGAAGGCGAGCGGCCCGCCCTCGTACAGGGCGGGAAACGGATACAGGTGCTTCGGCAACGCCAGGACGGCGGCTTCCTCGAGCTGCATCCAGAGCGCGAAGCTGGCCACCATGGCGGCGATGGCCGAGCCCTTTCGGTGCGGCGCGAAGCACAGCCGTTCGACGTAGGCGCCCGCCAGGACCGAGGCGAGGACGCAGACCAGGGCGAGAACCAGCAGGCTCGCGCCCCAGTTCTGCTGCACCAGGGTGGCGGCGTAGCAGCCCAGCATGATCGCCGGGCCGTAGGACAGGTTCACGCGCCGCAGGACGCCGAAGATCAGGGTGAAGCCGACCGCGAGCAGGGCGTAGGCGGCGCCGGAGGCGAGGCCGTCCAGGGTATTCTGGAGCAGGTCGGTCAGCATCGACCGACAGGGCCTACTTCGCCGAGCCCAGGTAGGCCCGGCGGATCACCTCGTCCTCGGCGAGCGACCCCGGGTCGCCGCTGAAGCTCACCTTGCCCTGCTCCATGAGGTAGAAGTGGTGCGCCACCTTGAGCGCCATGTGCGCGTTCTGCTCCACCAGGAAGAGGGTGGTGCCGTCGCGGTGCAGTTCCGAGACGATGCGGAAGATCTCCTCGACCACCAGCGGCGCCAGGCCGAGCGAGGGCTCGTCCATCAGCAGCAGCTTCGGGCGGCTCATCAGCGCGCGCGCCACCGCGAGCATCTGCTGTTCGCCGCCGGAGAGCGTGCCGGCCAGCTGCGCGGAGCGCTCCTTCAGGCGCGGGAAGCGCTCGAACATGCGCTGCAGGTCGGCGTCGATCTCGCCGCGGCCGGCGCGACCGCCCTGGCGCCGATAGGCGCCGGCCT
Source organism: uncultured Bordetella sp. (assembly GCA_964564865.1). GTDB lineage: Bacteria > Pseudomonadota > Gammaproteobacteria > Burkholderiales > SG8-39 > RBG-16-66-20. Next base: position 29,205 of record CAZMDA010000037.1, on the reverse strand, counting down.
CGAGGTTGTCGATCACGCTCATGCTGGGGAACACCAGCCGGTTCTCCGGCACCAGCGCGATGCCGCGCGACACCACTTCGTGCGGCGCGCGCCCGGCGATCTCCTCGCCGCGCAGGCGGATGGACCCGCGGCGCGGCTTGAGGATGCCGGCGATGGAGTACATGAGCGTCGTCTTGCCGGCGCCATTGGGCCCGAGCAGGCAGGTGATGCCGCCCTCGGCGACCTGCAGGGTGACGCCCTTCAGGGCCTCGATCTTGCCGTAGGCGGTGACCAGGTCGGCGACTTCGAGCAGCACGGCCATCAGTCGTCGCCTCCGAGGTAGGCCTTGCGCACCGCCGGGTGGGCCTGGATCTCGGCCGGCGTGCCCTCGGCGATCTTCTGGCCGAAGTTGAGCACCGCGACGCGGTCGGTGACCGCCATCACCAGCTCCATGTGGTGCTCGATCAGCAGCACCGTGACGCCGCGTTCGCGCACCGCGCGGATGCGCTCGTCCAGGTCGGCGATCTCCTCGGCGTTCATGCCCGCGGCCGGCTCGTCCAGCAGCACCAGCTTGGGCTTGGCGGCGAGCGCGCGCGCGAACTCCAGGCGCCGCTGCTCGCCGAAGGCGAGGTTGGAGGCGAGTTCGTCCTCGCGGCCGGCGAGGCCGGCGAAGGCGAGCAGCTTGCCGATCTCCTCGCGGGCGCCGGACTGGCCGCCCACCCAGCGCGAGAGGAAGCCGCGCGCGGCCCGGTCCTCGGCCGAGTTCTGCGCCACCCACAGGTTCTGCCAGACAGTCAGGCCGCCGAACAGGCGGATGTTCTGGAAGGTGCGCGCGATGCCGTCGGACAGGCGCCGGTGCGTCGGGGCCGCGGTGATGTCCCGGCCGGCGAAGGCGATGCGCCCGGCGCTGGGCGGGTACAGGCCGGTGATGACGTTGACCGTGGTGCTCTTGCCCGAGCCGTTGGGCCCGATGAGGCCGAGGATCTCGCCCTCGCGCACCTCGAGGTCCAGGCCGTCTACCGCCCGCACGCCACCGAAGTGGCGCGACACGCCATGCAGCTCAAGGAGCGCCACGGCCGCTCCCGCGCTTGTCACCGAAGAACCGGCGCTTGATGGCGCGCAGGTTGCCCGCGTCCAGGAAGCCGCGCGGCCGCAGGTTCATCGCCAGCACGATGAGGGCGCCGAACAGCAGGTTGCGCCAGTCTCCCAGGTCGCGCAGGCCCTCGATCAGGATGCCCTGCACGAAGATCACCGCTGCAAGGGTGCCGAACACGCTCGCCAGGCCGCCGACGATCGGATAGGCGACCGCGAAGGTCGCCACCAGGATGTTGAAGTTGGCGTGTTCGATGTGCGTCGCGTAATGGGCGTAGAGGCCGCCGGCAAGCCCGGCGATGGCGCCGCCGATGGTCATGGCGCTGACCTTGATCGCGGTCAGGTTGATGCCGGCCGACTGCGCCGCGAGCTCGTCCTCGCCAACCGCGCGCAGCACGGCGCCGTAGCGCGAGCGGTCGAACCACCACAGCGCGCCCATGATCAGGATGACGAACAACCAGATGAACAGCATCACCTCCAGCGTGCTCCAGCCGTTCTCGGGGAAGAAGCGGATCTGGCGGAAGCCCTCGCCGCCCAGCGGGCCGACCTTGATGTCGCCCTTGGCGATCTGGTAGTCGAAGTTGAAGAAGAACAGGCGCACGCCTTCGCCGAAGGCAAGGGTGGCGATCACCAGCATCAGCCCCTTCACCCGCAGCGCGGGGAATCCGACCGCGCAGGCGACAGCGGCGCCGGTAAGCGCGCTTGCGCCCAGCGCCGGGACCAGGTGCCAGCCGGCGAGCACGGTAAGCATCGCGGCGACGTAGGCGCCGATGGCCAGGAACCCGGCCTGCGCCAGGCTCACCTGCCCGGTGAGCAGCACGATGTAGGCCGACAGCCCGAGCAGCGTGTGCACGCCGATGAGCTGCGCCAGGCCGAAGTAAAAGTCCATGCGCCGGCCTCAGTCGCGCCCGCCCGCCGGGGCGAACAGCCCGCCCGGGCGGAACACGAGGAAGACGAACAGCAGCAGCATCACGTACAGGTCGCGCTCGGTGACGCCGCGGTAGAGCTGCAGCACGTTCTCGAAGCCGCCCACCAGCAGCCCGGCGACGATGGCGCCGGGGATGCTGCCCAGGCCCCCGATCACGGTCACGATCAGGCCCTTCACGGTCAGCGGCGTGGTGAGCAGGGGCGAGAGCGTGCCCACGGAGGCGCCGATCATGGCGCCGGCGATTCCCCCAAGCAGCCCGGTGATGACGAAGGTGGTGGCGTTCACCTGCGCCACGCGGATGCCGCACAGCTGCGCGGCCACCGCCTGCTGCGACACCGCGCGCGTGGCAAGGCCCAGGCGCGTCCGGTACAGCAGCGCGAGCAGCGCGGCCATGCAGGCCACCGACACCGCGAACACCAGCAGCAGGTCGCCGCGCACGGTGAACTCGCCGAAGCGCAGCATCACGTCGTCGAACAGTGCCGGGTAGTTCTGCGGCATGCCGTCGGTGGTGTGCACGATCACCTCGTCGATCAGCAGCAGCATGCCCACCGTGCTCATCAGCGTGGCGAGCGGCGAGGAGAGCGGAATGAAGTGGAAGCAGGCGAGGTAGACCACCCAGCCCAGCAGCCCGCCGGCGAGGAACGCGCCCAGGAACACCACCGGCGCCGGCAGCCCGGCGGCGACCTTGAGCACCATCAGGCCGAGGTAGGCGCCGCCGATGGAGGCGGCGCCGTAGGCCATGTTGATCTTGTGCATCACGCCGAACACCAGCGTGAAGCCGATGCCGATCAGCGCATAGGTCGCGCCGTAGAGCACGCCATCGGAGACCGATTGCAGGAAATCGAGCATCAGGAAACGGCAGGGGCGGCGAAGCCGCCGCCCCCCACCGCGGGACCCATCCCCTTCAGGTCAGAGCGGGTTGTGGATCACCACCCACTGGCCGCCCTTGGCCTGCACGAACAGGTAGGGCTTGTCCGCCTCGCGGTCCTCGGTGCGCTTGTTGACCCCCAGCAGGCCCGGGGTGGTGCGCAGCTTGGCGAGGCCGTCGCGGATCTTGCGCCGGTCGGCCTGCACGTCGGCCTTGGCGCCCGAGATCTTCATGTCCTCCATCACCGTCTTGAGGATGAACATGTTCTCCCAGGCGGCCATGCTGTGCAGGTCGGCGCTGCCCTTGAACTTGGCGGTGGCATCCGAAGCCGCCTTGGCCTCCTTGTTCACCGGCGCGTACGAGGTCGGGATGATCATGCCCTCGGCCTGCTTGGCGCAGCCCTGCATGGTCTCCATGCTGGAGGTGCTGGTGAGGCCGATCAGCACCTTGGGCTTGACGCCCTGGCGCTGCATCTCCTTCAGCACGCCGCAGGTCGTGAAGGGGTGCGCGGAGATCGCCACCACGTCGGCGTTGGCCTTCTTCATCTCCCGTACCTGGGTGGCGAAATTGGTGTCGTTCAGCAGCCATTTCGACTCGCCCAGCACGTTGAAGTTGTTGGCCGCGGCACGGTCCTTCATCACCACGTGCCAGGTGGCGCGCGAGTGGGCGAAGTCCTCCTCGACGCCGCCGTACACCGTCTTCAGCTCCGGGTTCCGCGCGCGCAGCCAGTAGAACACCGACGAGTACATCGTCAGCTCGTTCGGCACGTTGCGGAAGGCCCACTCCGAGATGCGCGCCAGGCCCACCTTGATGGCGACGTCGGTGAACACCGGCATCTGCAGGCCGGAGTCGCCCTTGTCGTCCACCTTCTTCTGCAGGATGCCGAACAGGGGCTCGGCGACGTTCGAGCAGGTCGGGCCGACCGCCACCAGGGAGTCGGTGCCGGCGATGCGCCGGATGACCGAGATGCCTTCTTCCGCGGTGCAGCGGTCGTCGTAGTAGTCCACCACGATCTTCGCCTTGGAGCCGTCGGCCAGCTTCACGCCGCCCGCCTTGTTGATCTGGTCGGCCGCGGCCAGCATCGCCGCCTCGCCGTTGATGCCGAAGATGCGCACCACGCCGGACTTGGCGCCGAAGCCGGAGATGCGGATGGTCTTTTCCTGCGCCAGGGCGCCGCTGGCGGTGAACGCGAGCGCCACTGCGATTGCGATCTTCTTCATGTGATCTCTCCTCCCTCGGGTAGATACAATCAGTGTAAATGGGAGGGAGGGGGAATGGCAAAGACAAAGAAGGTCGTTGCTGCGCCGCGCAAAAGCCGGGGCTTGTGGTCGGCGTTGCGGCCGGGCGCGGCGAACCATGCGCCGCTGACGCCGGTCGCGTTCCTGCCGCGCGCCGCCGAGATCTATCCGGACCGCGTCGCGGTGATCCATGGCGCCACGCGCTTCACTTATGCGCAGTTCCATGAGCGGTCCCGCCGGCTGGCGTCGGCGCTCGCCTGCAAGGGGGTGAAGGCGGGGGACGTGGTCTCGGCGATGCTGCCGAACGTGCCGGCGATGCTGGAGGCGCACTACGGCGTGCCCATGCTGGGCGCGGTGCTCAACACCATCAACACGCGCCTGGACGCCGACACCGTGGCCTACATCCTGGAGCACGGCGAGGCCAAGGTCCTCATCACCGACCGCGTCTTCGCGGGCGTGGTCGGCCCGGCGCTGAAGAAGCTGAAGAGAAAGCCGATCGTCATCGACGTCGACGACCCGCTGTACACCGGGCCGGGCGAGCGGCTCGGCCGGATCGAGTACGAAGCGTTCCTGAAGACCGGCAAGCCGGATTTCGCGTGGTCGCCGCCGCAGGACGAGTCGGCGCCCATCGCGCTCAACTACACCTCCGGCACCACCGGGCGGCCCAAGGGCGTGGTCTACCACCACCGCGGCACCTTCCTGGAGGCCTGCGGCAACGTCATGGCCTGGGCCATGCCGGCCAAGCCGGTCTACCTGTGGACGCTGCCGCTGTTCCACTGCAACGGCTGGTGCTTCCCGTGGTCGGTCACCGCCATGGGGGGCACGCACGTCTGCCTGCGCGCGGTGGACCCGGCGCTGATCTTCCCCATGATCGTGGAGCACGGCGTCACCCACATGTGCGGCGCACCCACGGTCCTCACCATGCTGATCGCCGCCCCGGCGGAGCAGAAGCGGAGGTTCCCGCAGACGGTCCACATCCAGACCGGCGGCTCGCCGCCCCCGGCCAAGGTCATCCAGGGCATGGAGGAACTGGGCTTCAAGGTGCTGCACATCTACGGCATGACGGAGCTGCAGGGCCCGTCCACCTTCTGCGCCGAGCAGGACGCCTGGGCGCCGCTCCCCATCGAGGGGCGGGCGGTGGAAATGGCGCGCCAGGGTGTGCGCTACCAGGTGGTCGAGGGCCACATCGTGGGCGACCCGAAGACCTGCAAGCCGGTGAAGAAGGATGGCACGGCCATGGGAGAGGTGCTGATCCGCGGCAATACCGTGATGCTGGGCTACCTGAAGGATCCCAAGGCGACCGCGGAGGCGTTCCACGGCGGCTGGATGCACACCGGCGACCTGGCGGTCTGGCATCCCACCAACTACATCGAGATCAAGGACCGCAAGAAGGACATCATCATCTCGGGCGGCGAAAACATCTCGTCGGTGGAAGTGGAGATCGCGCTCTACAAGCACCCCGCCACGCTGCTGGCGGCGGTGGTGGCGCGGCCGGACGAGAAGTGGGGCGAGACGCCCTGCGCCTTCGTCCAGCTGAAGCCGGGCCAGAGCGCCACGGAGTCGGACTACATCGACTGGTGCCGCCAGCACCTGGCGCGCTACAAGGTGCCGAAGAAAGTCGTGTTCGGCCCGGTGCCGACCACGGCGACCGGCAAGATCCAGAAGTACGTGCTGCGGGAGCAGGCGAAGGCGCTATGACGCGGGCGCTGCGTTCGCTATTGGCGGCCGCGCTGGTGTGGGGCTGGACGCCCGGCGCTTCGGCGCAGGCGGACATGAACGCCCTGGTGAACGAAACCCAGCGCCTGCACCAGGACGGCGCCCGCCTGACGCTGGTGTGGTGGATCCCGAACGAGTACTGGGAGGCGAGCGCGAAGGGTTCGGCGCAGTCCTCGCCGCAGCAGCTCAGGCAGCTCATCGCCCTGGTGGAGCGCTACGTCATCGTCGCCGTGGTGGACGGGGAACTGGGGGCCCTGGGCAGCGTCAAGACCCGCCCGCTCGAGGCGATCGTCTCGTCCATCCAGCTGGTCGCGCCCGGCGGCATCCGGTTCCCGCCGCTGGGAGAGGACCAGCTGTCGCCGGACCTGCGCACGTTCTTCCAGGTCATGAAGCCGTTGCTGGCGAACATGCTGGGACAGGTCGGCAAGGGGCTGGAGTTCATCGCCTTCGACGGCCGCCGGCCGGATGGCGGCCGCCTGCTCGACCCGCGGCGGGAGGAGAGCTTCGCCATCATGTTCGACGGCCGGCGCTACGAGTGGCGCCTGCCGCTGGGGAGCCTGCTGCCGCCCGCGGTGGACGCGAGGACCGGCGAGCGCTTTCCGGGCAACTACCGCTTCAACCCCTACACCGGGGACCGGCTGCGGCCGCGCTGACTGTGTCTGGCGCGCCCGCGCGCAAAGCCCTAGGCTGCGGGCCATGAAAACGCTCCGCTTCAAGCAGGTCGACGTCTTCACGACCGTCCCGTTCCGCGGCAACCCGGTCGCGGTGGTGCTGGAGGGCGACGGGCTCTCCGGCGCGGACATGCAGCGCATCGCCGGCTGGACCAACCTGTCGGAGACCACGTTCGTCCTCAAGCCGACGCAGGCCGGCGCCGACTACCGCCTGCGCATCTTCACGCCGCGCGACGAGCTGCCCTTCGCCGGCCACCCGACCATCGGCAGCGCGCACGCGGTGCTTGAGGCCGGCCTGGTCGCGCCCCGCGAGGGGCGCTTCCGGCAGGAGTGCGGGGCGGGGGTGCTCGAGCTGACCGTGGCGCAGGGTGTGATTGAGGTCAAGGCGCCGCCGGCCGGTGTCGCGCCGCTGGATCCGGCCAGGATCCCGGCGCTGGAACGGATCCTGGGCGCAAAGATCCACGCCCAGCCGCGGATCGTCGACATCGGCCCGGTGTGGCTGGTCGCCGACCTGGGCGGCGCGGGCGAGGTGGACGCGCTCGTCCCCGACATGGCGGCCATCGGCGCCTTCGCCGACTCGGTTTCGGCCACGGGGCTGACGGTGTTCGGCGCCACCGGCCGGGCCGGCGCCGCCATCCACGTGCGTTCCTTCGCGCCCTCGCACGGCGTGCCGGAGGACCCGGTGTGCGGCAGCGGCAACATCAGCGTCGCGGCGTTCCTGCGCGCGGCCGGCCAGGGGGCGCGGTTCGGCGGCGCGTATCGCTCGCGCCAGGGCATGCAGCTGGGGCGGGACGGCAGCGTGTCCATCCGCCTCGAGGGCGACGCGATCCACCTTGGCGGGCAGGCGGTGACTTGCGTCGAAGGCGCGCTGCGGGTGCAATAGCGGGGTGGATCTCCTTTCGCTGGACCTGATCGGCTGGCTCTACGCGCTGCTGTGCGGCGGCGCGATTCTCCTGGGGGCCTGGATCGTCGTCGCGGTTCACCTGCGCGGCGACCGCGGCGCACTCGCGGCGCGGGTGGTGGAGGACACGATCCTGTTCGGCATCTGGCTGCTGGGACTGGCAGGCGGCGTCGGCGTGCTGCTCGGCCGGGGCTGGAGCCGCCCGGTGCTGGAGTTGTTCTGCTGGGCGTTCTCGGTCCTGCTGCTGCTGAACGCCTGGGCCCGTTGGCGCGCGGCGCCGCCGCCGCGGCTCGGCTTCAGCGTCAGCCTGGTCCTGTTCATCGTCCCGGTGCTGGTCTTCGCCGGCGCCACGATCCTGACGCTGCGCAGCGAAACCGCGTTGCGCGTGCTGGCGGGCTGAGGAGTAGGATGGGCCATGTTTCCGATCCTTGAGCTGAAAGGCTCCGCGTTCGAGCGCGGGCGCCTGCACGGCGAGCTGGCACGGGAGCGCGTGCAACGCTCGCTCGGCAACTACCGGGCGCTGTTCGAGCACGCCGGGCTCGCCTGGGACGAGGCGCAGGCGATCGCGGGACGCTTCGCGCCGGTGATCCGGGAACTGGATGCGTCGCTGTACGAGGAGATCGAAGGCATCGCGGCGGGGGCGGGCCGCAAGACCGCCGAGATCCTCGCCCTGAATGCCCGCACCGAGATCCTGCCGCCCACGTTCCCGGAGAAGGCGAGCCCGGAGTGGCTGGCCGCGATGCGCCAGGGCGCGGACCTGGGCGAGTGCACCGCCATCGCGGTGCTGCCGGGCCGCAGCGCGAACGGACGCACGCTGCTGGCGCAGAACTGGGACTGGCTGGGGTCGCAGCGCGACTGCCTGGTCCTGCTGCGCGAGCGCGCCGGCGGGCAGTCCTTCCTCACCCTGACCGAGGCCGGGATGCTGGCCAAGATCGGCCTCAACAGCCGCGGCTTCGGCGTCTGCCTCAATATCCTGCGCTCGCGCGACGACGGCTTGAGCCCGGGCGTGCCGGTGCATGTGGTCCTGCGCAAGCTGCTCGAGTGCGCCGATGTCGCGGAAGCCGAGCGGCTGCTGAAGCGCCTGAAGTACGCCAGTTCGTCGAACATCCTGTGCGCCGACGCCAAGGGCGGCTCCGCCAGCTTCGAACTCTCGCCGGTGGCGATCGGCGTGGTGCGCCAGTCCGACGGCACGCTGTGCCACACCAACCACTTCCTGGTCGCCGCAGCCCAGCGCGCGGTGGTCGGGCCGCCGGCCAGCCTGTCCTCCGAGCCGCGGCTGGCGCGCGCGGAAGCGGTGGCGCGCGAACGCGTGAAGCACGACCTCGACAGCGTCAAGGTTCTGCTGCGCGACGAGACCGACGGCCTGCTGTCCATCTGCCGCAAGCCCGACCCGTCCCTGCCCGAGTTCGTGCGGATCGAGACCGTCGCCTCGGTGGTGATGGAGCTCTCCGCGCGCGTGATGCACATCGCCCCCGACGTGCCCTCGCGCTGCGACTACGAGCCGGTGGCCCTCGAGGCCGAGGCCGCCGTTCACTGATCTTCGTTCGACGGGGCATTGCCATGGATGACAACGCAGGAACGTTCCGCAGGCTGGTCGCGCTGCAGGGAGTGGAGCTGGACGCCGGGCGCGCCGCATCGGCGGCGGAAGTCATGCAGCGCCAGCTCGCCGTCGAGCAGGCGGCCACGCGCGGGCTCGCCTTCGAGGCCGAGCCCGCGAATTTCGCCGCGGCGCTGAACCGGGGTTCGAAGTGAGCGAGCTGCTCGCCACGGGCGCGGCGGAACTGGCTCGCCTGCTGAAGGCCAGGAAGGTTGGCGCGGTGGAAGTCATGCAGGCGACCCTCGGCGCGGCGAAGCAGGCGCAGCAGCGCCTGAACTGCTTCGTGCGGATCGACGAGGAAGATGCGCTGTCAGCGGCAAAGGCTGCGGATCGTTCGCTCGGCCGCGGCGCCGTCGCCGGCCCGCTCGCCGGCGTGCCCATGGCGCACAAGGACATGTATTACCGGGAAGGCGTGCCCTCGTCCTGCGGCTCGAAGATCGGCCCCGGGCGCCCGGCAACGACCACGGCGACGGCCTTGAAGCGGCTGGATGCCGCCGGCGCGATCCAGTTCGGCGTGCTCCACATGACCGAGTTCGCCTACGGGCCCACGGGACACAACTACCACCTGGGCCATTGCCGCAATGCCTGGAACCCGGACTACATCACCGGCGGCTCCTCCAGCGGTTCCGGCACCTCGCTCGCGGCGCGCGCCAACTTTGCCGCGCTGGGTTCGGACACCGGGGGCTCGATCCGGCTGCCGTCGCATTTCTGCGGCGTGTCTGGGATCAAGCCGACCTACGGACGGGTCAGCCGTGCCGGCGCCATGCCGCTGTCGTTCTCGATGGACGTGGTGGGGCCCTTGGCGCGCAACGTCGAGGACTGCGCGCTCCTGCTGCAGGCGATCGCGGGCCAGGACCCGGCCGATGCCACCTCCAGCGCGCAACCGGTGCCGGACTACGTCGCGGGCCTGTCGCGCCCGGTGAAGGGCCTGCGGATCGGCGTGCCCGCCGGCTACTTCTACGACCAGGTCGACCCGGGCGTGGAGAAGCTGGTGCGCGGCAGCCTCAAGGCCTTCAGCGACCTGGGCTGCGAAGTGATCGAGGTGCCGCTGCCGGACATCGAGTCCTGGAACCAGGCCGGCATCGCCATCATCGCGGTGGAGGCCGCGGCGATGCACTCGGCCTGGCTGCGCGAGCGGCCGCAGGACTATTCCGACCAGCTGCGCGCGCGGCTGGAGCTGGGCATGGCGGTGACCGGGGTGCAGTACATCAACGCGCTGCGCCTGCGCGACCACGCGCTGAGGACCTGGCTCGCCGAGGTGATGTCGAAGGTGGACGCGCTGCACGCGCCGGTGGTGTCCTTCGCCACCCCGACCATTGCCGAGACCGATGTCGGCGGCGGCGCGAAGATGAGCGAGGTGCTGGCCAAGGTGACGCGGCTGATGCGCCCGGTGAACTACCTCGGGCTGCCGTCGCTGGCGGTGCCCTGCGGGTTCCAGTCGGTCGGGGGAGGTGCGGGCCTGCCTTGCGCCTTCCAACTCATCGGCAGACCGTTCGACGAGGGGCTGCTGTTCCGGCTCGGCCACGCCTACCAGAAGGTCACGGACTGGCACCGCAAGGTGCCGCCGCGGGGCTAGGGATGGCCAGGCGTCGCGCCGGCCGCATCCGGCGGATCGCGATCAGCACCGGCGGCGGCGACGCGCCCGGGTTGAACGCGGTGATCCGCGCGGTGGTGATGACCGCGCACCGTCAGGGCTGGGAATGCGTCGGCATCCGCGACGGCTACGAGGGCCTGCTGGGACCCGGCAGCGTCGGCGGCCTGGTGCCGCTCACGCCGGCCCGCGTGCAGGGCATCACCCAGCTTGGCGGCACCATCCTCGGCACCACCAACGCCGGCAACCCGCTCAGCTATCCGGTGCGGCAGAAGGACGGCAGCGTGGTGCTGAAGGATCGCAGCACCGAGCTGGTCCAGGCGTTCCGCCGCGAGGGCCTCGACGCGCTGGTGGCGATCGGCGGCGACGGCTCGCTGCGCATCGCCAACGCGCTGGAGAAGAAGGGCCTGCGCGTGGTGGGCGTGCCCAAGACCATCGACAACGACCTTGCCGACACCGCGGTCACCTTCGGCTTCGACACCGCTGTGTCCTTCGCCACCGAGTGCATCGAGCGCCTGCACACCACGGCGGCCTCCCATCGCCGCATCATCGTCGTCGAGGTGATGGGCCGCTATGCGGGCTGGATCGCCCTGAACTCCGGGGTCTCGGCGGACGCGCACGTGATCCTGATCCCGGAGATCCCGTTCGAGATGGAGAAGGCCGCGGCGGCGCTGCGCGCCCGGGAGGCGGACGGAAAGTATTACTCGATCGTGGTGGTCGCCGAAGGCGCGCGGCCCAGGGGCGGGCGCCGCTCCGTCATCGACCGCCAGGCCGGGCGCGCCGAGCGGCTGGGCGGCATCGGCGAGCACGTGGCGAAGGAACTGGGCCGGCTCACGGGCAAGGAAACCCGCCACGTCGTCCTCGGGCACCTGCTGCGCGGCGGCCCGCCGACGACCTTCGACCGCCTGATCTCGCTGCGCTTCGGCGCGGCGGCGGTGCGCGCGCTGGCCGAGGGCCGCAGCGGCGTGATGGTCGCGCTGGCGCCGCCGACGGTGCGCTACGTCCCGCTGTACCAGATCGCGCGGAAGGTCCGCAACGTGCCGGTGAACTCGGACACGATGCGCACCGCGCGCGACCTCGGGATCTGCTTCGGCGACTGAGGCGGACCGCCGGCGGCGGAACCCTTCACGCGGCGAGGTAGCGCTCGCGCAATGCCGGGTCCGCGTCGAGCGCGGACAGGGGTCCTTCGTGGCGCAGCACCCCGGTTTCCAGGATGCAGGCACGGTCCGCGACCCGGCGCGCGAAGCGCAGGTTCTGCTCGGCGAGCAGCACGCACAATCCCTCGCGCTTGAGCTCGAGGATCGCCCGCGCCATCGCATCCACGATCACGGGCGCGAGGCCTTCCGAGGGCTCGTCCAGCAGCAGCGCGAGCGGATTGCCCATCAGGCTGCGGGCGATGCTCAGCATCTGCTGCTCGCCGCCGGACATGCTGCCGCCGGGGCGGTCCCGCATGCGGCCCAGGTTCGGGAACAGCTCGAACAGCCGCTGCGGGGTCCAGTGCGCGGCGCCGTCGCGCCGCGGCAGGCGCCCGACCGACAGGTTCTCGGTCACCGTGAGGTCGGTGAAGATGCGCCGGTCCTCGGGCACGTAGCCGAGGCCGAGCCGCGCGATCCGCCAGGGGGCGAGGCGCTCGATGCGCCCGCCGCGGAAGCGGACTTCGCCCGCGGCGGGCGGCACCAGGCCCATGATGGCCTTGAGCGTGGTCGACTTGCCCGCGCCGTTGCGCCCGAGCAGGGCGAGCACTTCGCCCCTGCCGAGCGCGAGGTCGAGCCCGAACAGCACTTGCGCGCGCCCGTAGCCTGCCGCCAGCGCCCGCGCCTCAAGCATCGGCCGCCTCCGTTCCCAGGTAGGCTGCGCGCACGCGCGGGTCCGCGCGCACCTGCGCGGGGGCGCCCTGCGCGATCACCTCGCCTTCGGCAAGCACGATCACGCGGTCGGCATGGGTGAACACGGTGTCCATGTCATGCTCGGTGAACAGCACCGCGATCGCGGAGGCGCGGGCGAGGGACGCGGTCAGCTGCATCAACGCAGCGCGCTCCCCGGCGGCCATGCCCGCCGTCGGCTCGTCCATGAGGAGCAGGCGCGGCCGGTTGGCGAGCGCGATCGCCAGTTCCAGGCGCTTGAGGTCGCCATAGGCGAGCACCGCCGCCGGGCGTTCGGCCTGGGCAAGCATGCCGACCTGCGCCAGCAGGGCGTCGGCTTGAGCGACCTCAAGCCGGGGCGCCCGGGCGAACGGGGAATCGAGGCGCCGGGCGTGCGACAGCAGCGCAACCTGCACGTTCTCCCGCACCGTCATCGAGCCGAAGGTCGCGGTGACCTGGAACGTGCGGCCCACGCCGAGGCGCCAGACGGCGCGCGGCGCGAGGCCGGTGATCGGGCGTCCGTCGATCAGCACCTGCCCGGCGTCCGGGGTGAGCTGGCCGTTGACCAGGTTGAAGCAGGTGGTCTTGCCGGCGCCGTTGGGACCGATCATGGCCAGCAGTTCACCCGCCGCAACCTCGAGGCTCACGTCACGCACCGCGTGCACGCCGCCGAAGGACTTGCGCAGGCCGACCGCGCGCAACACGCTCATGCGGCGCCCTTGCGCCGGAAGCGCGCGCCCAGGCTGCCCAGGCCGCCCGGGAGCGCGAGCACGAGCACCAGGATCACGCAGCCGATCGCGGCGCGCCAGTAGTCGAAGCCACGCGCGATCGCATCCTGCAGCCAGGTGAACAGGGCCGCGCCCCAGAGCGGTCCGGTCAGGGTCTGGATGCCGCCCAGCAGCACCATCACCAGGCCATCCACCGACCGCGGCACCGCCATGGACTCGGGCGAGATGGATCCCTTGGAGAAGACGTACAGCGCCCCGGCGATGCCGGCGAACAGCCCCGCGACCGTGAACGCCGCCCACTGCAGCGCGCGCGCGTCGATGCCGATGGCATCGGCGCGCAGCGGCGAATCGCGCGCGGCGCGCAACGCGTAGCCGAAGGGCGAGTGCAGGGCTCGCCACAGCAGCGCGATGGCGGCGGAGGCGATCGCCAGGACGAGCCAGAAGTAGGCCGGCTTCGAGGCGAGCCAGGGCGCGGGCCAGACGCCGACCAGGCCGTTGGAGCCGCCGGTGACCGCATCCCACTGGAACGCCACCGACCAGGCGATCTGCGCGAACGCCAGCGTGAGCATGGCGAGGTAGATGCCGGACAGGCGCACGCAGAACCAGCCGAACAGCAGCGCGCCCGCGCCGGCCAGGAGCGGCGCGGCGGCCAGGGACAGTTCCATCGGCGCGCCGAAGCGCAGGGCGAGGATCCCGGCGCCATAGGCGCCCAGCCCGAAATAGGCGGCGTGGCCGAAGGAGTGCAGCCCGGCGGGCCCGCTGATGAAATGCAGGCTGGCGGCGAACAGGGCGAAGACCAGGATGTCCGTCAGCAGCACCAGCGTGTAGCCCGTGGTCGCGAGCGGCACCAGCGCGAGCCCGGCGACCAGCGCGCCCAGCGCCGCCACCACGCGCGGCGAGGGCGCGGCCAGCGGCGGCTCGACGGCGGCGGGACCGCGCGCCGGCGCGGGCATGCGGCCCATCAGGCCCCAGGGGCGGAACACCAGCACCAGCGCCATGACCAGGAACTCCACCACCAGCGTGAGCTTGGAGTAACCGAGCGCGATGCAGAACGCCTTCACCTCGGCGATGAGGAGCGCCGCGGCGAAGGCGCCGGGAATGGAGCCCAGCCCGCCCACCACCACGACCACGAAGGCATCCGACACTACTGCCAGGTCCACGTGCAGCGTCGCCGGCTCGCGCGGGATCTGCAGCGCGCCGCCCAGGCCCGCGAGCAGGGCGCCCAGGGCGAACACCGTGGTGAACAGCAGCCGCTGGTTGACCCCCAGCGCCGAGGCCATCTCGCGGTCCTGCGTCGCCGCGCGCACCAGGGTGCCCCAACGCGTGCGGCGCAGGAGCAGCCACAGCGCGCCCAGGACCACCGGACCCACGGCGATCAGGAACAGGTCGTAGGCCGGGAACGGCTGGCCGAGGATCGTGACCGCGCCCTCCAGCCCCGGCGCGCGGGGGCCCAGGAGGTCCTCGGGACCCCACTGCCACAACGCGTAGTCGCGGATGACCAGCACCAGGGCGAAGGTGGCCAGCAGCTGGAGCAGTTCGGGAGCCGCATAGATCCGGCGCAGCAACGCCGCCTCGATGAGCGCGCCCAGCGCCGCCACCGCGAGCGCGGCGCAGGGTACCGCCCACCAGAAACCCACCACCTCCGACAGCGCCACCGCGAGATACATGCCCAGCATCACCAGCGAGCCGTGGGCGAAGTTGACGATGCGGGTGACGCCGAAGATGAGCGACAGCCCGGCGGCGACGAGGAACAGCGTGGAGGCGCCCGCCAGCCCGTTCAGGAACTGGAGCAGGATGGACGAGGCGCTCATGGGACCGACGCCGTCAGTCCTTGCGCAGGGCGCGGATCTCCTCGAACGGCGGCAGGAAGTTGGCCCCGTCGGCGAAGCGCCAGTTCACCATCACGCCCTTGCCGCCCTTGCGCGACAACTGGCCGACGTAGGCGCCCATGGTGGACTGGTGGTCCAGCGCCCGCCACACGATCGGGCCGAAGGGCGTGGGCATCTCCAGTCCCTTCAGGGCATCGACCATCTTCTCGGTGTCGGTGGAACCGGCGCGCCGGATGGCGTTGGCGACCGTGTGCACCGAGGAATAGCCCACCACCGATCCCTGGCGCGGATAGTCCTTCCAGCGCGCCTGGTAGGCGGCGAGGAACTTCTGGTGCGCCGGCGTCCTGATCTCGGACCAGGGGTAGCCGGTGACCCACCAGCCTTCCGGCGTTTCGTCCTTCAGCGTGTCCAGGTACTCCGGCTCGCCGGCGAGCAGGTTGAACACCGCGCGCCCCTTGAACAGGCCCCGGGTGTTGCCTTCGCGCACGAAGCGCTGCAGGTCGGCGGCGAAGAGCGACGAGAAGATCGCGTCCGGCCTGGCGTCGGCCAGCGCCTGCACCACGGCGCCGGCGTCGATCTTGCCCAGCGGCGGCGCCTGCTCGGCGACGAACTCGACGTCGGGCTGCGCCTGCTTCAGGAGCCGCTTGAAGGACGCGGTGGCCGACTGGCCGTACTCGTAGTTCGGGTAGACGATGGCCCAGCGCTTCTTCTTCAGCTTCGCCGCTTCCGGGACCAGCATCGCGGTCTGCATGTAGGTGGAAGGGCGCAGGCGGAAGGTATAGCGGTTGCCGTTCTCCCACACCATCTTGTCGGTGAGCGGCTCGGAGGCGACGAACAGCACCTTGCGCTGGTTGGCGAGGTTGGCGACCGCCAGGCCGACGTGGGAGGCGAAGGTGCCCATGAGCACGTGCGCCTTCTCGCGCGTGATCAGCTCCTCGGCGACGCGCACCGCGTCGCCCGGGGTGCCGCCGTCGTCGCGGATGAGGAGTTCGAGCTTGCGGCCGTTGACGCCGCCCGCGGCGTTGATCTCCTCCACCGCAAGCTCCATGCCCTTCTTGTAGGGCTCGAGGAACGCGGGGAAGACCTTGTAGCTGTTCAGCTCGCCGATGCGGATCGGCTGGGCGGCGGCGGCAAGCGGCAGGAGCAGGGCGGCGAAGAGCAGGCGGCGGATCATCCGGATCCCTCCACCTTGGCCCCGCGGTCGGGACGGATCTTGTCGGTGCCGCCGGGAAAGGCGCGCCAGAACTCCTTGCGTACCAGGCTCACGATCGTGGCGCTCTTGTTGAGGCCGTGGTAGCGGGCCACGACGTCGAGCATCTCGAGGTCGCGCGGCGCCGCGGAGAAGGTGCTGATCCTGGACTTGACCTTTGGCATATACAAATCTTATATAAGAACTGTATAGCGCGTCAAGGCTCCCGCCGGATGTAACCGATCGGTTACATCGGCCCCCGCGCCGCGCCCGGCGCCGCCAGGCAGCGCCGCAGCCAGCGCGCGGTGATCTTCTCCGCCAGCGAGTTCTGCTTCAGGCGCTCGTTGAGGGCCTTGAAGTCCACCCGGTCGAGGTCCTGGTCCTGGTTGAAGCAGGAGAACACGTAGCTGGTCTCGCCGGTGGCCGGGTCGCGCTGCGGCTGCAGGCACTGCGCGCAGATCTCCTTCATCATGCATTGCATCGGCGAGTTGATGGAGCCGATCGCGAAATGCCCCGGCTTCAGGTGCGGCTTGAGCACGTCGTGGCGGGCGCGGCCCACCGCGGCCATCATCCGGTCCGAGCCGATGGCGATCAGGCGGTCGGCTTCGCGCATGGACAAGGCCTGCTCGCCGAGCCGGCCGTTGGCGTACCACTCCATGGCCTGGACGATGTTGCCGACGAAGGCGCGGTCCTGCGGCCGGCGCGGCTGGAAGCCCGGCTGCTCGTCGCAGCACCAGACCACCACGTCGGCGGCGTTCTCGATCTCCTCGACCTTGTAGCGGTCGATCACCTTCTTGTAGCCGGCGAAGTAGAGCACCCTGGAGCCGGCGGCGCGGAATGCCTGGCCAATCGAGAACAGCACCGCGTTGCCGAGGCCGCCGCCGCACAGGACCACCGTCTCGCCGCCCGCGATCTCGGTCGGCGCGCCGGTCGGGCCCATCAGGATCACCGGCTCGCCCGGTTTGAGCAGGGCGCACAGGTCCGAGGAACCGCCCATCTCCAGCACGATGGTTGAGACCAATCCGCGTTCGCGGTCCACCCAGGCGCCGGTGAGCGCCAGGCCCTCCATCTGCAGGCGCGTGCCGTCCGCCACCGGGGCCAGGGTCTCGAAGTTCTGCAGGCGGTAGAACTGGCCGGGCTGGAACTTGCGCGCGGCGAGGGGCGCGCGCACCACCACCTCGACGATGGTGGGGGTGAGGCGCTCCACGCGCTCGACCCGCGCCAGCAGCTGGTCCTTCAGGCCTGAAACGAAGGCCTCGCGCGGCTGGTTCGAGGCCGGTGCCCGCTGCGCGAGCACGCGCGAGACCACCGGGTAGCCCTGCTTGGCCGAGCCCATGGCCTTGACGACGTTGCCGAAGTAGGACGGGTGCACGTCGCCGAAATAGCTGACGAAGCGCCCATCGGCCGCGCGCGACAGCAGCACGTTGACGGCCTCGGGCTTGGACGCGGAGGACTGCGGCTTCACCGGACGGCCCTCCTCGTCGCAGGCCGCGAAGTACCGGCCGTCGAGGCGGAAATGGCCGGCGTCCTCGCGGGCGAGCACGGTGTTGGGTTGCGTTCCCGCCGCGACGAACACGGTGTGGGCGGGCAGCCAGTGTTCCTTGCCGTCGGCGCCCTTGAGCGTCATGCCGCGCACCGCGCCGTAGTTGTCCACGTCCACCGCCGACGGCGTCAGCCCCTCGGCGAACCAGATGCCTTCCTCCAGCGCCTTCTCGACTTCCTCGTGGTTCAGGGTGTAGGAGGGGCTGTCCACCAGGCGGCGGCGGTAGGCGATGGTGACCCCGCCCCATTTCTGCAGCAGGCGGATGCGGTCCTCCGCGGCAGCCTGGCGCAAGGCTCGGGCGTGGGCGAGGTACTCCTCGGCGATCTCGCGCTCCTGGTCGTCCCAGTCCTCGCGGACGGCGTCCTCGCCGAGGTCCCTTGCCAGCGCTTCGTAGCGGGCGAGGAACTTCTCCACCTGCACCGCGTAGTAGGCGAGGGATTCGGTCGCCGTGTCGATCGCGGTCAGCCCGCCGCCCACCACCACCACCGGCAGGCGCAGCTGCATGTTGGCGATGGAATCGGCCTTGGCCGCGCCGGTGAGCTGCAGCGCCATGAGGAAGTCCGACGCCGCGCGTACGCCGCGCGCCAGGCCATTGGGGATGTCGAGCACGGTCGGCTTGCCGGCGCCGATGCACAGCGCCACATGGTCGAAGCCCATCGCCCAGGCATCCTCCAGCGTGAGCGTGCCGCCGAAGCGCACACCGCCGAACATGGCGAACTCGCGGCGCCGCTCCAGCAGCAGGCGGACGACCTTGAGGAAGTTCTTGTCCCAGCGCACCGTGATGCCGTACTCGGCCACGCCGCCGAAGCCCGCCATGACACGGTCCTGCAGCGGCTCCTTCAGCGCCGCCGCATCCCGCAGCAGCTCGCCGCCGTGCGCCAGCGCCGCGGGCAGGGGCTCGATCTTGAGGCCGTCGATGCCGACCACGCTGTGGCCGTCGTTCATCAGGTGGTGCGCCAGGGTGAAGCCGGCGGGCCCCAGGCCCACCACCAGCACCTTCCTGCCGCTGTCGGGCCGGGGCAGGGGACGGCGCAGGTTGAGCGGGTTCCAGCGCGTGAGCAGGGAGTAGATCTCGAAGCCCCAGGGCAGTTCCAGCACGTCCTTGAGCGTGCGGGTCTCCGCCTGCGGGATGTCCACCGGCGCCTGCTTCTGGTAGATGCAGGCCTTCATGCAGTCGTTGCAGATGCGGTGGCCGGTGGCGGCGACCATGGGATTGTCGACGCAGATGATGGCCAGCGCGGCCAGCGGCTGGCCGCGCGTCTTCACCATGTGGAACTCGGAGATCTTCTCCTCCAGCGGGCAGCCGGCCAGCGTCACCTTGAACACCGTCTGCTTGAACGACTTCGAAGGCGCCTTTTCCTTCAAGCCCTTGGAGCAGGAGTCCTTGCCCTGTTCGTGGCACCAGATGCAGTAGTTGGCCTGGTCCAGGGCGCCCGCGAGATCGGTGCCGGGATCGGTGAGCGCGAAGCCGTCGCGCTGGCGCAGGTGCGCCAGGCTGTGCCGCGCATAGCCCTGCGCCTGCTCCGTGTGGACCGGGACCAGGCGCATGAAGTCCAGCTTGGGCGGCACCTTGAACAGGATGCCGGCGCGATGCTTCGCCTTGCCTTCGGGCGTCGACACCGCCCAGGCGGCGTAGCGCGCCGCGCCTTCCAGCCGCGCGGCGTTCGCCGCCTCGTCCGCCAGCCAGGCGGTGACGCGGTTGGCGAAATCCAGCTCGGTGGTGAAGGCAAAGCCCTCCGGCGAGGCGTCCTCCGGCTTCACCTTGTGCAACGCGCGCCGCTGCACGAACAGCCGCTTCACCGAGTAGAGCGGGGCGAGCTCGTGGTGGCGCGCCGCCAGCGCCTGCGCCTCGGGCAGGATGCCGAACAGCCGTGCGAGGAAATCCTCCAGGTGCGGGGCAAGCGCGATGATCAGCTCGGACTCCGCCTTCGCCGGCAGCGCGGCGGAATCGCGCCGGGCGGCCTCCAGCCGGCCGCGCAGGGCGGCGTCGGCTTCGCCGACGAACGCAAGGAAGCGCGCATCCAGCCGCGCGAGGCCCTCGCGCGCGTAGAGGTCTTCAGGCCGGGTGTCGAAGGCGAGGCTCATGGCGCTCATTGTTTGGAGTCCAAACCATTATACGGACGGCGCGGCGGCATATTGATATGCCTCCGGGAACCCATTAGCATCCGCGTTCTTTTCCAGCGGGGGATCCGATGCAGATCAAGAACAGCGTGTTTCTCATCACCGGCGGCGCCTCGGGGCTGGGCGCGGCGACCGCCCGCATGGCCGCCGAGAACGGCGGCAAGGTCGTGATCGCCGACCTGCAGGTCGAGGCGGGCGAGAAGCTGGCCAAGGAGCTGGGCGGGCGCTTCGTGAAGTGCGACGTCACCTCCGAGGCCGACGGCAAGGCGGCGGTGGAGGCGGCGGTGCAGGCGTTCGGCGGCCTGCATGTGCTGGTCAACTGCGCCGGCATCGGCACCGCCGAGCGCACCATCGGCAAGGACGGCCCGCACAGCCTGGCGCACTTCAGCAAGGTGATCGGGATCAACCTCATCGGCAGCTTCAACATGATCCGGCTCGCGGCCTTCGCCATGGCCAACGCGGGCCCCAACGCCGCCGGCGAGCGCGGCGTGATCATCAACACCGCCTCGGTGGCGGCCTACGACGGCCAGATCGGGCAGGCGGCGTACTCGGCCTCCAAGGGCGGCATCGTCGGCATGACCCTGCCGGTCGCGCGCGACCTGTCGCGCAACGGCATCCGCGTCTGCACCATCGCCCCGGGCATCTTCGAGACCCCGATGCTGATGGGCATGCCGCAGGAAGTGCGCGAGTCCCTGGGCAGGATGGTCCCGTTCCCGCCGCGCCTCGGGCGCGCGCCCGAGTACGCGCAGCTGGCGCGCCAGATCGTCGAGAACGAGATGCTGAACGGCGAGACCATCCGCCTGGACGGCGCCATCCGGATGGCGCCGAAGTAGCCTGCGGGACTGACTCAGCGCGCCGAAGGCGGCAGAGGCTCTTCCTTCAGCTGCGCCCGAAACAGCCGGGAACGCTCGACATAGCCTGCCGCGATGAGCGGCAGGCGCTCCCTTTCCTGCGCCGTCAGCTCGCGCACCACCTTGCCCGGCGAGCCCATCACCAGCACGCCCGGCGGGATCTCCTTGCCCTCGGCGATGAGGGAGTTGGCGCCGATCAGGCTGCCGGCGCCGATCCTCGCGCCGTTCATGACCACGCTGTTGATGCCGACCAGGGCGCCGTCGCCGACGCTGCAGCCATGCAGCATCACCTTGTGGCCGATGGTGACGCCGCGCCCGAGCGTCATCGGGAAGCCCGGGTCGACGTGCAGCACCGAGCCGTCCTGGATGTTGGTCTGCGCGCCGATGTGGATGCGGTCGTTGTCGGCGCGGATCATGACGCCGAACCAGATGCTGACCTCGTCCTCCAGCACGATGGAGCCGGCGAGCGTGGCATCGCGCGCGATGAAGTGATGGTCGCCGCGGAATTCGACGCGGCGCTCCCCGAGCGAGTAGATGGGCATGGCTGGCCGGTATCATAGCGCCCGCCATGCGTCCCAGCGAATCCACCTTCCTCGACATCCGCGGCCTGCGCTACCACGTGCGCCACTGGAAAGGCGATCCGTCGCGCCGGATGTTCCTGCTGCACGGCTGGATGGACGTGTCGGCCTCGTTCCAGTTCCTGGTGGACGCGCTCGCCGCGGACTGGGACGTGCATGCGCCGGACTGGCGCGGCTACGGCCTGAGCCAGTGGAGCGGTGCGGACAGCTACTGGTTTCCGGATTACCTCGGCGACCTGGACGCGTTACTGGAGAGAATCGAACCCCGTGCCCCCGTGAATCTCGTCGGCCACAGCCTCGGAGGCAACGTGGGCGGCCTGTACTGCGGCATCCGCCCGGAGCGGGTCGCGCGCTTCGTGAACCTGGAAGGCTTCGGCATGCCGGCCACGCGGCCGGAGCAGGCGCCCAAGCGCTACGAGCGCTGGCTGGAGGAACTGCGGGTGGCGCCCGGCTGGCGTCCCTACGCCGGCTACGACGAGCTGGCCGACCGCCTGCAGGGCAACAACCGCCGCCTGACGCGCGAGCGCGCCGAGTTCCTGGCGCGGCACTGGGGCCGGGAAGCGGAGGGCGGCGGCGTGGTCCTGCGCAGCGACCCGGCGCACAAGCTGGTCAACGCCACGCTGTACCGGCTGGACGAGGCGCGCGCCTGCTGGGCCCGCGCCACCGCGCCGGTGCTCTGGGTGGAGGCCGACGAATCCGAGACGCGCACGCGCATGAAGCTTTCCCCGGAGGAACTGGCCGAGCGCCGCGCCGCTTTCGCCAGCGTCACCTTCCGCACGGTCGCCGATGCCGGGCACATGCTGCACCACGACCAGCCCGTCCAGGTCGCGCGGCTGATCGAGGACTTCCTCGCGGGGCCCTGAATGGCGCAGTACTTCCAGATCCATCCCACGCATCCGCAGAAGCGCCTGCTGCGCCAGGCCGCGGAGATCGTGCGCCGGGGCGGGCTGATCGCCTACCCGACCGATTCCTGCTATGCGCTGGGCTGCCACCTGGGAGACGCGGCGGCGGTGCAGCGCCTGCGGCGCGTGCGCGGGATGGACGACAAGCACCACCTGACCCTGATGTGCCGCGACCTGTCGGAACTGGCGACCTACGCGATCGTGGACAACGTGCAGTTCCGGCTGCTGCGCTCGGCGACGCCGGGCAGCTACACCTTCATCCTGCGCGCGACCCGCGAGGTGCCGCGCCGCCTGATGCACCCGAGGCGCAAGACCATCGGCGTGCGCGTCCCGGACCATCCGGTGGCGCTGGCGCTGCTGGAGGAACTCGGCGAGCCGATGCTGTCGGCGACCTTGTCGCTGCCGGGCGATCCGGCGCCGCTGGCGGACGGCGATGACATCCGGGAGCGCCTGGAGCACAGCGTGGAGCTGGTGGTGGACGGCGGGCATTGCGGCATCGAGCCCACCACCGTGATCGACCTCTCGGGCGCCGAGCCGCTCGTCGTGCGCCACGGTAAAGGGGCGGAGCGTCTGATAAAATCCGCGGCCTAGATGGACGTCAGCCAACTTGTTCAAACCGTCGCCATCTACGCGCTCCCGGTCCTGTTCGCGATCACGCTGCACGAGGCGGCGCACGGCTACGTAGCGCGCCACTTCGGCGACATGACCGCCTTCGCGCAGGGGCGGATCAGCCTCAATCCCGCGCGCCACGTCGACCTGGTGGGCACCATCTTCGTCCCGATCCTGATCCTGGTGGCGAGCAAGTTCCTGGGCGGAGCCGGGATGCTGTTCGGCTGGGCGAAGCCGGTGCCGGTGAACTACTCGGCGCTGCGCCGCCCGCGGCAGCACATGATGTGGGTCGCCGCCGCCGGTCCGGGCGCCAATCTCGCCATGGCGCTCGCCTGGGCCGGGGTGCTCAAGCTGGCGGACGTGCTGCCGGCCAATTATTTCACCCAGCCGCTGCTCCTGATGGGCAAGGCCGGGATCGAGGTCAACGTGATCCTGATGCTGCTCAACCTGCTGCCGATCCTGCCCCTGGACGGCGGCCGCATCCTGGCCGGCCTGCTGCCGGTGCGCATTGCCGGGCAGTACGCCAAGCTCGAGCCCTGGGGGTTCCCGATCCTGCTGGTGCTGCTGTTCACGAGCGCGCTGGGCGTGATCCTGGCGCCGATGATCCACTTCTCGTTCCGCGTCATCGGAACGATGTTCCAGCTCTAGGCGGACGATGTTCGAGACCCGAGTCCTCTCCGGCATGCGGCCCACCGGCGCGCTGCACCTGGGCCACTACCATGGCGTGCTGAAGAACTGGGTGAAGCTCCAGGCGGAGTACCCGTGCCTGTACTTCGTCGCCGACTGGCATGCGCTCACCACCGACTACGAGAAGCCGGGCGACATCACCGCCAGCGCCCACGACATGGTGGTGGACTGGCTGGCCGCGGGCGTGGATCCGCACCAGGCGACGCTGTTCGTGCAATCCCTGGTCCCGGAGCACGCCGAGCTGCACCTGCTGCTGTCCATGATGGCGCCGCTGGGCTGGCTGGAGCGGGTGCCGACCTACAAGGACCAGCAGCAGAAGCTGAGCGACAAGGACCTCACCACCTACGGCTTCCTCGGCTATCCGCTGCTCCAGGCGGCCGACATCCTGATCTACCGGGCGCAGTACGTGCCGGTGGGCGAGGACCAGGTACCCCACGTCGAGTTCACGCGCGAAGTGGCGCGGCGCTTCAACCACCTCTACGGCCGCGAGGCCGGGTTCGAGGACAAGGCCAAGGCCGCGGTGAAGAAGATGGGGTCCAAGAAGGCGCGGCTGTTCAACGAGCTGCGCATGAGGTTCCTGGAAAGCGGCGACGCCGACGCGCTCGACCGCGCCCGCGCGCTGCTCGAGGAGCAGCAGAACCAGCCGCGCGGCGACCGCGAGCGGCTCTATGGATGGCTGGAGGGCAGCGGGCGGCGCATCCTGGTCGAGCCCGAGGCGCTGCTGACCGAGGCCTCGAAGATGCCCGGGCTGGACGGGCAGAAGATGTCCAAGTCCTACGGCAACGCCATCGGCCTGCGCGAGTCGCCCGAGTCGGTGACGAAGAAGATCCGAACCATGCCCACCGATCCGGCGCGCGTCAAGCGCACCGATCCGGGCAATCCGCAGAACTGCCCGGTCTGGTCGCTGCACCAGGTCTACTCGGACGAGGCGCGGCGCGAGTGGGTGCAGAAGGGCTGCACCACGGCCGGCATCGGCTGCCTGGAGTGCAAGCAGCCCGTGATCGACGGCGTCCTGGCGGAACTGGCGCCGATCCGCGAGCGCGCGCAGGCCTACCTGGACGACCCGACGCTGGTGAAGAGCGTGCTGGCAGACGGCTGCGACAAGGCGCGCAAGCTGGCGACCGAGACCATGCGCGACGTGCGCGAGGCGATGGGGCTGGACTATGGCTGAGGCAGGCGCAGCCGGCCCGGTGCACGCGACGTTCGTCGCCGCCAACGTGGTGCGCATCTACGGCGAGCCGCTCGCCGAGATGCCGACCGACCTGTACATCCCGCCGGACGCGCTGGAGATCATGCTCGAGGCCTTCCAGGGCCCGCTCGACCTGCTGCTGTACCTGATCCGCAAGCAGAACCTGAACATCCTCGACATCCCCATGGCGCCGCTGACGCGCCAGTACCTGGAGTACGTGGACCTGATGCGCGCGAAGAACCTCGAGCTCGCCGCCGAGTACCTGGTGATGGCGGCGATGCTGATCGAGATCAAGTCGCGCATGCTGCTGCCGCGTCCCGCCGCCGTGGCGGAAGAGGAGCACGACCCGCGCGCCGAGCTGGTGCGCCGGCTGCTCGAGTACGAGCGCATGAAGCTGGCGGCGCGCAAGCTGGACGAGCTGCCGCAGCTGGGGCGCGACCTGCTGGCGGTGGCGGCCTACGTCGAGCGAACCACCTCGGAGCGGCTCCCGGAGGTGCATCCGCGCGACCTGGCCGAGGCCTGGCGTTCGCTGCTGCAGCGCGCGCGCCTGCACGCGCACCACAAGGTCTCGCGCGAGGAACTGTCCGTGCGCGAGCACATGAGCCGCATCCTGCGCCAGCTGAAGGAGCACCGCGTGCTGGAGTTCCGCGAAATGTTCGACCCTGCGCGCGGCGTCGCCGTGCTGGTGGTCACCCTGCTTGCGCTGCTGGAGCTGGCGCGCGAGACCCTGATCGAGATCACCCAGTCGGGGAGTTTCGCCCCGATCTACGCCAGAATCGCCCATGCTCAACCCGACTGAAGCCAAGCGCATCATCGAGGCGGCGCTGCTCGCCTCGCAGGAGCCGGTATCCCTCGCGGAGCTGAAGCGCCTGTTCGACGACCAGATCGGGCCGGACACCCTGCGCCGCCTGCTGGGCGAGCTGCGCGAGGAATGGTCGGGGCGCGCCATCGAGCTGGTGAACCTGGCCGGCGGCTGGCGCTTCCAGACCAAGCCCGAGTTCCAGCCGTTCCTGGAGCGCCTCAACCCGGAGAAGCCGCCGCGCTACTCTAGGGCGGTGATGGAGACGCTGGCGATCATCGCCTACCGCCAGCCGGTGTCGCGCGGCGACATCGAGGACATCCGTGGCGTCGCGGTCTCGGCGCAGATCATCCAGACCCTGGAGAGCCGGGGCTGGATCGACGTCGTCGGGCATCGCGACACGCCGGGGCGCCCGGCGCTCTACGCCACGACGCAGTCCTTCCTCAACGACCTCGGCCTGGTGTCGCTGCAGGAACTGCCGCCGCTCGAGGAAGTGGCGCGCACGCTCGAGCTCGAGCCGACCCCGTCCCCAGCGCAGGCCGAACCTGCCCAACCCGCCGCCGAGTAGGCCCGAGGGGGAGCGGCTGCAGAAGCTGCTCGCCGCCGCCGGGCTCGGATCGCGGCGCGCGATCGAAGTCTGGATCAGCGATGGCCGGGTCACCGTGGACGGCAAGGTCGCGAAACTGGGCGATCGCGCCTTGCCCGGCGCAGTGATCGCGGTCGATGGCAAGCCGGTGGCCAGCGCGGCGCCCGCGGCCGCGCCGCGCCTCCTGCTCTATCACAAGCCCGTCGGGGAACTGGTGACGCGCGCGGACCCGGAGGGCAGGGCCACGGTGTTCGAGCGCCTGCCGCCGCTGAAGGGCGGGCGCTGGGTGTCCATCGGGCGCCTCGACCTGAACAGCGCGGGCCTGCTGCTGTTCACCGACTCCGGCGAACTGGCCAACCGGTTCATGCACCCCAGGCACGGCGTGGATCGCGAGTACCACGCGCGCGTGAAAGGCGAGTTGACCGTCGAGGAGCAAAGGCGCCTGTGCGAAGGCGTGATGCTGGAGGACGGCCCGGCGCGGTTTACCCGGATCGCGCCCGTCCCGCGCGCAGCCGACGAGGGCGTCAACCGCTGGTACCAGGTGGTGATCCGAGAAGGCCGCACCCGGGAGGTGCGGCGCATGTTCGAGTCGCTGGGCCACCCGGTGAGCCGGCTGGTCCGCCGCCGCTTCGGCCCGGTGGAGCTTCCGCCCGACCTGCCCGCCGGGCGCTGGGTGGAGGCCGGCCCCGCCCTGGTCGCCTCGTTCCTGAAGGTTGCGCGGCGCTAGGCCAGGAACGTTGTCCTGACGCCGAAAATCTGTTAAACTTCAAATGTTTCAAGGTAATGGGCTTCGGCCCATTTTTTGTTTCAGCAGCGGAAACAGCAGGCTAACGGGACAGAGGCGGCGGGCAGGCGCGGATGGCGGCTTTGGCGGACATCGTAGAGCCGACCCTGGCGGGACTGGGCTTCGAGCTGGTCGATATGCAGCTGTCCAACCACGGGCAGTTCTTGCGGCTGTTCATCGACCGGCCGGAAGGCGCGGGCGGCATCAACGTGGACGACTGCGCGACGGTCAGCCGCCACCTGACGCACCTGTTCGCGGTCGAGGGCGTGGAATACGACAGGCTGGAAGTGTCCTCGCCCGGGCTGGACCGCCCGCTGCGCAAGGAGAAGGACTTCGCGCGCTTCGCGGGGCAGAAGGCCGACGTGCGCCTCAGGGCGCCGGACGCCTCGGGCCGCAAGCGCTTCTCCGGGATCCTGCGGGGCGCGAAGGACGGGGTGGCCACCCTGGAGGTCGAAGGCGAGGCGGTGGCGCTGGAACTGGATGCAATCGAGCGGGCCCGGCTGGTGCCGGACCTGCAGCCACATAACGGTCGGATGAGCGGTCAGAAGAGGCGGAAATGAGCCGGGAAATTTTGCTGCTGGTGGACGCGCTGGCGCGCGAGAAGAACGTGAACCGCGACGTCGTGTTCGGGGCGCTGGAGCTTGCGCTCGCCTCGGCGACCAAGAAGCGCTTCACCGAGGACGTCGATGTCCGGGTCGCGATCGACCGCGATACCGGGGACTACCAGGCCTTCCGCCGCTGGCGGGTGCTGCCCGACGACGCCCCGGACTGGATCAACGCCCAGATGCTGTCGGTCGAGGAGGCGCAGGACCGCAAGCCCGACGCCAAGCTGGACGACGTCATCGAGGAGCCGATCGAGAACGTGCCCTTCGGCCGCATCGGCGCGCAGACCGCCAAGCAGGTGATCCTGCAGCGCATCCGCGATGCCGAGCGCGAGCAGATCCTGACCGACTTCCTGTCGCGCGGCGACGAGCTGGTGACCGGCACCGTCAAGCGCATGGAGCGCGGCAATGCGATCGTGGAATCGGGGCGCCTGGAGGCGCTGCTGCCGCGCGAGCACATGATCCCGAAGGAGAACCTGCGCATCGGCGACCGCGTGCGGGCCTGGGTGATGAAGATCGAGCGCGGCGTGCGCGGCCCGCAGCTGATCCTGTCGCGCACCGCGCCGCAGTTCATCATGAAGCTGTTCGAGCTCGAGGTGCCGGAGATCGAGGAAGGCCTGCTGGAGATCAAGTCGGCGGCCCGCGACCCCGGCATCCGCGCCAAGATCGCCGTGTTCACCAGCGACCGGCGCATCGACCCGATCGGCACCTGCGTCGGCATGCGCGGCTCGCGCGTGCAGGCGGTGACGCAGGAGCTGGCCGGCG
Source organism: uncultured Bordetella sp. (assembly GCA_964564865.1). GTDB lineage: Bacteria > Pseudomonadota > Gammaproteobacteria > Burkholderiales > SG8-39 > RBG-16-66-20. The sequence continues at coordinate 1,000 of CAZMDA010000037.1, read as the reverse complement.
AGCGCGTCGACATCGTGCTGTGGTCGGCCGACCCGGCGCAGTTCGTCATCGGGGCGCTGGCGCCGGCCGAGGTGAGCTCGATCCTGGTGGACGAGGAAAAGCACGCCATGGACGTGGTGGTGGACGAGGAGAACCTCGCCATCGCCATCGGCCGCAGCGGGCAGAACGTGCGCCTCGCCTCGGAGCTCACCGGCTGGACCATCAACCTGATGACCGAGGAGGAGTCCTCCAAGAAGCAGGAGGAGGAGGGCGCCCGGGTCAAGAACCTGTTCATGGAGAAGCTGGACGTGGACGAGGAGGTGGCCGCGATCCTGATCGAGGAGGGCTTCGCCACGCTCGAGGAAGTCGCCTATGTCCCGATCAACGAGATGCTCGAGATCGAGGCCTTCGACGAGAACACGGTCAACGAGCTGCGCAGCCGCGCGCGCAACGCGCTGCTGGTGCAGGCGATCGCCAGCGAGGAGAGCCTGGAGGGCGTCGATCCCCTGCTGCTGCAGCTGGAGGGCATGGAGCCGCAGCTCGCGGCCAAGCTGGCCAAGGGCGGCATCAAGACCCGCGACGACCTCGCCGACCTCGCGGTGGACGAGCTCTCCGAGCTGACCGGCCTGGACGAGGAGCGCGCCAAGAAGCTGATCATGGCGGCCCGCGCGCACTGGTTCGCCGAGGAGGCGCCCGCCGGCGCCGCGCAGAACAAGGAGGCCGCGTAACGTGGCCCAGACCAGCGTCGCCCAGTTCGCCAGCGAGCTCAAGGTCCCGCCTTCGGTGCTGCTGGAGCAGTTGCGCGCCGCCGGGGTCGAGAAGCGCGTGCCCGAGGATTCGCTCACCGAGCAGGACAAGTCGCGCCTGCTGGAGTACCTGCGCAAGTCGCACGGCTCGTCGGAAGCCAAGAACAAGATCACGCTGACGCGCAAGCAGACCAGCGAGATCAAGAAGTCCGACGCCTCGGGCAAGGCGCGCACCATCCAGGTGGAGGTGCGCAAGAAGCGCGTGTTCGTGAAGC
>CAZMDA010000036.1:0-34194 GCA_964564865.1 uncultured Bordetella sp. | reverse complement strand
CTCGCGCACGATGGCGCGGCCCATGGCGACGCGCTGGCGCTGGCCGCCGGAGAGCGCGCGCGGCTTGCGCTCCAGGTACTGGCCCAGCTCCAGGATCCCGGCCGCCTTCTGCACCCGGGCGTCGATCTCTGCCCTGGGCAGGCCGCGGATGCGCAGGCCGTAGGCCATGTTGTCGTACACGCTCATGTGCGGGTACAGGGCGTAGTTCTGGAACACCATGGCGATGTCGCGGTCCTTGGGCTCCAGGTTGTTCACCACCCGGTCGCCGATCGCGATCTCGCCGCCGCTGATCACCTCCAGCCCGGCCACCATGCGCAGCAGCGTCGACTTGCCGCAGCCCGAGGGACCGAGGATCACGATGAACTCGCCGTCGGCGATCTCCATGTTCACGCCATGGATCACCTGCAGCTCGCCGTAGGACTTGAGCACGTTGCGAAGGGATACGCTCGCCATTATTTCTCCGTCTCCACCAGGCCCTTGACGAACCACTTCTGCATCAGCATCACCACCAGCGCCGGGGGCAGCATCGCCAGGATCGCGGTGGCCATGATCAGGTTCCACTCGTTGGCCGCGTCGCTGCCCACGATCATGCGCTTGATGCCGATGACCGTGGTGTACATGGACTCGTCGGTGGTGATCAGCAGCGGCCACAGGTACTGGTTCCAGCCGTAGATGAACTGGATCACGAACAGCGCCGCCATGGTGGTCTTGGACAGCGGCAGCAGCACGTCGAGGAAGAAGCGCATGGGCGAGGCGCCGTCGACGCGCGCGGCCTCGGCCAGCTCGTCCGGGACGGTCATGAAGAACTGGCGGAACAGGAACGTGGCGGTGGCCGAGGCGATCAGCGGCACCGTGAGGCCGGCGTAGGTGTTCAGCATGCCCAGGTCGGCGATCACCTTGAAGGTCGGGATGATGCGCACCTCCACCGGCAGCATCAGGGTGATGAAGATCATCCAGAAGAAGAACATCCGCAGCGGGAAGCGGAAGTAGACGATGGCGAACGCGGAGATGATCGAGATCGCGATCTTGCCCAGCGGGATGACGAGCGCCATCACCAGGCTGTTGAGCAGCATCTGCGAGGCGGCCGCCTTGGAGCCCTTGGTCGAGCCCGCCGTGAGCACCTGGGTGAAGTTCTCCACCAGCTGGTCGCCCGGGTAAAGCTGCATCGGCGCCTGCATGATCTGCTCGAGCGTCAGCGTCGAGGCGATGAAGGTGACGTAGAGCGGGAACGCGACCGCCAGCACGCCGAGGATCAGCACGGCATGCGAGAAGAACGTGACCCAGGGCCTGTTCTCTACCATCGGTCTACCGTCGATCCGCCATCAGTACTGCACCTTTCTCTCGATGAAGCGGAACTGCGCCACCGTCAGCAGGATGACGATGAACATCAGGATCACCGACTGCGCCGAGGAGCCGCCGAGGTCCGCCGCCTTCACGCCGTCGTGGTACACCTTGTAGACCAGGATGTTGGTGGACTGCCCCGGCCCGCCCTGGGTGGTGGCGTCGATGACGCCGAAGGTGTCGAAGAAGGCGTAGACGATGTTGACCACCAGCAGGAAGAAGGTGGTGGGCGACAGGAGCGGAAACACGATGGTCCAGAAGCGCCGCAACGGCCCGGCGCCGTCGATCGCCGCGGCCTCGATGAGCGAGCGGGGTATGGACTGCAGGCCGGCGAGGAAGAACAGGAAGTTGTAGGAGATCTGCTTCCACACCGCCGCGATCACCACCAGCAGCATCGCCTGGTCGCCCTTGATGATCCAGTTCCAGTCGATGCCCCAGCCCTTCAGCACGTAGGTGAGGATGCCGATCGAGGGCGCGAAGATGAACGCCCACAGCACCCCGGCGATGGCCGGCGCCACCGCGTAGGGCCAGATGAGCAGCGTCTTGTAGGCCATGGCGCCGCGCAACACGCGGTCGGCCATGGTCGCGAGCAGGAGGGAAATCGCGATGCCGAAGAAGGCCACCAGCACGCTGAAGAGGGCCGTGACCTTGAACGAGGCGAGGTAGTTGCCGTCCTTGAACAGGGCGGCGAAGTTCTGCAGGCCGACGAACTGGCTCTTCAGGCCGAAGGCGTCCTGCAGCTGGAACGAGTACCAGACTGCCTGCGCCGCCGGCCAGAAGAAGAACACCAGCGTGATCGCGATCTGCGGGGCCACCAGCGCATACGGCAGCCACGCAGACCGGAAGACAACCCGTTTTTCCACGGGTTTGCTACGACTTACTTGTTGGCCGCTTCGAACTGGCGCAGGATCTCGTTGGCGCGGCGCACCGCGTCATCGAGGGCCGCCTTGGGCTCCTTCTTGCCGGAGAACACGTTCTCGAGCTCCTCCTCGATCACCGTGCGGCCCTGCACGAAGTTGCCGAAGCGCAGGCCCTTGGAGTTCGCCGTCGGCGCCTTGTTGGTCATCTGCTTGACCGCCAGCTCGGCGCCCGGGTCCTTGTCGTAGAACCCGGACTTCCTGGTCATCTCGTACGCCGCCTGCGTGATCGGCACGTAGCCCGTGGTGGTATGCCATTCCATCTGGATCTCGGGCTGGGACAGGAACGCGAGGAAGCGCGCCACGCCGCGGTACTCGTCGGGCTTCTTGCCGCCCATGACCCAGACCGAGGCGCCGCCGATGATCGAGTTCTGCGGCGCGCCGGCGATGTCGTCGTGGTACGGAATGAAGTTGATGGACCACTCGAACTTCGCCGCCTTGCGGATGCCCGCCTGCGCGCCGGTCGAGCCGGTGAACATGGCGCACTCGCCGCTGGAGAACTTGGCATCGCCCTGGTTGGTGCGGCCGGCGTAGGTGAACAGGCCCTTCTTCGACATGTCGGCCAGCATCGAGATGTGCTTCACGTGCTGCGGCGAGTTGATCGTGAACTGCGTGTCCAGTCCGCCGAAGCCGTTCTCCTTGGTGCCGATCGGCAGGTTGTGCCAGGCGGAGAAGTTCTCGATGTGCTTCCAGGACGGCCAGCTGGTGGTGTAGACGCATTGCTGGCCTGCGGCCTTCAGCTTCTCCGCGGCCGCCACGACCTCCTTCCAGGTGCGCGGCGCCTTGTTCGGATCGAGCCCCGCCTTCTTGAACGCGTCCTTGTTGACGTAGAACATCACCGTCGAGCTATTGAAGGGGAACGACAGCATGTTGCCCTTCTGGTCGGTGTAGTAGCCGGTCACGCTGGGCAGGTAGGCCTTGGGATCGAACGGCACCTTCGAGTCCGCCATCACCTTGGCCACCGGCACGATCGCGCCCTTGGCCGCCATCATGGTGGCGGTGCCGACCTCGAACACCTGCAGCAGGTGCGGCGCGTTGCCGGCGCGGAACGCGGCGATGGCCGCGGTCATCGATTCCGGGTAGCTGCCCTTGAAGGTCGGCACGACCTTGTAGTCCTTCTGGCTGGCGTTGAACTTGTTGGCAAGGCCGTTGAGCGCCTCGCCCAGGGCGCCGCCCATCGAATGCCACCACTGGACCTCGACCTGGGCCTGGGCCGGCCCGCTGAACAGGCCGGCGCTGGCGAGCGCGGCCGCTATGATTTTGATGCGCATGGGTTTTCCTCTTCTCCTGGTGTCGTTCTGGAATGGAAGCCCGGTCTAGGCGCCAGGCGGTGCAAAAGTATAGCCAAACCCCGTTACGGAATTGCGACTTTCATTTCCCCGCAGCTTTCGGGGCGGCGCGGGGCGCGCGGGGCGCCCCGGCAGGAGCGCGAGAAGCGCGCTTCGGCACCCCCGGCTCGGCCCCCGCCCGGTGCTCCGCCTCGAACTTGCGCAGCAGCTCGTTCCCGCGCTCGGCGGCGTTGTCCAGCGCCAGCTTGGGCGCCTTGTCGCCCTTCCACACCGCCTCCAGCTCCTCCTCGACGATGGCGCGGATGGCCGGGAACTCGCCCAGCCGGATGCCGCGCGATTCGCGCGTCGGCGCGTTGAGGAGCAGCTGGTTGATCGCGATCTCCTGGCCCGGGTTCGCGTCGTAGTAGCCCTGCTTGCGCGCGAGCTCGTAGGCGGCGCGGGTCACCGGGACGAAGCCGGTGCGCTGGTGCCATTCGGCGCCGATCTCGGGCCGCGCCAGGAAGGCGAGGAACTTCGCCGCGCCACGCGCGTTGGCCGCGGGCTTGCCGGCCATGACCCACAGTCCGGCGCCGCCGATCATGGTGTGGTGCGGCGCGCCCCTGACGTCGTCATAGTGCGGCAGCGGCGCGACGCCGAACTCGAATTTCGACTCGCGCCGGAGCTCGGCCACGCTGGCCGAGGAGGCGGTCAGCATGGCGCACTCCCCGGCCGAGAAGCGCCTCTCGGCCTCGAGCCGCCGCCCGCTGTAGGTGAAGTACCCGGAACGCGCCCACGACGACAGCATGGACACGTGGCGCACCATGAGATGGGTATTGAAGATGAGCTTCGCGTCGAGCCCGCCCATCCCGTTCTCCCGGGTCGCGAAGTCCTGGTTGTGCCAGGTGCTCATGTTCTCGATGTGCACCCAGGCCGGCCAGGTGGTGGTGTAGGCGCAGGCCAGGCCGGATTCCAGGATCCCGCCCATCACCGCCGGCATCTCGTACCAGGTGCGCGGCGGCTTGTCCGGGTCCTGCCTCGCCTTTCGGAACGCCGTCTTGTTGTAGAACAGGATCGGCGTCGAGACGTTGAACGGCAGCGCGAGCAGCCGCCCGGCGTCGTCCGAGAAATAGCTGGCGACCGCCGGCAGATAGGCCTTCGCATCGAGCCTCTCGCCGGCCTCGGCCATGACCTGCCACAGCGGGCGGTAGGCGCGCCTCGCCGCCATCAGGTGCCCGGTCCCCAGTTCATACACCTGCACCAGGTCCGGCCCGGCGCCTTCGCGCTGCGCCTTCATCGACTCGATCAGGCTGCGCTCGTAGCCGCCCTTGTGTTCCTCGACGACGCGGAAATCCTTCTGCGATTCATTGAAGCGCTGCACCAGCGACTGCAGCACCTCGCCCAGCGCGCCGCTCATCGAATGCCACAGGCGGATCTCCGTCTGGGCTTGCGCCGCGCAGGCGGACGCGGCGAGGAGGACGGCGAGGAGTCTGCGCATGGGGGCGCATTGTAAGATGCCGCGCATGACCGCCCCGCAGGATTTCACCGCCGCCGACATTGCGGCGCAATATGCCGCCGGCGCCCGGTCGCCGGTCGAGTTCACCCGCGCCTGCCTCGCGCGCATCGAGGCCTGCGAGCCGAAGCTGAACGCGATGTACCGCGTGGACCGCGACCGCGCGCTCGCGGCGGCGCGCGAATCGGAGTCGCGCTGGCGCGCGAAGCGGCCGCTGTCGCCGCTGGACGGGGTGCCGGTCACCATCAAGGAGAACATCTATACGAAGGGCGATCCCGCGCCCATCGGCACCCGGGCGAACGATGACGCGGCGCCACAGGCCGCGGATGCGCCGCCGGCGGCACGCCTGCGCGAAGCCGGCTGCGTGATCCTCGGCAAGACCACCATGCCGGACTTCGGCATGCTGTCCTCGGGCCTGTCGAGCATCCACGGCGTCACGCGCAACCCCTGGGATACGACGCGCAACACCTCCGGCTCCAGTTCGGGCGCCGGCGCCGCCGCCGCCGCCGGCTACGCGCCACTGCACCTCGGGACCGACATCGGCGGCTCGGTGCGGCTGCCGGCCACGCACTGCGGCATCTTCGCGCTCAAGCCGTCGCTCGGCCGCGTTCCGGTGTATCCGCCCTACATCGGCCGCGTCACCGGGCCGATGACGCGCGACGTGCGCGCCTCGGCCATGCTGATGAACCTGCTGTCCAGGCCCGACGCGCGCGACTTCATGAGCCTGCCGTACCAGGAGACCGACTACACGAAGCTGGACGGGCTCGAGCCGAGGAAGCTGAGGATCGGCTTCCTGCCGGACATCGGCGCGGGCCTGGCGCCGCACCCGGAGATCGTCGCCGCGGCGAAGGCCGCGGCCAAGGCGCTGGAGGCCGCGGGCGCGGTCGTGGAGGCGATGAAGCCGGTCATCACGCCGGAACTGCTGGATGGCATGTCGCGCTTCTTCGAGGCGCGCTCCTACAACGACTTCGTCGCTCTGCCGGCGGCGAAGCAGGCCAGGGTGCTGCCCTTCATCGCCGAGTGGTGCACCTGGCGGGCGAAGGAATTCTCGGGGCGGGACGTGATGGCCGCGTACAGTTCATATGTTGCGCTGCGAGATGCCACCGTTTCCGGAACCGCGACCTACGATTTCGTGATCTCGCCCACCTCGCCGATCCTGCCCTACGCGGCCGAGCTGCCGGCGCCGGGCAACGATCCCAGGAACGCGCTGCCGCACATCGCGTTCACGGTGCCCTTCAGCATGTCCGAGCAGCCGGCGGCGTCGTTGAACTGGACGTTCAGTCCGGATGGCCTGCCGGTCGGCGTGCAGCTGATCGGGCGGCGCTTCGACGATCTCGGCGTGCTGCGGCTGTCGGCGTGGCTGGAGCAGGCGCGGCCGAAGCAAAGGGCCTGGCCGACGCCCTGAGGCCGGGTCAAATGTGCACGATCGTGCACATTTGCCGCGCCCCTACCCCCCGAACGCCGGCCCCAGCGGCCGCAACCTGAGGCCCTTGCGCAGTTTCTTCCACGGAAACTCCGCCGGGTCCGCCAGCGCCGGCCCGGGCGACTTCGCCACCAGCACCTCGCGCGCGATGGGCTCGAAGTCGGCGCGGAAGTGCACCGAGCTCTTCAGCACCAGCATGCGCTCGCGCGCGGGCTCCACGCCCACGTGGCGGAACATTTCCTTGTCCGCCGCCTGGCATTTCCTGGAGGCGAGCACGACGCGCACGCCGGGCGCCGCCTTGCTGCGCAGCAGCGCCATGTTGCCGAGCGTCATGCGGAAGCCCTTGAACATCGGCCCGGTGCAGGTGAACTGGCCGTCGCCCAGGCGCTCCACGGCGAACTCGCCCGAGAACGGCGCATCGCCGACGATGCGCGACTTGCCGCCCAGCTCGAACGCGAGCGTCGCGCCCTGGCCGGCCGCGTGCGCGCGCCTCGCCGACTCCGCGTCGATCAGCATGCCCAGCGTCGCCTCGGTGGCGCGCTGGCGCACCAGGGCCGCGAGCATGCCGGTGGTGTCGCCGTTGCCGCCCGCGCCGGGGTTGTCCTGCGTGTCGGCGATCACGACCGGCTTGCCCGGTTCGCCGCGCGCGCGCGCCCGCTGCACCGCCTCGTCGGGCGCATGCAGCTCCATGGCGAAATCCTTCTCCGCCTCGGCCACCGCGCCGCGCAGCTGCGCCACCGCGGCGGACACCTTCGCCGCATCGGCGCCGTAGCCGAACACCGTCATGCCGCACTCGTCGAAATCGGCCATCGGGAATCCGGGCATGAAGGTGAGCATGGCGCCGCTCGCGTGCTCCAGACGCTCCAGCAGCGCGTACAGGCCCTTGCACGGCTCGATGAAGGAGCATTGCGAGGGCAGGCCAGTAAGGAAGTCGAGCGTGGCGTAGGCCTTCGCCGGCCGCGTCCCCGTTTTCAGCATGGTGTCGAGCAGCCGCGCGGCGCGGGCGCCGGTGTCGGCCATGTCCACGTGCGGGTAGGTACGGTAGCCCACCAGCGCATCGGCCTGCGCCACCATCGCGCGCGTGACGTTGCCGTGCAGGTCCAGGCTCGCCACCAGGGGCACGCGCGCGCCGATCACCTCGCGCACGCGGCGCAGGATCTCGCCCTCGCCGTCGGCGAAGTCCTCCGACACCATGGCGCCGTGCAGGTCCAGGTACACCCCGTCCAGCGGCCCGTCCGCCTGCAGGGCCTTCAGGCGCGACACCATTTCCCCCAGGATGCGCTCGAAGGCTTCCCGGGTGACGTGCGCCGAGGGGCTGGCCGCCGCCCAGGCGGTGCCCACCAGCGCATGCCCGGCGGCGCGCAGCGCCTGCACCGCGCCCTGGGCCGGGATGTTGGCCCCCTCCAGCGCGCCGAACAGGGGCTCGCCGTACTGGACCCCGGGCCAGCCGCCCCCGGCCTCGAACTGGGGGTAGTCGGCCTTCGAAGGGGCGAAGGTGTTGGTCTCGTGCTGGAAGCCGCCGATTGCGATGCGTGCCATGCCCTGCTACCCTCTTTTTCAGGATTCGTCACGCAGAGGATACCCCCATGAACCGCAAGATCGTCACCGCTGTTTTGCTCGCCGCGTTCGCCACCTCGGGCCTGGCGCAGGAGAAGGTGCTGCGCGTGGTGCCGCACTCGAACCTGTCGATCCTGGACCCGATCTGGACCACGCAGTTCATGGCGCGCAACCACGGCTACATGATCTACGACACCCTGTTCGGCACCGACGAGAAGAGCCAGATCAAGCCGCAGATGGTGGAGCGGTACAGCGTCAGCCCGGACCAGCGCCTGTGGACCTTCGTGCTGCGCGACGGCCTGGAGTTCCACGACGGCAAGCCGGTCACCGGCGAGGACGTCGTCGCCTCGATCGGCCGCTGGGGCAAGCGCGACGCGCTGGGCCAGAAGCTGATGACCTTCGTCGACCGCATGGACGCGCCGGCGCCCAACACCTTCCGCATGTTCCTGCGCGAGCCCTCCGGCATCGTGCTGGAGGCGCTGGGCAAGCCCTCGTCGAACGTGCCCTTCATCATGCCCAAGCGCGTCGCCGACACCCCGGCCGACAAGCAGATCGAGGAGCACATCGGCTCCGGGCCCTACATCTTCCTGCGCGACCAGTTCAAGCCGGGCGACAAGGCGGTGTACGTGAAGAACCCGAAGTACAAGCCGCGCAAGGAAGCGCCCTCGGGCACCACCGGCGGCAAGCACGTCTACGTCGACCGCGTGGAGTGGAACCTCGCGCTGCGCGACCCGCAGGCGCAGACCAACGCCCTCATCAAGGGCGAGGTGGACGTGGTCGAGCGCCCGGCCTTCGAGACCTACGAGCAGCTGAAGAAGGCCGCCAACGTCGCGATCATCAACAAGGACCCGACCGGCTTCCAGTACATGGGCCGCTTCAACCACCTGCACCCGCCGTTCAACAACGTCAAGGTGCGCCAGGCCGCGCTGGCGGCGATGCAGCAGGAGCCGTTCCTGCGCGCGCAGGTGGGCGTGAAGGAGTTCTACAAGTCCTGCCCCTCGATGTACACCTGCGGCACGCCCTACGGCAGCGCCAAGGGCAGCGACATCCAGTCCAAGTCCAACATGAAGAAGGCCCAGGAACTGCTCAAGGCCTCGGGCTACGACGGCTCGCCGGTGGTGATCCTCAAGCCCACCGACCTGGCGGCGATCCAGAAGCTGCCGGACGTCGCCGCGCAGCTGCTGCGCCAGGCCGGCTTCAAGGTCGACCTGCAGGCGATGGACTGGAACACCGTGGTGTCGCGGCGCTCGAAGAAGGAGCCCCCGGCGCAGGGCGGCTGGAACCTGTTCCTCACCGCGTGGCTGGCGCCGGACATCTGGAACCCGCTCGCCAACGCGGCGCTGGGCGCCGCTGGCGAGAAGTCCTGGTTCGGCTGGCCGAACGACGAGCAGATCGAGAAGCTGCGCGACCAGTTCGCGCGCGAGCTCGACCCGGCCAAGAAGAAGGCCATCGCCGAGGCGATCCAGGTGCGCGCCTTCGAGGTCGCCACGCACGCGCCGCTCGGGGAGTACGTCAACCCGGTGGCGTCGCTGAAGACCGTCACCGGCTGGGTCACCGGCTCGGGCGACGCGTACTGGAACCTGAAGAAGAACTGAGCTGAAACGGCCCGGACAGGAGGGCCCCGCGAGGGGCCCTTTTGCTTGATATGAGTGGATTCGTCCTCCGCCGCCTGTTGTCCACGATCCCGGTGCTGCTGATCGTGGCGGTGCTGGTGTTCCTGATGCTGCGGCTGACGCCGGGCGACCCGGCGGCGATCCTGGCGGGGGATGCCGCGACCACCGAGCAGATCGCCGCGATCCGGGCGGGCCTGGGCCTCGACCGCCCGCTGCCGGTGCAGTTCGGCATCTGGTTCGGCAACCTCGCGCAGGGCGACCTCGGCCAGTCCTACTTCTACAAGATGCCCGTGACGCAGCTGATCGGCCAGCGCATCGAGCCCACGCTGTCGCTCGCCGCGCTCACCATCGCCATCGCGGTGCTGGTCGCGGTGCCGCTGGGCGTCGTCGCCGCCTGGCGCTTCGGCGGCTGGTTCGACCGCGCGCTGATGGGCTTCTCGGTGCTCGGCTTCTCGATGCCGGTGTTCGTGCTCGCCTACATCCTGATCTGGATCGTGTCGCTGAAGCTGGGCTGGCTGCCGGTGCAGGGCTACCAGCGGCTGGGGGAGGGCTTCTGGCCGTTCCTGCGCCACCTGATCCTGCCTGCGATCACGCTGTCGGTGATCTACATCGCGCTGATCGCCCGCGTCACGCGCGCCTCGGTGCTGGAGACGCTCGGCGAGGACTACATCCGCACCGCGCGCGCCAAGGGCCTGCCCGAGGCCCGGGTGCTGGTGCGCCACGGCCTGGCCAACGCCGCGGTGCCCATCGTCACCGTGATCGGCATCGGCATCGCGCTCCTCATCGGGGGGGTGGTGGTGACCGAGTCGGTGTACGCGATCCCGGGCCTGGGCCGGCTGACCGTGGACGCGGTGCTGGCGCGCGACTTCCCCACGGTGCAGGCGGTGATCCTGCTGTTCTCGTTCGCCTACGTGCTCATCAACCTGCTGGTGGACCTGTCCTACGTGTTCTTCGATCCGCGCATCCGCTACTGATGGACGCCAACAGCCTGTCGGTCGAATCCGCCAACATCGCCCGCCGCGAGGGCGCCTGGGAGCGCCTGCGGCGCAACTGGTCGGTGCGGCTGGGCGGCGGCGCGATGCTGGCGCTGCTCGCCGTGGCCCTGGCCGCCCCGCTGCTGGGCACGGTGGACCCGTCCCTGTTCGACGCCGCCAGCCGCGACCTGCGCCCCGGGCAGGCGGGCGAGATCATGACGCTGGAGGGCGAGACCCTGAAGCACACCTTCCTCATGGGCTCGGACTCCTTCGGCCGCGACATCTACAGCCGCGTCGTCTACGGCACGCGGGTGTCGCTGCTGGTGGGCATCGCCACCGCCCTGCTCGCGCTCGCCTTCGGCATCGTGTTCGGCCTCGCCGCCGGGTACCTGCGCTGGCTGGACGGGCCGCTGATGCGCGTCATGGACGGCCTGATGGCGATCCCCGCGATCCTGCTCGCCATCGCGCTGGTGGCGCTGTGGCGCGGCAGCATCCTCACCGTGATCACCGCGATCGCCATCACCGAGATCCCGCGCGTGACGCGGCTGGTGCGCTCGCTCGTCCTGTCCATCCGCGAGGAGCCGTTCGTCGAGGCGGCGGTGTCGCTGGGCACGCCGACCGTGAAGGTCATGTTCGGCCACATCCTGCCCAACTGCGTCGCGCCGCTGCTGGTGCAGGGCACCTACATCTGCGCCTCGGCGATCCTGGTCGAGGCGATCCTGTCGTTCCTCGGCGTGGGCCTGCCGCCGGACATCCCGACCTGGGGCAACATCATGGCCGAGGGCCGGGTGCAGTTCATGGCCTACCCGCACAACCTGTTCTTCCCCGGCGTGCTGCTCGCCGTCTCGGTGCTGGCGGTGAACATCCTCGGCGACGGCCTGCGCGACACGCTGGACCCCAAGATGGCGAAGAGAGTCTGATGGCCGCGCCGGTACTGGAGGTGAGGGACCTCAGCATCGCCCTGCCCGCGGGCGGCGAGCGGCCGCACGCGGTCGCCAACGTCTCCTTCAGCGTCGCTCCGGGCGAGATCGTCTGCCTGGTGGGCGAGTCGGGCTCGGGCAAGTCCGTCATCGCGCAGGCGGTCATGGGCCTGCTGCCCCGGTCGCTGCCGGTGGCCGGGGGCTCGATCCTGCTGCAGGGGGAGGACCTGACCCGGGCGCCGGAATCCCGGATGCGCGCGCTGCGCGCGACGCGCATGTCGATGGTGTTCCAGGAGCCGATGACCGCGCTCAACCCGGTGATGGCCTGCGGCGCGCAGATCGACGAGGTGCTGCGGTTCCACACTGCGCTCGGCGCCCAGGAGCGGCGCGAGAAGGTGCTGAAGATCCTGGCCGAGGTGCAGCTGCCCGACCCGGAGCGGATGTACGCCGCCTACCCGCACCAGCTCTCCGGCGGCCAGCGCCAGCGCATCATGATCGCGATGGCGCTGGTGCTCGACCCGGTGCTGCTGATCGCGGACGAGCCCACCACGGCGCTGGATGTCACCACCCAGGCGCAGATCCTGCGCCTCATCGCCGAGCTGCAGGCGCGCCACGGCACCGGGGTGCTGTTCATCACCCACGACTTCGGCGTCGTGGCCGAGATCGCGCACCGGGTCGCGGTGCTGCGCCTGGGGCAACTGGTGGAGCTGGGCGCGCGCGACGAGCTGCTCAAGCGGCCGCAGCACGACTACACGAAGATGCTGATCGGCTCGGTCCCCGCGCTGGAGCCGCACGCGCGGCCCGCCGACCCGTCGGCGCCGGTGGTGCTCGCCACGCGCGCGCTCGCCAAGACCTACCGTTCCGGCGGCTTCCTGTCGAAGCGCCGCGAGGTGCATGCCGCGGAGGACGTGAACCTCGAGGTGCGGCGCGGCCAGACCCTGGGCATCGTGGGCGAATCCGGGTCCGGCAAGTCCACCGTGGCGCGCTGCATCGTGCGGCTGGTGGACCCGACCGCGGGCGAGATCCGGCTGGGCACGGACGAGATCGCGCGCATGCCGGCGCGCCGGCTGCGCCCCTTGCGCAGGCGCGTGCAGATCGTGTTCCAGGACCCCTACCGCTCGCTCAACCCGCGCCGCACCGTGGGCGAGGCGATCATCGAGGGCCCGTTGAACTATGGCACGCCTCGGGAGGAAGCCTTGCAGCGCGCGAGAACGCTGATGGCGCTGGTGCGCATGGACGCGCAGGCGCTGGAGCGCTACCCGCACCAGTTCTCCGGCGGCCAGCGCCAGCGCATCTGCATCGCGCGCGCCCTCGCCATGGAGCCCGAGCTGCTGGTGGCCGACGAGGCGGTGTCGGCGCTGGACGTCTCGGTGCAGGCGCAGGTGCTGGAGCTGCTGGAGGAGATCCGCGAGCGGCTGCAGCTGGCGATGCTGTTCATCACCCACGACCTGCGCGTCGCGGCGCAGGTCTGCGACCAGGTCGCGGTGATGTCGCAGGGGCGCGTGGTGGAATACGGCCCGGCGGCGGAGGTGTTCCTGCGCCCGCGGCACGAGTACACCCGGGCCCTGTTCGAGGCGGCGCCGGGCCGCCATTTCCGCTTCGGCTCCGCGTAAACTGCGCCCGATGGACCGGTCACGCGACAGGCTGCGCGTCGAAGCGATTTCCGTTGCCGGCCTGCCGGCGCGCGTAGTCGCGCGCTGCGGCTCGACCAACGCCGAGCTGCTGGCGCACGAGGGCCCCGGTCCGCTGCTGCTCGCCGCCGAGGCGCAGAGCGCCGGCCGCGGCCGCCGCGGCCGGCGCTGGCGCTCGGCGCCCGGCGCCGGCGCCACGTTCTCGATCCTGCGGCGCATGCGCGGCGCCCCGGCTTCCCTGTCCGGGCTGTCGCTTGCGGTGGGCGTGGCGACGGCGCGCGCCCTGCGCGCCCTCGGCGCAGCGGGGGTCCAGGTCAAGTGGCCCAACGACCTCGTCATCGCGGGCGCGAAGCTGGGCGGCATCCTGATCGAGACCCGGGCGGGCGGCGGCGCGACCGTCGCCGTCGTCGGCATCGGCATCAACTGCCGGGCCGATCCGGCCCTCGCGCGGCGCCTGCGGCGCCGGGTGGCGGCGCTGGAGACCTTCGTGGCGCCCGCGCCGTCGCGCAATCAGGTCATCGCGCAGGTGGCGCGCGAAGTGCTGGCGGCGCTGGAGACCTTCGAGCGCGCGGGCCTGGCGCCCTTCGTCGCCGAATGGACCGCGCTGCATGCGCACGAGGGCGAGCGACTGCGCGTGCGCCTCGCCGACGGCCGCATGCTCTCGGGCCTGGCGCGCGGCATCGCCGCCAGCGGGGCGCTGCGGATCGCGACCGCGCGCGGCCTGCGCGAGGTCGCCTCCGGACGCATCGTGCAGGGGCGCGGCGCATGATCCTCGCCATCGACGCCGGCAACTCGCGCGTGAAATGGGGCTGGTATGACCGGAACCTGCGCGGCGGGTCCTGGTCCGGCATCGCCAACGTGGCCTTGCTCGAGTTCGCCGCCTCGAGCGACCACGTCAACCCGTTCTCCATCACCCACGAGAATCCGGAACGGATCATCATTTCCAACGTCGCCGGCGACGGCGCGCACCAGCTGCTCGTCAACTGGACCAGCATCTTCGAGGCCGAGCCGGAGTGGGTGCGCGGCGAGCCGGAGCGTTGCGGCGTGCGCAGCCGCTACGAGCGCCCCGAGGTGCTGGGACCGGACCGCTGGGCGGCGCTGATCGCGGCGCGCGCGCTGGAACCGGACCGCGATTGCCTGGTGGTCAATGCCGGCACCTGCACCACCATCGATCGGCTCTCGGCCGCGGGCGAGTTCCTGGGCGGCCTGATCGTGCCGGGCATCGACCTGATGCGCTTCGTCCTGCACGAGCACACCGGCCGCCTGCCGCTGCAGGAGGGCAACTACGTGGACACGCCGCGCAACACCGTGGATGCGATCGAGACCGGCTGCCGCCATGCGCAGGCCGGCGCGGTGGAGCGCATGTACCGGCAGATGGGCGGCACTGCGGGCCAGCCCGCGCCCTCCGGCCCCCAGTGCCTGGTCTCGGGCGGCGGCGGGCCGGCGCTGATCGAGCGCCTGCCCTTCCCCTGCCGCTTCGTCGAGAACCTGGTGCTGGAAGGCCTGGCGCGCATGGCGCAGGCCGGCGAACCTTCGCGCGGCATTTCTCCCGCATGAGGGCCCTGTTCCTGTTGCTGGTCGCGGCCAACCTGGCGTTCTTCGCCTGGTGGTACACCCAGTCGCCGGCCGATACCGGACGCGATCCCAAGCCGTTCGCGCAGCAGATCGAGCCGCAGAAGCTGCGCATCCTGCCTGCGGAGGGCGGCCCCGCGGAGCCCGCCGCAGCGGCCAAGGCGCCCCTCAAGCCGGTCGCGGCGGACGCGCCCCCCGCTGCCTGCCTGGAGTGGGGCAGCTTCGCCTTGGCGGAGGTTGCGCGCGCCGAGCTGGCGCTGGGGCCGCTCGCCCTGGGCGAGCGGCTGGCGCAGCGCCGCGCCGAGGAACCCGCCGGCTGGTGGGTGTTCATCCCGCCCCAGGGCAACCGCCCGGGCGCGCAGAAGAAGGCCGCGGAGCTGAAGGGCCTGGGCTTCGGCCCGGAGGAGTACTTCATCGTCCAGGACGAAGGCCCGGCGCGCTGGGCGGTCTCGCTGGGGGTGTTCCGCACCGAGGAGGCCGCCAAGGCGCGACTGGAGGCGCTGCGCGGGCGCGGCGTGCGCTCGGCCCAGGTCGGGGCGCGCGAAGCGGCGGTGCCGAAGGTCTGGTTCCAGGTGCGCGCCGCCAGCGGCGCGCAGCAGACCATGCTGCGGGAACTGACTGCCGGTTTCCCCGGCACCGAACTGCGCGACTGCCCGTAGGAAATCAGCCGATGGGGATGGCGCCGCCGGGGACGTGCTTGGCGACCAGCTGGAGCAGCTTCTCCGCGCGCACCGGCTTGGTGAGGTAGCCCACCGCGCCCAGTTCCTTGCCGCGATGGTCGCCCTCCTCGTGCGAGGTGAGGAAGATCACCGGGATGTAGGGCAGCGACTTGTCGGCCTTCAGCGCCGCGATGAACTCGAAGCCGTCCATGTGCGGCATGTTGACGTCCGTCAGGATCAGGTCGGGCGGGCTCTTCAGGACGAGGTAGCCGGCGGCGATGCCGTCGGCCGCGGTGCTCACCTCGTAGCCCGCGGACGACAGGTGGATGCGGATCAGTTCCCGCATGCTGTCGTCGTCGTCCACTACCAGGATCCTGGCCGCCATCGGCTCCCTTCAGGGGCGTTCAAGGGTGGTGCTGCTGGCCCGAATCGAACGGGCGACCTCATGATTACGAATCAAGCGCTCTACCAACTGAGCTACAGCAGCCTCGCGGGAGGGCGCGATTATACGCCGCGCCGCCGGGGGCCCCGGTAAGTCCGTGAATTCGTTCCTATATACTGGCCGCGGCCAGCCGTTCGCGCCGGCAAAGCGGCCGCTCATCGGCGGCCTTTGCCGGGCCCGGGCGGCGCTCCCAGAATGCACTCCTACAGGAAAGGGATGTCATGCGTCGCCAAAGCGGATTCACCCTGATCGAACTGATGGTGGTGGTGGCGGTGATCGCCATCTTGGGCGCCATCGCCATGCCCTCCTACCAGGACTATGTCCGGCGCGGCAAGGTGGCCGAGGCCACCTCGACCCTGGCCGAGCTGCGGCTGAAGGCCGAGAAGTGGTTCTCGGACAACCGCACCTACGTCACCGGCACGCCCAACTGGACCACGGTCACCGGGACCCGCTACTTCACGTATTCCTGCGGCACGCCGACGGCCACCGCCTACACCTGCACCGCCACCGGCATCGCCACCCAGGGCACCGGCGGCATGGTCTACACCATCAACCAGGACAACACCAAGACCTCCACCTTCACCGGCCTGTCGGGCTGGAACAACTCCACCACCTGCTGGGTCGGCAAGAAGGGCGATTCGTGCTAGAGCAGGACCGCACGCAGCGCGGTGGCCGGCGCGCGCAGCATGGCGTGACGCTGGTCGAGCTGGCCATCGGGCTGGCGATCGTCGGCGTGCTGCTCGCGCTGGCGCTGCCCAACTTCACCATCTTCCTGCAGAACGCCCAGATCAAGAACGCGGCCGAGACCACGCTCTCGGGCCTGACGCTGGCCAAGACCGAGGCGGTGCGGCGCAACGTGACCATGCGCTTCCAGCTGATGAGCACCGTCACCAACGCCTGCGCCGCCAGCAGCACCGCGCTCAACTGGGTGGTCAGCCGCGACGACGCCGCCGGCGCCTGCGCCACCGCGCCTTCGGACACCGCGGCGCCGCGCATCGTCCAGATCAAGTCCGCGCAGGAAGGTTCGCGCAACGTCACCGTCACCACCACCGGAGGGTCCCTGGTGGTGTTCAACGCCCTCGGCCGCCCCACCGCCGCGGGCATCACCGCGATCGACCTGAAGAACCCCACCGGCGGGACCTGCGAGCACGAGGACGCGACCAACGGCACCATGCGCTGCCTGCGCGTGGAGGTCACCACCGGCGGCGCGATCCGGATGTGCGACCCGAAGGTCACCGCGGCCACCGATCCGCGCAAGTGCAGCTGAGGAAGGCGAACCCGACATGAGACGCCAGGCAAGAGGGGACAAGAGCGGGCACAAGGGCGGCCAGAAGGGCGTGATGCTGATCGAGGCCCTGATCGGCATGCTGATCTTCTCCATCGGCATCCTTGCCCTGATGGGCATGCAGGCGATGGCGATGCGCGCCACGATCGACTCCAAGTACCGCTCCGAGGCCTCGTTCCTCGCCAACGAGATCATCGGCCAGATGTGGGTGGACCGCGGCAACCTCTCCGCCTACGCGGACGCCAACTGCGGCAGCACCGCGGTGTGCGCGGCCTGGGTGGCGCGGGTGCAGGCGCTGCTGCCCAACGCCACCGGCGCCAACGCCCCCAGCATCGCCGTCTCCGGCCAGCAGGTCACCGTCACCGTGCGCTGGCTGCGCCCGGGCGAGACCGGCGCCAGCAACCACGTCGCCGTGGCGACGATCAACAACTCCTAGGGGCCGGCGATGCGCGCACGGGAACTGGGCATGTCCCTGGTCGAGCTGCTGGTCGCGGTGGCGATCGGCCTGATCGGCATCCTGATCATCACCCAGGCCTACCTGGTGGGCGACAACTTCAACCGCGCCACCCTGGGCGAGGGCGGCGCGCAGACCAACGGCCTGATCTCCCTGTACACCATCGAGCGCGACGCGCGCAACGCCGGCTACGGCTTCAACAACTCGGCGGCGCTGGGCTGCGGCAACATCTTCTGGTACTACGACCCGAACTACTCCGCCAGCGTCTATCCCTCCGGCACGGCGCCCAGCTCCGCGCTGCCCAACATCACCCTCGCGCCGCTGCTGATCACGCACGACAGCGTGACCCCGGCCAACCCGGACAAGATCTCGTTCATGTACTCGAGCGAGGGCGAGCGCATGATGCCCACCACCATCTCCTCGTTCAACGCCAAGTCCTCGGAAGTCTCGGTGGACGGCACCGACGGCTTCAAGTCGGGCGACCTGGTGCTGATGGTGAACGCCGGCGGCTGCACCCTGGGCAAGATCACGCACGTGCAGGGCGTGGCGCAGAAGCTGCAGCTCAACCCCGGGGTCAGCGCGCCCTACAACCCGTCCGCGTGGGGCCTGTTCCCCACCTCGTACGCCAGCGGCGACTCGATCCTGAACCTGGGCAACCCGACGCTGCGCACCTACCAGATCGCCTCCGGCCGGCTGCAGGTGATCGACGCGCTGCTCACCAGCGGCGCCCCGACCGCGGTGGACCTGGTGGACGCGATCGTGGACCTGCGCGCGCTCTACGGCAAGGACACCAACAACGACAATGTCGTCGACACCTACGACTTCACCACACCGACCACCAGCGCGGGCTGGCTGCAGATCACCTCGGCCAAGATCGCGGTGCTGGCGCGCATCGGCAACTACGAGAAGAAGTCCGCCGGCGCCAGCGAGTGCGACGCGACCACCACGGTGCCGACCTGGTCCGGGTCGACGGCCGCGGGCCAGGTGACCACCGCCAACCCGTTCCTCGCCATCAGCGTCGCCTCGGGCAGCGAGGACCGCTGCTACCGCTACCGCGTGTTCGAGACCACGGTGCCGCTGCGCAACATGATCTGGAGGCCCTGATGCGCGCAACCCTGCGCAAGACCCAGCAAGGCCTGGTCCTGTTCATCGCGCTGATCGTGCTGGTGGCGATGTCGCTCGCCGGCATCGCCCTGATGCGCAGCGTGGACACCGGCACCATCATCTCCGGCAACCTCGCGTTCCGCCAGTCGGCGATGCACACCGGCGACCTCGGTGTCGAGGCGGCGCGCAGCTACCTCATGGGCGTGTCGCCGGCGGCCAACCTGTACAACGACAACGCCGGCGCCGGCTACTACGCCCAGTGGGCCGAGGACCTGGACCTGCTCGGCAACAAGACGGCGACGACCTCGGACGACTTCGACTGGAGCACGGCGACGCCCGTCACCAGCCCGGCGCCGCCGGCGGGCTATACCGTGAGCTGGGTGATCCACCGCCTGTGCCAGCAGACCGGCGACCCGGCCAGCGTCACCTGCGTCAAGCAGTCGGGCGCCTCCTCCACCACCGGCGGCGGCACCAAGGGCGCCGCCGCCTTCGGCACCATGGCGATCTCGGTGCCGACCAATGCCCTGTACCGCATCACCGTGCGCGTGCTCGGGCCGCGCAATTCGTCCAGCTACATACAGGCGGTCGTGTTCTAGCACGCCAGGAGCGGCACCCCATGTCCAACCACCCGACGACCAACCCGAACGCCACGCCGCTCAAGCGCGCGCTGGCCTGCCTGCTCAGCGCGCTGATGACCGTCTCCGGCCCGGTCTCGGCCGCGCTCACCGAGATCTCCAACGAGCCGCTCGCGCAGCCCGCCTCCAGCGTGAAGCCGAACATCATGCTGATCCTGGACGATTCCGGATCCATGGAGCAGCAGTACACGCCCGACTACCTCGGGCGGCGCTTCGGCGGCTCGAATGCCCTGTGCCACGATGCCGGCGACGACAGCAGCGCGGACGGCTCCATCACCGGCGGCCTGGACAACTGCCAGGCCGGCGACGTGCCGCTCATGACGCCCGACATCAACACCCAGTACTACAACCCGGAGATCCGCTACTTCCCGCCGGTCAACTTCGACGGCACCTCCAAGATCTCGATGACCGCGGCCAACACCACCAACTGGACGGTGGTGCCCACCGACGGCATCAGCCCCTCGGGCGTGAATACCTACCGCCGCGATACCTACAACATGGTGGAAAACAGTTCCGGCTCGCAGGTGAACAACGTCAACCTGGTCACCGGCTACCCGGACCGGGTGTGGTGCTTCGCGCAGGGCGATTCGGTCACCGACACGTTCACCAACGCCGACGTGCTCGCCAACCCCACCAAGCTCACCGCGGCGGACGTCGGCACCCTGAAGTGCCGCACCAACAGCGCCTACAACTACCCGGACGCGGTGTTCGCCTTCGGCCTGACGACAGGCTCCGCGATCAAGTACGTGACCGGCGGGCCCTACTACTACCGGCTCGCGGCCACGGAATACTGCACCGACCAGAACATGACCAGCTGCGTCGCCGCCACCGCGCCGACCTCGGTCGCGGGGGTGACCTACAGCGTCCCGGCGCCGGTGCGCTATTGCAGCAGCAGCACGCTCGCCAGCTGCCAGGCCAAGCGCCAGACCGGCTTCACCTACCCGAAGTTCGTCGGCAACGTGGCCGCGGGCGGCACCGGCAACCCGGGCCGGGTCGCCTTCGGCCAGATCACCGTCGACGCGCAGAAGGACACCGCGGCCGCCGCGATCACCGGGGTCCTGGTCAACGGGGTCAACATCATCACCGGCACGGTCAACCTCGCCGCCAGTTTCACCGCGGCGGATGCGGCGACCGCCATCCAGGGCGCGATCAACGCCAATACCGGAACCTCCGGCTACCACGCGACGCGCAACAGCAACATCGTCTCGATCCGGGTCGGCCCGAACACCACGGCCACCCCCACGCCCACCGCCACCGGCAACCCCTCCGGCAGCACCGGCACCCCGGGCGACGCGGCCAACAACTACCCGGTGCAGATGCAGTTCACCATCGGCGCCAGCACCGGCGCGACCTCGACCATCGACATCAGCGGCGTCGGCACCGGGGAATCCATCTCCACGCTCACCGTGAGCGGCACCTCCCTCATCAGCTCCGCGGTCACCTGCCCCAGCCCGGCCATCGCGGCCTGCCCCTCGAGCGGCGGCGGCGCCTCGACCACGCGCAACAACTACATGGCCACGCAGCTGGCGGCGGCGATCAACGCCACCAGCGGCTGCGCCGGCCCCGGCCCCGACGCCACCCGCTGGTGCGCTTCGGCCTCCGGCGCGCGCGTCACCCTGCGCTCGCCGACCAACGAAGGCTCGACCTACAACAACATCACCCCCTCGCACAACGCGCCGGGCATCACGCTCACCAAGTCCGCGCTCACCGGCGGCGTCACCCCCGGCAACGTCGACCACACCGCGGCCGCCTTCACCGGCGGCCAGAACAAGGTGGACGCCACCCTGCCGTCGCGGCAGAACCTGGGCAACTTCACCCGGGTCAACATCGTGCCGTTCCAGGACCCGCCGGCCAACACCGTGCCCTCCACGTTCAACAAGTACGCGGCGCGCACCGACTGCGCCGGCGCCACGTGCTCCTACGACGAGGAGATGACCAACTTCGCCAACTGGTACGCCTACTACCGCACCCGGATGGCGATGGCCAAGACCGCCATCGGCCGCGCCTTCGTCAGCATCACCGACGCCTTCCGGGTCGGCTTCATCACCATCAACCCGGGCGGGGACATCGCCAACCGCTTCAAGGCGGTGGCCGACTTCACCGCCGGCGCGGGCGGCACCAAGGACCTCTGGTACCAGTGGCTGTACAAGCAGGAATCGCACGGCTCCACGCCCCTGCGCGAGGCGCTGTCCCGCGTCGGCCGCTACTTCGCCGGCGTCACCACCGGGATCAACTCCGGCACCGGTGCGAGCCCGATCACGGTGGCCTGCCAGCCCAACTACGCCATCCTGACCACGGACGGCTACTGGAACGGCGCCGCCGGGGTGAAGCTGGACGGCACCGCCATCGGCAACCAGGACAACGTGGACAGCGGCTACTCCAAGCGCAGCGAGGCGCGCTACGACGGCGGCGGCTCGATCGCCGGCAGGAGCGACACGCTGTCGGACGTCGCGATGTACTACTACAAGACCGACCTGCGCACCGACCTCGCCGACCAGGTGCCGGTGACCACCAACGACCCGGCCGCGCACCAGCACATGACCCTGTTCACCGTGGGCATGGGCCTGGCGGGCCAGCTCACCTACGACAAGAACTACCAGTCGGGCGGCAGCGCGGACTTCGAGAAGCTGAAGATCGACCCGGCCTCCGGCGGCCTCAACTGGCCGACGCCGGCGGCGGACTCCGAGACCGCGCTGGACGACCTCTGGCACGCGGCGGTGAACGGCCGCGGCGTGTTCTTCAGCGCCAAGGACCCGGCGGAGCTCTCCAACGCCATCGCCGAGACCTTGAGCTCGGTGAACGCGCGGGTCGGCGCCGGCGCGGCGGCGGCGACCTCGAACCTGCAGCCGGTGGCCGGCGACAACTTCGCCTTCACCGCGCAGTACGAGACGGTGCAGTGGATCGGCGACATCAAGGCCCGCACCATCGACCTGTCCACCGGCACGGTGGCCTCGCGCGAGCTGTGGGCGGCGGCGGCGCTGCTGGATGCGCGCACCCACAACACGCGCAACATCTACACCTTCGACGCCACCGACGTCACCGGCACCGGGGACAACTTCAACAAGCTGAAGTCGTTCTGCTTCCCGGCCGCGATCGCCAACGCCGCCTACCCGACCTGCACCGACGGCGCCGGCCTGACCGCGGCCGAGATGGACTTCTTCGAGCCGATGGCGACCTCGGCCTCGCCCTCGCTGCAGGGCCCGCTGTCGCAGGCCGCGGTGATCACCTCCAACGGCGCCGCCGCGGAAGCCACCAAGGAGCGCCTGGTGGACTACCTGCGCGGCGACTCGACCTACGAGACCAGCGGCAGCACGCTGCTCACCGACCTGTTCCGCAACCGGCAAAGCGTGCTCGGGGACATCATCAACGCCCAGCCGGCCTACGTGAAGGCCTCGCCCTTCAGCTACAACACCGGCAACTTCGCGGGCAAGGATCCCTACTACCAGGAGTTCCGCAACACCACCAACGGGGTCAACGGCACGAGGAAGGGCACGGTGTACGTGGCCTCGAACGAGGGCATGCTGCACGCCTTCGAGTCCGACCCGGACAACAATCCCTACTACCAGACCGCCGGCATCGGCACCGCGATCACCACCGACGACACCTTCACCGGCACGCTGAACACCAGCCCGACCGGCGGCGAGGGCTCGGAGCGCTGGGCCTACATCCCGAACCTGGTGATGAAGGACATGAAGCGCCTGGCGGACTCGCCCTATTCGCACCGCTACTACACCGACGGCTCGCCGGTGGTCGGGGACGTGTGCTTCGGCCACACCACGGCCGCGCCCTGCTCGGCGCAGACGAACTGGCGCACCATCCTGGTGGCGGGCCTGAACGCCGGCGGCCGCGGCTACTACGCCCTCGACGTGACCGACCCGGACAACCCCAAGGGCCTGTGGGAGATCAAGGGCGGCACCGGCACCACCTGCCTCTCCGACGCCGACGCCAACGGCGGCACCTTCTCCGAGGACTGCAACATCGGCTTCAGCTTCGGCAACCCGCTGATCGTGAAGCGCAAGTCCGACGGCAAGTGGGTGGTGATCTTCA
This sequence comes from uncultured Bordetella sp., assembly GCA_964564865.1. Lineage (GTDB taxonomy): Bacteria > Pseudomonadota > Gammaproteobacteria > Burkholderiales > SG8-39 > RBG-16-66-20. The sequence continues at coordinate 10,842 of CAZMDA010000036.1, read as the reverse complement.
CCTCGGGCCTCAACAACCTGTCGCCGGGTGACGGCAAGGGCTACCTGTACGTGGCGGACGCGCAGACCGGGAAGATCCTCAAGCGCTACTCCACCGGCGTGGGCTGCGACGGCGTCAGCACGACCGCGCCCTGCGTCGCCGGCACTACCGACCCCAGCGGCTTCGGCCGGATCAACGCCTGGGTGGACAACGCCTCGTTCGAGAACATGGCGCTCACCATCTACGGCGGCGACCTCAAGGGCAACCTCTGGCGCATCCAGCTGGACAGCTCGGTGGCGGCGGTGCCGGTGGACACGGTGACGCGCATCGCCACCCTGACCGCGCCGGACGGCTCGGCCCAGCCGATCACCACCAAGCCGGAACTGGGCGAGGTCAGCGGCCAGCGCGTGGTGTTCCTCGGCACCGGCAAGTTCCTCGGCGTCTCGGACAAGTCGAGCACCCAGCGCCAGACCGTCTACGCCATCAAGGACGCGATGGGCAGCACCACCTCGCCGACCGTGACCATGACCCGGGGCGGCGCCTTCCCGGCCTCGACCATCACCGGCTTCGTGCGCCAGGACCTGACCGCCAGCGCCACCAACCCGACCACGGAACGCACCGTGGCGACGGTGAACGCGGTGGACTTCGCCAATGCCTCGGTGAACGGCTGGTTCATCGACCTGCCCGACGGCGCCGTTTCCGGCCAGGGCAGCGAGCGCGTCAACGTCGACCCGATCCTGCAGCTGGGCACGCTGGTGATCCCCTCCAACGTGCCCTCGACCGACACCTGCGTGGCGGGCGGCTTCGGCTGGATCAACTTCCTCGACTACAAGACCGGCGGCGTGATCGCGGGCGCGACGGCCAACATGGCCAGCACCAAGATCTCCTCCTCGCTGGTGGTCGGCATCAACGTGGTGCAGCTGCCCGGCGGCACCGTGAAGACCATCGTCACCACCGCCGACAACCAGCAGTTGACGCAGAACACGCCGGTGGCGCCCAGCACCCTCCAGGGCCGGCGCGTGTCCTGGCGTGAGCTGTTCTTCGAGTAAGCAGCGGGTCGCGGCGGCGCTGGCCGCCTCCGCCGTCCTGCACGCCCTGCTGGTCGCGGGGCTGCAGCAGTCGACCGGCGCCCGCTGGGGCGGGTTCTCCTGGGAGCGGTTCTCCGCCCCGTTGCACGCGGTGCTGCTGGCGCAGCCGGAACCCTCGGCGGCCCCGGCGCCCCCATCGGCCGCGCCTGAGGCGGGCCGCCCCGGGCGCGGCGAGACCGGCGGCGGGCCGCCCGCCCTGCTGCCCGCGCCGCACTACTACCTCACCCGCGAGCTCGACGTCCGGCCCGGGATCATGACCCGCACCGAGCCCGAGTACCCGGAGGCCGCGGCGCGCCGCTTCCTCTCCGGCCGGGTGGTGGTGCGCCTGTACATCGGCGAGGACGGCAAGGTGGAGAAGGTGGACGTGGTGAGCGCCGAGCCCCCGGGCTATTTCGAGGACGCCGCGGTGCGCGCCTTCCGCGCCGCTAGGTTCTCCCCCGGCATGAAGGACGGCCGCCCGGTCAGGGTGCAGATGACCCTGGAGGTGAACTTCGACAGCGCGGAGGCGCCCCGGCCGCCCGGCGGCTAGTGCTTCCGGGCGAGCTCCCGCGGCAGCGTGAACACCACGCTCTCGGTGATCCCGTCCAGCGGCCGCACGCTGGCGGCGCCCAGCTCCTTCAGCCGCGCCACCAGCTGCTCGACCAGCACCTCCGGCGCGGAGGCGCCGGCGGTGACGCCCACCCGCTTCTTGCCCGCGATCCACTCCGGCTTCAGGTCCGCGGCGCTGTCCACCATGTAGGCCTCGGCGCCGATGTGCTCGGCGACCTCGCGCAGCCGGTTGGAGTTGGAGCTGTTGGGCGAGCCGACCACGATCACCACGTCGCACTGCGGCGCCATGAACTTCACCGCGTCCTGCCGGTTCTGGGTGGCGTAGCAGATGTCGTCGCGCTTGGGACCGCGGATCTGCGGGAAGCGCGCGCGCAGCGCGGCGACGATGCGCTGCGCGTCGTCCACCGACAGCGTGGTCTGGGTCACGTAGGCGAGCCTGGACGGGTCGCGCACCGCCAGGTTCGCGACGTCGGCCTCGGTCTCGATCAGGGTGATGCCGCCGTCGGCCTGGCCGACGGTGCCCTCGGCCTCGGGGTGGCCGCGGTGGCCGATCATCACGATCTCGTAGCCCTCGCGCAGCATCTTGGAGACCTCGACGTGCACCTTGGTCACCAGCGGGCAGGTGGCGTCGAACACCTTGAGCCCCCGGCGCTCGGCGTCCGCGCGGACTTCCTTGGACACCCCGTGCGCGGAGAAGACGAGCGTCGCCCCGGCCGGGACCTCGTCCAGCTCCTCGACGAACACCGCGCCCTTGCGCCGCAGCGTGTCCACCACGGTCTTGTTGTGCACGATCTCGTGGCGGACGTAGATCGGGCGGCCGAATTCTTCGAGGGCGCGCTCGACGATCTCGATCGCGCGCTCGACGCCGGCGCAGAAGCCGCGGGGGTTGGCGAGCAGGACGTCCATGGCGCGATTATCCCCCATCGCCCGCGGCCGGCGGCTTGCGCGCGAGCGCGGCGTCGAACGCCGCCTCCAGCGCCGGGTGCACGCCGCGCTGGCGGTCGATCACCTCGCGCGCCCAGTCGAAGTACTCGCGCCGGCGCTTCAGGTCCCAGCCCGCGGGCGGGTGGGAGGCGACGTCGCGCAGGTTGCAGATCTTGTCGGCCAGCTTCACCAGCTGGGCCTGGCGGCTGGCGCGGGCGGCGTGCTCGACCTGCATGCGCTTGCGGGTGACGCGCTTGAGCATCTTGTTGTCGGTGACTTCGAGCACGATCGAGGCGATGCGCGGCCCGAAGGCCTGCTCCAGCTCCTCCGGCGTGGTCTCGGTGTCCTCGATGGTGTCGTGCAGGAGCGCCGCGCACAGCACCTCGACCTCCGTCACCCCGCCCTCGTTCACCAGCACGTCCGCCAGCGCGATCGGGTGGTTGATGTAGGGCGAGGCCTTGGCGTCCTTGCGCCGCTGGTCGCGGTGCTTGTCCGCGGCGAAGGCGAGCGCCTTCAGCAGCAACCGCAGGTCGCTGCCCGCGCCCGGCTCAGGCACGCCCTTCATGACCCTCCGCCCTCGGCTGCAGGAAGCTCTCCAGGATCAGGATCGCGGCGCCGACGGTGATCCCGCAGTCGGCGACGTTGAACGCCGGCCAGTGCCAGCCGGCGGCATGGAAATCGAGGAAATCCACCACCCCGCCCAGCGTCAGGCGGTCCCAGAGGTTGCCCAGCGCCCCGCCCAGGATGAGCGCGAGGCCGGTGCAGAACAGGCGCTTGCCCGGCTGGCGCACCAGCAGCACCGAGATGACGACCGTGGCCGCCAGCGCCACGGCGGCGAAGAACCACGTCTGCCAGCCCCCGGCGCCGGCGAGGAAGCTGAAGGCGGCGCCCTTGTTGAACACCAGCACGAGGTTGAAGAAGCCGGTCACTTCGAGCCGCTCGCCGGGGTCGAAGGCCTGCAGCACCAGCCATTTCGTCGCCCGGTCGGCCACCAGCACCGCCAGCGCGAGGGCAAACCAGGGCAAGGCCCTAGGCATGGCGGCGGGTCTCGCCTCCCCCGTGCAGGTTGGTCTCGCAGCGGCCGCACAGGCCCGCCGCGTTGACGTCGGCGCGGTAGTGCCAGCAGCGCTCGCACTTGGGGTGGGCGCTGGGCGCCACGTCGACGGATACCGGCCCGCCATCCCGGCGGTGAACGTTGGCGCGCGAGGTCATGAGCACGAATCGCAGCTCGTCGCCAAGGCTCGTCAGCGCATCCAGCATCGGCCCGTGCGCGTGGATGTCGAGCTCCGCGGCCAGCGAGGAGCCCACCAGCTTCTGCTCGCGCTTTTCCTCGATCCCCTTCATGGACAGTTCGCGGAACTGCCGGATGTCGCTCCAGCGGCTGAGCGCGGCTTCGTCCAGGCCGCCGTCCGGAATCGCGTGCCAGGTCTGCTCGAAGATGCTGCCGCCCTTCTCCGGCGCGGCCAGCTGCCAGGCCTCCTCCGCGGTGAAGCTGAGGATCGGCGCCATCAGGCGCAGCAGGCTCTGCGTGACGTGCCAGAGCGCGGTCTGCGCCGAGCGCCGCGCCTTCGACCCGGCGGCGCAGGTGTAGAGCCGGTCCTTGAGGATGTCGAGGTAGAAGGCGCCCAGGTCCTCGGAGCAGAAACCCTGCAGCTTCTGCACCACGAGGTGGAACTGGTAGGCGGCGTAGTCCGCCGCCACCTGCTCCTGCATCCGCGCCGCCAGCGCGAGCGCGTAGCGGTCGATCCCGACCATCTCCGCCACCGGCACCGCGTCCTTCGCCGGGTCGAAGTCGGAGGTGTTGGCAAGCAGGAAGCGCAGGGTGTTGCGGATGCGGCGGTAGCTCTCCACCACGCGCTTCAGGATCTCGTTGGAGATGGTCAGCTCGCCCGAGTAGTCGCTCGAGTTGACCCACAGCCGCAGGATCTCGGCGCCCAGCGTGTCGGAAATCTGCTGCGGCGCCATGCCGGTGCCGCGCGACTTGGACATCTTGCGGCCTTCCATGTCGATGACGAAGCCGTGCGTGAGCAGGCTCCTGTAGGGCGGCACGCCGTTCATCATGCAGGAGACGAGCAGCGACGAATGGAACCAGCCGCGGTGCTGGTCGGAGCCCTCCAGGTACATGTCCGCCGGGAAGGTGGACTCGGACGCATGCGAGCGCTTGAGCACCGTGAGGTGGGTGGAGCCGGAGTCGAACCAGACGTCGATGGTGTCCTTCACCTTCTCGTAGGTCGCGGCATCCGCCCCGATCAGCTCCTCGGCGGCGGTGGTCTGCCAGGCCTCGATGCCGCCCTTCTCCACGCGCCTGGCGACCTCTTCGATCAGCTCCGGGGTGCGCGGGTGCAGCGCGCCGGTCTCCTTGTGGACGAAGAAGGGCATCGGCACGCCCCACTGGCGCGCGCGCGACAGGGTCCAGTCCGGGCGGTTGGCGATCATGCCGTGCAGGCGCGCCTTGCCCCAGCCGGGGAAGAACTGCGTCTGCTCGATGCCGCGCAGCGCAACCTCGCGCAGGCTCTCGCCGCCCACCTTCTTGTCCATCGAGGCGAACCACTGGATGGTGGCGCGCAGGATCACCGGCGTCTTGTGGCGCCAGCAGTGCATGTAGCTGTGGACGTGCTTCCAGTCCACCGCCAGCAACGCGCCCTTCGCCTCCAGCGCCTTTACGATCTTCGGGTTCGCGTCCCAGATGGACAGGCCGCCGAACTCGGGCAGCGTGGAGGCGTACTTGCCGTCGCCCATCACGGGCGTGAGGATCTCGTCGTCCTTCATGCCGTAGCGGCGGCAGGACTCGAAGTCCTCCACGCCGTAGGCGGGCGCCGAGTGCACGATGCCGGTGCCGGTCTCGGTGGTGACGTACTCGCCCAGGTAAACCGGCGAGGCGCGGTCGTAGAGCGGGTGGCGGAAGCGCAGGTTCTCCAGCGCCTTGCCCTTGCAGCTGCCGATGGCCGTTCCCGACAGCTTGTACCGCGCAAGGCAGGCTTCCTGCAGCGGGGCGGCGAGGATCAGCGCGCCGCGCTCGGTCTGGACCAGGTTGTAGTCCAGGTCCGGGTGCACGTTGAGCGCCTGGTTGGCGGGAATCGTCCACGGCGTGGTGGTCCAGATCACCGCGAAGGCCTTGCCGGCGGGCGCCTGGCCGAACAGGCCGGCCAGCTTCCCCGGCTCGGCGCACTCGAAGGCGACGTCCACCGCCGGGTCCTTGCGGTCCTCGTACTCGACCTCGGCCTCGGCCAGCGCCGAGCCGCAGTCGAAGCACCAGTTCACCGGCTTCAGGCCCCGGTAGATGTAGCCCTTGGCGAGCAGCTGCCCCAGGCCCCTGATCTCGTCGGCCTCGTTGCCGTAGGCCATCGTGAGGTACGGGTTGTCCCAGTCGCCCAGGACGCCCAAGCGCTGGAAATCCGCCTTCTGGCTCGCGATCTGCTCGGTGGCGTAGGCGCGGCACAGGCGCTGGGTCTCGCCCGCGGGCAGGTTCTTGCCGTGCAGCTTCTCGATCTGCACCTCGATCGGCATGCCGTGGCAGTCCCAGCCCGGGACGTAGGGCGCATCGAACCCGGCCAGCATCTTCGACTTGACGATGACGTCCTTCAGGATCTTGTTGACCGCGTGGCCGATATGGATGGCGCCGTTGGCGTAGGGCGGTCCGTCGTGCAGCACGAAGCGCGGCCTGCCCTTCGCGGCGGCGCGCAGCCGCTTGTAGACGCCCTTGTCGTTCCACTCCTTCACCCATTGCGGCTCGCGCCTGGCGAGGTCGCCCCGCATCGGGAACGGCGTGTCGGGCAGGTTCAGCGTGCTCTTGTAGTCAGCCATGTTTCAACTCGATCCTCGAAAACCAGTCGCGGGCGCGCGCCGCATCGTCCTCGATGGCTTCGCGCAATGCCGGCAGTCCGCCGTACTTCTTCTCGTCCCGCAGCTTGGCGAGGAACGCCACCCTGAGGTGCCGGCCGTAGAGGTCGCCGGCGAAATCGAACAGGTGCACTTCCAGCAGCGGCGCGGCATCCGCCTTCACCGTCGGCCTGCGCCCCACGCTGGCCACCCCGCGCAGCCGTTGCCGCGTTTCCTCCAGCTCCGCCTCCACGACGAAGATCCCCGACAGCGGCGGCTTGCGCCGCAGCACGATGTTCGCGGTGGGAAAGCCGAGCTCCCGCCCCAGCTTCCCGCCATGCGCCACCCGGCCGCTCATCGCGTAGCGGCGCCCCAGCAGGCGCTCGGCGCGGGCGAAATCACCGGCCTGCAGCGCGTCGCGCACCGCGGAACTGGAGATGCGCTCGCCGCCGTCCAGCACGTCCGGCATGGCCTCGACCTCGAAGCCCAGCCTCGCGCCCGAGGCCTGCAGCTGGACGAAATCCCCGGCGCGCTTCGCGCCGTAGCGGAAATCCCGTCCCACCAGCAGCCAGCGCGCGCCCACGCCCGCGGCCAGCACGTCCCCGGCGAAGCGCTCCGGCGCCATCCCCGCCAGCGGCGCGCCGAAGCGCAGCACATGCACGCGGTCCACGCCCGCCTCGGCGATGAACTCCAGCTTCTCGCGCAGCCGCGCCAGCCTGGCGGGCGCGGCGGCGGGGGCGAAGAACTCCCGCGGGTGCGGCTCGAAGGTCAGGGCGCAGGAGGCGAGTCCGCGCTCGCGCGCCGCGCGCACGAGCCGATCCAGCATCGCGCGGTGCCCCCGGTGCACGCCGTCGAAGTTGCCGACGGTGACCGCGTGACCGGCAGCGGCGCGCGCTGCGGCTCCATGCGGGCGTGGCAGGTGTCCGTGCGTGACGACCATCTAAGCGCTAAAATGCTGAATTATAGCGGTTATTGCGGAGGGAGCGGATCGTGAAGACACTCGAGGACCAGATGTCTTTCTATGCGGCCTACCATCAGGACCCGCGCAACAAGGCGACGCACTTCTTCGGCGTCCCGGCGATCGCGGTGTCGCTGATGATTCCCCTGGGCTGGCTGCGGATCGACGCGGGCGGCTTCACGGTGACCGGCGCGCTCGTGGTCACCTCCGTGCTGCTCGCCTACTACCTGCTGCTGGATATCCCGCTCGGCCTCGCGATGTGCGCGCTGTTCGGCCTCGCGCTCTGGGCCACGGACCCGATCGCGCAGGCGCCGCTCGCCACCGGCCTCGCCTGGTTCCTCGCCCTGTTCATCGGCGGCTGGATCGTGCAGCTCTGGGGCCACGTCTACGAGGGCAGGAAGCCCGCGCTGGTGGACAACCTGTTCCAGGTCTTCGTGGCGCCGATCTTCCTCGCCGCGGAGGTGTTCTTCGCGCTGGGCTACAAGCGGCGGCTGCACGAGGCGGTGCAGAAGCGCGCCCTGGAGATGCGGGCGGCGGCGCTCAATTCAGGCGCGCGCAGCGCCGCGTGAGGTCCATGGCGCTGGCGCGGATTTCCTCCGCGTCCGGCGCCCCGGGCGCCCGCGCCAGGTACGCCGTCAGGTCCTGCAGAGCCGGGCGCCAGCATTCCAGCTGGCGGTAGACCAGGCCGCGGTCGCGCAGCTCCGCGGCCGATTCCGGGGCCACGATGAGCATGCGGTTGAGCACCGCCAGCAGGCGCTCGGGCTGGTTCCGCTCGCGGTAGATGCCCTTCAGGTTGCGCAGCAGCCGCGCCAGGATCTGGCGCTTGCCGGCGGGCTCGAGGAACGTCTCCAGCGGCAGCTGCTCGACCGGCACGCTCGAGGCCTCGCCCACGCCCATGCCCGGCGGGACGACCCGCCTGAGGCGCTCGCGCAGGTCGTCCTCCGACTGCGGCATGCCGCCGGAGAAGGGGTCCAGGACCAGCGTCCCGCCGCGCACCCGCAGCCGCACCAGGAAGTGCCCCGGGAAGGACACGCCCTCGACCGGCAGCCCGATGCGGCGGCCGATCTCCATGTACAGCACCGCGAGCGTGATCGGGATGCCGGTGCGCCGGTCGATCACCTCGTTGAGGTAGGAGTTGCGGGGATCGTAGTAGTCGCGCGTGTTGCCGACATAGCCCAGGTCGTCGAACAGGAACTCGTTCAGCGCCACCACCTTCTCCTCGGGCGCGATGTCCACGCCGAGGCGCGAGGCAAGGCGCCCGGCGTGCCGCTCCAGTTCGCCGACATAGCCCTCCACGTCCAGCGCCGGATAGGCGTCCCCGGCCACCAGGAGGCAGGCGCGCGCGAGGTCGATGCGGGCATCCTCCGTGTCGACCGCCCGGCTGAAGGTCTCCAGCGCGTCCATGCCCGCCAGCCTACTCCGCCCCGCGGCGCGAGAAGTCCCGCAGGCGGAAGCCGAATGCCGCCAGGCAGGCGCCGTAGACGGCGAGGCCCAGCGCCACGAGCCCGGCCAGGGCCGGCACCCTCGCCTGCCAGCCGGCGGCCAGCCACCAGGCGCTGTCGCCCATCGCGGCCCAGAGCGCCGCGACCATGACGGCGGTCGACACCGCGAGCTTCAGGAAGAACCCGACCCAGCCCGGTTGTGGCGCGTAAATGCCGTGCCGGCGCAGACCGCGGTAGAGCAGCGCGGCGTTGAGCAGGGCGCCCAGCGCGAGCGCCAGCGCCAGCCCGACGTGCTTGAGCGGGAGGATGAGCGCGGCGTTGAGCGCCTGCGTCGCGAGCAGCGTGATGATCCCGATGCGCACCGGCGTGGCGACGTTCTGCCGCGCGTAGAACCCCGGCGCGAGGATCTTCACCAGGATCATGCCCACCAGCCCGGCGCTGTAGGCGACCAGCGCCTCGCGCGTCGCCCAGGCATCGGCGGCGCCGAAGCGTCCGTACTGGAACAGCGTCGTCACCAGGGGCATGGCCAGCACCGCGAGCGCGGCCGCCGCCGGCAGGGCCAGCAGCAGCGTCAGGCGCAGGCCCCAGTCGAGCAGGCGGCCGTAGGCGTCGTGGTCGGCGGCGGCGTGGTAGCGCGACAGGCTGGGCAGCAGGATGGTGCCCAGGGCGACGCCGAGCAGCCCGGCCGGGAACTCCATCAGGCGGTCGGCGTAGTAGAGCCACGATACGCTGCCGGTGACCAGGAACGAGGCGAACACCGTGTTGATGAGCAGGGACACCTGGCTCACCGAGACGCCGAACACCGCCGGCGCCATCAGCTTCAGCACCCGGCGCATGCCTTCGTGCGCGAGGTCCAGCCGCCAGCGCGGCAGCATGCCGATGCGGGCCAGCGCCGGGAGCTGAAGCAGCAGCTGCAACGCCCCGCCGACGAATACCGCCCAGGCGAGCACCATCACCGGCGGATCGAAGCGATCGGCGAAGAACGCCGCGCCGACGATGAACGAGATGTTGAGCAGCGCCGGGGTCACCGCCGGCACCGCGAAGCGGCTCCAGGTGTTCAGCACGCCCGCGGCGAGCGCCACCAGGGAGATGAACACGATGTAGGGGAAGGTGATGCGCAGCATCGCCACCGTGAGCGCGAACTTGTCCGGCTCCGCGGCAAAGCCCGGGGCGGTGAAGTGGACGATGAACGGCGCGGCGGCCATGCCCAGCGCCGCGGTGGCGAGCAGGGCAAGGAACAGCACCGTGGCGACGCTGTCGACCAGCAGCCGGACCTCCTCGGGGGACTGCCGGGCCCTGGCCTCGCCCAGGATGGGCACGAAGGCCTGGGAGAAGGCCCCCTCCCCGAACAGCCGCCGCAGCAGGTTGGGAATGCGGAAGGCGACGAAGAAGGCGTCGGTCACGAGCCCGGCGCCGAACACCCGCGCGATGAAGAAGTCCCGGACGAAGCCCAGCACCCGGGACACCAGGGTCAGGCTGCTGACGGTGGCGAGGGCCCTGAGCAGGTTCATCCTGCGCTTCCGGGAAGCCGGTTCATGCGACGGGGTTCATGGTAGACTTCCGCCCCTTTCAAGGTCCGGATCTCCCATGGCAAACATCAAGTCCGCGCAGAAGCGTGCCCGCCAGGCGGTGCAGCGCCGCGCCCGCAACGCCAGCCTGCGCACCGCCGCGCGCAGCGCCATCAAGGACGTCAAGAAGGCGATCGCGACCGGCGACAAGAAGGCCGCCGCCGCCGCGCTCGCCAAGTCGCAGGCCGTGATCGACCGCGTCGCCGGCAAGGGCGTGCTGCACAAGAACGCCGCCTCGCGCCACAAGAGCCGGCTCGCGAGCGCCATCAAGGCGCTGCCCTAGCCGTCGGGGACAGGGCTCCCACCCCGTCCTATTCCGTGTCCCCGGACCGCTGCAGCCTCGCCAGCTCGGTCCGTTCGGCGACGCGCCCGTCGCGCGTTTCCAGTTCATTGTCCTTCGCGAAGCTGAGCAGGAACCGGTACGCCATCGGCTCGAGTTCCTCGAGCCGCACGTCCACCACCACGCAGCGCACCCCGGCGGAATTGATCGGATGCACGTAGGGGGAATACTGCAT
>CAZMDA010000035.1:0-35711 GCA_964564865.1 uncultured Bordetella sp. | reverse complement strand
CGTGTTCTTCGGCGGCGACGCCGCCTTCGGCCCCAAGAACATCATCTGGGCGGTGGCGCACGGCCACGACGCCGCGATCTCCATCGACAAGCTGCTGCAGGGCGAGGACATCCGCGAGCGCCCGGCGCCCGGGATGTCCATGATGTCGCAGAAGATGGGCATCCACGAGTGGAGCTACGACAACGAGATCGCCAACGACCAGCGCTTCCCGGTGCCCTGGGCCGACATCAAGCAGACGCTGAAGAACGTGAAGATGGAGGTGGAGCTGGGCTTCGACGCCGCCACGGCGTGGAAGGAGGCGCAGCGCTGCCTCAACTGCGACGTGCAGACGGTGTTCACCACCCAGCTGTGCATCGAGTGCGACGCCTGCGTCGACATCTGCCCGATGGACTGCATCACCTTCACCCCGGACGGCGAGGAGCAGGAGGTCCGCACCCGCCTCACCGCGCCCTCGACCAACCTCAGCCAGGACCTGTACGTCGGCGGTCCGCTCAAGACCGGCCGCATCATGGTGAAGGACGAGGACGTGTGCCTGCACTGCGGCCTGTGCGCCGAGCGCTGCCCCACCGGCGCCTGGGACATGCAGAAGTCGCTCATCGAGATGACCCATGCCGGGCCCGCCGCGCGCAGCCCGCTGCAGAAACAGCACAAGAGGGCGGCATGAAGCGCGAACCTGTAGACAGCCTGCAGGAACAGGCTATCCGCGTCGAGCTCGCCTCGGCCTACCGCGTCGCCGCGCTGCTGGGCTGGTCGGAACTGATCTACGCGCACATCACCGCGCGCATCCCGGGGCCCGACCACCACTTCCTTATCAACCCCTACGGCCTGCGCTGGGACGAGGTCACCGCCTCGAACCTGGTGAAGATCGACGTCGAGGGCAACGTGGTGGGGGAGAGCCAGTACCCGGCGAACAAGGCGGGCTTCGTGATCCACAGCGCCATCCACATGGGGGCCAAGGATGCCAACTGGGTGTTCCACACCCACACGCTGGCCGGCATGGCGGTGTCCACCCAGGCCTGCGGCCTGCTGCCCATCCACATGTACGCGCACAACTTCTACGAGGCGCTGTCCTACCATGACTACGAGGGGCCGAGCATGCGTCTCGGGGAGCGCGAGCGCATCGTGGCCAGCCTCGGCGCCAATTCGGCGCTGATGCTGCGCAACCACGGCCTGCTCACCACCGGGCGCACCATGCCCGAGGCCTGGATCCGGATGTGGCGCCTGGAGCGCGCCTGCCAGATCCAGCTCGCGGCGCAGGCCGGCGGCCGGCTGGTCGAGCCCAGCCCCGAGATGTGCCGCCAGTCGCAGCAGCTGGGCAACGAGTTCCTCACCGACACCGCGCCGCTGGGCGAGCTGGAGTTCGCCGCGCTGCGCCGGATCGTGGACGAAAAAGACTCCGGATACAGGAGCTGATGCAGATGAGCGTGAAGAGAATCGAGGCGGTCAACGACTTCGTCGTCAAGTTCGCCAACGTCAACGGCTCGGGCTCGGCCTCGGCCAACGAGCTGTTCGCGCGCTCGTTCCTGCGCATGGGGATCCCGGTCTCGCCGCGCAACATCTTCCCCTCCAACATCCAGGGCCTGCCCACCTGGTACGAGGTGCGGGTGACGGAGAAGGGGTGGCTCGGCCGGCGCGGCGGCTGCGACCTGATGGTGGCCATGAACCCGCAGACCTGGGCGCAGGACGTGAAGGAGATCGAGCCCGGCGGGTACCTCTTCTACGACAACACCAAGCCGCTGCCGAAGTCGAAGTTCCGCGACGACATCCACGTCGTCGGCATGCCGCTCACCGAGATCTCCAACTCCACCTACACCCTGCCGCGCGAGCGCCAGCTGTTCAAGAACATCATCGGCCTGGGGGCGCTGGCGGCGCTCATGGACCTGGAGCCCGACGCCATCGCCGAGCTGATCGGCGAGCAGTACAAGGGCAAGGAGAAGCTGCTCAAGCCCAACCTGAACGCGCTGCAGCTGGGCCTGAACTACGCGCGCGAGCACCTGAAGGACGCCATCGGCCTGAAGGCGCGGCGCGCCTACGCCGTGGGCGACCAGATCTTCATGGAGGGCAACGCGGCCGCCGCGCTGGGCTGCGTCTACGGCGGCGCCACCGTCTGCGCCTGGTACCCGATCACGCCCTCGTCGTCGCTGGCCGAGGCCTTCTCCGGCTACTGCGCCAAGCTGCGCGTGGACAAGGACACCGGCAGGAACAAGTTCGCCATCGTGCAGGCCGAGGACGAGCTGGCGTCGATTGGCATCGTCACCGGCGCCGGCTGGAACGGGGCGCGCGCCTTCACCGCCACCTCCGGGCCGGGCATCTCGCTCATGAGCGAGTTCATCGGCCTGGCGTACTTCGCCGAGATCCCGGCCACCATCATCGACGTGCAGCGCGGCGGGCCCTCCACCGGGATGCCGACGCGCACGCAGCAGTCGGACGTGCTCGCCTGCGCCTACGCCTCGCACGGCGACACCAAGCACGTGCTGCTGTTCCCGGAGGACCCGCACGAGTGCTTCACCATGGCGGCGGACTGCCTGGACCTCGCCGAGCGGCTGCAGACGCCCGTCTTCCTCATGACCGACCTCGACATCGGCATGAACCATCGCCTGTGCAAGCCGCTGAAGTGGGACGACGCCCGCCAGTACGACCGCGGCAAGGTCATGACCGCGGAGATGCTGGATGCGGGCAAGGAGTTCGCGCGCTACAAGGACCTGGACGGCGACGGCATCCCGTTCCGCACCTACCCGGGCACGCATCCGTCCAAGGGCGCGTACTTCACCCGCGGCACCTCGAAGAACCCGCAGGCGATCTACTCCGAGGCCGGGCCGGACTACCAGTACAACATGCAGCGCCTGCTGAAGAAGCATGACTTCGCCAAGACCCTGGTGCCCAAGCCGGTGCTGACCCCGGCCAAGGAGCCGGCGCGCTTCGGCGCCATCTTCTACGGCTCCACCAGCCCGTCCATGCACGAGGCCCTCGAGGCGCTCGCCGGGCAGGGCATCTTCGTCAACGCCCTGCGCGTGCGCGCGTTTCCGTTCGCCGACGAGATCCAGGACTTCGTGCAGTCGCACTCCAAGGTGTTCGTCATCGAGCAGAACCGCGACGCGCAGATGAAGACGCTGCTCGTCAACGAGGCGCACATCAACCCGGCCTCGCTGGTCTCGATCCTGCACTACGACGGCACGCCGATCACCGCGCGCTTCATCACGAAGGAAATCTCCGAGATCGTCGCGGCGCTCAACGTGCGGCCGATCAAGAAGGACCGGGCGGCGTGAAGCCGCTGCTCGCGGCGCTGCTCCTCGCCTCGGGCGCGGCGCTCGCCGCGCCCGACGAGGCGCGCCTGGGCAAGGCCGAGGGCTATCCCACCTGCAGCCTGGCCGGCCGGCAGGCTGAGCGCTGCCTGGTGGGGAACTTCAGCCGCTACGACGAGCTGGTGCCCTCGCGCCGGGTGGCGCGCGGGCAGGCGCGGGAGCTGAAGCGCGTCCCGGAGCCGAAGGAGCTCGAGGTGGACGCCTACCTCGAGGCCAACCGCAACACCGGCCTGCTCATCCTCAAGGGCGACACCATCCTCGCCGAGCGCTACCAATACGGGCGCAAGGCCGCCGACCGCTTCACCTCGATGTCCATGGCGAAGACGGTGGTGGCGATGCTGGTGGGGATCGCGATCCACGAGGGCCGCATCCGGTCCATCGACCAGCCGGCCGGGGAGTTCGTGCCCGAGCTGAAGGGCCTGCCCTACGGCGAGACCAGCCTGCGGCACCTGCTCACCATGTCCTCCGGCGTGGACCCCGGGCAGCGCGCCGACGGCGGCGACGACAACCGCATGCTCTACGCCAAGACCATCCTGCAGCAGGGCCCGGGCGGGGCCGACACCGTCTGGGGCTACACCAGCCGGCCCCGTCCCGCCGGGGCCCGGTTCTTCTATTCCTCGGCCGAGACGCAGGTGCTGGGGCTGGTGCTGCGCGCGGCCGTCGGCCGCAACCTGTCGGAGTACCTCGCCGAGAAGATCTGGCAGCCCATGGGCGCCGAGGCGGACGCGATGTGGGTCCTGGACCGCGGCGGCTACGAAACGGGCTACGTCGGGCTGAACGCCACGCTGCGCGACTGGGGGCGGCTGGGGCTGCTGCTGGCGGAGGAGGGCGCGCGCGACGGCCGGCAGGTGATTCCCGCCGAGTGGGTGCGGGCGGCGACGCGCCCGGATGCGCCGCACCTTGCCCATGGGCGCGCGACGCCGAACAACGGCTACGGCTACCAGACCTGGCTGATCGACAAGGAAGGCCGCTTCGCGCTGCTCGGGGCTTATGGGCAGGCGGTGATGGTCGACCCGAAGACGAAGCTCGTCATGGTGCACACCGCCGTCCATCCGGGGCCGCGCGACAGCGCGTCCCGCGGGCCCCAGTTCAAGCTCTTCTATTCCACCCTAAAGACTCTGGCTGCGCTCTCACAATGACCTATCTCGCCAAACCCAGGCTCCACCATCCGACCCTGAAGAAGAACGCGGTGGGGTACACCCGCCGCGACTACGAGGGGAAGGTCTCCACCCTGTGCGCCGGCTGCGGGCACGACTCCATCTCCGCGGCGCTGATCGAGGCGTTCTGGGAGCTGGACGTGCAGCCGCACCGGGTGGCCAAGCTCTCCGGGATCGGGTGCTCGTCCAAGACGCCGGATTACTTCCTCGGGAATTCGCACGGCTTCAACACCGTGCACGGGCGGATGCCTTCGGTCCTGACCGGGGCGAACCTCGCCAACCGGGACCTGGTCTACATCGGCGTCTCGGGGGACGGGGATTCGGCTTCCATTGGCCTCGGGCAGTTCGCGCACGTCATGCGGCGCGGGGTGAACATGCTGTACATCCTGGAGAACAACGGGGTCTACGGGCTCACCAAGGGGCAGTTCTCCGCGACCGCGGATCCGGGTTCCAAGGCGAAGAAGGGGGCGATCAACACCGACTCCGCCATCGACACCGTGTCCCTGGCCTTGCTGATGGGCGCGACCTTCGTCGCGCGGTCCTTCTCCGGGGACAAGAAACAGCTGGTGCCCCTGGTCAAGGCAGGGCTGGCGCATCCTGGGGCTGCTTTCATTGATGTGATCTCACCCTGCGTGGCTTTCAACAACCACGCCGGTTCCACCAAGAGCTACGACTACATCCGGGACCACAACGAAGCGGTCAACCGGCTGGACTTCTGGCCTTCGCGGGAGGCGATGAAGGCTTCCTATGCGGAGGGGGAGGTCATCGAGGTGCCGGCGGGGGCGGAGGGGAGCCTGCTGCGGTTGCGCAAGCTCCATGCCGAGTACGACCCGACGGACCGGATCAATGCGATGACCAACATCCAGGCGCATGCGGCGAAGGGGGAGGTGCTGACGGGGTTGCTGTATGTGAAGCCGGATGCGGAGGATTTGCATTCGCACCTGAATACTTATGGGGCGGCGTTCAACAGTCTCGGGGCGAAGGAGCTTTGTCCGGGGAGTGGGGTGTTGGAGAAGATTAACGTGGGCTTGCGGTAGAAGAAATATCGCGTGTTGCAGCAGCGCGGATTCTTCGCTTTTTCGCCACGCGACGTGCTATTGCAGTACTGCACTTGCGCAGCGAATGCTCTATTTCGTGTTCCCAAAAGCGCAAGCAATCCCATCCTAGCGATTTGAGTGCAACCTCATTTTTGAGATCTCGCCTTCGATTTCCACGTAACTTTCGTTGCCAAAAGTTGCGGTTCGTTTTTGGCATGACGCCATGAATTGGGCACGAATGCCAAAAGCAACCGTCGACAAAGATGGCAATTCGGAGACCTAGGAAAGCAATATCTGGACGGCCCGGCAATCGGGCATGCGTTCGATATCGCAGGCCTAGTTGCCAAAGCGCACGACGCAGTTCCATTTCTGGGTTCGTCTCGCGACCGCGAATGCGCGCCATGTTCGCGCTTCGCGCAGATTTCGAGATTCGGTCCATTCCTATGCCGTTGTTTTTACTAATAGAAAAGCGTTAACCTGGCCAACGCAATCTTGACCTGGTAACCTGGCGCCAGAACTTTGGGGAACTGATCGAATGCGAAGAGTCAGAGTTTTCGACATGTTCTGTGGAGGCGGGGGCAGCAGCATTGGAGCACGCGCCGCTGGAGCGCACGTTGTTGGTGGTGCTGAGATTAGCGTCTACGCTGCCAAGGCGTTCAAGGCAAATTTCCCGGAAGCCATGCTCGTTGAAGGTGATCTTCGCACACACAAAGCAGCTGATGTGGCAAGTCGAATCGGTCGCGTCGATCTCCTACTTTCGTCGCCTGAATGCACTAACCACACGTGTGCCAAAGGCTCAGTGCCGCGCTCGGAGGAAAGTAAGGAGACGGCATTGCAGGTAATTCGATACGCCGCAAGCATGCGTCCCCGGTGGATCGTGTTGGAAAATGTCGTCCATATGCGCCCTTGGAAAAGGTATCCAGAACTGAAATCCGAGTTAGCGAATATGGGATACAACATGCGTGAGTTCGTTCTAGACGCCTCACTTTTTGGTGTGCCGCAAAAGCGAAGGCGCCTCTTTCTGGTTGCCGATCTTGAGGAATCGCCGAAAGACATGGCCCTGCCCGTTCGAAAAATGCGACCGGCTTCGAGTATTCTCGATGCGTCAGGTGATTGGGCGTGTACCCCGTTATTTAGGAAGGGTCGGGCGGAAGGAACGATTCAGCGTGCGGAGCGTGCCATTTCTGAGGTTGGCCGAAATTCTTCATTCCTACTTGTCTACTATGGAACAGACGGAGGTGGCGGGTGGCAGTCTCTCGATACCCCGCTGCGAACTGTTACTACTCTGGATCGGTTTGCGCTGGTCGAGCCTGGTTCAAAGGGACACACAATGAGAATGCTTCAACCGTCGGAGCTCCGACGCGCAATGGGTTTTCCTGCTTCGTACAGATTTCCGAGCGGCGCTCGTCGGGAAAAAATACGAGTACTAGGCAATGCTGTATGCCCACCAGTAATGAAGCACCTGGTGAAATCGTTAGTTGCGCATTAGCTTGCTAGCGTAGTGTGAAGTAAGGTCAGTACTAGAACGCAAGCGTCCCGGGACGCGCTGAGTAGATACTGACATCAGAGATTAATTGCATAAGCAATTGTTCCCGGATTCGATACATGACGGTCCATCCAGTAGCGTGGTGTGGAAGTACAGTCTTCGCAAATCGGGCATGAACATATAGTTGAAATGGTTCGGATGAGGCGCTATGCGCAATCCACGGTGATTTCCACACCGCATCGGACGTCTTCGCAGTCTTGCTCATCGCGGACTCAGGAACTTCAGTTGCGAGGAGATAGGCAATCGGGCCGTTCCTGTTTCTAGCGTAGTCACAAGCGGCACCAATCCGGATACAGCATGGTTTGCATTTCGCAAAACCCGCCGCCTGAATCTTTAGTTCTCCAGTCCAAAACTCTGCAATAGTCAGCCCAATCTGGCGTCTGAGATCATCGTCGGACCAAGTTGCTCCCGGATACTCCACCACCGCTCCCCAATCGGTAGGCTTGATCGTTGATGGTCCTGGAAGAGCGACGTGAAGCATTCGATTCAATAGGCCCGCATCGAGCGACGACGCGTTCCCCAAAGAATCGTCTTCGCTGCGCGTGATAGCGCTGGCCCAGAGCTTTGTTGAGTTTGCTGTTGGATCGGCGTGCAAAATTCTGTCCGCCAGAATCGGAGCAATGGCAGCATTGAATGCCGCCCTCGGATCATTCTTGACGTTGAGTCTCCCTACCGAGGCGCTAGCTAATCTACTCATTACAACATCAAGCGCGGCTGGAAGCTCACCCTCAATCCGCTTCGTCGCGGGAATGGGTGCAAGCAATGCCGCAAGCGCCGATCCAGCCGCCGTCAGTACGTCTGCTTCCCAACTTAGCAATGCCTCTAACTGGGGAGACGACGAGATTACCTTAAGAATTCCATCTAAGAGCGCCTTGGAATCTGCCGTGACGCCGCTATCAATGTTTATGAACTTGCGCTTCTCCATTGGAATCACGGCAAGAGGTCGCGTGTATGCCTTGGTTAAGCTCCGATCAATGTACTCGACTAGTTCGGCGCAGTATCGAGGATACTCTGTCCACAACACCAAGAGATACGGCCCGCTTTCGGGATGGATATTGTCTTCCAGTATGCGTGCGATCTCTGCATAGTGCTTCGCGCCATCAGTCGATATTTCTCCTCCCAAAAGATGCAGATCGAGAAAGAGGACGCGTACGCCACGGAAATTCTCACTGCCTAAATCTTTGGCGGGGTCGTATTGAATTGCCCGGCAAGCAGCGCCGAGGTTTTGCACGACAGTGACAATCGCCTGAAGATGATGCGCTTTGTCGTCGACGGCAACAAACCGAGGGGGGGAAATCATCACTTCCTTTTCTCCTTCCCGAATACTAGGGCGATTGCGGCTCCATCAAATTGCTCTGGCGCTGCTTGGCCGGTCTCCGGAAACGCGAGTCGTCCACCGCTGAGTTCCATAACCATGTTTGCGTAATAGAGGCCAACTCCCATCCCGTCAGGTCGTCTGCTGAAGAACGGCCTAATGAGTAGGTCCGGATCGTCCTGAAGACCTGGGCCATTGTCGGCAACCACAATCGCTGGTCCTTCGGGAAAATCGTCCGCATTAATGCTTATGAAAATTGTCCGCTCTGAATCATCGCTGCCTTCGTCCTCTGGCCAACGCACCTGCAGCCAATAAAACGCATTGTCCAGAAGATTATTTAGCGCCCCAAGTACGAGGCCGAATACAAACATTCTCTCAACGTCTTGAAATGAATCTTCGAGCGCGGGGCAAACCAGTCGAACTTTATGATTTCTGAATCTGATTCGATTGATATCTCTTGCTCGGCGAATTACGTGCTTTAGGCTTTCCTTTCTTGGTTCGCCCTTGCGCAGAAGTTCTGTAAATCCATCTAGGATGTGAACCAGTTCTCTAGCTTGTCCCTTAATTGAATCGTAGTTGATGCCTTTCTCAATTGCATCTCTTAGCACGCGAACGCCTCGTTCAATCTCGTGAAATATTGCGGCAAGTCCCATCCCGGTCAAACCGGCCCGAAGCATAGAATCGCGAAACTCCGTGTAGTTCTTTTCGACCTTGTCTATCAGTGGCTCTATCTCTTCGGATAGGCGATGCTTTTTGGCAATCGCACGTAGCTTGTCTAGGGGCTGGGAAATCTGACGCGCTTCGACATCTGTTCCACCTTCAAAAAGTGCGCGAATTTTGTCCTTGTCGATCTTTCGCTCAATCTCGAATTGAGCTAGAGCACCCAATACAATTTGCTTGAGATGAGTAAGGACATCTGATTCGACGAAACCCTCGCGGTTTGTCTTTTCGCGCAAGCCAGTACTTTTCTCCAATGAAAGATCAATTGCGCCAATAACAATGTTTCGACTTATGTTGCGGGTTGGCGTATTAACCCTTCGAAGATCAAGTCCGAGCCAATCGTCTCCAGGTTCACCATAGTTGTAGACTCGAATCTTGTCGCGATAAACACGAACGCCACCGTTCTCGTCGAGAAACGTTTCGAGTAGTTCGCTGTCGCCTAAGCGCGACAGAACATTGCGATCGCGGTCGTACACGTAGAATTCACCTGAGACAGGGCCAATTCCATTGGCAATCGCGGAATCGGCTACTACGCGCTTTCTCCCTACCCGCTTTTTGGTTCCCTGGGGAAATCCAAATACATCTACATCGCGTTCCGGGACTATCAAGAGCCTTTCGGATGGCTGGCTATTCTTTTTACGCGGTTCGATCTTGAGGCCTGTTACTCCTCGAAACGAGTACCCCCATCTAAGCTCTACACCGTCAAACTTGAACCAAAAATGCCACGGGGCGCGATTCATCAGGCCCTGCACATCAGGAACATCCCGAATCCAGTCGGGGTGCTCGGGCACTTGCAGCTCTACGTCAAACTTGTCAGAGCGATCCTCGAACGGTGAAGAAATGGAAGTGACTTGACGCAGCAATCGTCGAATTTCGCCCCGTGACCAAGCCGTCTCTCGCAGGCGCCCTACGACCAATTTCGTGCCGGTTTTTGTGCCGACGAATACCTGCGGCGCTCGAGTCCTAACTGTAACGTTAGCGTCAGATAGGAATGGCTTCTTAATTAAGTCATCCCAATCAATAGTTACCACGCATTCCAACTGGTCTGCTGCGCGAGTTACCAATTCAATCCGTTCGCCCAGTTTGTGCACAGCAAATCGTCCGACTCCTTTCTCGCCGAGCGGAAGGCGGTTGCGCTTGGTTCTCACTAAAGATTTGCGTTGGAGATCACGATGGTCGTGAGCGGGGACGAGCCATATGTCGCGAATCGTTTCGAGGGACATTCCATCCCCGTCGTCTTCGACTTCGATTGTTGCTTCCGGTGAATCGAGGTGCTTTAGGGAAACTGTGACTCTTGTCGCGTCAGCATCGTATGCGTTTTTCACCAGTTCAAATACAGCCAGTCGAGGCGAGCCGATAAGTTGGTCCCCCAATAGCTGCAGCAGTCGCGCCCGGGGGCGAAACGGCAATGAAAGTTCGTCTGGGTTCATAAGGTTCGGGCGGTCTCAAATTCGGCAATGACAAGAATGCTCTCTTGATTGTGGTTGCATTATGCCGCTATCTTGAGGAACGGTCCTCGCAGGCAACAACCAAGTAGCGGACTTAGGGATAAGAAGTCGTAGTCTTCGGGGCGACAGGGCTAGATTGTCCTTGGATAAGCGAGTACTTTTGTCCGACTGAGCTGAGAGATGGTCAATCACAGGAAACTTTCGGACGCTGATTTGTTGGCACTCCGGCTGGACATCGATCGTGAGATTGCCGCGCGAGGGCTTACCTTGAATGTCGGTGAACTTGGAGAGAGACTCGCGCTACTGCATTGCAATAGGACTCGCGGCCTGCCAAAGCTCGTGGGTGCGCCAAAAGGCGCAAAGAATGTTGATGCTTTATCTCGCGACGGCGAACGCTACTCGATCAAAACTGTCTTGAAGGCAAAGAAGACGGGAACGGTTTATCCTGACTCAGACGACAAGGAGCGCCAACTTTTCGAATTTATGCTAATTGTTCTCCTCGACACGGATTACAAATTGAAGTCGATTCATCGCTTGTCATGGTCTGCGTTCGTCAATACGCGTGCGTGGGACATTCGAATGAATGCTTGGTACGTCCCGGTCAATGCAAGAAAATTGGCTTTGGCGGAGGAGATTTATTCAACTCTCAAGAAATGAATCTGTCGGGACGGGGAGACAAGTCACGAAAGTCATTCGCCTGCTGCTAGGGAACTGGATTGTCGTCTCCTGCTCGCCTCGGCCGCGGGAGCGGCATGGCCCGAGAAGCTGATCAAGCTCATTGTCCTGTCTCCACCGGGCGGCCTGACGGACGCGGTGGCGAGGCAGGTACGGGCGGCGCTGGCGGAGCGGCTGAAGCAGCCGGTGGTGATCGAGAGCATCGCGGGCGGCGCGGGGAGCATCGGAGCGGACTGGGCGGCGAAGTCGACGGCGGACGGGTACACGCTGTACGTCGGCAACAACACCACGGTCAGCCTGACCATGCTGGTCAACAGGAAGCTCAACTTCGATCCGCTGAAGTACTTAGCGTCGGAGTCAAATGTGGCGGCGCGCCAGACGGTGCTCGTGTTGGATCTCTCGGTGCCCGCGAAGAGCGTGGCGGGTGCCTGAGCCCTACAAATGTTACCGATCGGTGACATTTTCCACGGTTAGGCTGCCAGCTTCAGCTCAATCTGCCGCCCAAGCGCAATCGCAGCACGACTGATCGTCGTCAACGTCACCGACGAATCATCCGCATCCAGCAATCGCCGCACCACCGCCCGAGTAGTCTTCAATCGGCGCGCCAACTCCGCCTGCGTCACTCCATCAGTCGCAATCGCTTGCTGGATCTCCCAGGCCAGCACGCGCTTGATCGCGACAGCGGTTGCTTCCTCCAGCCGGCCTTCCTCCCGAAGGAAGTCCTCGAGCTTGCTGCCAACGCGGGATGGGCGATTTCGTTCACTATTGGCCATGGTGTGCTCAGTTCATTTTGTATTGAAAAAGAGCCATGTTCTTCCAAGGCCCGCTTTCGAAACACCTGCTGCACCGCACCACCATCTAGGTTCAAGATAGGCCTCCCGCCCCCACAGGAGCCTCCCCATGAACCTCCGCCCCCTGATCCTCGCCTTTACCGCGCTAGCCCTGTCCACCGGCGCAGCCCAAGCCCAGCAATTCCCGACCAAGCCGATCCGCATCATCATCCCCTTCACCCCCGGCGGCACGAACGACATCCTCGCCCGCACGCTCGGGCCCAAGCTCAGCGAAGCCCTGGGTCAACCCGTGCTGGTGGAGAACCGCCCCGGCGGCAACACGGTGATCGCCTCCCAGGCGCTGCTCGCCTCGGACAAGGACGGCCACGCGCTGCTGCTGCCGGGCAATTCGCACGTGGTGGTGCCGCACCTGACGAAGACGCCGCTGCCGTTCCACTCGATCAACGATTTCCAGCCGGTGGCGACGCTCGCACGGACGGGATTGTTCCTGGTGGTGAATCCCGGAGTCCAGGCGAATGACTTGAAGGAGTTCATCGCGCTGGCGAAGGCGAAGCCGGGAACGCTGAACAGCGCGGCGCCGGGCGGCTCGATCAACCAGCTGGCCACCGAGATGTTCAACAGCATGGCCGGGGTGAAGCTGGTGCACATTCCCTACAAGGGCTCGGGCCCGGCGGTGGCGGACGTGATGGGCGGGCAGGCGCAGCTTTCCTTCCAGACCCCGGCGACGGTGCTGGGGAACGTGAAGGCGGGGAAGCTGAGGGCGCTCGCGATCTCGGGCGAGACGCCGTTCCCGGATCCGAAGGTGCCGACCTTCGCGCAGGCGGGGCTGCCGGGGTTCGACGTCGGCCTGTGGTTCGGGCTGCTGGCTCCGGGCGGGACGCCGAAGCCGATCGTGGACCGGCTGAACGCCGAGGTGAACAAGATCATCGTCTCCGCCGACTTCCGGGAGAAGGCCGCGGCGCAGGGGCTGGAGGTGTTCACCTCGACGCCGGAGCAGTACACCGCCGCGCTGCGCGCCGAGTGGGACAAGTTCGCCCGCGTCATCAAGGCCGCCGGCATCGAGCCGCAATGAAGCGGCGGAACATCGCCAACCTGCCGCGCCTCAACCGGCTGATGGACGAGGCCGGGCTGGACGCGCTGGTGCTGCGCTCAGGCCAGAACGTCACCTACCTGTCGGGCGTGGTGTACCCGGGGACGCTGGCGCGGCACATGGACCTGACGGACTCGACGCGGCCGGTGGTGCTGGTCTGGCCGAGGAACGGCAAGCCCGCGATCCTCGTCAACAAGACCGCCGCCGGGCTGGTGGAGCGCGACGGCTGGATCGACGACTACGTGCTGTACGAGGCCTACGTGGACTCGGCGCACGCGAAGCTGGGCGAGCTGCTGGCGAAGATGGGCCTGGCGGCGGCGAAGGTGGGGTTCGAGAAGGACTACTGGAGCGCGCAGCACTGGGAGACGGTCCGGAAGGCGGCGCCCAGGCTGGAAATGGTGGACTGCACCGCGTTCATGGACCGGGTGCGCTGGATCAAGACCGACGACGAGGTGGCCTTGATCCGCAAGGGCGCCGACCTGCTGGACGACGCGTACCTGGAAGCCTTCTCCCGCATCCGCCCCGGCGACACCGAGCGCAAGGTCCACGCCGACATCATCGGCGCCTGCCTGCGCCTCGGCTTCGAATGGGCGCACGGCATCTTCAACGTGTTCAGGAATACGGTGCCCTACGGCGGCGAGTCGGACATGGTGATCGAGCGCGGCGACGCCATCCGCACGGACTACGTGGGCTACCTGCTGGGCTACCCCGGCCACCAGTCGCGGACGGTGATCGTGGGCAGGCCCACGCCCGAGCAGGAGCGCGACTACGCCATCAACCTGGCAGTGCACCGCGGCCTCATGGACCGCTGCCGGCCGGGGGCGAACGTGCACGAGCTCTGGGCCTGGACCATGGGCGAGTACCGCAAGGCGGGCTGGCCCGACCACCACATGCTCATCGGCCACGGCGTGGGCTGCTGGTGGCACCAGCAGGAGCCGATCCTGAGGAGGAAGAGCGAGCACTTGCTGGAGGCGGGCATGGTGCTGGCGCTCGAGCCGCACGTGAACTTCTGGCACGTGCAGGACATGATCCTGGTGACCGACGGGGCGCCCGAGCTGCTGTCGCCGAAGTTCAACACCGACCAGGCCTTCGTCGCGGCCGCCTGAGGGCCCGGAATGTAACCGATCGGTTACATCGGGGCCGACCGCAGGCCCAGGAAATCAGGGACGGTCCCCGATTCCAGCACCACGCTACTCCACCTTCACCCCGCGCTCCTTGATCACCCGTCCCCAGCGCGCCGTGTCGCTGCGGATGAGGGAAGCAAACTGTTCCGGCGTCCCGCCAACGGCCGTCATGCCGCCGCCGGCCAGGCGCTCGCGCACCTCCGGCATCGCGAGCGCCGCGTTGAACTCGCTGTTGATCCGGGCAACGATGTCCGCCGGCGTGCCGCTACGCACGATGACGCCGAACCATGTGGCGGACACCGCGTCCGGATAGCCCTGCTCGACGAAGGTGGGGACCTCCGGCAGGCGCGGGTGCCGCGCGCGGCTGCTGATGCCCAGTGCCCGCACGCGACCGCCCTGCAGGTGGCCGACCACGGAGGGCAGGGCGTTCATGCTCGCCGTCAGGCGACCGCCGAGGACCTCGGGAATGGTGGCGGCGTCGCCCTTATACGGTACGTGGGTGAAGTTGACCCCCGCCAGGCTGCCCAGCAGCTCCATCGTCAGGTGATTGTTGGTGGCATTGCCCGGCGAGCCGAAGGTGACTTCGCCCGGCTTCGCCTTCGCCAGCGCGACCAGGTCGGCGAAATTGCGCAGCGGCGAGTCGGCCTTGACGCTCAGGATGGGCGAACTGTCGGCAAGGTGGATGACCGGCGTGAAGTCCTTCGCCGGGTCGTAGGGCAGGGTGGGGAACAGAATCGGATTGGTGGCGAAGGCCACGACCACGACCTGCATGTGGTAGCCGTCGGCCGGCTGGTTCTTCAGGAACTCGGTGGCGATGCGCTCGTTGGCTCCGGGCTTGGAGACGATGAGCATCGGCTGCGCGAGGCTTTTCGAAACGCGCTCGGTGAGGGTCCGGGCGAGGAAGTCCACCGGGCCGCCGCCCGGATAGCCCAGCAGCACGGTGACCGGCTTGGACGGCCAGGCCTGCGCGGAGGCGACGCTGGCCCATGTGCCGGCGCCCGCGAGGACGGCGGCCGCGAGGAGGGTGCGAGAGACGACGGAACGGATATTCATGATGACTCCTTCTGAAGGCGTGACGGTCAGCGCGCTGCCGCGGGCAGCAGCTTGCCGCGCAGTTGGGGCCAGAGTTCCCTGCCCTTCTCGCGCAGCAGTTCCAGGTTGGCGACCACGGCGGGAGCGATCACGCCCTCGTGGAAGCTGGGCCGCGCCTTGATGCGCGCGAACCACTCGCCCACGCGCGGGCAGCCGGCTTCCCATAGCTCGGACATCTGCATGGTCTCCAGCCGGTACATGTACGGCGTATAGGCGGCATCGGCGAGCGTGTAGGCTTCGCCCGCCAGCCAGGGCCGGTCGGCAAGGCGTTCCTCGATGTCCAGCACCATGCGCTGGAACTTGCGCAGTGCGCCGACCACCGGAGCGGCATCGGTGCCATGCTCGATCACCTGGCGCTTCACCTCGCGCTTCTCCGGGTCGCGCACCTCGCTGAGGTACTTGGCGTAGGTGTCCTTGTCCATCGCCAGGTAGCGGTGCCGGTAGCCCACCGCGTTCATCAGGATCCCGGCCGAGGCGTGCAGGCCTTCGTCGATGCGCTTCGCCCACAGCCGTACCTGCGCTCGCCCGTAGGGATCCGCGGGACGCAGCGGGATCTCCGGGAAGGCGTCGTCCAGGTACTCCATGATCACGGTGGATTCGATGATCACCTTGCCGTCATGCACCAGCGTGGGCACGACGCCGTTCGGGTTGAGCTTCAGGTACTCGGGATCGTGCTGCGTCAGCATGCCGGGCGCGGGCTTGCCGCCGTCGAGCCCCAGCAGGACGATGCGGCCCTCCCAGGGCAGGCGTTTCTCGGCGAGAACAATACGAACCTTCGCCGCGCAGACGGCGGTGCCGTAGTGGTACAGCAGCAGCATGATTTCCCTGGCGAAAGTGGACGGTCCACCTTAGGGTGGCCTGCCTGCGGCGTCAATTCGGAATCGGATGTGCGGAACGGGATGTGCGGAACGGCAGGCCGCCGGCCAGTCGCGATGCGGTACGCTTGCGGCACGTTCCCCGCTGGAGGCAATCCGATGGTCGTCGTCGTGGTCCAGATCCCAATCACCCGCTCGCGCGAAGACGCGATCCGGATGCAGACCGAGTCCGCACCTACCTTCCGCGCGCTGGAGGGCAAGGGGCTGCTGCGCAAGGACTACATCAATGGCGAGGCCGGCGGCGGCGGCATCTACTACTGGGAATCACGCGAGGCGGCCGAGGCCTGGTACACGCCGGAGTTGCGCCAGAAGATGAAGGCCAAGTTCGGCGTCGAGCCGATCATCACCTATTACGACAGCTACGTGCGGGTGGACAACGAGGCGGGGAAGATCGTCGTCTACAAGTAGGTTCAGGCTTGGTCTGGATCGGGCACAAGGTTGCGCTAGCGCCCCTGTAGCCGGTCCCGCCAGTACCTCGGCTCTCGCTTTCCGTGCGCGACCGCGACGATGAGGATGCCGTCGCTTTCCAGGGCATAGATCAATCCGTGCGGAAAGCGACGAAGGCGGCAACGCCGGATTTCGTCACCCATTGGGTGCCACGCCTCTGGAAACCGGCGGATCCGATCGATGGCGGAAACGACTTCGAGGACGAAGGCGTCGCCAAGGCCGGGGGACTGCAGGTTGTAGTAGGAGACCGCTTCGTCCAGTTCCTGCCCCGCGACCTCGAGGAACCGGACGTTCACTTCACGCGATACTTCGCCAGCACCTCTTGCAGCGGAACGGCCTTGATCTCGCCGCGACGGTAGGCGGCGAGCCGGTCCTCGGCCTCCTTCGCCCAGCGCGCGTCGATGCCGGGAGCGTCCTCGTTCAGGCTCGCCAGCAGGTCGTCGACCAGTTCGAGCCGCTCGTTGGGCGAGAGCTTGCGCGCTTCACGGCTCAGGTGTTTCGCGGCTTCGGTCATCGCGGCGTCCTTTGCGGATCTGTCGGATTCTACGCCTGGCACCGGGAGGCCTCGCCAGGGAAGCATGGCCTGTCCCTGTACTCTCGCGTCGCGGGCACCTGGGGGCGGCAAATGTTACCGATCGGTAACATTTTCAGTCCAGCACCAGCCTCCCGTCCGCGACCTTGCCGTACCAGGTGCGGCCGCCGCCGGTGAGGGTCACCGCCACGCCCTGCACGCTGCCGGCCACCGCGATCTCGCGCCCGTCGATCCGCGCGCTGCCCGTGAGCATCTGGAATTCCTGCGCGAGGACGAACTCGCCCTGCGGCAGCCGGTGCACGCCGGCCACCTTCGCCGGCACGGTCCACAGGAACGCGGTGCACCAGGCGGAGTTGCAGCCGTCGTCGTAGGTCAGGTTCTCGGAGCGGTCGGGCAGCCACTCGCCCAGGTCGAAGGTGTTGGCGACGATGCGCGTGCCGGGCCTGAGCGCCAGCAGCTTCGGGCGCAGCTTCAGGTTCATGTCGCGCAGCAGGAACAGGGTGATGACGTCGGCGCCGGAGAGGTCGGTCTCGAACAGGTCCTCGCGCGCGAAGCGGGCGAGGTGCGAGACGCCCTCCTGCTCGGCGAGGCGCCGGGCGTACTCCACCAGCTGCGGCTCGTACTCCACGCCCAGGGCCTGCGCGCCGCGCCTGGCGGCGGAGATGACCAGGCGCCCGTCGCCGGAACCGAGGTCGATCAGCCGCTCGCCGGGCTTGAGGGCCGCCATGTCGAGCATCCGGTCCACCAGCGCCTGCGGCGTCGGCACCCACACCGCGTCCTTGCCCGGCTGGCCGAAGACCGGCTCGTAGGGTTGGGGCTTGGCCGGGGCCTGGGCGAGCGCCGGCCCGGCGGCGAGGACCAGGAGGAAGGCGAGGCCGGCGCGGCGGACGGCGCGGAAAATCGTGGTCCGTCCCGGTTTTTCAGTTCAGCTCGAGGCGGCCGGCGCGGACCTTGCCCTTCCAGGTCTTGCCGCCGGCGCTGAGGGTGACGTCCTCGCCGCGCACCTTGCCCTTCACCATCTGGTTGGTGCCCTCGATGCGCGCGGTGCCGGAGAGCTCCTGGTACTGCTGCACCAGGCGGAACTCGCCCTGCGGCAGGCGCTGCACCGGGTCCACCTTCGCCGGCACGATCCACAGCAGCGCCGTGCACCAGGACACGTTGCAGCCCTTGTCCTGCGGGATGGTCTGGGTCTCGTCCGCCGCCCAGTCGCCCATGTCGAAGCTGTTGGAGACGATGCGCGTGCCGGGCTTCAGGCCCAGGATCTTGGGCCGCAGCTTGAGGTTGATGCTGGGCAGCAGGAACATGGTGATGACGTCGGCTTTGGAGAAGTCGGTCTCGAACAGGTCCGCCTTCATGAAGGTGGCCTTGCCGGCGACGCCTTCCTTCTCGGCGTTGCGCTGCGACAGCGCCACCATGTCCGGGTTGTACTCCACGCCCACGGCGCGCGCGCCGCGCTTGGCGGCGGTGATCACGGTGCGGCCGTCGCCGGAGCCGAGGTCCATGACGAACTCGCCGGGCTTCACCTGCGCCATGTCCAGCATCTTGTCCACCAGCACCTGCGGGGTGGGAACCCAGACCACGTCCTTGCCTTCCTGGCCGGACTTGGGCTCGTAGCCCGCGGTGGGGGCTTTCTGGGCCTGGGCGAGGGCGAGCGGGCTGGCGCAGGCGACAAGGAGGGCGAGTCCGGCGCGGCGGACGAGTGACCAGGCGTGCATTTCGGGGGGGCTCCGGGGTGGCGAAGGCCGCATTATGCCCCGGGGGGAGGCTTTAAAATTCGCGCCCCGCCCCCATCTGGGCCGGAATTTCACGCAAGGGAACCGCGCATGACCGAATCCGCCACCGCCGCCGCCGGGCGGGAAACCCTCGGCTTCCAGGCCGAGGTGAAGCAGCTGCTCAACCTGATGATCCACTCCTTGTACTCCAACAAGGAGATCTTCCTGCGCGAGCTGATCTCGAACGCCGCCGACGCCGCCGACAAGCTGCGCTTCGAGTCGCTGGCGAACCACGCGTTGTTGGAGGACGACCCGGAGCCCCGGATCCGGATCTGGTTCGACAAGGACGCCCGGACGCTCACCATCGCCGACAACGGCATCGGCATGTCGCGCGAGGAGGTGGTGAAGAACATCGGCACCATCGCCCGTTCCGGGACCAAGGAATTCGTGCAATCGCTGTCCGGGGACCAGGCCAAGGACGCCAACCTCATCGGCCAGTTCGGCGTCGGCTTCTACTCCGCGTTCATCGTCGCCGACAAGGTGACGCTCGTCACCCGCCGCGCCGGGCGCCCGGCCGGCGAGGCGGTGCGCTGGGAATGCAACATGGCCACCGAGGCGGGGGCCTACAGCATCGAGCCCGCGGAGAAGGCGGGCCGCGGCACGGAGGTCACCCTGCACCTGCGCGAGGGCGAGGAGGACCTGCTGGGCGGCTGGAAGCTGCGCGCCATCGTGCGCAAGTACTCGGACCACATCGCGGTGCCGGTGCTGATGAAGAAGGACGGTTCCGACAAGGATGGGATCGAAGAGGAGACCGTCAACCAGGCGAGCGCGCTGTGGACGCGGCCCAAGGCGGAGATCACCGAGGAGCAGTACGCCGAGTTCTACAAGCACGTGGCGCACGACTACGAGGCGCCCCTGGCCTGGACCCACAACCGGGTGGAGGGGCGGCAGGAGTACACGCAACTGCTCTACATCCCGGCGCACGCGCCCTTCGACCTGTGGGACCGGCAACGCAAGCAGGGGCTGAAGCTGTACGTGCGGCGCGTGTTCATCATGGACGACGCCGAGCAGCTGCTGCCCGCCTACCTGCGCTTCGTGCGCGGGGTGGTGGACTCGGCGGACCTGCCGTTGAACGTCTCGCGCGAGATCCTGCAGCAGAGCCGGGACGTGGACGCCATCCGGGCCGGCTGCGCCAAGCGCGTGCTGGGCCTGCTGGAGGACATCGCAGGCAAGGATGCGGAGAAGTACGCGAAATTCTGGGCCGAGTTCGGCCGCGTGCTGAAGGAGGGCCCGGGCGAGGATCCCGGCAACGCGGAGCCGATCGCGAAGCTGCTGCGCTTCGCCTCCACCCACGCGGACACCGAGGCGCAGACGGTGTCGCTCGCCGACTACGTCGGGCGGATGAAGGAGGGGCAGGACCGCATCTACTACGTCACCGCCGAGAGCTTCCTCGCGGCGAAGAACAGCCCGCACCTGGAGATCTTCCGCAGGAAGGGCGTGGAGGTGCTGCTCCTGTCGGACCGCGTCGACGAGTGGCTGGTGGGCAGCCTTCCCGAGTACGACGGCCGGAAGCTGCAATCGGTGGCGCGCGGCGACCCCGGCCTGGACAAGGTCGCGGGCGACGCAGGGAAGAAGCCCGAGGACGCCGGCGCGCACCAGGCGCTGGTGGAGAAGCTGAAGGCGGCCCTGGGCGACAAGGTGAAGGCGGTGCGGGTGTCCACGCGCCTGGTGGAGTCGCCCTCGTGCCTGGTGGCCGACGAGCACGACATGGGCGGCAACCTCGCGCGCATCCTCAAGGCGGCCGGGCGCGACGCGCCGCCGTCGCAGCCGATCCTGGAGATCAACCCGGGCCACGCGCTGGTGCAGCGCCTGAAGCCGGATGACCCGGCGTTCGCCGACTGGGCCGGATTGCTCTTCGACCAGGCGCTGCTCGCCGAAGGCGGGCAGCTGGAGGACCCCGCCGGGTTCGTCCGGCGCAGCAACGCGCTGCTGCTCGCGCTGGCGGGTTAGTCAGCCCGCGGGCGGGCTACTCTTTCAGTTCAAAGCGCTTGCCGACCATGCGGCCGCGGTACTCGCGGCCGCCGGCGGTGAAGGTGACGTCCTCGCCGCGCACCTTGCCCTCCAGCGCGTAGGTCCGGCCCCCGGTGGCGAAGTCGCCGGTGAGCTCCTGGTAGCGCTGCTTGAAGGTGACCGTGCCCTGCGGCAGCGCGTGCGTGCCCTCGACCCGCGCCGGCACGATCCACAGCAGCGCGGTGCACCAGGAGGTTTCGCAGCCGGCCGCCTGCGTGATGGTCGCGCGCTCGTCCTCCTTCCAGTCGCCCATGGTGAAGCTGTTGGAGACGATGCGCGTGCCGGGCTTCAGCGCCAGGATCTTCGGCCGCAGCTTGAGGTTGATGTCCGGCAGCAGGAACATGGTGATCACGCTGGCCCTGGAGAAGTCGGTCTCGAACAGGTCGGCCTTGACGAAGGTGGCGCGGCTGGCAACGCCCTCCTTCTCCGCGTTGCGCTGCGACAGCGCCACCATGTCCGGGTTGTACTCCACGCCCAGCGCCCGCGCGCCGCGCTTGGCGGCGGTGATCACGGTGCGGCCGTCGCCCGATCCCAGGTCCATGACGAAGTCATCCCGGGTCACCCGCGCCATGTCCAGCATCTTGTCCACCAGCGCCTGCGAGGTCGGCACCCAGACCACGTCCTTGCCGTCCTGGCCGGAGACGGGCTCGTAGGGGGCGGGGGCTTTCTTCGCCTGCGCGAGGCAGGTGGTGGCAGCGGCGGCAAGCACGAGCGCAAGGCCGAGGCGGCGCAGGGAAGGGGCGGCGGGCATTCCAGGAACTCCGGTTGGTGGGCAGGAAAAACGGGTGAACACGGATTATGCAGGTAGCATTCCCGCCATGGCCGCTGCCTGCCCCTGGTGCAACGCTCCCCGCGCCGATGGTCCCGACTGCCCCAAGTGCGGCGCGAACTATGCCAAGGCGGAGGCGATCAGGAAGCAGGGCCGGGCCGGCGCCGCGGCCATCGCGCCCGCGGTCACGCAAGCGGAGGAGGCGCCGCCGGCGCAGGGCGGCATCCGCCTCGCGCCCCTGACCGAGCCCGAGGGCGTCGACGATCCCGCCCTGGAGTTCAAGTTCTGCCTCGCCGCGATTCCCGCGATGCTCGTCCTCGCCGTCCTGTTCAACGCCTTCCTGCCCTTCCTGCAGCGCACCTTCCTCACCATGCCGGTGCACGAGCTGGGCCATTCCGTCACCGCCTGGCTGTGCGGCTTCTGGTCGGTACCGACCCTGTGGAAGGCGATCACCGCCGAGACGCGCGGCATCGTCACCCCGCTGGTGGTGCTGGGCGCGGTCGGGTTCATGGCCTGGCGCGCGTGGACCAAGGAGAACTGGCTGGTGGTCGCGCTCGCCGGGGTGATCCTGCTGCTGCAACTCGTGGGCACGCTGGGCATCAAGGAGAAGACCGCCATGATGCTGGTGGTGTTCGGCGGCGACGGCCTGGGGATGATCCTCGCCACGCTGCTCATGGCGAGCTTCTACTTCGGCAAGGACACCAACCTCTACAAGGGCAGCCTGCGCTGGGGCTTCGTCGCCATCGGCGCCGCGGCCTTCGTGGACATGTTCTCGGTCTGGTGGGCGTCGCGCACCGACAAGGGACGGATCCCGTTCGGCGAGCAGGAGGGCACCGGGCACTCGGACGCGACCAAGCTGGTGGACGACTACGGCTGGACCATCGACCAGCTGGTGAACCGGCACGTCACCGTGGGCGTGCTGTGCCTGGCGGCGCTCGCGGCGCTGTACGCGTGGGGCGCCTGGCGCGCGTGGCAGGCGGCGCAGGAGGCGCACCCGCGGGTATGATTCGTCCATGAGCGCCGCCGATGCCGTTGCCCTCACGAAGGACCTGCTCCACTTCGACACCGTCAACCCGCCCGGCCGCGAGCGCGACTGCGCGCGCCACATCGGCGAGCGCCTGCTCGCCTGGGGCTACCACGTCGAGTACCACGAGTACGAGGACAGCCGCACCAGCGTGATCGCGCGCGCCGGGGGCTCGGACCGGAAGCCGCCGCTGTGCCTGACCGGGCACCTGGACGTGGTGCCGCTGGGCACGCGCCAATGGTCGAAGGATCCGTTCAACGGCGAGACCGACGGCGACCGGCTCTACGGCCGCGGCTCCTCGGACATGAAGGCGGGCGTCGCGGCGATGCTGGTCGCGGCGCGCGCCTTCGCCGACAAGCTGAACGGCACACCCGGCATCGTGCTGGTGCTGACGGCCTCGGAGGAGAACGGCTGCGTCGGCTCGCGCCACCTCGCGCAATTGCCCAAGCTGATGGGCCAGGCGGGCGCCATCGTGGTGGGCGAACCCACCTCCAACTACCCGATGGTCGGCCACAAGGGCTCGATCAAGTTCCACGCCGAGTTCAAAGGCGTCTCCGCGCACGGCTCCATGCCGCACCTGGGCGACAACGCCATCTACAAGGCGGCCAAGGCGATCGCGAAGCTGGAAGGCTTCGAGTTCGGCGTCCCGGCGCACCCGGTGATGGGCTCGCCGACGATGAACGTGGGCACGGTGGAGGGCGGCAGCGGCGTCAACCTGGTGCCGGACCTGGCGCGGATCGGCGTCGACATCCGCACCGTGCCCGGGACCGACCATGCGGCGCTGCTGAAGAAACTCCAGGCGCTGATGGGCGCGGAGGCGAGGCTGGACATCTTCTCCGACATGGGGCCGGTGTGGACCGAGCCGCAGAACGAGTGGATGCAGCGCGTGTTCGAGATCTGCGCGCCGGTGCTGAAGGAAAAGCCCGCGGCGCGCACGGCGCCCTACATGACCGACGCCGCCAACCTGCTCACGGCCTGGCCGGGCGCGCCGACGGTGGTGCTCGGGCCCGGCGAGGCGGGCATGGCGCACCAGACCGACGAGTACTGCCACATGGAGCGCATCCGGCAGTCGGTGGGGATCTACGAGGCGATCATCGAGGACTGGTGCAGGGCCTGAGCGGCTAGAATGGAGCGCATGAGCGAACCTTTGGTCATGGAGATCTTCTCCGACTACGTCTGACCCTGGTGCTACCTCAGTACCGTGCGTATTGAGAAACTGAAGCGCGAGCAGGACGTGAAGGTGAAGTGGGTGCATTTCCCCCTGCACCCGGACACGCCGCAGGAAGGCAAGAGCCTGGAAGCGCTCTTTGCCGGCCGCGGCTTCGACATCGCGCAGAAGCAGGCCGAGATGCGCGCCCGCATGCAGGCCGAGGGGCTGCCCTACGGCAACCGCACGCATACCTACAACAGCCGCCTGGCGCAGGAGCTGGGCGCCTGGGCCGATACCCAGAAGGGTGGGGATGCCATCCACGACGCCATCTTCCGCGCCTATTTCGTGGATGGCCTCAACATCGGCGATGTGGACGTGCTGGTCGGGCTGGCGAAGAAAGTGGGGCTCCCCGAGGACAAGGCGCGCGAGGTGCTGGAGAAGCGCACGTTCAAGGCGGCGGTGGACGCCGACTGGGAGAAATCCCGCGAGTACGGCGTCACCGGCGTGCCGACCTTCGTCGCCGGCGGCTACGGCGTGGTGGGGGCCCAGCCCTACGAGGCGCTGGAGCAGCTGGCGAAGCAGGCGCGCGGCAAGAAGGCCTAGGCCAGCTCGCCGAGCCTTCAGGCGAGCTCGAATTCCCCGTTGATCTCCACCGCGATGCCGCGCGGCAGCGCGACGTGGCCGACGGCCGAGCGCGCGTGCCGGCCGAATTCCGGCCCCCACACCTCGTAGAACAGGTCCGAGGCGCCGTCGATCACGCCCGGCTGCTGCGCGAAGTCCGGCGTGCAGTTGCACATGCCGAACAGGCGCAGCACGCGCTTCACGTTGTCCAGGTCGCCGCAGTGCGCCTTCAGCGTCGCCATCATGGTGAGCGCCACCGCGCGCGCGGTGGCGTAGCCTTCCTCGACCGTGATGTCGACGCCGAACTTGCCCGCCTGGCGCACGCCCGGCAGCTGCGGCAGGGCGAGGCCGTGGCCGGACAGGTACAGCACCTTGCCTGACTGCGTGCAGCCGGTGCGGTTGTTCTTCGGGAAGGTGAACGGCGGCGGCAGCTCGTAGCCCAGCTGCTTCAGGCGCGCTTCGATCGTTCCGGCCATGGATTACTGCGGCTTGATGCCGACGGCTTCGCCCAGCTTGCGCGCCATGCCGACGTAGTCCCTGGCGAAGGCGTCGAACTGCGCAGGCCCCATGTACGCGGGCTCGGCGCCGAGCGTCGCCAGCCGGTCCTTCACCACCTGCTGGCCGAGCGC
The DNA here is from genome assembly GCA_964564865.1 of uncultured Bordetella sp. Taxonomy (GTDB): domain Bacteria; phylum Pseudomonadota; class Gammaproteobacteria; order Burkholderiales; family SG8-39; genus RBG-16-66-20. The sequence goes on along the minus strand of CAZMDA010000035.1, from coordinate 10,585 downwards.
CTTGGCCATCTCGGCGGCGAAGCGCTCGCGGATCGCCATCGGCGTGCTGGCCGGGGCGAAGACGCCGAACCAGTCGTCGCCCTCGTAGCCGGAGACGCCCGCCTGCGCGAGCGAGGGCACGCCCGGGTAGAAGTTGGCGCCGGCGGCCGAGGTGGTGACCAGGATCTGCAGCTTGCCCGCCTTGGCGAGCGGGATGGCGTTCGGTCCCGGCGCGAAGGCATACAGCACGCGCCCGGCCATGGCGTCGTTCACCGCCTCGGGCGTGCCGCGCTGCGGCACGTGCTCGGCCTTGATGCCGGCCAGGTGAGCGGTGGCCGCCGCGTGCAGGTGCGCGGTGCTGCCCACGCCCGCCGAGGAGTAGTGGATGCCCTGCGGCTGCTTCTTCGCGTACTCGATCAGGTCCCGGAGCGACTTGAAGCCGTGCTGGGTGGACACCACCATGAAGCTGGGCGAGCGCGCCATCTGGCCCACGCCGACCAGGTCCTTGCCGACCTCGTAGGGCACGGTGCGGTCGATCGCCGCACGGACGCCAAAAGCGCTCGCGACGGCGAGGAAGGTGCGGCCGTCGGGCGCCTGGTCGGCGACGTACTTGGAGCCGATGACGCCGCCGGCGCCGACGCGGTTGTCGATGATGATGGTGGTCTTCAGCGACTCGGCCATGTGCTGCGCCACCAGGCGCATGATGACGTCGGTGCCGCCGCCGGCGGTGAAGGGCACCACGATGCGGATCTGGGGCGGCGGGAACTCCTGCGCGTGGAGCGGCGCGGCGGCGAGGACCAGCAGGAACGGCAGCAGGATGCGCTTCATGGTCGGGACTCCTTGTTCAGGGGACGTAGATCCACAGGTCCAGCATCACCACCGCGCCGGGAACCGCCAGCGCGGGCACTTCGATCGCGGAAAAGGGCAGGTGCTGGCCGGGCAGGCGCCGGTCCCAGGCGCGCCACGCGGCGTGGAAATCGGACAGCCGGGTATGGAACTGCTGGGCGCGCACCACGTTGGCGAGCGAGGTGCCGGCCTTGCGGCAGATCCGCTCCGCCTGCGCCAGCATGAAGTCCATCTGCAGTTCCGCCTCCGAGGCGAAATGCGGCCGGCGCGGGTCGGTGCGCGCGGGCGCGGCGAGCGCGCCCTTCGCATCCACCGCCATCAGCCCGCCCAGGAACAGCAGGTCGCCGGCGCGGATCGCCTGCACCTGGCGCGCAAAGGGCATCGGCACGCCGGCGTCCACCACCTGCTTCCTCGTCTTCCCGCCGCGGCGCAGGCTGATGGTGTTGATCTCGATGCGGCCGACCTCGCAGACGAAGCCCGGGTTCGCGGTGGTGATGATGGTGGTGGCGGGCGGCGCCTTCGGGAAGTGCTTCGCCCAGACCTCGTTGAACTTCGGGATGTCCGAGACGTCGCGCACGTAGACCTGCGCCTTCACCACGTCCTCGAGTTTGTTGCCCACCGTCGCCAGCGCCGGCACCAGCTTGCGAGCAATGATGAACTCGGTCTCCAGCTTGATCGGCGAGCCCTTCCACAGGTGGCCGGCGTGCAGGCGCGCCGCCGGGTCGATCGGGCCCTCGTCGGCCTTGAACGCCTCGGCGGTCTGGCCGGCGACGAACACGTAGTCGCCGCAGGTGAGCACCGGGCTGTAGCCCGAGCTGGCGTGCACCGGCAGGTCCTTGGGCCGGTGCTGCACCGGCTTGAGGCCCTTGCCGGGCACCACCGCCATCAACTGCACCTCCATCTCCTGGCCGGCGAGCAGGAAGTCCTGGTGCAGGTTGGAAGTGCTGGGCGGGATGTGGCCGCCGAAGAAGGTCCGCCGCACCTCGTGGTAGGCGGGCACCACCTGGCCGTGGCGGTAGTACTGGTCCACGCGCACCACGTGGTCGCGGTCGCTGCCGCCGGCCTTCAGAACCTTGGCGAAGTTGGCGAAGACGCGCAGCGCTTCCTTCTTGTTCTTCGGCAGGCCGTGCGCCGGCGCGCCGGCCTCGAGCACCTCGGGCGCCATGGCGCCGCCGAATTCCGCCGTGCCCTTGTGCCCGGTGGCGAACACCCAGTTGCCGGCGCGGATGCCCGGCGCGTAGCGCACGCCGCCGGGCTGGATAGTGACGGGCAGGAGGGGCTTGGTCGCGGGACGTGCAGGCATGCGAGAAGCCTAGCGCATCGCGCCGCCACCGGGGTTCCGCGATACGAACCCGCGCCTTACGCGCTGCGGTACTTCGCCACCGCCCCCTTGGCGAGCACCATGCCGTGCCCGGGACGCTCCGGGATGCGGATCGACCCGTCCACGCACTGCGGCAGGGCCTCGAACAGGTCCGGCGGCATCCAGTCCATGAGCTCCACCAGGAAGCCGTTCGCCAGCGTGCCGCAGACCTGGATGGACAGCTCGTACACCACGTGCGGCGAGACGCGCACGCCATGCGCCGCGGCGAGGTGGCCGATCTTCAGCGTCTCGCTGTAGCCGTTGGCGCGGCAGACGTCGGGCATCAGGAAGCGCGCCGCGCGGCGCTCGATCAGGTCGCGGAACTCGTAGCGGTTGTAGTGGTTCTCGCCGGTGGCGACCGGGATGCGGATCGCGGCGGCGACCTCGGCGCAGGCGGCGTTGTCATCCGAGTTGACCGGCTCCTCGTACCAGACGAGGTCCAGGTCCTCCAGCAGCGCGGCCTGGCGGATGTTGCCCGCGAGGTCCAGCTTCTGGTTCACGTCCACCATCATGCGCACGCCGGGCCCGAGCGCCTGCTTCACGGCGGCGACGCGCCTGCGGTTCGCTTCCGGGTCCGGATGGTGGATCTTCATCTTGTAGTAGCGGCAGCCCATCGCGGCGTAGCGCTCGGCCTCGCCGACCAGGTCCTTCTCGGTATAGTTGCCCCAGCCGCCGGAGCCGTAGCAGTCGACGGAATCGCGCACCGCGCCCCACAGCTTGTACAGCGGCAGCTGCGCCGCCTTGCCGGCGAGGTCCCACAGGCCGATGTCCAGCGCCGCGAGCGCCATGCCGGCGATGCCGACCCGGCGCACGCCGCGGTCGCCGCGGTACATCTTCTCCCACAGCTTCTCCACCGCGAGCGGGTCCTCGCCGAGGAGCAGCGGCTTCAGGCGCGTCTCCAGGTAGGCGAGCACGCTCTCGGCGCCGCCGCCGCCGAAGACCAGGCTGTAGCCCAGGCCCTGCAATCCCTCGTCGGTGGCGATCTGCGCCACCACCAGCTTGTGGTGCGGGAAATCGAGCGCCATGGGTTTAGGCGGCGCCACCGTGAGGACGCAGGCCTCGATCGCGGTGATCTTCATCTCAGGCGGCGCCCTCGACGATCCTGAAGTCGCGGTCCACCGCGTCGCCCAGCGCCTTCAGCGCGGCGCCGTAGGCCGGGCCGTCGTGCGCGGCATGCGCGGCGGCCAGGCTGTCGAACTCCACCACCACGGTGCGCTGCATGACGCCGTTGTCGTGCACCTTGTCCGGCATGCCGCGCACCAGGAAGCGCCCGCCGGCGGCGAGGATCGCCGGGCCGGCGAGGGCGGCGTAGGCGGCGAGCGCCTCGGGTTTGTAGATGGCGCGGTAGCAGGAAATCCAGTAGGCCTTGGCCATGGCATCGCTCCTCGATTGGGGGAGCCAATGATGCCACTGCGGGCCGGGATTGCGGCGCTAGAAGTCGTCCGCCTTGACGTTGGGCTGGCCCTTGATCATCACCTCGGGGCCCTTGGTGCCGGCGGTGCGCTCGTAGACGCCGTCGCCCGCCTTCTTGTACTGGGTCATGCCCAGCTCCTGGATCCGCTTCGGGGTGTAGTGGTACTTGCCGCCCAGGGCCGGGGCGCCCACCAGGCGCTCGACCTTCTGCCGGCAGGTCGGGCAGCGGGTGAGCTTGGGCTCCGAGATGCGCTGCATCACCTCGAAGGTGCCGGTGCACTTGTCGCAGGTTCCGCTCAGCGGTCTGTAATCGTAGCGGGGCATGGCGCGAGTTTACAATGGCGCCATGGCACTGGTGAAGAAGGGCATCAAGCAGCTCATCGCCGAGGCGGAGGCGCGCTCGAAGGGCATTTCCATCGCGGAATCGAGGAAGCGCCTCGGCGACCCGGGCACGGTGTTCGTGGACCTGCGCGACGTGCGGGAACTGGAGCGCGACGGCATGATCCCCGGCGCCTTCCATGCCCCGCGCGGCATGCTGGAGTTCTGGGTCGACCCGGACAGCCCCTACTACAAGCCGGTGTTCGCCGAAGGCAAGACCTTCATCCTGTACTGCCAGGCGGACTGGCGCGGCACGCTCGCCGCGGCGACGCTGGCCGACATGGGCATGCAGAACGTGCTGCACATGGAGGGCGGCTTCGGCGAGTGGAAGAAGGCCGGCGGCCCGACCGCCGAGCGGCCGCCGCACAAGAAGCCCGCCTGAACGGCCGCGGGTGGTCGAGCTCTCCTGTTTCTACAGCCTGTCCTCGCCCTGGGCCTACTTCGGCGGGCCGCGGCTCGCGCAGATCGTGCAGCGCCACCAGGTGCGCCTGGTGCTGAAGCCCTATGACTTCCAGGACGTGGCGCCGAGGAACGGCGGCATCCCGCTGCGCACGCGCCCGGAGGCGCGGCGCAGCTACCACGCGCTGGAACTGGACCGCTGGCGCCGGCACCTGGGCATGCCGCTCAACCTGGAGCCGCGCTTCTATCCCCGGGACGGCCGCCCGCCGGGCTGGAACAAGCCCGCCGGCTGGATGGTGATCGCGGCCCAGGCGCGCGGGCTGGACGCGCCGCGCCTGTCGCACGCGCTGCTGCGCGCGCTGTGGGCGGAGGAGCGCGATACGTCGAATGCGGACGTGCGCCGCGCGATCGCGGACGAGAACGGGATGCCGGGCGAGGAGCTGGTGGCCGCGGAGCGCAGCGCGCCGGTGCAGCAGCTCTACAAGGCCTACAGCGAGGAGGCGGAACGCGCGGGCGTGTTCGGCGCGCCGACCTACGTGCTGGAGGGCGAGCGCTTCTGGGGCCAGGACCGGCTGGAGTTCCTCGACCGCGCGCTGGAGGCGATGGAGAAGTGAGCGCCATGGATGCCGCGGGCCGCGCGCGCCGGCGCGACATGATCCTGCTGCTGGTGCTCTCGGGCACCATCATCTCCATCTGCATGGGGCTGCGCCAGAGCCTCGGGTTGTTCATGCGCCCGATGACGCTGGATGCGGGCATTTCGGCGGCCGCCTTCGGCTTCGCCATCGCGCTGCAGAACATCGTCTGGGGCGTCACCCAGCCCTTCGTCGGCGCGCTCGCCGACAAGTACGGCCCGCGGCCGATCCTGGTCTCGACCGCGATCGCCTACGCCGCGGGGATGGCGCTGATGGCGTTCTCGCGCGGCGAGCTGATGCTGGACATCGCCGGGTTCCTCCTCGGCGTGGGCACCGCCGGCACGGCCTTCGGCGTGCTGATCGGCGTGGTGACGCGCGCCACGCCGCCTGAGAAGCGCAGCCAGACCGTGGGGTTGGTGGCGGCCTCGGGATCGCTCGGGACCATGGTTCTCGCGCCCGTGGGGCAGTCGCTCATCGACGGCTTCGGCTGGCAGGCCGCCATGCTGGTGTTCGCGGCGATCGCCAGTTCCATGGTGCTGTTCGCGCTGCCGATCCGCGGCCTCGCGGTGCGGCTGGATGCCGAGCCGGTGGCGGCCACCGCGGCGACGCAGCCGCTGGGCGCTGCGCTGCGCGAGGCCATGGGGCACCGGGGGTACCTCTTCATGACGCTGGCGTTCTTCGCCTGCGGCTTCCAGCTCATCTTCATAGCGACGCACCTGCCGGCCTACCTGCAGCTGTGCGGCGTGGCGCCGGGGGTCGGTGCCACCGCGCTCGGCCTGATCGGCCTGTTCAACACCATCGGCACCTATGCCTTCGGCCTGCTGGGGGCGCGCTACAGCCAGAAGCGGCTCCTGGCGGGGATCTACCTGCTGCGCACGCTGTTCATCATCGGCTTCCTGCTGGCGCCGATCAGCGCGGCCTCCACGCTGGTGTTCGCCGCCGCCATGGGCATGCTGTGGCTGGGCGTGTCGCCGCTGGTCACCGGGATCATCGCCAGGGTGTTCGGGCTGACCCATTTCGGCACGCTCTACGGCGTGGTGTTCTTCAGCCACCAGCTGGGCTCGTTCTTCGGCGCCTGGATGGGCGGGCTGGTGTTCGCCCGCACCGGCAGCTACGACTTCGCCTGGGGCGCGCTGATCGCCATCGGCCTCGCGGCCTTCACCCTGCAGTGGCTGATGGACGACCGGCCGCCGGCGGAGCGGCGCCGGGCAGGCGGCCTGCAGCCCGCTGCGGCGTGACCCCCGCCGGACCCGGAAGGTAAAATAGCGCCATGGACATGAGCGCCCAGGAAATCCAGGAGTTCTGGCACGGCTTCTGCGAACGCCAGAAGGTGCCCCCCGCGCTGCGCGCCGAGGGCGACAAGGAAATCGCGGCCGATCCCGAGTACTGGGCCGACCACACCATGTGGGACCTGGTGGAGAAGCTGAAGGCGAAGAAAGCCTAGCAATCCTGGCTGGGGATCAGGTTCCTCTTCCCCAGTATCCGCAGTAGCGCCGCACCACGTACGGGCGGCCGTTGGCGTAGCCCGGCAGGTCCTTGTACTTCTCCAGCTGCAACTCGGCCTCGGCCGGGTTCCAGCAGCGCCCGGCTCGGGCCTCGGCCTTCACCTTCTCCGAGGCGTACTGCTGCAGCTCGATCTGCGCCTCCACGTCCTTCCTGGTGCCCAGGCGCCCGCCGGGCTGGCCGGGATGGCCCGGGATCATGCGGTCCCAGTCCATGGCGAGGATCCGCTTCATCGAGTCGATCGCTTCCTCCGGGTAGAAGTCGATCATGCCCAGTGCAGGGAAGGCGCCGACCGGCACCAGGTCGACCAGGAAGATGAGGCGGTGCTGCGGCAGGCGCAGCACCAGCGTGGTGTCGGAGTGGTTGCGCCCGACGTAGGTGAGCTCGATCTCGACGCCGCCCATCAGCAGGGTGCGCTGCGTGTCGAAGACCTCGTCGGGCAGGGGCGTGGCCGGATCCTGGATCGCCGCCAGCCGCTCCTTGGTGCGCCGCAGCGCGAGGATGGTGGCGCCCGCGTCCTTGAAGGCCTGGCCGCCGGCGATGTGGTCGAAGTGGTGGTGGCTGTAGATGAGGTAGCGGATCGGCTTGTCGGTCACCTTGCGGATCTCGGCCACGTATTGCGCGCCGCCCTGCGGCCGGCCGTAGGCCACCGGGTCGGTGGCGATGACGCTGTCGGCGGTGACGATGAAGATGGACTGGTGGTTGCCGTTGCGGAAGAGGTACACGTTGTCCGTGCCCTCGATCCTCGTGGTCTCGATCTGCGGGCGCGGCGCCTGCGCGGCGGCCGGGAGCGCGGCGGCCAGGGCGAGCAGGACGGCCAGGATGCTGCGATGCATTGTTCGTTTCCCCCTTGAGTGGTTGCCGGGAAGCAAACAGCACGCGGCGGCTCGTATTCCTCTTTGCTATAGTCAAATCTGGCAACCACGGAAAGGAGGTGATCCAGTGCGTGATACCCAAGGCAGGACCGGCGTGAGGTGCACCGTGACCGGATCATTTCGCACGTCAGGGAGCATCTCCGGCTAAAGCGCCGGGAATGCCGTAGCAGCACCGCAACACCGGCCCCGGGCCGCGCGAGCGACCCGGGGCCTTTTTTCGCCCGCCGGAAATGAAAAGGCCCGGTCGCCCGGGCCCTTTCGTGAAAAGGCCCGGTCGCCCGGGCCTTCTCGATCCTGCTTCAGCCTTCGGTCAGAGCGGCTTGATGTTGGTCGCCTGCTCGCCCTTGGGGCCGGTGGTGACGTCGAAGCTCACCTTCTGGTTCTCCTTCAGGCTCTTGAAGCCCGAGCCCTGGATCGCCGAGAAATGCGCGAACAGGTCCTTGCCGCCGCCATCGGGGGTGATGAAGCCGTAGCCCTTGGCGTCGTTGAACCACTTGACGGTACCGGTTGCCATGATTGATTGCCTCTCGATTAAAGATTGGAAAACGGGCTTGCGCCCACTTGCCGGAGGAGCCAAGAAGGTAGCGCGGTACTCACTCGTGGTGGAAGGACCAGCGGAAAAAGCCTGAAGAAGTAGTCGGATGCATCCCTACCCTTGATTACCTAGCTTGAGAACACCAGCGCGATCGATTATACACAAGGCCATGAAACTATGCGTATTTGGGGCCGGCGCGATCGGCGGCCACCTCGCCGCGCGCCTGGCCGCGGCGGGCCACGAGGTGTCGGTGGTGGCGCGCGGCGCCAACCTGGCGGGGATCCGCGCGCGCGGCCTGTCGCTGCACGCCGGCGCCGAAATCGTGCGCGGGCCGGTGCGCGCCAGCGATCGCGCCGGCGAGCTGGGCCCGCAGGACGCGGTGTTCGTCACCACCAAGGCCACCGCGCTCGGCGCCTTCGCGGAGTCGGCCGCGCCGCTGCTGACCGCCGGCACCCGGGTGGTGTTCGTGCAGAACGGGATCCCGTGGTGGTACGCGCACGGGCTGGCGCCTTCCCGGCCCGTGCCGCCCGACCTGTCGCGGCTGGACCCGGGCGGGCGCCTGGCGCGCGCTGTGGCGCCGCAGCAAGTGGTCGGGGGCGTTGTCTATTCGTCCAACGACATCGCCGCGCCGGGGGAGATCCGCAACCACACCCCGGGGCGCAACATGCTGGTGATCGGCGCGCCGGACGACCGCGACGCGCCCGACGTGGCGCGCCTGCGCGCGGCGCTGGAGGCGGCCGGGATGCCGTCGCCGCCCTGCGCCGACGTTCGCGCCGCGGTGTGGGACAAGCTGCTGGTGAACTTCGGCTCCACGCTGTGCGTGCCGCTCGGCGAGCCGATCAAGGCGCTGTCCGAGGACCCCGCGCTCGCCGCGCTGCGGGCCCGGCTGCTCGCCGAGGGCCGCGCCATCGCCCGCGCGCACGGCGTCTCGGTGGACGAGGCACCCAAGCGCCCGGGCGGCGCCCAGCTCGCCGGCGCCACGCTGCACAAGCCCTCGATGCTGCTGGACCATGAGCTCGGGCGGCCGATGGAGGTGGAGGCCATCCTCGCCGCGCCGCTGGCGTTCGCGCGCGCCGCCGGGGTGCCGGCCCCGCTGCTGGAGATGCTGGCCGCGATCACCGCGCGGCTCGCGGTCGCGAAAGGGCTCTACGCGGGGCTGCCGGTAAACTAGCCGCATGGCGCAGACCCCGGCACCCGCGGACAAGGCCGTCGTCCTGGCGGTGGACGACGCCGCCGACCTGCTGGCGCTGATGGCCAAGGTGCTGTCGACGCACTACACCGTGAAGACCGCCGCCGACGGCGCCGCGGCGCTGCTGCACGCGGCCTCGAACCCGCAGCCCGACATCGTGCTGCTCGACGTCGAGATGCAGGGCATGACCGGGTTCGAGGTGTGCAAGGCGCTGAAGGCGAACCCGGCCACCGCCCACATCCCGGTGATCTTCATCACCGGCAAGGGCGAGACCCGCGACGAGATGACGGGCTTCAGCCTGGGCGCGGTGGACTACGTCGCCAAGCCGATCAATGCCGCGGTGCTGCTCGCCCGGGTGCGCACCCACATCGCGCTCGCCAACCAGCGCGAGGCGCTCGAGGACCTGGTGCGCCAGCGCACCGCGAAGCTGCAGGAAGCGCACATGGACATGATCGACTGCCTCGGCCGCGCCATGGAGTGCCACGAGAGCGCGGCCGCCGGCAACCGCTTTCGCCGCATCTCGCAGTACGCGAAGCTGATCGCCCTCGCCGCCGGCGCCAAGCCCGCCGCCGCCGAGCTGCTGGGCGCGGTCGCGCCGCTGCACGACATCGGCAAGCTGGCGGTGCCCTCGGAGATCCTGCGCAAGGCGGGCGAGCTGAGCGCGCCGGACTGGGAGCGCATCCGGCGCCACCCGGAGTACGGCGCCGCGATCATCGGCGAGCACGACGAGGCGCACCTGAAGCTCGCGCGCCTGGTGGCGCTCACGCACCACGAGCGCTGGGACGGCGGCGGCTACCCGAAGGGCCTCAAGGGCGAGGCGATCCCCTGGCCCGGGCGGCTGATGGCCGTGGCCGACGCCTTCGAGGCCATGACCACGACGCAGTTCCACCGCGAGCCGATGAGCGTGGAGCAGGCGGCGCTCGAGATCCGGCGCGGCGCGGGCAAGCAGTACGACCCGGCCATCGTCGAGGCCTTCGCCAGGGCGCTGCCGGAGATGAAGAAGGTGCGCGCCGCCCACGCCGATGCGCTGGGCGACATCATCAACCTGGATTTCAGCGCGGCCGCGCGGTGAGCAAGCTGCTCGACAAGCTGAAGAGCGCCGAGCGCCAGCGCGCGGCGCTGAAGCAGGGCGACGCCGGCGGCGAGGCCGAGGCGCTGCGCGGGCGCATCGAGGCCGAGAAGACCGCCGAGAGCGCGGCCCAGGCCAAGGTCGCCGACGAGCGCCGCGCGCTGGAGCTGGCGCGCGAGCGCCAGCAGGCCGAGGCCGAGCTGCGGCGCATCGCGCATGCACGCACCGAGGCCGAGACGCGCGCCGCCCGCGTGGTCGCCGAGCGCGAGCGCGCCGAGGCGCAGGCCGCCGCGGAGGCGCGCGCCAAGGAGGAGGCCGAGCACAAGGCGGCCGCGCTGGCCGAGGCGCGCCGGCGCCAGGAGGAGGAGGCCGCGCGCCACGCGCGCGAGCGCTCGGAGTCGGAGGAG
>CAZMDA010000034.1:0-36873 GCA_964564865.1 uncultured Bordetella sp. | reverse complement strand
AGAACATCCAGGACTGGTGCATCTCGCGCCAGCTGTGGTGGGGCCACCAGATCCCGGCCTGGTACGACGGCGAGGGCAACATCTACGTCGCGCGCAGCGAGGAAGAGGCGCGCGCCAAGGCGGGCGGCAAGGCGCTGCGCCGCGACGAGGACGTGCTGGACACCTGGTTCTCCTCGCAGCTGGTGCCGTTCTCGTCGCTCGGCTGGCCGGAGAAGACGAAGGACCTGGAAGCGTTCCTTCCCTCCTCCGTGCTGGTCACCGGCTTCGACATCATCTTCTTCTGGGTCGCCCGCATGGTGATGGCGAGCCTGCACTTCACCGGCAAGGTGCCGTTCCGCGACGTCTACATCAACGCCATCGTGCGCGACGCCGAGGGCCAGAAGATGTCCAAGTCCAAGGGCAACACCCTCGACCCGCTGGACCTGATCGACGGCGTGACGCTGGAGGACCTGCTCGCCAAGTCCACCGAGGGGCTGATGCGCGCCGAGCACAAGGCGAAGATCGAGAAGTCCATCCGCAGGAATTTTGCCGGCGGCATCCCGGCCTTCGGCGCCGACGCGCTGCGCTTCACCTTCGCCGCGCTCGCCAGCTTCGCGCGCACCCTCAACTTCGACCTCGGCCGCTGCGAGGGCTACCGCAACTTCTGCAACAAGCTCTGGAACGCCACCCGGTTCGTGCTCATGAACACCGAGGGCAGGGACTGCGGCAACGATGCGTCGCTCCCGGTCGAACTGTCGCAGTGGGACAAGTGGATCATCAGCACCCTGCAGCGCACCGAGGCGGAGGTGGAAAAGGGCTTTGCCGAGTACCGGTTCGACAATGTCGCCGCCGCGATCTACAGGTTCGTCTGGGACGAGTACTGCGACTGGTACCTCGAAATCGCAAAAGAGCAGTTGGCGAAGGGCAATGAAGTCCAGCAACGCGGGACGCGGAGAACGCTGGTCAGGGTCCTGGAGACTTCGCTGCGCCTCGCGCACCCGATCATTCCGTTCATCACCGAGGAACTCTGGCAGGCGATCGCGCCGCTGGCCGGAAAGAAAGGCGCGACCATCATGCTCGCGCCCTATCCAAAGGCGCAGCCGGAGAAGATTGACGAGGCCGCCGAGCGTGACGTCGCGCTGGCGAAGGAAGTGGTGAACGCGGCGCGCAACCTGCGCAGCGAGGCGAAGGTGCCGCCCAAGGACCGGATCGCCTTCTACGTCACCGGCGCGCCCACGGCGCCAACCGCGATCGCGATGGCGAGCCTGGCGCGCGCCTCCGAGCTCCGGGTGGTGTCCGAACTGCCAGCCTCCGACTCGCCGGTCGCCGTCGCCGGCCCGCACCGCCTGATGCCGCACATCGAGGTCGATCCCAGGGCCGAGCGCGAGCGCATCGGCAAGGAAGTGGCGCGGCTGGAAGGCGAGATCGCGAAGGCGAAGGCCAAGCTCGCCAACGAGTCGTTCGTCGCGCGCGCCCCGGTCAGGGTGGTGGAGCAGGAGCGCGAGCGGCTGGCGGGCTTCGAGGCCACGCTCGCCAAGCTGCGGCCGCGGCTGGACGCCCTGCCCTAATACTCCGCCGGCTAGTAGGTGAGGCGCCGCTCGGGCGGCAGGTCCAGGAACGGCGGCCGGCGGCCCACCAGGCCCTCCAGGAATCCAAGCTCGAGGTCGGTGTGGTTGATCACCGGCGCCCCCATCAGCATCTGCGGCGCCCCGGCGCCCATGACGTAGCGCGGCTGCTCGTGATGCGCGGTGCGGATCGTCTCGCGCGCCGCGGGATCCATGCTCGAGGCGAGTTCCGCCTCGCCGTAGCAGATGCAGACGTAGCTGCGGTCGGCCAGCGCCTCCACGTAGGCGCCGGTGCCGCGGATGCCGATGGTCGCGGTCGGCGTGCGCACCGTCTTCGCCTCCCCGGGCGAGAACACCGACAGCACCGCGCCGCTGACGATGCGCAGGCCGGTAAGCAGGAGCGATCCGGCCGCCCCCTGCACTTCGATGCGCGAGTGCTCCCGCACCAGGAACGCATCCTTGCCCGTGACGAACACCGCTTCGCTTGCGCCGCCGGTGGTGAGGACGTCGCCCGCGCGCACATCCTGCCCTTCATTCGCCGGCGTCCCGTTCACGCGCACGTCGCCGCGAATGCGATGGATGCCCTTCTCCACCGAGCCGGCGGCGAGGGCGTCGAAGGCGCGCGCCCAGAGCGCGGCGAGCGACAGCGCCAGCAGGCGCCTGCGCCCGGACTTCATCGCGCCGCCACCGGTTCGGACAGGGCATCCGCAATCGCGGCGCGCTCGCGCGCGCTCGCCCAGGACGTGTCGAACTGCCAGCCGTGCTGCGCCTCCAGCCGTGCGCGAAACACCGCCTCGATGACCTTCTCCTCGAACCCGGCGCCCGGGATGCCGGGCAGGAAGCTGGCGGTGGCGATCACGCAACCGCCGAGCGCCTCGGCGGCGCCGCGCGCGATGCGCCGGCCGTTCAGCCAGATCTCGTTGCCGTCGGCGTACGCGCGCACGCCCAGCTGCCGGTAGGCCGCGATCGCGGGCGCCAGCACCCAGGCGGCGCGGCGCGCCAGGCGCCCGGGCGCGAGGCGCTCGGGCACGACAAGCGCGAAGGCGAAGCGGTCCCCGTCGGCGACCAGGATGTCGTCCTCCACCCCGGCGGCAACACGCGCCCAGAGCAGGATCGGCGCCGAGCGTTCATTCTGGGCAAGCGCGAGCCCGGCGATCGTCGCGAGCAGCGCCCGCGGTTCCACCGTGCCCTGCCTGATCCAGCGCGCCGCCATGGCCATGGCATGCGCATGGTATCGCGTTCCCTTGCCTCTCCGCCACCTGGTATGCTACGTATCGGAAGCAGAATGTAACCGATCGGTTACATTCAACTTGACTGGACGAGGCACTCAGTCGAACGTTGGCATATTTAGGCCTGGTGTCGGCGTGTCCTGGTGGGGCCACCGCGTGGTCACCACCTTGGTCCGGGTGTAGAACTTCACCCCTTCCATGCCGTGCACGTGCAGGTCGCCGAAGAGCGAACTCTTCCAGCCGCCGAAGGAGTAGAACGCCACCGGCACCGGGATGGGCACGTTGATGCCGACCATGCCCACCTGGACCTCGTTCTCGAAGCGCCGCGCCGCGCCGCCCGATTCGGTGAAGATCGCCGTGCCGTTGGCGTAGGGGTTGGCGTTCACCAGCGCAATCGCCTCGTCCAGCGTCTTCACGCGCAGCACCGAGAGCACCGGGCCGAAGATCTCGTTCCTGTAGACCTCCATGCCGGGCTTCACGTGGTCGAACAGCGTCGCGCCCAGGAAGTAGCCTTCCTTCAGCGGCGGGGTGCTGCCATCGAGCACCGGCGTGGCGCCCTCCTTCTTGCCCTGGGCGATGAAGCCGGCCACCTTGTCGCGGTGCTCGGCGGTGACCAGCGGCCCCATGTCGATGCCGTCCTGGTCGCCCGGTCCGACCTTGATCGCCTGCGCCTTCTTCTTCAGCAGCGCCACCAGCGGATCGGCGGCCGCGCCCACCGCCACCACCGCGGAGATGGCCATGCAGCGCTCGCCCGCCGAGCCGTAGCCCGCGCCGATCAGCGCATCGGCGGCGAACTCCAGGTCCGCGTCCGGCAACACCACGGCGTGGTTCTTCGCCCCGCCCAGCGCCTGCACGCGCTTGCCGTGCCTTGCGCAGGTCTCGTAGATGTACCTGGCGATCGGGGTCGAGCCCACGAAGCTCACCGCGGCGATGCCCGGGTGCGCCAGGATCGCCTCCACCGCGGCCTTGTCGCCGTGCACCACGTTGAACACGCCGTCCGGGAGCCCGGCCTCCTGGAACAGCTCGGCCATGCGGATCGAGGCCGAGGGCACCTTCTCGGAAGGCTTGAGGATGAAGCTGTTGCCGCAGGCGATCGCCATCGGGAACATCCACATCGGCACCATGGCCGGGAAATTGAACGGCGTGATGCCGGCGCACACCCCCACCGGCTGGCGCACCGTGTGGGTGTCCACGCCGCTGCCGACGTTCTCGGAGTACTCGCCCTTCAGCAGCTGCGGGATGCCGCAGGCGAACTCCACCACCTCGATGCCGCGCTGCACCGAGCCCATGGCGTCGGGCAGGGTCTTGCCATGCTCCTCGGTGATGAGGCGCGCGATGTCCTTTTGGTTCGCCTGCAGCAGCTGCAGGTATTTCTGCATCACGCGCGCGCGGCGCAGGATGGAGGCATCGCGCCATTCCGGCAGTGCCGCGGCGGCGGCCTTCACCGCGGCGTCGATGGCGGCGGCGTCGCAATAGGGCACCTGCCTGGTCACCTGGCCGGTGGCGGGGTTGTAGACGTTGCCCATCCTTCCGGCGGGCACGACGGCCTTGCCGTTGATCCAGGCGGGGACGGTTGAGAGTCGGACGCCGCTGTGATGGTTCATGGGGGTGCGATGGTTCCGGTGCCCAGCAGTTCGTCCCTGAGATGCGTCAGTATTCGGCAAAAAACCTCTGAAGGAAGCGAAGTAGTTGGAGACTCAGGGCCGAGGTCGTGCACCAGAAGCATCCCGCGGGTCGCCTCCATCGCCCCCCACAGTCCGGCATTGCAATAGAACTTTGCGCGGATCGCGCGCGCGATCAGATCATGGTGCTCGCTCGAGCCATAGCTAAGGACTCTGCCCTTCCACCATACTGCTTCGCGCGTCGCCTCTTCACCGAGTTTCTTTGCTTCATATGAGTAGGTCAGGAACGCACGTGCCCGATTGGGATGCCCGACGGGAAACTTAATTCCCTGCACGAACCCTTCCACGGACGCGAGCGAGATCCCATCGAGAACGAACGGGAACAGGGGGAAATTGGCCAGCGCGTATGCCCTCCAATCGGAGGAGAACGCATTGACATTGAGGACTGGAACTGCGGTCACAAGTCCAGCACCAGCCTGGCGGTTTTGCTGCCCGAGCAGCAGATCATCATCGTCCTGTTCGCTTCCCGCGCATCTTCGCTCAAGACGAGGTCGCGATGGTCCGGTATGCCTTCCAGTACCTTCGTTTCGCAGGTGCCGCAGATGCCATCGCGGCATGAATGCGGAACGTCGTACCCGTTCGCCAGCAGAGCATCGAGGATCGTGCCACCCGAGCGGACTAGCAGGTTGGCGCCTGACCGCGCAAGAACGATCGTGAAGTCGCCAATCACCGCGGGAGGCGCCTTTGCATGGAAGTATTCAACGTGAACCTCGGAAGTCGGACGATTCACCGAAGCGCGCTGGAAGGACTCGAGCATGGGTACTGGACCGCAGCAGTAGAGATGAGCACCCGATGCGCTCGCTTTAACGAGGTTACCTATGTCAAGCTGCTTCCCCCCCGATTCGTCGTCGAAATTGAGAAAGATTCTCGCGGCCTCACGCCGTAGAAGCCCCTCCAGCTCCCCCAGAAAAGCCGCGCTTGCTCGGCTCCGAACACTGTAGTGCAACTCCCAGGAACGACCTGCGGCCCGGAGGCGCTGGATCATGCACCATATCGGCGTGATGCCAATGCCTCCTGCTATGAATACGGAATGCGGCGCCTCCTCCGCCAGCGGAAAATTGTTGCGAGGAGGCGATATGGTGAGCAGATCGCCTTGGCGCACATTGTCATGTATGAAGGCGGAACCTCCACGACTCGCTCGATCCCGATTGACGGCGATCAGATAGCGTCCGCCGTCGCCGGGAAGATTGACGAGCGAATAGCTGCGAACCATGCCATTCGTAAGGTGCAGGTCAACGTGGGCGCCCGGATCGAAAGCGGGAAGTGCGCCGCGGTCTGGCGCCTGCAGTTCGAGCGAAACGACGCCCCTGGCAACCTCGGCTTTCGCGGTCACCTGGACATCCAGCGTTGCCGCGCTCATTTCCCGAACCCTTACTCCCTCAGAGCCGCAGCAGATCCTTGTCCCATCGCGCCAAGTACTCCTCCGCCGGCTTTCGCAGGAGCGGGTACGACGCACGGAGCATCTGCCTAACGACCGGATCCGGCTGCATGCCAATTTGCTCCAGGACCGGCAGCGTGAACTTGAGCACTGGATCCACGAAGTAGGACTGGATCATCCTCACGGGATCGTCGGACGCCTTGATGATTCCGCTTGCCACCTGCAATTCATACAGATGCCAGATATTGGCCATGACTGGCAGGGCATTGCGCGCCCAGTAGGCAGTGCGTACCTTTGTCCCAATGGCAGCCGGGATTCCCAGGAACTCGTTGCCGGCTAGGCGGGCTTCCTTTGGATGGTCGTTGATCCAGCGCTGCCCGACTATGGCCCCTTTGACAAGCTGCCGGATCACGCCGGGATTCGCGTCCGCATAGTCCCGCCGCACTGCCAGCGTGGTAAAGCCGATATAGGGGACAAGGTCCGTCGTCTCCGCTATGGTCCTCGCTCCCTGGTCCTCCGCGGTGGTGTCCGCAGGCGGAAACGGATAGATTGCGTCGACCTGTCCCTGCGCTAGAACTTGCGGCATGTTGGGATATGGAACCGGCACGATGTTGATGTCGGACTTTCGAAGGCCGAATACTTTCTCAGCCGCACCTAGCACCGCGTCGGGTTGCGTACCTTTCTGGTTGATCGCCAGCGTCTTGCCGCGCAGGTCCTGAAATTTCTTGATGGACGAGTCGCTGCGGACCATGATGCGGTCCAGGGGATGCTGAGGGGTGCAAACGCTTGCAAGCGTAAGGAAGTACATCGGAAGCCCGCGAGATGCCGCGACGATGGCGGGCGCAACCCCGATGTCCCCGATCGGCACGTCTCCACTCAGGAGCGCTTGCAGGATGGCGGGTCCGCCCTGTGCGCGAAACAACTCGACGTTTAATCCGGCGTCTTTCCAGAAGCCAGCTTTCGCGCTGTAGACGGGCAGCATCACGTTGACCGGCAAATAGCCGATCCGCACCTTCTCCTGCGCGCGGGCTGTGTTCAGGTTCAAGAACGGGGCTGCTGCGGCAGCGAGTCCTGCCGTGGTGCCCCCCTTCAAAAACGAGCGGCGGGAAACCTTCCTGGGACCAGCGTCCATGATTGCCTCCTTATGGGTATTGCCGTGGCAGGGATGAAGCGAATTCCTTGATGGCGGCGCTTAGCGCATCAGGGGCATCGCCCGCAATATGGTGCGCCGCTTCGATCTCGACGTATCGTGCATGAGGTACTACCTCGCGCACTCGGCTCGCGATGTCGGAAGTGAACATGTCCGAGCGGGTACCGCGAACGAATAACGCCGGGCACGATACTTTCGTCAGCACGTTCCACATGTCGACGGCCGGCGCAGGCCGCTGACCGGTGTCAAGAATCCTGCGGAAATAGTCGCGAAAGTACGGATCTCGCTTGACTTGCAGCCCGGCCGCCACGGGTCGCAGATACTTTTCGACGCGGGCAGCCGCCCGGTCCCCCTTCGGGGAATGGGGATCCTTGCTGTAATAAGCGACCGCCGCCTCCACAGAACTGAAGGTGTCCGGGGTATTGCCCACGATATCTGCAACTCGCGCTGCGCCTTGGGGTGCTATCGTCGGCGCAAAATCAATCGAAATCAGCGCCGCCACCCGACCCGGATACTTTGCAGCACAGTAGGTGCAATGGCGGCCGCCCATGGAATGTCCCGCCAGGATCGCGGTTTGCCATCCAAAATGATCCAGAATGGCGACGATATCCCTCGCGTTTGCGGCGGGACTGTAGTCCTGGTCCGTGGACCAGTCCGACTCGCCAAAACCACGCATGTCGATCGCCACCACCTCCCGCTCATCCGCCAAGCTGGTCGCGACATCGATCCAGTCGAACGAGAAGTACGAAAGTCCGTGAACGATAACGATGGGCAACTTGCCCTCGCGACCGAAACGCCTCCAGAAAATGCGCTGACCGCCCGAGAGCGCGAATCCCGTTTCATGGGCAGTGGCCATGGACTGCCCTCAGACCACGCCGACAGGAAGGGCGCGCATGATGCCCATGCCGGTGAGCCATTCTGGAACAACCCGGTAGCAATCCACGCTGGCCGTGAAATCTCCAGCAGCCGCCATTGCGGACAGGGCCGCGACCCAGCAACGGACTTCATGCGCCCCATGCCCGCCCACGCGCGATACCTCGTCGTCGTCTAACGCATCGAACCAGCCGAAATCCCGCGAACTGAGGCGCCGCAGAACCTCCTGATCCCAGAAGGCGTCGGGCGGGAGACAAGGCCCCAGCCCATTCAGCATTTCCCGCGTGCAGCGCACCACGCGGCTCTGACGCGTGTTGTACTCCTCCTTGCTCGGACGGTGCCGGTTAATAAGAATGCTTTTCTCCTCGGGCGGCAGATCGTCCAGCCTCGGCGTGGGCGGATCGTGGGAAAGCCCTCCCGAACCGATGACCAGCACCTTCCTGTTCAACGATCGCAGGTACCGGCCAACTGCCTCGCCCAGCATGCGGCAGCGCCGGAACGACGGCAGCGGCGGCGCGACGCAGTTGATCACGATCGGCAACACCGGATACTGATTGATCCCGGACGCGATGAAGTTGAGCGGTATCGTTGTCCCGTGATCTACCGTCATCTTCCAGGAAAGTGCGAGATCCACACCTGCGGCGCGTACTTCCGCCAGGCAGTCTAGAGCGATTCGCTCGGGCACATTCAGCACGCCCGGGTTGATGTCCCAATCGGCGGCGCCTTCGGCCCGCACGCCAATGCAGAAGGACGGCATCAAGTCATAAAAGAATCCGTTGTAATGATCGGGCGCAAATACAACGACTAGTTCGGGCGCGTACTCCGTGGTCCATTCCCGCAGCGACGCGAACGCCCTTCGGACGTCGGTTCCAGAGGTATCGGCGGGTTCATAGAACCCGAGCATGAGCGGGCTATGGGAACAGCAGACGGCGGCAATGCTCATCGGAGTGCTCGCCCGCTTATCGGGCCGGGATCAAACGGGCACATGGGAGCCGAACGCCAGCCTGCGCGTTTCGAGAACAACCTCCCGGCCCACCAGCTGCAACCCGCCTTGGGCCTGCTTCAACTGGTCTTTGTACGTACCGATCGCATAGAGCTGCGTGACGCCATTGATTTCGGTGTGATACACGACGACTGCGCTGCTGACAGTCGCCGACTGCGAATCGGCCGACCTGATCCGGGTCATCGTGATCTGCCGGCGCAACCTTCCCGTATAGCGCTCGTGGTTCCTCACGTTCTTGAAGATGTGTGCCATCCCGGCCTTGTCCTGGTTCATCCAGACCATATCCTTCCCCAGCTCATCGCTATAGGTCCTGATTTGGTACTTGAACTCCTCTGCACACAGATTCAGCCAAGCATCGAAGTTCTCGGCATCCAGCAGCTCGCAGGAGTCGTAGACAAGATTCAGCAGATCGTCCTTGTTCATCGCGTCCTCAATTCGTCGTGCCGAATGGGGCATGTGCGGGGCGGCCCATGAGTGCCTCCCACTGCCGGTAGAACGCCCGCAAGCCCAGGTCGTCCTGCGTTTTGCCGCTTTCTTCCCGCGCTATGTAGGTGAACGGCACTTGACCGCTCTGGATCGCCCGTCCCTGTAGCGTCGTAGCAAGCGTGTCCTCGTTCAGGTTGGTGCCGAACGGCCCCCAGATCGAGGTGTAGTCGGACACGCGCTTGGCACGCTCGTCCTCGGTGTCGCCCTTCACGGCGAGCCCTCGGTACTGCACCAGAGTCTTGCCGGGAGCAAGTGGCACCTGGCAATCAATGCGAATCACGGTGCCGCGTGCGTTGATGGCGAGGTCGGGAAACAGGTTCACAAGCTGGAACTCGTTCGGGTTGAGCCCCGGAAGCCCGATGCTCGCGTCCCTCGCGCTCCAACCCGCGTAGTTGCCGTACTGAGCCTGGTAGCGCTCGATTGCCGCATGCCCATTCGAGTACATGCGCCAGTTGCGCTGGAAGTACTTCGGCACCGTCAGGCCGGTCTTGCGGTTCGCGAAGTGCATGAACTCGTGGTATAGGTCGAGATTCGTTTCCTGCCAGTTCTTCCAGTT
Organism: uncultured Bordetella sp.; assembly: GCA_964564865.1. Classification (GTDB taxonomy): domain Bacteria; phylum Pseudomonadota; class Gammaproteobacteria; order Burkholderiales; family SG8-39; genus RBG-16-66-20. The sequence continues at coordinate 26,972 of CAZMDA010000034.1, read as the reverse complement.
CGTATCCAAGATCTGCTCGTAGTAGTCGAACACCTCCAACGGCTTCGTTCCGAGCACCTCGTTGTGCATTTCCAGCGCATCGCCGATGAAATCCCGAAGTGGGGCAGCGTCGTCGTCCAGATTCACGAATACGAGCCCGAGATAGACGTCGGTGCGCAGTTCGCGTAATCCAGCCTTGCAGACATCAAATCTCGCCGGCGCATAGGCTTCCTTGCGCGGTAAACCGCTGCACTCCCCGGTGGTGGCGTCGTAGGCCCAGCGGTGAAAGATGCACTCCAGAAAGCGCGCATTGCCGCGCGGCCGACGGACGATCTCCAGGCCGCGGTGCGAGCATGCGTTGACGAACGTCCTGACTGTCCCGTCCTTGCCTCGGACCATGACCAGCGGTGTGCCGGCAACTCGACCGGTTCGGTAGTCGAAGGGTTCAGGAAGCTCGCTTTCGTGACACACGAACCTCCACACCTTCGAGAAGATCTTCTGCTGCTCTTCCTGAAACAGCTTTTCGTCCCAGTAAATGCGGTGATCCACGTAGTGCGTATGCGGCACGTCTTGCGGGGTCAAAAACTCGATGGCATTTCGTGACATGCTTTCTCCTTCTATTGGTGCAGTTTAGGTCTGGTATTCCGGGTGCCAAGGCGCCATCACTTTTCTTAGCCAGCGCAGCAACCGGTCGGTAACGTACCCGATCGCGCCGATGACAAAGATCCCCGAGAAGACCCGCTCCACCTTGAACGTCTGCTGCGCGTCGAGAACCATGAATCCGAGTCCGCTGACCGCTCCAACCATTTCGCTGGCGATGATTACGATCAGTGCGATCCCCCAGGAAATCCTGATCCCCGTCAGGATATGGGGTAGGCTTCCGGGCAGGACGATCCGGCGAATTATTTCGGACTGGCCAGCACCAAGCGAGCGTGCCGCCCGTACCAACGCGACGTCGATGCTCTTGACACCGGCATAGGTGTTGAGAAGCACGGGGAATGAGCAGGATAAGGCGATCAGGAAGATCTTTGAGGCATCGCCGATCCCAAACCATAGAATGGCGAGCGGAAGAATCGCCAACGGCGAGATAGGGCGAACCAATTCGACGAGCGGATCGACGAAGTCTTCTGCCAGTTTGAAGCGCGCCATCAAGATTCCCAGGGTGACGCCTAAGACGACCGCAATCAGGAATCCGGAGATCACACGTACCATGCTTGCCGACAGTGCACCAAATAACTCCTTCGAGGCGATCAGCTCGTAGATATCAACGAATACCCTCGACGGCGCCGGGAGCAGATGCGGACTCGTCCATCCCGCGCGGCTGGCGGCCTCCCAAAGCAAAAGCACTACGATTGGAGAAGCGATGCGCGTCCAGCGTGTCACAGCGTTACACCCAAAAGACCTGCGATGTGTCGCGCCATGCGGGCCGCCTCGGCGCCGTCCCGATGGCGTGGACGGGCAAGGTCGATGGACACGACTTCCCTGATCTTTGCAGGCCTGGCGGAGAACACTACAACCCGATCAGCGAGCATCACAGCTTCCATGATGTCGTGCGTTACGAACATGATCGTCTTGCGCGTGGTCTCCCAGATGCGCAGCATTTCCCGCTGCAGTGCCAAGCGTGTAAGCGCGTCCAATGCGCCGAAGGGTTCGTCCATGAGCAGGATTGCCGGATCCACCGCCAGCGCGCGGGCGATCTCGACCCGTTGGCGCATGCCACCTGAAAGCTCGAACGGATAGTGGTCAGCAAACCCCTGCAACCCCACGAGCTGCAGCAGCTCGGCTACGCGCCCGGACACATCCCGATAGCGGCTGCGGTTCGCCCGCAATGTCATGCCAAAGGCAACGTTCTGCTTTACCGAGTACCAAGGAAAGAGAGACGGGGCCTGGAACACCATCACACGTTCCGGACTAGGCTCCTCGACGGCGTGGCCGTCGACGAAAATGGTTCCGCGGGTCGATTTGGCATAACCGGCGACAAGCGAGATCAGTGTGCTCTTGCCGCAGCCGCTCGGTCCTATCAGACACACGAACTCGCCGTCCCTGATATTGAGGGAAATGCCGTCGAGGACTTCCACGGTTCCTCGACTGCCCATAGCGGGGTAGCCCAAGCCAACGTCTTCAATTCCGATCCTAGTTGCCGGAGATGGAGGAGTGCGTTCACAAACCTCACCCTGCGACACCGTTAGTTTCGCCTCTCGGTTTATAGACAGCATCGCCTAGACAAAATGCACGGAAAGGCTTCCAAGTGGGCCGAAGTCCGCGCGCAGCGTATCTCCCTTCCTTGCCCAGACCGGCCGGACGAATGAACCTGACAACATAACTTTGCCCGCGTCAAGTGAGGCGCCGAATCGGCCGACTTTATTGGCGAGCCAAGCAATGCCCATGGCCGGATGACCCAATACCCCGGCCGAAACTCCAGTCTCCTCGATATCGGCGTTCCGATACAGCAGCCCGCCCACCCAGCGAAGATCGATGTCCATCGGCGACACAGGACGGCCTCCCAGCACAAGCCCGGCGGCGGCGCCATTGTCAGCAACGGTGTCGACAATCTTGCGCGGATTCTGCACGCGAGCGTCAATGATCTCGATCGCTGGAACGACATACTCTGTGGCACGCATGACGTCGACCAGGCCAATGCCAGGGCCGTGCAACGGCTTGCCGAGCACAAAGACAAGCTCAAGTTCGATGCGGGGAACGATGAACCGTTCGAACGGAACGGCGCTGCCATCCTCGACAACCATGTAGTCGTGTAGCACGCCAAAGTCCGGCTCATCGATCTGAGACGACTGCTGCATGGCCTTAGACGTTAAGCCGATTTTGTTGCCGATGGGCCGTGCGCCTGCCGCCACCTTGGCTTGATTGACCAACTCCTGGATGGCGTACGCGTCGTCCATCGTCATGCCGGGCCAAGTCGATGAAAGCTGCCGAACAGGCCTCCTTTCCTTCTCCGCAAGAAGCAGGGAATCAGCGGCGATGCGTCGGTCGGATTCCGATAGCAACCGCTTCGAATCGTTGCCGCTCACGTGCCCTCACAAGGCGCACGAAGTCGCCTTACTTTCGTTGCAACTCCAATGCACCAGCGAATAGAGCAGTTGGACACTTTGCCTCCCCCGTTTGTGCGCGAGCATTCTCAGGCGCGCCAAGGACGGCAGTCCAATGTATTTCTTGAATCTCCGACATTTTCCCCGTAAATATCTCTCGCAGCGGGTTACTACCTGGTCCGCCTCGTGGCACCCCTGAACATTCTCGAGATCAGTCCTCGCAGCCACATGTTGGCGCCGTCCGTCTGCGCTCGTTGATGCCAAAACTGACTGATCTCAAAAGGCGGCGACTCAAAAGGAAGCGGCAGGGAGCGTAGCTGCTCTGCGCGCACAAACTCAGCTGCCAGTCGGCTCGGGAGCGATGCCAGCAGATCCGTATGCTTGATGATTGACGCTAGCCCGAGCCCGTGGCTGGCTCGCAATGCGACAGTTCGAACTTGTCCGAGGCTCTGGAACATCTGGTCGACGGTGTCCTCGAAGAAAGCATGGCTGCCCGCGGTAGGGCGATATACGAGATGTGGACAGGACAAGAATTGGGTCAAGGTAAGGCGCTTGTGGACGTGAGGATGATTGCGCCGAACCACGCAAACATAACGCTCGACAAAGAGCACCTCTCGAAGAATGCTCCGGCCAAAGCTTTCGAAGTGGCCGACAGCGAGATCAATGTCACCGCTCTCCATCAGTAGCGAGCCTTCGTTCGGACTCGTCGCGATCGTCTCCAGCGAAACACCTGGCGCCTCGATCCCAATTCCCGCCAGCAGCCTGGGTAGAAATACCAATTGTGCAACATCGCTCAAGTAGACCCTGAAATGGTGTCTGGCCGTCGAGGGGTCGAAGGGTCGCGCCCGGTCCAGGGCAAGCTGCACGCGAGTGAGAATCTCCCTCACCGGCTGGGCAAGCCGCTGCGCCACTTGAGTGGGAATCATGCCCTGCGGACTGCGCGTGAACAGCCGATCGCCGAGAATCTCTCGCAGTCGGTTGAGCGCGTTGCTTACTGCGGACTGCGTGAGATGCAATTCTGAGCCTGCCCGCGTGATATTCCGAGTTCGATAAACCGTGTCGAATACGACGAGAAGATTCAGATCCAGCTTGTTTAGGTTCATGCGGCGCTCGGTTATATCTTATGTGGCGTACGACTCCCGGGCCATACTATCCAGAATAAGGAGCTGGGCGTAGGCTTTTACCGACTGCGGGGCTTTGAATCGAGGGCGGGGTGGCTCCCACACATGTTCGCGATCGCGCTGACCTCGCCCCTTGCCGGCTGCGCACGGTGTTCGCCGTCCCGCAAGCGCGCTCTTGCAACAGGTACAGGGGCGCTTAGAGGCCACTTTCGTTCTCAGTTTCATTCTCAAGTTTGGAGAGTTCAAACGGCCGGTAGAATTCTGATCCATGAACCTCGTCTGCCTCGACCTCGAAGGGGTCCTCGTCCCGGAGATCTGGATCGAGGTCTCGAAACGCACCGGCATCGCGGCGCTGGCGCGCACCACGCGCGACGAGCCGGACTACGACAGGCTGATGCAGGGCCGGCTCGCGATCCTTGCCCGGCACCGGCTCCGGCTCGCCGACCTGCAGGCGGTGATCGCCACCATGGGCCCGCTGCCGGGCGCGAAGGAGTTCCTGGACGCGCTGCGCGCCCAGTGCCAGGTGGTGATCCTGTCGGACACCTTCTATGAATTCGCCGCGCCGCTGATGAAGCAGCTCGGCCAGCCCACCGTCTTCTGCCACCGGCTGGAAACCGACGACCAGGGCTTCGTCGCCGGCTACCGGCTGCGCATGCCGGACCAGAAACGCCATGCGGTCGAGGCGTTCCGCAGGCTCAACTTCCATGTCATCGCTGCAGGCGATTCGTTCAACGACACCTCGATGCTGGGCGCCGCGCATGCGGGCATCTTCTTCTGCCCGCCGGAGAGCATCGCCAGGCAGTTCCCGCAGTTCCCGGTGACGCGCGACTACGCCGCGCTCGGCGCGGCGATCCGCGCCGTCGGCGCCGGGCCCGGCGACTAGCGCGGCGGGGGCGGGGGCGGCGAGCCCGGCGGCGGGGGCGGCACCGCGTAGTGCTGCGCGCGCGACGGTTCCTCGAAGCGCCCGGCCACCGGCACGCGATGGCCCTTGGCGTACATGCATTGCTGGTAACCGATGTCGTAGCGCTGCTGCAGGCTGCGCGCCGACTGTCCCGCGGCCCCCGCGCCCGAAGTCGAGCCGACGATCAATCCAGTGCCGGCGCCCACGGCGGCACCGTCCCTGCCCCCGATCATCGCCCCCGCGACCGCGCCCACCGCCGTGCCGACGGCCGCGCTCTTCACGCCGCTGTCGCTCGAGGCCTGCTCGGCGCTCAGGCCCGCCTGGTTGGCGGCGTATTGCCGGCAATCGAAGTCGTCGATCTTGAACTGCTCGAAGGTCTTGGTGCTGCCGGGGAGCACCATCACGCTGGGGCCGCTGGGCGGCACGACGGCGCAGCCGGCCATCAGGCCCGCCGCAATGGAAGCTGCAATCCGGAGTTTCAACGCATGCCTCGCTGGAAGGTGGGTCAGCCCGGCGGCTGCGGCGGAACGCGCTGCCATCCGCCCGGACAGGCGCCCACGCTGGGGTAGTAGGCGCGGGACTCGGGACAGTAGTACCAGTAGCCCGGCACCGGAACGGCCGGCCCGGCGCTCTCGCGCTCGATCCAGACCTGGGGCTGCGGCGCCGGGACCACGTAGACCGGCGGCGGATAGTAAGGGTGGTAGTAGGGGCCGAACGGATGGAACGGGTGATAGAACGGCGGGCCGTAGAACGGCGCCCCGAACTGGATGCCCAGCTGGACGCGCCCGCGGCTGCCGTGCGCGAGCGCAGGCTCGGCCGCGAGCGCGGCGCTCGCCAGGATGAGCACTGCGAGGATGGCATTTCTCACGCCTTGCATTAGGCATCAAAACAGCGCCCCGAGGTGTTTCAGAATGTTACCGGAGGACCGTTACAATTCCAGCCGGCAATCGCGCGATGAGCAAACCCGCCTCCTCCCCTTCCGATCTCCGCTGGCTCTCGCTGGTGGCCAGCCTGCCCACCGAGGATCCCGCGGCGCGCATGCGCATCGTGCGCACGCTGGATTCGCTCGGCGCCGCCATGATCCGCGAGGGCGTGTACCTGCTGCCGGAGGGCGACGCGTCGCGCCAGGGCCTGGAGCACCTGTCGGAGTACATCGCCAAGAACGGCGGCAGCGCCCATGTGCTGCAGGTGTCGGCCCTGAGCGACGCGCAGCAACAGTCGCTGCAGGTCCTGTTCGACCGCTCGGCGCGCTACGGCGAGCTGGTCAAGGTCATCGAGAGCCTCAAGGTCGGCTACGGCATGGCGGATCCGAGCGCCCTGTCGCGCGTCCTGCACAAGCAGCGGCGGGAATTCGAGGCCATCGCCGCGCTGGATTTCTTCCCCAGCGAAGCGCACGAGCGCGCCTCGGCGGCGCTGGCCCAGGCCGAGGCGCAGGTCCGGCGCCTGATGTTCCCGACGCAGGCCCAGGGTTCGCCCGCGCCGGGCCAGGGCGGCGCCGGCGAATCCATGCTGCGCCGGACCTGGGCCACGCGCCACCCGCCCTGGGCGGACCGCCTCGCCTGCGCCTGGCTGGTGCGCCGTTTCATCGATCCCGAGGGCGCCGTGCTGTGGCTGGACAAGACCCAGCCCTGCCCCGCCGAAGCGGTGGGTTTCGCGTTTGATGGCGCGCGCTTCGGCAACAGCGAGACCCGCGTCACCTTCGAGGAAATGCTGCTCCACTTCGGGCTGGCGAAGAACGCCGCGCTCGCCAAGATCGGCGCCATCGTCCGCTACCTGGAGATCCGGGACGCGCCGGTGCCGGAAGCCGCGGGGGTGCAGACGCTGCTGCAGGGCGCCCAGCGCCGCTCGTCGTCGAACGACGAGCTCCTGGCGGAAGCCGAGAAGACCTTCGACCTGCTCTACGAAGCCTACTACGACGCCAAGCGCTAGCCGGGCGGCGGGTCGCTATGGGGCGCCCGACCTGCGCGCTTCCTTGAGTTCCTCGGCATGCTGGGCGCGCAGCGCCTTCAGGCGCGCGTCGACCACCGACAGGTCGTAGAAATTGCCGTCCCCGGCGGCCTGGGCCAGCTGCAGCTGCTCGATGGCCGCGGGCAGGCTGCCCTGCAGGACGTAGAGTTCCGCCTGGGCCTGGTGCTGCAGCAGGCGCTTGCCCTGCGCGGCGTACGACTTGGCGCGCGCCTCGTGCAGCTTCGGATCGCGCGGATACAGGCGCAGCGGCTCGGCCAGCGCCGCCTGCGCCTCGGCGTGGCGCCCGAGGTCCTGCAGCACCTGCACATGGGCGTAGAGCACCGGACGGCGGTTCGGATAGCGCTCGCGCGCCGCCTTGAGCACCGCCAGCGCCCCTTCCGGATCCTTGCGCGCGAGGCGCACGCGCGCCGCCAGCGTCTCGACCATCGCGCTGGCGACGCCGGCGGCGCGCAGGCGCGCGACCTGCGCCTCGGCGCCGGCGGCATCGCCGGCGCGCAGCAGCGCCAGCGCCAGCCCGTAGCGCGTCGCCGGCTCGCTGGCAAAGCGGCCGTCGCGCAACTGGGCCTCGAAATGGGCCGCCCCGTCCTTCGCATCGCCGCCCTCCGCGCGCAGCTTGGCGCGCACCAGGTGGTATTCCAGGCTGTCGCGGTGCTGGCGGTAGGGCTCGCCCGCGGCGCGCCCCTGGCTGTCGGCGATGCGCTCGGTGGTGACCGGGTGGCTGCGCAGGTACCCGGGCACGCGGCCATCGTCCATGATGCGGGTGTAGCGCTGCATCTTCTCGAAGAAGGTCGGCATCGCGCGCACGTCGAACCCCGCCGCGCTGAGCGTCTGGAAGCCGATGCGGTCGGCCTCGCGCTCGAAGTCGCGCGAGTAACCCAGCTGCGACTGCACCGCGCCGGCCTGGGCGGCCGCGGCCACGCCGCTGGCAAGGTCCGGGCGCGACCCCCCCAGCAGCACCGCGGCGGCCATCGCCACCAGCATCGGCAACTGCGCCTGCTTCTGCACGCCGAGCATGCGCGCGATGTGCCGCTGCGTGACGTGCGCGATCTCGTGGGCGAGGACCGAGGCCACCTCCGACTCGCTGTCGGAGGCCGTGATCAGGCCGGTGTGCACGCCGATGTAGCCGCCCGGGAGCGCGAAGGCGTTGATGGAGGCGTCGCGGATGACGAAGAACTCGAAGTCGAAGCGCGCGCCGGAGGCCACCGACAGCAGGCGCGCACCGATCGCGCCGAGGTAATCGGCGACTTCCGGGTCGTCCATGTAGGACGGCTCGCGCTGGCGGATGTCGCGCGCGATGCTCTCGCCGATGCGCCGCTCCAGTTGCGGCGGCAGGTCCGCCGACGAGGCGTCGCCCAGGTCCGGCAGCAGCTGCGCCAGCGCCGGCGGCGGTCCCGCCGGCGCGAAGGCGAGGGCCGCGGCAAGCGCGAGGGACACGGCGGAACGGCGCATCTTCCTATGATACCGTTCGCCCTCTTTGGTTCCTCCGGGAGGCCGCAGTGCCGCGCAAGCTCTCCGCCCAGCTGACTCACTTCGACCGCGTCGGCCGGGCGCGCATGGTGGACGTGGGCGCCAAGGCCGAGACCCATCGCGTCGCCATCGCCTCGGGCCGCATTTCGATGCGCCCGGCCACCTTCCGCATGGTCGCCGAGGGCGGCGCCGCGAAGGGCGACGTGCTCGGCGTGGCGCGCGTGGCCGCGATCCAGGCCGCCAAGCGCGCGGCGGACCTGGTGCCGCTCGCGCATCCGATCCCGCTGACGAAGGTCGGCGTCGAGTTCGACCTTGACGCGTCCGCCAGCACAGTCACGCTGTTCGCCACGGTGGAATGCCGCGGCCGCACCGGGGTCGAGATGGAGGCGCTCACCGCTGCCGCCGTCGGCCTGCTTACCGTCTACGACATGGTTAAGGCCACGGACCGCGGCATGGTGGTGGGCGAGTTGCGGGTCGAGGAAAAGCGCGGCGGCGCCTCCGGCACCTACGTCCGCAAGGACGCGCGGCGCCCCCGCCAGTCGCGCTAGGACGGGAAACATCTTGTTACGGTCCGCGCTCCGGCGCCTCGCGCCGGGCTGCTATGATCGCCGCGCCATCCCATGAGATTCAGCGCCGGAAAACTCATTGCCGTCCTCGCACTGGCCGCCGCCGCGGGCGGCGGCTGGTACTGGTACGACAGCCGCGGCGCCACCGCCGAGACCAAGTACCGCCTGGGCAAGGTTGAGCGCGGCCCGATCCAGGCGGTGGTGGTGGCGAGCGGCACGCTGAACGCGGTCACCACGGTGCAGGTGGGCTCGCAGATCTCAGGCCAGATCCTGGAGATCCTGGCCGACTTCAACACGCAGGTGAAGAAGGACCAGGTCATCGCGCGCATCGACCCGCAGAGCTTCGAGCTGCGCGTCAACCAGACGCGCGCCGACGTCGACGCGGCCAGGAGCGCGGTGGGCGTGGCGCAGTCCAACCTGGCGGCGCAGCGCGCCGAGCTCTCCCGGGTCAAGGTCAACCTGGCGGATGCCGAGCGCGACATGAACCGCAAGAAGACCCTGGTGGAGAAGAACTTCATCTCCCCCGCCGAGCTGGACAAGGCGAGGACGCTGCACGACGCCACGCGCGAGCAGCAGCGCGCGGTCGAGGCGCAGATCAAGGTGGCCGAGTCCCAGGTGGGCAGCGCCGAGGCCGCGGTCAAGCAGCGCGAGTCGCTGCTCAAGCAGGCGCAAGTGGACCTGGAGCGCACCATCATCCGCGCCCCGGTGGACGGCACGGTGATCCTGAGGAACGTCGACGCCGGCCAGACCGTGGCCGCCAGCCTGCAGGCGCCGGTGCTGTTCACCATCGCCCGCGACCTGCGCGACATGCAGGTGGAGGCGGCGATCGACGAGGCCGACGTCGGCCGCCTGCGCGTCGGCCAGCCGGCAAACTTCACCGTGGACGCGTTCCCGCGGCGCAACTTCAGCGGCCAGATCATGCAGATCCGCAAGTCGCCGGTGAACGTGCAGAACGTGATCAGCTACACCGTGGTGATCTCGGCCGCCAACCCGGACCAGTCCCTGCTGCCGGGCATGACGGCGAACGTGCGCGTGGTGGTGGACAGCCGCGACCAGGCGCTCAAGGTGGCGAACGCGGCGCTGCGCTTCCGCCCGTCCGGGACAGCCGCGGGGACGGCGGATGCCAAGCCCGCGGCGGCGGCAGTGCAGCCCGGCGCGGCCGGCGCCGCGCAGCAGTTCCGCGAGCGCGTGTTCGCCGAGCTGAAGCCGGACGAATCGCAGAAGGCGAAGCTGGAGCAGATCTTCGACGACATCCGGCAGAAGATGGTGCAGCTGCGCGACATGTCCAAGGACGGCGACCGCAAGAAACTCGGCGAGCGGCTGCGCTCGGAGTCCCGCGCGCGGGTGATGGAGGTCCTGACCGACGCGCAAAAGCCCGCCTACGAGCGCCTGCTGGCGGAGATGGGCGGGGCGAGGACCGGGGGCGCGGCGGCGCCCGGCCGCGTCTGGGTGCTGGACGAGAAGCGCCAGCCGAAGGCCGTCGAGGTGCGCACCGGACTCACCGACGGCACCAGCACTGAACTGATGCCGGGACCGCTCAAGGAAGGCGACGAGGTGATCCTGGGCGCGGGGGAACCCGCGGCGGCGGCGAAGAAGTCCGGGCCGGCCGGGCCGCGGATGTTCTGATGTCCCCTCCCCTGATCCACACGCGGGACCTGGCGAAGGTCTACCGGATCGGGGACAACGTCATCAAGGCCCTGGACGGGGTCAGCATCGACATCGCGCGAGGCGAGATGACCGCAGTCATGGGGCCTTCGGGCTCCGGCAAGTCCACCTTCATGAACGTGATCGGCTGCCTCGACCTGCCCACCTCGGGCGAGTACCGGCTCGACGGCCGGGACGTCGCGGCGCTTTCCCGCGACGAGCTCGCGACCATGCGCAACCGCAGCATCGGCTTCGTGTTCCAGAACTTCAACCTGCTGGCTCGCACCGCGGCGGTGGAGAACGTGGAGTTGCCGCTGGTCTATGCCGGCGTCCCGGCGCGCGAGCGCCGCGAACGCGCCCTGGAGATGCTGGCGAAGGTCGGCCTCGCCGAGCGCGCCGACCACCACCCGGCGCAGCTCTCCGGCGGCCAGCAGCAGCGCGTGGCCATCGCCCGGGCCCTGGTGACGCAGCCGCTGCTGATCCTCGCCGACGAGCCCACCGGCGCGCTGGACTCCCGCACCAGCCTCGAGATCATGGCGCTGCTGCAGGAACTGAACCGCGGCGGCATGACCGTGGTGCTGGTGACCCATGAGCCGGACGTGGCCCGCTTCGCCAGCCGCGTCCTGCGCTTCAAGGACGGCCACGTGGTGCAGGACGAGGCCAACCACCAGCCCGATGACGCCGCCGCGACGCTGGCCGGGGAGAGGAAAGCGGCATGAGCACTGGCAAGGAGAACGCATGAGCGTTCTGGGCCTGCTGCGCGTCGCCATGCGCGCCCTGGCGGTGAACAAGCTGCGCAGCGCGCTCACCATGCTGGGGATCATCATCGGCGTCGGCGCGGTGATCGTGATGATCGCCGTCGGCGCCGGCGCGCAGGCGCGGGTCGAGGAGCAGATCCGGTCGCTGGGCTCCAACCTGCTGCTGATCCTGTCGGGCGCCACCACCTCCGGCGGGGTGCGCATGGGCTTCGGCTCCAACCTGACCCTGTCCGAGGACGACGCCGCCGCGATCTCGCGCGAGATCCCCGAGACCATGGCGGCGCCGGCGCTGCGCGGCACCGCGCAGGTGATCTGGGGCAACCAGAACTGGTCCACCGTGATCTTCGGCATCACGCCGGAGTATGTCGAGGTGCGGCAGTGGGAGCTCGCCGCCGGGCGGATGTTCGACCCCACCGACATCGCCGGCGCCACCAAGGTCTGCCTGGTCGGCCAGACCGTGGCGCGCCAGCTGTTCGGCGGCGTCGACCCGGTCGGCCAGGTGATCCGCGTGCGCCGCGTCCCCTTCACCGTCATCGGCGTGCTGGAGGGCAAGGGCCAGAGCATGATGGGCAGCGACCAGGACGACCTGATCCTGATGCCGATCACGACCGCACGCAACCGCGTGCTCGGGGCCTCGGCGCGCGCCAAGCAGCGCAGCGTCGGCACCATCTGGGTGAAGGTGCAGGAGGGCTACGACATGAAGGCGGCCGAGGAGCAGGTGCGCGCGCTGCTGCGCCAGCGCCACCGCCTGCAGCCCGGCGCCGACGACGATTTCTCGCTGCGCAACCTGGAGGAGGTCGCGGCGACGCAGGAGGCCTCCAGCCGGGTGCTCGCGCTGCTGCTGGCGGCGGTGGCCTCGGTGTCGCTGGTGGTGGGCGGCATCGGCATCATGAACATCATGCTGGTCTCCGTTACGGAACGCACCCGGGAGATCGGCCTGCGCATGGCGGTGGGCGCGCGCACGCGCGACATCCTCGGCCAGTTCCTGGTCGAGGCGGTGACGCTGTCACTGATCGGCGGCATCATCGGCATCCTGATCGGCGTCGGCACCGCGGTGGGCATCGCCGAGGTGGCCGGCTGGCGCATCGTGCTGTCGCCGGAGTCGGTGATGCTGGCGGTAGCCTTCGCCTTCGCCATCGGCGTGTTCTTCGGCTTCTACCCGGCGCGCAAGGCGGCGCGCCTCAATCCGGTGGAAGCGCTCCGTTTCGAGTAGGCTATCGTCATGAAGGCGGTGATCCTCGCCGGGGGCCTGGGCACCCGGATCAGCGAAGAATCCCAGCTGCGGCCCAAGCCGATGGTGGAGATCGGCGGCCGGCCCATCCTGTGGCACATCCTGAAGCTGTACGCGGCGCATGGCGTGAACGACTTCATCATCTGCCTGGGCCACAAGGGCTACGTCATCAAGGAGTACTTCGCCAACTATTTCCTGCACATGTCGGACGTCACCTTCGACATCGGGCGCAACAGCATGGAAGTCCACGAGCGGCACGCCGAGCCCTGGCGCGTGACCCTGGTGGACACCGGCGAGTCGACCATGACCGGCGGGCGCCTGAAGCGCGTCGGCCGCTACCTCGGCGGCGAGACCTTCTGCCTCACCTACGGCGACGGCCTGAGCGACGTCGACCTCGGCGCGCTGGTCGCCTTCCACCGCCGCAAGGGACTGGCGGCGACCGTGACCGCGGTGCAGCCGCCGGGCCGCTTCGGCCGGCTGGAGACCCGGGACGACGCGGTGGTCGGGTTCCGCGAGAAGCCGCTGGGCGACGGCGACTGGATCAATGGCGGCTTCTTCGTGCTCGAACCGTCCGTGCTCGAGCTGATCGAAGGCGACGACACGGTCTGGGAGCGCGAGCCGCTGGAGCGGCTGGCCGCGGCGAACCAGCTTGCCGCTTTCCGCCACCCGGGGTTCTGGCAGCCGATGGACACCCTGCGCGACAAGACCCAGCTGGAAGCGCTCTGGGCCGGCGGCGCCGCGCCCTGGAAGGCATGGCGCTGAGCCCGGGATTCTGGCGCGGGCGCCGGGTCCTGGTCACCGGCCACTCCGGGTTCAAGGGCGCGTGGCTGTGCTGGTGGCTGCACGAACTGGGCGCCAGCGTCGCGGGCATCGCGCTGGATCCGCCCAGCGAACCCTGCCTGTCGGGAGTCACGGCGCTGGAACAGGAAATCAGCGCCGCGCGTTGCGATGTCCGCGACGGCGCCGCGCTGCGCGCCGCCGTGGCGCGGCACCAGCCGGAGATCGTGTTCCACCTGGCGGCCCAGTCGCTGGTGCGCCGCTCCTACGCCATGCCGGCGGAGACCTTCGCCACCAACGTCGACGGCACGGTCAACTGCCTGCAGGCGGCGCTGGAATGCGCCAGCGTGCGCGCCGCGATCATGGTGACCAGCGACAAGTGCTATCGCGACGACGGCCAGCGCCGCGCCTACGTGGAGACCGATCCCCTGGGCGGGCATGATCCCTACGCGGCCAGCAAGGCCTGCGCGGAAATCGTCACCGCTTCCTACCGCAGCGCATTGTTCGAGCCGCGCGGCGCGGCGCTCGTCGCCAGCGCGCGGGCGGGCAACGTCCTGGGCGGCGGCGACTGGGCCGAGGACCGCCTGGTGCCCGATGCGCTGGCCGCGTTCGCCGCCGGCAGGCCCCTGGTGCTCCGCAATCCGCAGGCCACCCGGCCCTGGCAGCACGTGCTCGAAGCCCTGCACGGCTACCTGATCCTCGGCGAGCGGCTGCACGGCGGCGACCGCGGCGCGGCGCAGGCCTGGAATTTCGGCCCGGACCAGGCCGACGTGCGCCCGGTGTCGTGGATCGCCGACGGGCTCGCGCGGCGCTGGGGCGCTGGCGCCGGCTGGCGGCACGCGCAAGGCGCGCATGCCCATGAGACCACGGATCTCGGCCTGGACAGCAGCCTGGCGAGGGCCAGGCTCGGCTGGCTGCCCCGCCTGGGACTCGACCAGGCGCTGGACTGGATCGTCCAGTGGCAGCGCGCGTATCTCGCCGACGCAGCGGGCGGCCGCGCCGCCCGCGCGGCCACGCTCGAGCAGATCGGCCGCTACCAGGCGCTGTGCCTGGCATGAAAGCCGCCGCCTGCCGCGCCTGCGGGACCCCGCTGCGCCGGATGTTCTGCGACCTGGGCGCCACGCCGCTGTCGAACGCTTACCTGCGCGAGGACCAGCTCGACCGGCCCGAGCCGGTCCACCCGCTGCGCGCCTTCGTCTGCGAATCCTGCCTGCTGGTCCAGCTGGAGCAGTTCGAGACCCCGGAGGCGATCTTCAGCGATTACGCCTACTTCTCCTCGTTTTCGGAGAGCTGGCTGCAGCACGCGCGCCGGTTCGCGCAGGAGGCGGTGAAGCGCTTCGCGCTCGGCCCGGATTCACGCGTGGTCGAGCTCGCCAGCAACGACGGCTACCTGCTGCAGTATTTCCAGGCGCTTGGCGTGCCGGTGCTCGGCGTCGAACCCGCGGCGAACGTCGCGCGCGAGGCGCAGGCGCGCGGCATCCCCACCCGGGTCGCGTTCTTCGGCAGCGACTGCGCGCGCGCGCTCGCCGGCGAGTCCGGGACCGCGGACCTGATCGTCGCCAACAATGTCCTCGCGCACGTGCCCGCGCTGCAGGATTTCGTCGCGGGCGTGCGCATCCTGCTCGCGCCCGACGGCGCGGCGAGCTTCGAGTTCCCGCACCTGCTGCGGCTGATGGCGGAGAACCAGTTCGACACCATCTACCACGAGCACTTCAGCTATTTCTCGCTGCACGCGGTGCGGCAGGTGATGGCGCGGCACGCGCTGAGGATCGTCGAGGTCGAGGAACTGCCGACGCATGGCGGCTCGTTGCGGCTGACCGTGTGCCATGAGGCCAGCGCCAGGTTCCGGGAAGGCGGCGGCGTCGGCAAGGTGGCGCGGGACGAGCACGCTGCGGGACTGGACCGGATCGAGGGCTACGCCGGCTTCGACGCGCGCGTGCAGGAGGTGAAGCGCCAGCTGGTCGGCTTCCTGCGGCAGGCCCGCGCCGAGGGCAAGCGCACCGCGGCCTACGGCGCGGCGGCGAAGGGCAATACCCTGCTCAACACCTGCGGCGTGACCCGCGAGCTGGTCGCGTTCGTCGCCGACCGCAGCCCGCACAAGCAGGGCCTGTACCTTCCCGGCAGCCGGCTGCCGATCGTGCATCCGGACCGCATCGGCGAGCTGCGCCCGGATTACCTGCTGATCCTGCCGTGGAACCTGAAGGACGAGATCGTCGCCCAATGCGCCGGCATCCGCGCCTGGGGCGGGCGCTTCGTGGTGCCGATCCCGTCGCTGGAGGTGCAGTGAAGTTCGTGCCGACGCCACTGGCGGGTGCCTTCGTCGTCCGCGCCGAGCGCATCGCGGACGAGCGCGGCCATTTCGCGCGCCTGTACTGCCGGGAGGAATTCGCGCGCCATGGCCTGGACCCCTCGCTCGCGCAATGCAGCGTGTCGGGCAACAGGCGCGCCGGCACGCTGCGCGGCATGCATTACCAAAGCGCGCCGCACGCCGAGGCGAAGCTGGTGCGCTGCACGCGCGGCGCGCTGTTCGACGTCATCGTCGACCTGCGGCCGGATTCGGCTACGCGCGGGCGCTGGTTCGGCATCGAGATGGCCGCCGGAAGCGACGACATGCTGTACGTGCCCGAGGGCTTCGCGCACGGCTTCCTCACGCTCGCGGACGACACCGAGGTGCACTACCAGATCTCGGTGCCCTACCACGCGCCGGCGGCACGCGGGTTCCGCTGGGACGACCCGGAGGTCGGCATCGCATGGCCGGCGCGGCCCGGGGTGATCTCGGCCCGGGACCGCGGGCTGCCGCTGCTGCGCGACGCGTGAAGCGGGTCCTGGTCACCGGGGCGCGCGGCTTCATCGGCCGCCGCTGCCTGCCGCTGCTCGCCGCGCGCGGCTACGAGGTACACGCCGTGAGCGCGTCAGCCGCGCCGCGGGACGCGGCCTGGCATCGCTGCGACCTGCTCGACCCCGCCCAGTGCGACGCACTGTTGCGCGAAGTGCGGCCGACGCACCTGCTGCACCTGGCCTGGATCACGCAACCGGGAGTGTTCTGGCACAGCCCGGCCAATGCAGACTGGCTCGCGGCCGGGATCCATCTCGTGCGGCGCTTCTACGAGGGCGGCGGCGCGCGCGCGCTCGGCATCGGCTCCTGCGCCGAGTACGCCGCCGGCGACGATCCCTGCGACGAGGCGCGCACGCCCGCCGAACCGGCGACGCCCTACGGCCGCGCCAAGCTGGCGCTGCTGGCGGCGTTGCGCGCCTCAGCCGCGGACGGCGCATGGGCCTGGGCCCGGGTGTTCTTTCCCTACGGGCCGGGCGATCCCCCGGGGCGGTTCATCCCCGACCTCATCGACAGCCTCCTCGCGCGGCGGCCGTTCGACTGCACGCACGGCAACCAGGTGCGCGACTTCATCTTCGTCGAGGACGTCGCCGAGGCCTGCGTCGCGCTGCTCGACAGTGGCTGCGGCGGCATCTACAACGTCGGCAGCGGGACCGGCACCAGCCTGCGCCAGCTTGCCGCCGCCGCCGTCGCCGAACTGGGACACGCGGAACTGATCCGCTTCGGCGCCCGCGCGGCGCCGGCGCACGACCCGGCACGCGTGGTGGCCAATGTCGATAGAATACGCGGCGACCTGCGCTGGTCGCCGCGCGTCGGCATTCCGGAAGGCCTGCGCCGCTGCATCTCAGCCCGCAAGGACAGGACATGAAGCTCAGCATCGACACCGACGCCCGGCTGCTGCAGGTTGACGACGCCGGCGGCAAGCGCGAGTTGCCGCTCTACGACCCGCGCGCCTTCGAGCTGCTGTCGGAACTGTGGCTGAAGCTGTCCTGGGTGCAGAAGTACTCCTACACCTTCACCTGGATGGGTCGGCCCATCATCCAGCACCCGGAGGACCTGGTCCGCCTGCAGGAGGCGATCTACTTCCTCAAGCCCGATGTCATCATCGAGACCGGCGTCGCCCACGGCGGCTCCCTGGTGCTCAGCGCCTCTCTGATGAAGGCAGCCGGGCGCGGCCGCAAGGTCGTCGGCGTGGACATCGAGATCCGGCCGCACAATCGCGCCGCGATCGAGGCGCACGAACTGTCGCCCATGATCAAGCTGGTCGAAGGCGATTCGGCCAGCCCCGCGGTGGTGGCGCAGGCGGCCGCGGAGGTTCGCGCCGGCGACGTCGTGCTCGTGATCCTCGATTCCAACCACAGCCGGGACCACGTCCGCCGGGAACTGGAGGCCTACGCGCCGCTGGTGACGCCGGGCTCCTGGATCGTGGCCACCGACGGCATCATGCAGTCGCTCTGGGACGCGCCGCGAGGCCAGCCTTCCTGGCGCGAGGACAACCCGGCGCAGGCGGCGCGCGAGTTCGCCGCCGCCCATCCCGAGTTCGCGATCGAGCCGCCGCCGTGGCGCTTCAACGAGAGCGCGCTGCGCTCGCCGATCACCGCCTGGCCGGACGCATGGCTGCGGCGCCGCACCTGAACCGCTGCCCGCCCCGCACGAAAGGACGCGATGAGCACGCCACGCTTCTCCATCCTGATCCCCACCCGCGACCGACCGGCGACCTTCCGGCACACGCTGCAAACGGTCGCCAGCCAGTCGCGCAAGGACTGCGAAATCGTCGTCGCCGACAACTGCAGCGGTCCGGAGACGGCGCAGATCGTCCGGGAATGCGGGTTCCCGCGGCTGCGCTACACGCGCAGCGAGGAGATCCTGCCGATGGCGATCAACTGGGAGCGCGGACTTCAGCAGTGCGACGGGGAATATGTCACCGTGCTCGGCGACGACGACGCCCTGTTGCCCAGCACGCTTGAACTGGCCACCCGCATCATCGAGGCCACCGAGTGCGAAATGCTGGCCTGGCATCCGCACACCTACTGGTGGCCCGATACGATCGTGCACTGGTCGCGCAACCGCCTGATCGTGGAGCTTGGCGAGGGCGCAATGTGGCTCAACTCCCGGCCGCTGCTCGAGGGGTTCTACGGCGGCACGGTGGGCTTCGGCATGCTGCCGATGATCTACAGCGCCTTCTTCCACCGCGGTCTCATCGAGGAGGCGAGCAGCCGCTACGACGGCTTCTTCGTACCCGCGGACACCGCGCCCGACATCGCTTCGGGTATCCTGGGCCTGCACGTCACCGAGCGCTACGTGTTCTCCCATCGCCCGCTCTCCATCCGCGGCAATTCCGGCAAGAGCAACGGCACTGCGCAGTGGGCGCGCAGCCTGGGGGCGGAGCAGCGCGAGATCTACTTCCGCGAGGAGCGAATGGGACTGGAGAAGATCATCCACCGCGCGCTGGTTCCCAGCCCGAACCTGAATATCATCGTCGCGAGCGCCAAGCTGAAGTGCCGGGAGCTGTATTTCCCCGCCGACGACGCGCTCCAGGTCGATCTCGTGCAGGTGTTGCGCGAGGTGCTGGCCCAGCTCAACTTCGAGCCCGAAGCCTACGAGGACAACCTCGCCGACGCGCGCGCATTGGCCGGCAAACTGGGCGTCGCGCTGCGGCCGGAGGACGTTCCGCCGCGCCTGGAGCGCTCCCCGGTACCGCCGGCCTGGGGTCCGCAGCGGGATGCGGAGGGCACGCTCTCGAAGCTGGTCGTGAACTGCGATCTCGCGGGCGCCCACGACGTCGCCCACGCCGCCCGCATCGTGGAGGCCGTGCTGAAGCCCGTCGAGCACTACTCGTTCAGCGCCCCGCCCTGACGCCGCCGGCGAGGCCCGCGTCCTGCGCCATCCTTCGATAGGCGTCCTCCAGAGCGCGCGTGAAGCCCGGCGCATCAAGCAACGCGCTGTCGCGCAGGCGCGCGCGCATTCCGGCGCGAAGCGCACCCAGTTCCCGCGTGTCGCCCACGAGCGCGCAGGCCTTGGCCACATACTCCGACGGCGAACGCGCGATCAGCATCGGCAGGCCGGCGGCCTGCAGCAGGCTCGCGCCGGCGCGGGCGACATGCGTTGTCCCCGCCAGGGTCACCACCGGGACGCCCATCCAGAGCGCCTCGCAGCTCGTAGTCACGCCGTTGTAAGGAAACACGTCCAGCGCAACATCCACCTCGGCATACCGCGCCAGGTGCGCAGCAGGGTTTGCCTCCGCCGCCAGCAGTTCGAGGCGCTCGGCGGCGATGCCGTGCATGGCGAACAAACCGCGGAGCCGCCGGCGCGCGCTCGCCGCCGCCAGTCCCCAGGACTTCAGCAGCAGGCGCGCCCCGGGCAGCGCGCGCAGCAGCTCCGACCAGAGCGCGACCATGTCCGGCGTCACCTTGGGCAGATTGTTGAAGCAGCCGAACGTGACCCTGCCGGAACGCAGCGCCGGCAATGGCCCGACGTCGGGCGCATCCGCAGGCGGCGCATAGCACAGGAATCCATTTGGCAGCCGGACGAGCTGTTCTGCGTACCCTGAAGCATCCATGTCCGGAGGGTCGGCCACCGCGTCGGTGATGCGGTAGTCCATGGTGCGCAGTCCGGTCGTGCCGGGGTAACCAAGCCAGCTGACCTGGACCGGCGCGGGTTTGCGAGCGAACAGCAGAAGCCTGCCGCCCGCGGTATGCCCGGCGAGATCCACCAGGATGTCGATGCCGTCGGCGCGCACACGGTCGGCGACGATCGGGTCCGGCAGGGGACCGATGTCGCGCCAGAAATCGCTCTTGCCGCGCAGGCGGTCCGTGACCGCGTCCGGCAGGTCGCCGCTGGAGTAACAGAAGACCCGGAACGCGCTACGGTCGTGAGCGGCAAGCACGGGCTCGATGAAGTGCGCCACCGGGTGCCGCCGAAAGTCCGGCGAAACGTAGCCGATGTTGAGGCGCCGGCCCGGGCGGGTACGGCGCGTGTGCTGCGTCATGCGCGCCTCGCCGGCGGCGTGGCGCTCGTACCAGGCGGCGTGCGCCTGCGCGAGCGCACTCCCGCGCTCGCCGTCCCGGTAGTGCAGCGCCAGCAACTTCGAGGACTCGGTCGCCGGGTCGCGCCCGAGCGCGAGCGCGGCATCGTAGGCCGCGAGCGCTTCCTCTACTCGGCCGGTGCCCAGGAGGACCACGGCGAGGCTCACCTGCGCGGGCGCATAGCCAGGGTCCGCGGCAATCGCGCGGCGCAGGTTCGATTCGGCCTCGTCCAGATCCAGCCGGTCGTATTGCAGGTTCGCCAGGTTGCACAGCCAATCCGGATGCGATGGCTCCAGGGCAATCGCCCGCGCCAGGCCCGCCAGCGCCTGCGCTGCGTCTCCCCGCCGCTTGTGCGCGTTGGCAAGGTTGTAGTGGGCCTGCGCGAGCGAGGGATCCAGCCTTGCCGCCTGCTCGAAGCAGCCGATTGCTTCCTCCAGCCGACCGCTCGCTTCGAGCAGGCAGCCGAGGTTGTTGCGCGCCTTCGCCAGGCCCGGATCGAGCGCGAGCGCGCGCCTCAGCGCCGCCTCCGCATCCGCGAGCCTGTCCTGCTCCTGCAGGACGCAGCCGAGCAGGTAATGCAGGACGGCGATGCCGGCGTCGGCCTCCAGGGCGCGCAACAGCGGCTCGAGCGCCGCGCCTGGCGAGCCGGAATCGAAGGCGATCTGGCAGAGAAGCTGCAGGGCCTGCGCATCGACCGGGTTGGCTGCGAGCGCGCGTCGCGCCGCGGCATCGGCCTGGTCGTGCCGGCCTTCGGCCTGGAAGACGCGCGCCTGCCTGACCCATTCCTCGGCCGAAACCGGGCCCGGCGCGGCGTTCGCCGGCCGGGGCGAGATCGCGGCCTGCCACATCTCCCGAAGCAGCGCCTCGAAGCGGCGGGCATAATCGCCCTCCGCCATCAGCGGCGAACGCCGCATGCGCTCGCGCAAGCCCCGCCTCAGCGCCCCGAGCCGCTCGCGATCCATCGCGAGCTCGGCGCATCGGGCGACGTATCCGTCCACATCCGTGGCGACGAGCTCCTCCAGGCCAACCGCGCACAGCAGGCTGCTGCCCATGCGGCCCGCGTGGCGGTCGCCCGCGACGGTCACTACCGGGACGCCCATCCAGAGGGCTTCGCAGGTCGTGGTCGCCCCGTTGTAGGGGAAGGTATCCAGCGCAATGTCCACTTCGCGGTAGATGCTCAGGTGGTCCCGGTAGCCGCTCTCCCAGCCCCGCAGGTCGAGCCGGCCGCCATCGACGCCCAGTGCGGCGAACGAGCGTTGGAGGCCTTCCATCACCGCCCTGATCGACAGCGCACGCGACTTCATCACCAGGCGAGATCCGGGTACCGCCAGAAGGATGCGTGCGGCCGCGGCGACGAACTCCGCGGATACCTTGGGAAAGTTGTTGAAGCAGCCGAAGGTGACGGTCCCTTCGCCCCGGGCAGGGAATGGACCGGGATCCGGGGGCAGCGGTGCCGGCCGGTAGCAGAAGTAGCTCCCGGAAAGCCGGGCCTTGCGCTCGGTTCCGTACGCATCGGCTTCGCCGGGCGGGTCGGCGCGCGCATCGGTGATCTGGTAGTCCACCGTCCTGAGCCCCGTGGTGTTCGGATAACCGAGCCAGGTCGCCTGCACCGGGGCGGGCTTCAGCGCCAGCACGCCGAGCCGGTTCTCGCCGGTGTGTCCCGCCAGGTCCACGAGGATGTCGATCCTGTCGGCCCGGATGCGCTCGGCGATGGCCGCATCGCTCAGGTCTTCGCAATCGATCCAGTGGTCCGCGTAGCCGCGCAGCCGCTCGGTAACCGCGTCCTTTTCCGGGTGGCTGTGGTAGCAGAGAATCTCGAAGGCCTGGTGGTCATGATTGGCAAGCAGCGGCTCGAGGAAATAGGTGATGACATGACCGCGCAGGTCCGGGGACAGGTAGCCGATCCTCAAGCGCCGCGGCCAGCGGCGATCGGGCGCCGGCGGCACCGCCACCCGCGCGAACCGCTCCCCGTAGCGGCAATGCTCGTGGAACAGCGCCTCCGGTGAGAACGCGCCGCTGTAGTTCATCGTCAGGAGCAGGTTGCTGCGGCTGGGCGCGTGTCCGGGTTCCAGCTCCAGGCAGCGCCGGTAGCAGGCAACCGCGTCCTCGATTCGGCCGTACTCCCGGTAGATTCCGCCCAGGTTGAAATGCACCTGCCAATAGTCCGGGAGCAGTTCGCGCAGGCGCTCCAGCTCGATGCGCGCCTCCTCGCGCCGGTTCAGCTCGATGAGCGCCGCCGCGAAGTTGACCTGCATGTCCGAACACCCCGGCTGCAGGGAAACGCAGACGCGGTACTCCGCAACGGCCTGCGCGTATTCGCGCATGCCCATCAAGACGTCGCCCAATGCCAGGCGATAGAGGGCTTCCTCGGGCTGCAACGCGACCGCCTTTTCCAGCAGCGCGGCCGCCTCGCCGTGGCGACGGTCGAGCAGCGCGATGCGGCTGAGGAAATAGTGCGCCTCGGCGTGGCCGGGATCCGCCTCGATGATTGCGCGATACAGGCGCTCGGCGCCGGCGGCGTCCCCGGCCCATTCGCGGTCCCCGGCGGTCCGGAGCTGTTCCTCCGGGTCCGTTTCATCGCGCGCGCGTCCGCGAACGCCTGCACCGACCAGGTTCCTGAGCCAGTTCAAGACAGACTCCGCGCTGCTGGTACCATTCGCGGGTTCATCGGGGAGTCAACGGGTGATATTCGGTCGGACACTAGGCAAGCGGGGCGCCAGTTTCGCGCTGGAACTGGCCGAGGAATTCTTCAAGCGCTACCCACCGGGGACGGACGAGGAACGCGCCTCGCCGAAGCTGTTCGCGCGCACGGTGGACGAGTTGTGCATCCGGGCCCAGACGTTCCAGCGTGAGGCGGAACTGGGCATCCTGGGCAAGGCGCGCTTCGGCACCGAGTTCAAGTACCGGTTGCGGGAACTGGGTTACCCCGAGGCCATGATCGACGATCTGACGCGCATCCTGCTGATCCGGATGTCGGGCAAGTAAAGCAAGCAAAAAAGGGGCCCGGTTTCCCGGGCCCCTTTGCCTGGCTCGATGATCCGCTGAACGATGCCAGCGTGCTGCGGCTTAGGGCCGGCAGGCCGCGGACCGGAACTTCGGCAGGATGGTGCCGCCGGTGCAGGACCAGTTCCGGCCGCCGTCGCTGGAGGTCAACAGCAGCGTGGATCCGGCGATGGCGTTATTCACGCCCGTCGAGCCCATGGTCGCGGTGACGGTGATGTTGGTCGCGTCCCCGGCGAGGGCGAGCGACCCCAGATATTTTCCGGAGGTCGTTCCGACCACGTCGGTGATCGAGCCCGGCAGCGCACCGCGGTCGGCGATGAACTCCGCGATCGGCGTCTTCGCGCCACCGGCCAGCGTCACGGCTTCTGACACCTGCGAGCGGGCGATGTAGTCCTGGTAGGCCGGAATCGCGACCGCAGCCAGGATGCCGATGATCGCCACCACGATCATCAGTTCGATCAGCGTAAAGCCCTTCTGGATGTTTTTCCTCATGCACGTTCTCCTGTTTAAGACATGGATAGGGCAATTCCTACCGCCCGACGGGGCGAACACCTGCCACGTTTCAAGTGAACTGGAGCAATTCCCGTGCCAGCCAAGGAATGCGTCTGGCGGGCCTTTTTCAGGCACTTACCATGCCGGTGGGCCGTCCCTGCCCTCCCTTGGCTCACCAATATCGTCACTCTCTGACAAAAATGGTCACTTCCCGCGCCGGGCGGCCGCAATCCAGGGTGGCGTCCCGCGCCGCCCGACCAGACCGACCGTCAGGGCCTGCAGGCTGCGGAACGGAACTTCGCCTGGATGGTGCCGCCGGTGCAGGTCCAGTTCCGGCCGCCGTCGCTGGAAGACAGCAGCAGGGTGGAGCCGGCAATGGCGTTGTTGACGCCCGTCGAGCCCATGGTCGCGGTGACGGTGATATTGGTCGCGTCCCCGGCGAGGGCCAGCGACCCGAGGTACTTGCCCGAAGTCGTCGCGACCACGTCGGTGATCGAGCCCGGCAACCCGCCGCGGTCCGCGATGAATTCCGCAATGGGCGTGCGCGCGCCGCCGGCGAGCGCGATGGCCTCCGATACCTGCGAGCGGGCAATGTAGTCCTGGTAGGCCGGGATCGCGACCGCGGCAAGGATGCCGATGATCGCCACCACGATCATGAGTTCGATCAGCGTGAAGCCCTTCTGAATGGTTCTGTTCATCGCCCTTTCCTCCGTTTTGGACCCAGAGCGGATCCTGTTTTCGTTTCGCGTGCCAGCCGAGCTATGCAATTACCATGCCATGCTGCATGGGCCGGGTTCCCGGGCAGCGGGCACCATGACGGACCGCTGGCGCCTTACAACTCGATGGCCTCCGGCATCCGCCCAGACAGCCACCGCGCGCGCATCTCGAGACAGGCTGCCTCTAGATTGCGCGCATAGCTTGGCAGATCGAAAAGCGGTGCGCTGGCGCGGTTGGCCGCCAACGCGCGCTTCAAGCCGGCAACGCGGGCGGGGTCTGCTGCGAGCGCCAGCGCCAGCGCCTGGTACTCCTGGGGCGAATCCGTGATCAGCTCGGAAAGCCCGACCGCTTCCAGCATGCTGCCGGCAACGCGCGACGCGAAGCTCTCCCCCGAGCGAGTGAGTACCGGCACGCCGGCCCATAGTGCGTCCGCGGCAGTGGTGTGTGCGTTGTAGGGAAAGGTGTCCAGGAACAAATCCGCCGCGGCAAGCCTGCCAAGATACTCCGCCGGGGACACTCTCGGCGCGAAGATCAGTCGCGACGACTCGATGCCCCGCCGGGCGGCCTCGGCGCGAAGATTGCCGCAGGCGGCCGGGTTGCCTTCGAGCAGCCACAGCACCGCGTGGGGCGCCGCGTCGAGGAACCGCATCCAGAGCCCGAACACCTCCGGCATGATCTTGAACGCCTGATTGAAGCAGCAGGCGACGAACGCGCCTTCCGGAAGCCCGAGTTGCGCGCGCGAGGAAGGCGGCGCGGCGCGGCGCACCGGCGCGGCGGGCGCATAGCACCCGGGCATGAACACGGGCTGCTCGGTGAAATGGCGCCGGTCGCCGTCCCGGAACACGAAGTGGTCCACGACAATGTAATCAATGAATTCGGCCCCCATGGTTCCGGGATAGCCCAGGTAGTTGACCTGGACCGGTGCTGGACGCAGCGCGGTGATCGAGTTGCGCGCGCCTTGGGTGTACCCGTTGACGTCCAGCAGGACATCGATGCGGTCGTCCCGGATCCGTTGCGCCGCGGCGCGGTCCTCGAGCGGCGCAACATCGACGAAATGCTCCACCGATCGCCGGATCCGCGCGCGCAGTTCGCCGCCGTCGTCTGGCCCGCAGGAATAGGCGAACACATCGACGGCGCTCCGATCGTGATGCTCGAACAGGTCAGCCAGCAGGTAAGCGGTGACGTGGGCATGCAGATCGCTGGAGAGGTATCCGACGCGCAAGCGCTCCTTGAAGCGGCGCTCATCGCGCGCAACGGCAGGCAAGACCATATCCTTGACCCGGCGCTGCAGTCGCCCGGCCATGGCCCTCGCACAGGCGAGCTGCAGAGCCGGGCTGGAGTCGACCGTCAGCAGGCTAAAGGGCGCGCCCGACTCCTGCGCGCCGCCATTGGCGTGGGCGAGCCGGCGCGATCGCAGTTCGTCGAAACCCGACCAGTCGCACAACTGCTGGCGCGCGAACAGCAGTCTCTCGGTAAACGCGGCACTGTCAGGCTGACGGCGCAGGCCTTCGGCGAAGCACTCGGCCGCCTCAGCCGGCTCTCCGCGCTCCAGGTGGCAGTCGCCCAGGTTGAGGCGGGCCGGGGACAGGTCCGGCTCGAGCCTGAGCGCCTCGCGAAAGCTCCGCACCGCGAGCCCGGATTGCGCGGCAAGGCGCTGCGCGGCCCCCAGGCCGTTGTGAAAATCCGCACGCCCGGGCAAAAGCCGGACGGCCTCGGCAAAGCACGTGGCGGCTTCCTGGCCGGCGCCCTCGTCCAGCAGCATCTCTCCCAGCGCGGCGTAGATTTCCGCGCCCGGATCGAGTCGCAGCGCGGTCTTGAGCGCGAGCCGCGCCGTTTCCCGGTCGCCGCTCGCGCGGCAAGCCTGACCATGCAGGAAATGCAGCTCGGGTGAGTCCGGCCGGGTACCGATGCCCCGCTCGAGTACCGCGCGCGCGTCGATTGCCGCCGAGCGCTGCAGCAGCAGCGTGGCCAGATGCACGCGCGCCTCCGCGTCCTCGGGTTCCAGCTCCAGCAAGCGGCGAAAGTGCTGCTCCGCCTCCGGCGACCGGCCGAGTTCGGCAAGTGTCAACCCAAGGTTGTAAAGCGCAGAACGGTAATCCGGCCGCAGCGACAGCGCCCGGCGGTAGCCGGCCTCGGCGCCAGCGAGATCCCCGGCGGCGCGCCGTTCATTGCCGCGGGCGTTTTCCGCCGCGGCGCGATCGGGTATCTCAGCCACTCTGCGCGGGCAGGACGCTAGGGCGCGTAGCCCGGGATCCGGGCTTCGTCCACCTCGTCGATCTGGTCCTGGTCCAGGAACAGCTCGGCATACCGCCGGTACACCTTTTGCCGGATGAACACGTCGAACAGGTCCGGGTCGATGTGGCCGTTCAAGCGGAACTTGCCCAGGATCTGCAGCGACTCCGACAGCGTCTTGCCCTTCTTGTAGGGCCGGTCGCGCGCGGTCAGC
>CAZMDA010000033.1:0-37132 GCA_964564865.1 uncultured Bordetella sp. | reverse complement strand
GCGCCTCGGCTTCGGTCTGCGGGTTCTCGTAGCCGGAGACCTCCTTGGCGGCGCGGTAGCTGCCCACCCGGATGCGCTCGATCTCGCGCGCCGCGAGCCGCATGCGCTTCTGCAGCGCGAGCGCCCCGTCGATGGCGGCGAAGGTGTGGCCGCAGCAGGCGTGGTTCTTGAAGGTCATCTGCGCGACGTGGAAGTCGCGCCCCAGCGTGGCGAGCGCCTGCCGCCAGTCGGGGCCGTCGGACATCGCCTTGCCGAAGCCCGCCTCGCCCTCGATCACGTCCAGCGACCCGGTGACGCCCTCGCGCGCCGCGAGCGCCGCGGTGAGGCCGGCCTCGGCGGCGTGCCCCGCGTGCAGCGGCTTGGACATGGAATCCATGCGAAAGGCCTGCTGCAGCCCGGCGGCGAAAGTGGCCACCGTGGCGAGCGCGTGGGCGAAGCGCTTCGCGTCCAGTTGCAGCAGGTCTGCGGCGGCCGCGGCGGCGCCGAACGCGCCGATGGTGCCGGTGTTGTGCCAGTACCGGTAATGCGCCCGGCCCATGGCGGCGCCGATCCGCGTGGAAATCTCGTAGCCCACCGTCACCGCGCGCAGGAAACGTTCCCCCGAGGCGCCTTCCCCCTGCGCCAGCGCGAGCGCGGCAGAAATGGTCGGCGCGCCGGGGTGGTAGATGCCCTCGCGGAAGATGTCGTCCACTTCCACGGTGTGCGCCGCGGTTCCGTTGATGAGCGCCGCGGCGCGCATGGTGGCGCGGCGGCCAAGTGCCAGGCGCGCTTCCCCCCGGTCCAGTTCCTCGGCGAGCGCCTTCTCCAGCAGGGTCGCCGGCGGCACCACGGCGCCGGGAATCCAGGCTGCGTGCCAGTCGATCACGGCACGCTTGGCGTGGTGCAGCACCTCCGCAGCGAGCGGCGCCGCGCGATAGGCGACCGCCCAGTCCGCGAACGCCTCGACGACGTGGGTCACTTCAGCTTTTCGGCCGCCGCCTGGATGCGGTCGCAGGCGCGGTCCAGGTGCTCCTGCGCCGCGGCGAACGAGACGCGGAAATACGGCGACAGGCCGTAGCCCGCGCCATTGGGCAGCGCCACGCCGGATTCCAGCAGGTACGCGGTGACGTCGGCGTCGTTCTGCAGCACCTTGCCCTGCGGCGTGTGCTTGCCCAGCCACCCGGCGCAGGAGACGTAGGCATAGAACGCGCCGTCGGGCGGCACGCAGGACAGGCCGGGAATCGCGTTCAGGCGCGGCACCAGCCTGTCGCGCCGCGACTGGAAGATGGCGCAGCGCTCCCGGACGATGTCCTGGGGGCCGTTCAGGGCCGCCACCGCCGCCGCCTGGCTCACGGAGGACGGATTGAGCGAGCTTTGCGCCTGCAGGCGCGCCATCGCGCGGATCAGCTCTGCCGGCCCGGCGCCGTAGCCCAGCCGCCAGCCGGTCATGGCATAGGTCTTGGAGCAGCCGTTGACGGTGAGCGTGCGCGCGGCGAGCTGCGGCGCGATCGCGGCCAGCATCGCGAACGGCCGGCCGTCGAAGAGGACATGCTCGTAGATGTCGTCGGCGATCACCCAGACATGGGGATGGCGCTCCAGCACCGCCACCAGCGCGCGCAGCTCGCCGGCCGAGAACACGGCGCCGCTCGGGTTCGACGGCGAATTGAGCATCAGCCATCTCGTGCGCGGCGTGATCGCGGCCTCCAGCTCCTCCGGCTGCAGCTTGAAGCCGTTCTGCGCCTTCGTCGGCACCCAGACCGGCACGCCCTCGGCGTAGTGCGTGATGTCGGCATAGGCGACCCACGAAGGCGCCGGGATCACCACTTCATCGCCCGGGTCGAGCGTCGCCATGAGCGCGTTGTGCAGCACCTGCTTGCCGCCGGCGCCGGCGGAAATGTTCTCCGGCTTGAACTCCAGGCCGTTCTCGCGCCGGAACTTGGCGATGATGGCCGCCTTCAGCTCCGCGGTGCCGTCGGCCGGCGTGTAGTGCGTCTGGCCGGCCTTCATCGCCCGGTAGGCGGCCTCGATGACGTGGTCCGGCGTGTTGAAGTCGGGCTCGCCCTGCGCGAGTTCCAGGATATCCACGCCGGCGGCGCGGAGCTCCCGGGCGCGCTGCGCGGCGGCGGCGGAGGCGGAGATGCGGGTGCGGGCGACGCGGGCGGAGGGTCGAAACTGGTTCGAAGACATGCGCTGAACTCTACGCAACCGCGGGCGGCGCATCAAATAGAATCGCGAAATGAACCGCTTGCGCCTGAAGACCCTGCTGGGCGACTACCCGTGCACCGAGGCGCTGAAGCAGGGGCGCATCGCCTCGGATTCGGTCGCGCTCGAGTTCGCCGCCATCAATCCCCCCAGCTCGGGCTTCAAGCGCGTGGTGCGCGGCCTGGAGTTCGACATCGCCGAGCTGTCCATGACCACCTTCCTGATGGCGCGCGCGGCCGGCAAGCCCTATCGCCTCCTGCCGGCGGTGGTGCTGGCGCGGCTGCAGCACGACCGCCTGGTGCGCAATGCCGAGCGCCCCGCCTTCGGGCCGGGCGAGCTGCACGGCAAGACCATCGGCCTGCGCATGTACTCGGTCACCACCGCGATGTGGCTGCGCGGCGTCCTCGCCGAGGATTACGGCGTGGACCCAAGCCGCATCCGCTGGGTCACCTTCGAGGAAGGCCATGTCGCGGAGTTCGCCGATCCGGCCTGGGTGGAACGCGTCCCGGCGGGCAAGGAGCTCACCGCCATGCTGCTCGCGGGCGAGATCGACGCCGCGGTGACCGGCGACGCGAAGGCTTCCGACCCGCGCATCGTGCCGGTGATTCCCGACGTCGCCGCGGCCGCGCAGGCCTGGCGCGCGCGCAAGGGCGCGATCCAGGTCAACCACATGGTGGTGGCGAAGGACACCGTGTCCGAGGCCGCGGCAGCCGAGGTCTCGCGGATGCTGGCGGCGAGCATCCGCGCCGCCGGCAGCCCGGAGCTGAACCCGTATGGCGTCGAGGCGAACCGCCGCAACCTCGAGGTCGCGATCGACTACGTGCACCGGCAGGGACTGATCCCCCGGCGCTACACCGTTGAGGAACTGTACCGATGATCATCGACTGCCACGGCCACTACACCACCGCGCCGCAGGCGCTGTGGGACTGGCGCAAGCTGCAGGTAGCCGGGCAGGAGCCGGGCGCGCTGCGCATTTCGGATGACCAGCTGCGCGAGTCGCTGGAGGGCGCGCAGCTGAAGCTGCAGCGCGAGCGCGGGTCCGACCTCACCTTCTTCTCGCCGCGCGCCGGCTCCATGGAGCACCACGTCGGCGACGCGCGGGTCAGCGCGGCCTGGTCGCGCGAGTGCAACGACCTCATCCACCGCGTCTGCAGCCTGTACCCGCGGAACTTCGCCGCGGTCTGCCAGCTGCCGCAATCCCCCGGCGTCGCGCCCGCGAACTGCATCCCGGAGCTGGAGCGCTGCGTGAAGGAACTGGGCTTCATCGGCTGCAACCTCAATCCGGACCCTTCGGGCGGCTGGTGGAAGGAACCTCCGCTCACCGACCGGTGGTGGTACCCGCTGTACGAGAAGCTGGTGGAACTGGACGTGCCGGCGATGGTGCACGTGAGCTCGTCGTGCAACCCGGCGTTCCACTTCACCGGCGCGCACTACATCAACGCCGACACCACGGCCTTCATGCAGTTCCTGACCTCGGACCTGTTCCGGGACTTTCCGACGCTGCGCTTCGTCATCCCGCACGGCGGCGGCGCGGTGCCCTACCACTGGGGCCGCTACCGCGGCATCGCGCAGGACCTGAAGCGCCCGCCGCTCGCGGACCTGCTGCTGAAGAACGTGTTCTTCGACACCTGCGTCTACCACCAGCCCGGCATCGAGCTGCTGCTCAAGGTGATCCCCGTGGAGAACATCCTGTTCGCTTCGGAGATGGTGGGCGCGGTGCGCGGCATCGACCCGGAGACCGGGCAGTACTACGACGATACCCGCCGCTACATCGAGGCCATCGACTGGGTGAGCGCGGCCGACAGGAAGAAGATCTTCGAGGACAACGTGCGGCGCGTCTACCCGCGCTTCCGGGGCTAGTTCCGGTAGGAAGGATCCACGCGGTCGGCCAGGCGCCGCATCGCCGGCCACTCCAGCAGGCCGTAGCGGCGGCGCACCTCCGGCCGGTAGACGTGGTTGGTCTTCTCGATCACGGCCGCGCTGGGCAGCCGGATGCGGTCGCCGCCGCCCTGCGCCATCAGCTGCGCCCGGCAGGCGCGCTCGATCTTGTACAGGTTGTTGAAGCCCTCGGCGACGGTGCGGCCGGCGGCCAGCACGCCGTGGTTCCTGAGCAGCATCACCTCGCAGTCGCCCAGGTTCGCGAGCAGGCGCACGCGCTCCTCGTCGTCCAGCACCACGCCCTCGTAGTCGTGGTATGCGACCTTGGTGAAGCGCATCGCGGTCTGCGTCATGGGCAGCAGGCCGTGCTCCAGGCTGGACACCGCCATGGTCGCCAACGAATGGGTGTGCAGCACGCAGTGCAGCTCGGGCCTGGCCTCGTGGATGGCGCCGTGGATGACGAACCCGGCCGGGTTGAACCGGTAGGGCAGGCCCTCGGGAAACTCCGGCTGCCACAGCACCCGGCCCTTCAGGTCCACCTTGATCAGGGACGAGGCGCAGATCTCGTCGTACATCAGCCCCATCGGGTTGAGCAGGAACTCCTCGGTGCCCGGGATGCGCGCCGAGATGTGGTTGTAGATGATGTCGTCCATGCCGAAGATGCGCACGAGACGATACGCGCAGGCGCAATCCACGCGCGTCGCCCACTCGGCCGCGCTCACCTTGCCCTTGAGCGACTGGAACTCGAGCGGCGGGTAGTCCGGGTCCGGTTCGAGGTCGGGGTAGGCCGCGCGCAGGTCCCTGACCTTCTGCCCGGCCGGTTTCGCCTTGGTCATGCGGGTGAATCTACTACAATCGCCCGCCATGACGACAGTGAACGCGAAGCCCGTCGTGATCGCCGGCGGCGGACTGGGCGGCCTCGCCGCCGCGCTGGCGCTGTCGCTCAAGGGCTTCAAGGTGCTGGTGCTGGAGCAGGCAAGCGAGTTCGGGGAGCTGGGCGCCGGCATCCAGCTCGCACCCAACGCCTGGCACGCCATCGACGCGCTCGGCGTCGGCGGGCTGGTGAAGAAGGAGGCGGTGTTCATAGAGCGCCTGCAGCTGATGGACGGCGTCTCCGGCGAGCGCATCATCGACATTCCCCTGGATGCGCGCTTCCACGAGCGCTATGGCAATCCCTACGCGGTCACGCACCGCGCCGACATCCACAAGGCGTTCCTGGACGGCTGCCGCGAGCGGTCGGACCGGATCGAGCTGCGCACCCGCAGCCGGGTCACCGGCTACGACCTGGAATCGGGCGGGGTCTCGGTGCAGCTGGCCGACGGCAGCCGCGTCGCCGGCGCGGCGCTGGTCGGGGCGGATGGCTGGCGCTCGGCGGTGCGGCAGAAGATCGTCGGCGACGGCGACCCGGCGCCGACCGAGCACATCTGCTACCGCGCGGTGCTGGCGGCGGCGGACATGCCCGAGCAGCTGCGCTGGGCGGCGGCCACCATGTGGGCCGGGCACAACACCCACATCGTCCACTACCCGCTGCGCGGCTGGGAATTGTTCAACCTGGTCGCCACCGTGATCGGCAGCGGCGTGAAGAGCGGGCACAACGAGGAGGCCTCCCCGGAGGAGGTGCTGCCCCTCTTCGCGCACAACTGCGAGCTGCCGATGCGCCTGATGAAGACGCCGAAGTCCTACAAGCGCTGGATGCTGCGCTTCCGCGAACCGGTGGAGAACTGGTGCGACGGGCCGGTGGCGCTGCTGGGCGACGCGGCGCACCTGATGCTGCAGTACCTCGCGCAGGGCGCGGCCATGGCCTACGAGGATGCGGTGTGCCTGGCGGCCTGCGCCGAGCGCGCCGACGGCGACTTCCCGAAGGCGTTCCGCGAATACCAGGACCTTCGGCTGGTGCGCGCCTCGCGCGTGCAGCTCTCGGCGCGCCTGGTGGGGCAGATCTTCCACGTCCCCGACGGCATCCAGCGCCGGGTGCGCAACGACATGTACCAGACGCGCACCACCGAGCAGCACTACCAGGCCATCGACTGGGTGTTCACCGCGCCGGATTACGTGCGCGGGTTCCGCAGGTAGCCCCGGGCGCTACACCCAGACCTGCAGCACGTAGTCGTAGGCCGCCTGCGCGTTGGTCATGTCCACGCGCTGCAGCTTGATGGCATAGCCCTTCTTCGCCTTCACCAGGTGGTGCGTGTATTGCCCGGCGAAATGCCGCACGTCGTCGCGCCGCAACTCCATCATGTGAAAGCGCGACGTGACCTCGACATCGCCGTTCTTCGCAACCTTGCGGATGACCACGTTGGATACCACGTGGTTGGTGCCCCACAGCGGCCGCTGCGACCAGGCGTCCGGGTGCAGCACCCGGCCCATGCGCACCTGCATCAGGTTCTTGTCCTCGGCGAAGATCGCCGGCTGGCCGTCCCAGGTCTTGTAGGAGGCATCCGGCGGCATCCAGTACAAGCCGTCGTCGGTGAACAGGTCCACCCAGTCCTGCCAGCGCTTGCCGTCCAGCAGCCCGGCCTGGCGGTACAGGAACTGCTCGACGTCGTGCTGCAGCTGCAAGTCGCTCATCGCGAGCCCCCCTGCGCGGCGCCGCTCATGTACTTCGCCCACGCCTTCATCTGGTTGCGCATCGGCGCTTCCGACGTTCCCATGTTCGGGCCCGAGGACACCACGCCCTTCTTCTCGATGTCGCGGCCGTGGTGGCGCGCGAAGCTGACCCAGTCGCCGCCGTCGGAGGCCAGGCCGTTGTGGCACTTCCAGAAGTTCTCCAGGTCGTCCGCGTTGATCAGCGTCGCCGGCGAGTTCACCAGGTTGTAGTAGGCCAGAGACCGCCGGTAGATCGCCTCCGGCGCGCCCTTCAGCCGGAAGTGCCAGATCTCGGTCAGCGTGCGGTCCACTCCCAGCGGCCGCACCGCGCGCAGCTGCTGCAGCGGCGACTGCACCGACAGGCCCGGGTAGACCAGCACGTGGTGGATGTTGACCCCGACGATCTCCTCGAAGCGCTTCCGGCCGTAGGCCTTGATCATGACCTTGTCATAGGCGAGCGTATCCGGGTCCTGCGGCCGCAGGCCCATGTAGCCGGTGAGGATGCAGTGGCCGTACGGGTAGTTGATGGTCTGGAAGTTGTCCCACTTGTCGATGGTCACGGTCGCGAACGCCGACAGCATGTGGTACGAGAGCGGCGCCTCGCCCGTCTTCGCCTTCTTCGCCAACTGCTTTTCCACCTCGTGCGCCGCGCGCCCGGTGGACTGGTGCGTCACCGAGGGATGCAGGGCATCGATCTGGTTCTCCATGAACAGCTTCCAGTTCGAGTGCTGGATGACGCGGAAGCAGTTGGGCACGATCTCCACCTCGCCCTCGGGGGCGCGGTCGCACATGTCGTCGAAGGCGACGATGGCCTCGCCGAGGAACTCCTTCAGCGTCGGCCCGTCCTTGGCGAGGCTCGCGAACACGAAGCCGCGGTAGGACTCGACCCGCGCGGCGCGCT
This sequence comes from uncultured Bordetella sp., assembly GCA_964564865.1. Classification (GTDB taxonomy): domain Bacteria; phylum Pseudomonadota; class Gammaproteobacteria; order Burkholderiales; family SG8-39; genus RBG-16-66-20. Next base: position 29,586 of record CAZMDA010000033.1, on the reverse strand, counting down.
TCATGCAGAGCTCCGGGCTGTCCTTGGTGAGGCGCGTGCCCTTGTAGCCCGACTCCATCATCGGGATGTTCTTGAGGCGCCCGTCGTGGTGGAAGGTCCAGGCGTGGTAGGAGCAGCGGAACTGGTCGCCGGTGTTGCCCTTCATGTCGCCGCAGATCATGTTGCCGCGGTGCGGGCAGCGGTTGTAGAGCACGTTGATCTTCCGGTCCTTGCCGCGCACCATGATCATCGGCTGGCGGCCGATCTGCACCGTGACGTAGTCGCCGGTGTTCTTCACCTGGCTCTCGTGGCCGCAGTAGATCCACACCGTCTCGTGGATGCGCGCCATTTCCTCCTGGAAGATGGCCTCGTCGGTGTAGACCTCCTTGCGCACGCGGTCGGGCTCCACCATCTTCCGGAAGTTCAGCTTGTGGTTCGTCTTCATTCCCGCCTCCTTGTGTCCTATGCGGCGTCCATTCTTGCCGGCGCTTCGCGATCCAGGTTGTCCTTCATCCGTCCCAGCGTCCAGGCGAGCATCTGCACCGCGCCCGGCGGCAGGCCCTCGACCGCGGCCCGGTTCAGGCGCTCCATGGTCGGCCAGATGCGCGCGAACAGGCGCTCGCCCGCGGCGGTGAGGGCGAGGCGCGTGACCCGCAGGTCGCGGCTGTCGGCGAGGCGCGTGACCCAGCCCGTTTCCTGCATCCGGTCCACGGTGCGGCTGAGGGTGGTGCGGTCGATGGAGGACAGGTCGGCCAGCTCGCGCATCGACAGGCGCTTGCGGGCGTAGAGCGCGGCCAGCACGCGCCATTCCGGCACCCGCAGCCCGTGCGCCTTCAGCTCCCCGGCGAGCGCCGCGTCGCGCGCGGCGATGGCCTGCGTCATCCAGAAGAACGGATGGTGCTCGAGGTCGAATTCCGGGCGCGGCTCGCGCGACATGCGCCCACCTTACGCCGGATTAGGTGCGATCGCAATCTTCCGGCCGGCCCGGATGCGGTCATTTCATGCGGCACCGCCGCAGGCCGGCTCGCCAATAAGGGTGGAATCGCACCTAAATGGGGCCGGGCGCTATCATGCGCGCATGCGCCTCATCGTCGCCATCACCGGCTCCAGCGGAGCGATCTACGGCATCCGCCTGCTCGAGGCGCTGCGCGCCCTGCGCAAGGTCGAGACCCACCTCATCATCAGCCGGAGCGGCAAGCTCACCATCGGCCTGGAGACCGGCCGCAAGCTGAAGGAGGTGGAGGCGCTCGCCGACGAGGTGCACAGCGACCAGGACCTCGCCGCCAGCGTCTCCAGCGGCTCGTTCCGCACCGCGGGCATGATCGTCGCGCCCTGCTCCATGAAGACGCTGTCGGGCATCGTCCATTCCTACGCCGACACCCTGATCGTGCGCGCCGCGGACGTGGTGCTGAAGGAGCAGCGCCGGCTGGTGCTGATGCCGCGCGAGACGCCGCTGCACCTGGGGCATTGCCGGCTGCTCGTGCAGGCGGCGGAGATGGGCGCGGTGATCGCGCCGCCGATGCCGGCGTTCTACAACGCGCCCCGCACCATCCTGGACACGGTCGATCACAGCGTCGGCCGGGTGCTGGACCTGTTCGGCCTGGAGAACGGCCTCGCCCGGCGCTGGACCGGGCCTGCGCGCAAGCGCGCGCGCTAGGCCTTGCGCCCGAACTTCCCCGTCAGCGTGGCCTTGCCGATCGCATTGCCGTTGACCATGTACCCGGCGAGCGAAGCCGTCCCGCCGGAGGCGTCCAGCCGGTCCACCTTGAGCGCGTACAGGGTGAAGATGTAGCGGTGCGGCTTGTCCCCCGGCGGCGGGCAGGGCCCGCCCCAGCCGGGACCGCCGAAGTCCGTGTTCACGTGCACCGCGCCGGCCGGCAGCTTCGAGCCGCCAGCGTCGCCGGCGCCCTTGGCGAGACCGGTGGCGGAAGCCGGGATGTTGAGCACCAGCCAGTGCCACCAGCCGGCGCCGCCGGTCGGGGCGTCGGGGTCATGGCACAGCAGCGCGAAGCTCTTGGTGCCCTCGGGCGCGCCCGACCAGGCGAGCGCCGGGGAGATGTTCTTCCCGGTGCAGCCGAAGCTGTTGAACACCTGCTCCATGGCGATGGTGCCGCCGGGGCGGATGTCCGGGCTGGTGAGACGGAACGCGGGGCGCGCGGCCCGGCGCTTCACTGCCTTGCGTTTGGCCATGGTCTGGCTCCTCCCTGCTGGTCTGTTCCGGAGGGGAAATTCTAGCGACGCCGCCCCGCTCAGGCCATCCCCACCTGCGCCTTGCGCGGGCCGATGTCGTCGGGCCGGCTGCGGATCATGTCCATCAGTTCCCTCTGCGCCTTGCCGGGGCTGCCCGCGCTGAACAGATTGTCCATCTCGTGCGGGTCGCCGCCGAGGTCGTAGAGCTCGCCCGCGCCGCTGCGCAGGTCCACCGTGAGCTTGTGGGTCCTCGTGCGCACGGTGCGCAGGTCCACGTCCACACCGGAGCGCGAGGCGCGCAGGTCCCATTCGCTCAGCGCGAAATCGCGGCTGTCGTCGCCGGACTCGATCAGCGCGCGCAGGCTGCGGCTGTGGACCTCGCGCCCGAGGGACACCCCGGCGTAGTCGGCAAAGGTCGCCGGCAGGTCGAGCGTCGACACCGGATCGCCCACGACCTTGCCCCTGGGCACGCCGGGGCCCCGCACCAGCAGGCCGATGCGCAGCAGGCCTTCATACGCCATCGGCCCCTTCAGGACCAGGCCGTGGTCGCCCAGCCAGTCGCCGTGGTCGGTGGAGTAGACCACCAGCGTGTCCCCGGCGAGCCCCAGGTCGTCCAGCTGCAGCAGGATGCGGCCGACGTTGTGGTCGATGAGGGAGATCATGCCGTAGTAGTTGGCGATCAGCTCCCGCAGCTGCCGGTCGGACTGCGTGGGGATGCGCGAGTACTCGGTGCGGATCTTCGCCAGGTGCGACACGATCTGCGGCTTGCCCTCCAGGCTCTGGCGGTGCCACCACGGCCGGCGCTCCAGGTCCAGGGTCCGGTGCTCGGGCAGGTCCACCTCGTCCGGATGGTGCAGCCGGCTCCAGGGCTCCGGCGCGTCGAACGGGTGGTGCGGGTCCGGGAACGAGGCCCAGACGCAGAACGGCTGGTCCCGGTTCCGCGTGATGTAGTCGATGGTGCGGTCGCCGATCCAGGTGGAGTTGTGGAACGCGACCGGCAACCCGGAATGGAAGGTCTGCACCGCGCTGGACAGCGGCGGCAGCTTCGTCTCGTAGAGGCGCTGCAATTCGTCGCCGCGGCCGTCCTTGTGGAACCAGCGCTCGTAGTGCTGCCCGCGCGGCGGCTTCTGCGGCGGCCACTGGTTGTGGCCCTCCACCATCAGCTCCACGTGCTGGAAGCCCATGTAGGGACCGGTCCAGTCCTGCGGCTGGTCGGTGTTGCGGCACTCGGGCGAGCCCGTCGATGCAAAGGTGTGCGAGGTGGCGAAGTGCGCCTTGCCGACGTAGCCGGTGCGATAGCCGGCCCTGGCCAACGCGCCGGCAAAGCCCGCCTCGCCCAGCGCCGGGTCGAGATCGATGCCGTTGTCCGAGACCCCGTGCGTCATCGGCAGCAGGCCGGTGAGGATCGAGGCGCGCGAGGGTTGGCACACCAGGTTCGGCGTGATGCAGGCGGCGAAGCGCGTGCCGTCGCGCGCGAGCGCGTCCAGGTGCGGGGTCCTGACCTTGCGGCCCTCGAAGCCGTAGCAGTCGCCGCGCTGCTGGTCCGAGGTGATGAACAGGATGTTGGGTCGGCGCCTGCGCGGTCCGGCGCTCAATTGTCCACCTTCGCGCCGCTCTTCTTCACCACCGGGCCCCAGCGGTCGATCTCGCTGCGGATGAACGCGCTGAAGGCCTGCGGCGAGGCGCTCGGCGTCACCGCGAGGCCGGCGGCCGCGAGCCGCTCGACGAACACCGGGTTGCGCATCGCCTTGATGAACTCGTCGTACAACCGCTGCACGACCGGCGCCGGCGTGCCCGCCGGGACCGCCGGGCCCCACCACTGCACCGTCTCGAAGCCGGTGATTCCGGCTTCGGCGAAGGTCGGGGTATCCGGCAGCAGCGGCTGGCGCGCCCGGCTGGTCACCGCGAAGGGCTTGAGCTTGCCGGCCTTGATGTGCCCCACCACCGGCGGCAGGCCGAGCGAGGCGAGCGGGATGGTCCCGCCCACGACGTCGCCGATCGCCTGCCCGCCGCCCTTGTAGGGCACGTGCTGGATGTCCAGGTTGCCGGCGAGCGCCTTGAACAGCTCGGCCGCCAGGTGCTGCGGCGAGCCGTTGCCCGGCGAGCCATAGGACAGCTTGCCCGGATTGGCCCTGGCATACGCGATCAGCTCGGGCAGCGTGTTCGCCGCCACCGATGGATGGCCGACGAGGATGTGCGCGCCCGCGACCATCTGCGTCACCGGGATGAAGTCCTTCACCGGGTCGTAGTTCAGCTTGGCGAACAGCGACGGCGCGATGGTGTAGGCGTCGGCGTAGAAGAGGATCGTGTAGCCGTCGGGCGCGGCCTTGGCGACGACCTCGGCGCCGATGTTGGCGGCGCCGCCGGTGCGGTTCTCCACGATCACCGGCTGGCCCATCTGCTGCTGCAGGATGGGTGCGATGACGCGGGCGCTCATGTCCATGGCGCCGCCGGCGGCGTAGCCGAGCACCAGGCGGATGGGCTTGTTCGGGTAATCCTGCGCCGCGGCGGCGCAGGCGGCCATCGCCAGGGCCGCGGCAAGAATCCGTTTCATCATGGTTGGTCCCTCCTCAGGGTGCTGACTCTGACAGATGGAGGCGGCGCCGGGCAATCAATCGGCGCGGCGTTTCGCATGGCCGGGCGCCACCAGGTCCGGCGTGATCGCCGCCACCTCCGGCGCGCCGCACAGCTGCATCGCCCGCTCCAGTTCCCCGCGCAGGATCGCCAGCGCCCGCTGCGCGCCCGCCTCGCCGCCCGCCATGACGCCGAACAGCGTCGCGCGGCCGGTGAGCACCGCCTGCGCACCGAGCGCGCGCGCCTTCAGGATGTCCACGCCGCGGCGCACGCCGCCATCGAGCAGGACCGCGAGCCGGCCGCCCGCCGCGCGCGCCACCGCGGGCAGCGCCTCGATGGTCGGCGCGGCGCCGTCCAGCTGCCGGCCGCCGTGGTTGGAGACCACGACGCCGTCGCAGCCCAGCGCGGCGATGCGCTCGGCGTCCTCCGCGCGCTGCACGCCCTTGACCAGCAGCTTGCGCGGCCAGGCGTCGCGCAGCGCCTGCAGCTGCGCCCAGTCGAAGCCGGCGTCCAGCTCGCGCCCCACCGACGCGGCGATGTCGGTGGCTTTCGCGCTGGGATCCATCATCCCCTCGAGGTTCGGGATCCGGGGCATGCCCTTCAGCGCGAGGTCGAGCAGCCACGCGGGCTTGCGCCAGACGTCCCCCGCGTTGCGCCAGCTCGGCCGGAACGGCGGGCTGAAGCCGTTGCGCAGGTCGCGCTCGCGCTTGCCGCCCACCGGCAGGTCCACCGTCACCAGCAGCGCCTCGTAGCCGGCGGCGGCGGCGCGCGCGACCAGCTGGTCGCGGAAGGCGCGGTTGCGCAGCACGTAGAGCTGGAACCAGAGCCGGCCGCCGGCTTGCTCGGCCACCTCCTCGATGGTCGCGGTGGCCGGCGTGGCGAGCGTATAGGGCACGCCGGCCGCCTTCGCCGCGCGCGCGAGCATGACGTCCGCGCCGGGCCGGCCGATGCCGACCGCGCCGGTCGGGGCGATGGCGAGCGGAAAGGCGAGCGGCGCGCCGAACAGCGCCGCGCGCGTATCCACCCGCGAGACGTCCACCAGCACCCGCGGCAGCAGCCGGATGCGCTCGAACGCGGCCCGGTTCTCCCGCAGCGTGGTCTCGTCCTCCGCCCCGCCGTCGAAGAAATCGAAGATCGAGCGCGGCAGGCGGGCCCTGGCGAGGACCCGCAGGTCGGCGATGGATATGGCGTGCTCAATCGCTGGCATGGGCGAAAAGTGTACCGGAGCGACCTATAATCCGGCCCCTAGCCTGCCAAGCCCAGCGAACCCGAACCGGACGCCACATGAAGCCAGCCACCGCACAGAAGCGCATCGAGGGCGTGCTCTCGCCCGTCGTCACCCCGTTCAAGCGCGACCTCTCCCCCGACGCCGAGCGCTTCGTGAAGCACTGCAAGTGGCTGATGAAGAGCGGTTGCGCGGGCCTCGCCGTATTCGGCACCAACAGCGAAGCGAATTCGATGTCGGTGGAGGAGAAACTGGAACTGCTGGAGGCGCTGGTGAAGGGGGGGGTGCCGGCCGCATCCCTCATGCCCGGCACCGGCCACTGCGCGCTGAGCGACTCGGTGAAGATGACGCGCGAGGCCGTGCGGTTGGGCTGCGGCGGCGTGCTGATGCTGCCGCCGTTCTATTACAAGGGCGTGTCCGACGAGGGCCTGTTCCGCAATTTCTCGGAAATCATCGAGCGCGTCGGCGACGAGCGCCTGCGCCTGTACCTGTACCACATCCCCCCGGTGTCCCAGGTGGGGATCACCCTGGCGCTGATCGAGCGCCTGCTCAAGCGCTACCCCGGCATCGTCGCCGGCGCCAAGGATTCCTCCGGCGACTGGGCCAACACCAAGGCGATGCTGGACAACTTCAAGGACGCGGGCTTCGACGTCTTCCCGGGCAGCGAGGTGTTCCTGCTCGACGGCCTGCGCGCCGGCGGCAAGGGCTGCATCACCGCCACCGGCAACGTCAACCCGGGGCCGATCTCCGAGGTCTACCGCAACTGGCGCGGCCCGGACGCGGACAAGCTCCAGGCCGGCATCAACGTCACGCGCAAGATCATGCAGAAGGTGCCCATGATCCCGGCGCTGAAGGCGGTGACCGCACACTTCGCCAACGACCCGGCGTGGCGGACCGTGCGCCCGCCGTTGACCGAGCTCGAGCCGGCGCAGGAAACCCAGGTCATCACCGAGCTGAAGGCCTCCGGCTTCTCGATGCCGGGGCTCCAGGCCTGAGCGGATGTAACCGATCGGTTACATGCGAAGCGATTCCACCCTCCGCGTCCACGACCTCCTCGCGCAGGCCTTCCTGCAGGAGGGCGTGACGACCTGCTTCGCGCTGCTGGGGGACGCGAACATGAACTGGGCCTCGCGCCTCGCCCAGGGCGGCTGCCGCATGCTCTACGTGCGGCACGAGCATTGCGCGGTCGCCGCGGCCATGGCCTATGCGCGCAAGGCGTCCGACGTCGCCGTGGCCACGGTCACCTGCGGGCCGGGCCTGACGCAGGTCATCACCGCGCTGCCCGCCGCGGTGCGCGCGCGCCTGCCCATGGTCATCTTCGCCGGCGAGTCGCCGCTGAAGAGCGGCTGGTACAACCAGGAGCTCGACCAGGCGCCGCTCATCACCGCGACCGGCGCCGCCTACCACCGCCTGCACCACGTGGAACGCATGCCGGTGGCGGTGCGCGACGCGTTCCTGCAGGCGCGGCGCGAGCGCCGGCCGGTGGTGATCGGCGTGCCCTTCGACCTGCAGGACCGCCCCTGGACCGGGCCGCAGGCGCTGCCCAGGCCGTCGCGCGAGGTGCTGCCGCGGCTCTCGCCGATCCCGCCGCATCCCGACGACGTGGCGCGCGCGGCGCAGTTGATCGGCCATGCCCGGCGGGTGGTCGTCCTCGCCGGCCTGGGGGCGGTCGAATCCGGCGCCGGTCCCGCCTGCCGCGCGCTGGCCGCGAAGCTGGGCGGCCTGCTGGCGACGACGCTGCCCGCCCGCGGCCTGTTCCATGACGATCCGTATTGCATCGGCATCTCGGGCAGCTACACGCCGGAAGCGGGCCTGGAATACCTGAAGGAGGCCGACTTCGTGATCGTCGTCGGCGGCTCGCTCGCCTATTACGCGGGCGGCGGCGGCCAGCTGTGGCCGAAGGCGCAGATGCTGCAGGTGGACATCGACCCGGTGGCGGTGGCGCAGGGCCAGGAAGTGGCGCGCCACCACCTGCGCGCCGACGCGCGCCTGGGCGTGGAAGCATTGACGGCCGCGCTGCCGGCCCGCAAGGACACCTGGCGCAGCGAGGCCATCGCCGCGCGCATCCGCGATTCGAAGCCCGACAGCCACCCGGCCGCCATCGAGCCGGGCCTGCTCGACCCGCGCGACATGGTGGAAGCGCTGGAGAAGCACCTGCCGCGCGACTGGGAAATGGTGAATTCCGGCGGCCACTGCTCCTGGTTCTTCGCCCAGATGCCCTCGCGGCCGCAGGAGCGGTTCCTCACCATCCGCGAGTTCGGCGCCATCGGCAACGGCCTGTCGTTCGCCATGGGCGTGGCGGCGGCGCGCCCGGGCGACACCGTGGTGCTGTTCGACGGCGACGGCAGCGTGATGATGCACGTGCAGGAACTGGAGACCATCCGGCGCCACGGCCTCAGGATCCTCGTCGTGGTCGCGAACGACGGCGCCTACGGGTCGGAGGTGCACAAGCTGCGCGCCGAGGGCTTCCCCGACGCGGGCTCGGTGTTCGGCCATTGCGATTTCGCCGGCATCGCCCGGGGCTTCGGCCTGCCGGGCCGGACGTTCAGGAGCCTGGACGGGCTGCCGCAGGCCGTGGCGGAGTTCGCCGCGGGTAGCGGCGGCGCGGTCTGGGACTTCCACATCTCGGACAAGGTGCTCTCGCCCACCATGCGGCGCGCGCATCCCCAGCCGGCGAAAAAGGCCTAGCGCCGCTCCGGCGGGATGTCCTGGATCGCGGCCGCGAACGCGGCGTGCGCCGCCCGGTCCACCGGCCGGTGCTTCTCCTTCGTGCTCGCCGGGTACCGGCCCAGGTAGTTGCCGTTCTTCAGGTCGCGCGACGGGCGCACCGGCCGCGGCATGAAGCCGCCGCCGCAGTTGGGGCAGACGTTGCGCAGCACGTTCTCGACGCAGTCGCCGCAGAACGTGCACTCGAAGGAGCAGATCCACGCCTCGGCGTCGGCCGGCGGCAGCGCGCGGTTGCAGTTCTCGCAGGTGGGGCGCAGTTCGAGCATGGCGGGCCTTCGGGTTTCCGGCAGGCCCCCATCCTAAGGCATGCCGCCGAGAACCGATCCGCGCCGCCGTTGTCTGACCGGCACCCCCATCACCGGAAAGGCCGGCAATGGCACTGGATGCGCAGGAACAACGATCGGTCCTCACGCTCTGCCTCATGGCCGCGTTCGCCGACGGCGCCAAGCACGAGCGCGAGCGGGACGAGATCAAGCGGGTGGCGGCCGCATTGGCGGGCGAGGGCTCGGCAAACATCGCGGCGCTCTACCAGGACGTGCTGCTCAAGCGCGTGTCCCTGAGCGGGGCCGCCGCCGGCCTCTCGACGCGCGAAGCGAAGCTCCTCGCGTTCGAGATGGCGGTCTGCGTGTGCGACGCCGACGGCGCGCAGTCGGATGCCGAGCAGAAGTTCCTGGGAGACCTGCGCGCCGCGCTGGGCATCGATGCCGGCGAGGCCCAGGCCTTCACCGCGCAGGCGGAAGCCGTGGCTGCCGCGCCCATCGCCGCCGCCGCGCCCGCCCTTGCCTCGACCCTGTCCCCGGACGAAATGGACCAGGTCATCCTCAATGCCGCGATCCTCAACGGCGCCCTGGAGCTGCTGCCCGAGTCGCTCGCGACCATGGCGATCATCCCGCTGCAGATGAAGCTCGTCTACCGCATCGGCAAGTCGTACGGGTTCGAGCTCGACCGCGGCCACATCAAGGACTTCCTCGCCACCGCCGGCGTGGGCCTTACCTCGCAATACCTGGAACAGGCCGGGCGCAAGCTCCTCGGCGGCCTGCTGGGCAAGGTCGGCGGCGGCCTGTTGGGCGGGCTGGGCAAGCAGGCCGTCAGCTCCGGCATGAGCTTCGCCAGCACCTACGCGCTGGGCCACGTCGCCAAGCGCTACTACGCCGGCGGCCGCGTGCTGTCGGCGCAGGTGCTGCGCGAGGCCTTCGACGGCATGCTGGGCGAAGCCGGCGCCCTGCAGGCGCGCTACCTGCCGCAGATGCGGGAGAAGGCGCGCACGCTCGACACCGCCCAGCTCATCGGCATGGTGCGGGGCTGAGCCGGGGCGATACCCGGGTCAGCGCGCGATGAAGCCCTCGTACCCCCGCGCCGCGATCCCCTCGCAGATCTTGCGATAGCGGTTCAACCCGCCCGCGTAGGGCATGAACACCTGCGGCTTCCCGGCCACGTTGGCGCCGAAGTACCAGGAGTGCTTGGCGTCCCACAGCAGGGTCGCTTTCGCCGCCTCCTGCACGCGCTCGCCCCACTCGCGCGCCGCCTCGGCCGAAGGCTCGACCGTCGCGAGCCCCTGCCTGCGCACATGCGCGATGCAGTCGGTGATCCATTCCACGTGCTGCTCGATCGCCACCGGCATGTTGGTGAGCACCGACGGGCTGCCCGGCCCGGTGATGGTGAAGAAGTTCGGGTAGCCGGGCACCTGCAGGCCGAGGTAGGTCTCGGGCCCCGCCTTCCAGTCCTCGCGCAGCGAGCGCCCGCCCCGGCCGCGGATGTCCATCTTCAGCAGCGGCCCGGTGAGCGCGTCGAAGCCGGTGGCGAAGACGATGATGTCCAGCGGGTGTTCCTTGGTCTTGGTGCGGATGCCCTGCGGCGTGATGCGCTCGATGGGATCCTTGCGCAGGTTCACCAGCGCCACGTTCGGCCGGTTGAAAGTATCGAAGTAATGGGTGTCGATCGGCGGGCGCTTGGCCGAGTAGGGATGGTCGATGTCGGCGAGCGCATCGGCGGTGGCGGGATCCTTCACGATCGCGCGGATGCGCGCCTTGAGGAACTCCGCCGCGGTGGCGTTCGCGGCGCGGTCGGTGAGCAGGTCCTTGAAGGTGGCGCGGAACTGCAGCCCGCCCCTCTCCCAGGCCGCCTCGTAGATGCGCTGGCGCTCCTCGGGGCTGACATCGGCGACGTTGCGCTCCTCGATGCGGAACGCGTGGCCGTTGACGGTGGACTGCGCGATGGCGCGGATCTCCTCGAACTGCTCGCGCGCCCAGCGCTGGAACTCGGGCGTGAGCGGCGCGTTGCGCGCCGGCACGCTGTAGTTCGCGGTGCGCTGGAACACGGTGAGGTGGGCCGCGGTCTCGGCGATCACCGGCGCGGCCTGGATGCCGGTGGAGCCGGTGCCGATCTGGCCGACGCGCTTGCCGCGGAAATCCACGCCCTCGTGCGGCCACTGGCCGGTGTGGTACCAGCGGCCGCGGAAATCCTCCAGGCCCGGGATCGCCGGCACGTTGGCCGACGACAGGCAACCGACCGCGGCGACGAACCAGGTCGCGGTGCAGCGCTCGCCGGATTCGGTCTCGATGCGCCAGAGCTTCGCCGCCTCGTCGAACCGCGCGGCCGCGACCCGCGTGTTGAAGCGGATGTCGCGCCGCAGGTCGAACTTGCGCGCAACGTGGTCCAGGTAGGCGCGGATCTCGGCCGGCCCGGGATAGCGCTCGGTGGATTGCCACTCCTCGGCCAGCTCGCGCGAGAAGAAGTAGCGGTAGGCATGGCTCTCGGAGTCGCAGCGCGCGCCCGGGTAGCGGTTCCAGTACCAGGTGCCGCCGAGGTCGCCGCCGGCTTCCATCACTTGCGCCTTGAGGCCGAGGCGGTCGCGCAGGCACAGGAGCTGGTAGAGCCCGGCGAACCCGGCGCCGGCGATCAGTGCGTCGAAGTGCATCTGGCCGGGGATTCTATCGCCTTGCCGCCCCGTACGGCCCCGTACAATCGCGCCATGAAGACCGCCCTCATCACCGGCGCCGGGCGCGGCATCGGCCTCGCCACCGCGCGCGGCTTCGCCAGGGCCGGCTGGCGCGTGCTCGCGCTGGACAAGGACTTCTCCTCGTTCGACCTGGAGGAAGCGGACCGGATCGAGTTCGACCTGCGCGAACTGGCGCGCATCCCGGAAATCCTGGAGGACCAGGGCGAGATCCACGCCCTGGTGAACAACGCCGGCGTGCTCTACTGCGAGCCCTACGACGCCATCCCCGAGGCGCATCGCCGCGAGATCCTCGCGGTCAACCTCGAGGCGCCGGCCGCCCTGATCGCGGCGCTGGCGCCGCAGATGAAGCGGCGCCGGTCCGGGCGCATCGTCAACGTCGGCTCGGTGGCCGCCTTCACCGGCCACCCCGACCTCTGGTACGGCATCACCAAGGCCGGGATCCTCAACCTGACCAAGTCCTGGGCCCGGGAACTGGGGCCGCACGGCGTGCTGGTGAACGCGGTGGCGCCGGGGCCGACGCAGACCGACATGTACGACCAGCTGCCGGCCTCGCGCAAGGACGGCGTGATGAAGTCGGTCTACTCCGGCCGCGTCTGCCGGCCGGAGGAAGTGGCCGCGGCGATCGTGTGGCTGGGGACGGCCTGCCCGGAGTACGTCAACGGCACCACGCTCGACGTCAACAACGGCTCCTATCCACGCTGATCCCGCGTGAAGACGCTGTTCGACAAGCTCTGGGACCTGCACGTCATCGCCGACCTGGGCGACGGCATGCACCTGCTGCACGTGGACCGGCACATCCTCAACGAGCTCTCGGGCGGCCCGGCGCAGCGCGCCAACGCCGCGCGCGGCCTGAAGGCGCGCAGTCCCGGGCTGACCCTGGCCGTCGCGGACCACGTCGTCGCCACCGAGCCGGGACGCGCGGGAAACAAGACGCCCTGGGCCGGCAACGTGATGCGCATCTTCCGCGAGGAATGCCGCCGCGACGGCGTCGCCCTGCTCGACGCCGACGACCCGGAGCAGGGCATCGAGCACGTCATCGGGCCGGAGTCGGGCTTCACCCTGCCCGGCACGCTGCTGGTGTGCGGCGACAGCCACACCTGCACCAACGGCGCGCTGGGCGCGCTCGCCTGGGGCATCGGCTCGAGCGAGGTCGCCCATGTGCTCGCGACGCAGGCCATCGTGCAGCGCAAGCCCGGGTCCATGCGGGTGCGCTTCGACGGCGACCTGCCGCGCGGCGTCACGGCGAAGGACATGATCCTCGCCCTGATCGGGAAGTACGGCACCGCCGGGGGCGCCGGCCACGCGGTCGAGTACGCCGGGCCCGCGGTGCGGGCGCTGGAGATGGAGGGCCGCATGACGCTGTGCAACCTGTCCATCGAGTTCGGCGCCAAGATCGGCATGGTGGCGCCCGACGAGAAGACCTACGCCTACGTGAAGGGCCGGCGGCACGCGCCGCAGGGCGCGCTGTGGGACCAGGCGCTCGCGCACTGGAAGACCCTCGCCAGCGACGCCGACGCCCGCTTCGACCGGGAGGTCGCGCTGGATTGCTCGGCCCTCGTGCCGCAGGTGACTTGGGGGACCAGCCCGGAGGACGTCATCGGCGTCGACGGCACCATTCCCGACCGCAAGCGCGAGGCCCTGGCCTACATGGGCCTGGAGCCCGGCCGGCCGCTCGCGGGCACGAGGATCGACCGCGTGTTCATCGGCTCCTGCACCAACTCGCGCCTCTCGGACCTGCGCGCCGCCGCGGCGGTCGCCCGCGGGCGCAGGGTCGCCCCCCACGTCGAGGCCTGGGTCGTGCCCGGCTCGATGCGCGTCAAGCGCGAAGCCGAGGCCGAGGGACTGCACGAGGTGTTCCGCGCCGCCGGCTTCCAGTGGCGCGAGCCGGGCTGCTCCATGTGCGTCGGCGCCAACGGCGACCTGGTCGGGCCGGGGGAGCGCTGCGTGTCCACCTCCAACCGCAATTTCGTCGGCCGCCAGGGACCGGGGGCGCGCACCCACCTCGCCAGTCCCGCCACGGCGGCGGCCTGCGCCGTTGCCGGCGCGATCACCGACCCGCGGACGCTCTAGCCGTGGAGAAATTCGCCGTCCTCACCGCGCGCGCGGCCGCCTACCCGGCGGTGAACGTCGACACCGACCTGATCATTCGGGTGGAGCGCTGCGCCGGCACGCCGCGCGAGGAGCTGGGCCGCTGGGCGTTCGAGATGGTGCGCTACCGGCCCGACGGCAGCGAGGACCCGGCGTTCGTGTTCAACCGCGAGCCCTGGCGCGCGGCGAAGATCCTGGTCGCGGGCGAGAACTTCGGCACCGGCAGCTCGCGCGAGATGGCCGTCTGGGCGCTCGCCGGCATGGGCATCCGCTGCGTCATCGCCCCTTCCTTCGGCGACATCTTCTTCGGCAACTGCTTCCAGAACGGGATGCTCGCGATCCGGCTGCCAGGCGACGAGGTCCGCCGGCTGATGGCGCTCGCCTCGGACCCGGCCACTGCGACCTTCACGGTGGACCTGGAGCAGCAGACCATCAACGGCGCGACGACATTCGAGATCTCGCCGCGCCGCAAGCGCATGCTGCTGGAAGGGCTGGACGAGCTGGGGCTGACGCTGGCGATGGAGCCGGAGATCGCCGCGTTCCAGGCCGCCGACCGCGCGCGGCGGCCGTGGGTCTACCTCACCCGGTAGATCTCGCTGTCGAAGTTCCCGCGCCAGATCGACAGTTCGGCACGCTGGCTGTTCTCCGGCGCGGTGAACATCGCGCGATCGGAACCTTCCTCCCAGCGCATCTTGAAGATCCGGCGCTCGCCCTTCTCGCCGCGCGGAATCACCTCGGTGCCCTCGGATTTCGGCGCGCCGTAGACCTGGCGCAGGTGCCGCTTGAGCGATTCCAGGTCCTTCGCGTCCAGGCGCAGGTCGATCGCCTGCACCGCGCCCGCCTTGAGGTAGACGGTGACGCGCGCCCGGGTGCCGGCGAACTGGGCCCGCGCGTCGTCGCAGCGCCGGTCCGCGGCATCGGACTTCCATTCCAGCGCCTTGCAGTAGGCGTTCGGCAGCGCTTTGCGGACGGCCTCCTCATCCGCCCCCAGCTTCACCCCGAGCGCCTGCAGCGCGTACGCGGGCAATGCGGCGGCGGCGAGCAGGAGGGCGAGCGCGAGCCGCCTCATCGCCGCGCCGCCTTGCGCCGGAAGCAGCCCGCCATGTGGTCGTCCACCATCCCAACCGCCTGCATGAACGCATAGATGATGGTGGAGCCGACGAAGTTGAAGCCCCGCTTCTTCAGGTCCTTGGACAGGGCGTCCGACACCGCGGTGCGCGCTGGCACCGTCCTCGTCGTGCGGTGCCGGTTGACGATCGGCTTGCCGTCGACGAAGCCCCAGGCGTACTTCGAGAAGCTGCCGAACTCCGCCTGCACGGCGAGGAAAGCCTTCGCGTTCGCCACCGCGGACTCGATCTTGGCGCGGTTGCGCACGATCCCCGCGTCCGCCAGCAGCCGGCGCTTCTTCGCCGCGCCGTAGCGCGCCACCTTGCGCGGGTCGAAGCCGTCGAAGGCGCGCCGGTAGTTCTCCCGCTTGGCGAGGATCGTGTCCCAGGACAACCCCGCCTGCGCGCCCTCCAGGATGAGGAACTCGAAGAGCTTGCGGTCGTTCCTGACCGGCACGCCCCACTCGCGGTCGTGGTAGCGGATGGCGAGCGGATTGCGCGCCCAGGGGCAGCGCTTCACGCCAGGCGCCCCAGGCTCGCGCCGGGCTCCAGGTCGCGGGGCTTCCTGCCGGCGCGGAACAGGCGCGCGCCGGGTCCCAGGCGCAGCGCCAGCCGCCCGCCCTCGACCCGCAGCAGGCTGCCCTCGCGCAGGCCGAGCACCGGCAGGCGCGGATTGAGGACATGGAACTCCGCGATGCGCTGGTCGCGCGACTCGCCGCCGTGCCGGGCGAGCGTGCGCTCGGTGTAGTGCGGATTGAGCTGGAAGCCGAGCAGCCCCATCGCCGAGAGCGAGGCCGGCTCGACGATGGGCATGTCGTTGGTGGTGCGGATGGTCGGACAGGCGAGGTTCGCGCCCGCGCTCCAGCCGACGTAGGGCTTGCCGGCGCGGACTGCGCGCGCCACCTTGTCCAGCCAGCCGCGGCGCTGCATCTCCTGCAGCAGGCGGAAGGTGTTGCCCCCGCCCGCCACGAAGCCCCCGGCGGCGCGCGCGGCGGCCGGCCCCGCCCGGTGCGCCCCCACCAGTTCGTAGCCCATCCTCGCGAAGCGCCGGCGCGCCATCGCGGTGTAGGCGTCGAAGGACATCGTCACGGCGGCAAACGGGAAGAACAGGAGCGGCGCACGCCGCGTCGTGCCGGCCTCGCCCAGGAAATCGCGGATCTCGCCCTCGGCGTGGTCCAGCCAGCCGCCGCCCGGGTTGCGCGAGTTGGACAACAGCAGCAGGCGAAGCTGGGACGACCTCATGCGGGAACGCGGCAAGCTAGACCAGCCCGACCTTCTGCTCCTGCATCAGGGCGAGCAGGCGGCCGCCCATCATGGACAGGCGCTCCGCCATCACGGCCAGGAAGGCCTCGGAGAAACGCGCGCGGCAGGATTCGGTGAAGCCGTCGATGTCCGCGACGCGCAGGTCGAGCACCCAGCTCATCTCCATGGCGGTGACGGTCGCGCTGCGCGGCGCGGAACTGCGCCGGGCGTAGACCATCTCGCCGACGCATTCGCCCGGGCTCACCGCGTTGAGCAGCTTGCCGCGCTGGGTCACCTTCAGCATCCCGGCCGCCAGCACGTAGATGTGGTCGTCCGGCTCGCCCTCGCGGATCAGCTCGGTGCCGGCGAGTACCTTGCGGCAGCGGCAGGCGCGCACCACTTCCCACAGCTCGGTGTCGGAGAAGCGCTTGAAGAACGCGAGGCGCCGCATGGCGTTGAACTCCTCCACGTCCGACAGGCTGGAGATGGTGGCGTCCTCCTCGGACAGCATCGGCTCCAGCGCCCGGGCGAAGTCCTCCCAGCTGGCGTAGCGCTCGTCGCGCGACTTGCCCAGGGCGCGCAGCAGGACCTCGTCCAGCGCCGCCGGCACGTCGCGCCGCAGCTCCGAGGGCGCCGCCGGGTCCTTGGACAGGATCTCCTCCATCAGCCCGAACGCGGTGGCGCCGCCGAACGGGCGCGCCCCGGTCAGGGCGTGGTACAGCACCCCGCCCAGCGAGAACATGTCGGAGCGG
The DNA here is from genome assembly GCA_964564865.1 of uncultured Bordetella sp. Lineage (GTDB taxonomy): Bacteria > Pseudomonadota > Gammaproteobacteria > Burkholderiales > SG8-39 > RBG-16-66-20. Next base: position 12,744 of record CAZMDA010000033.1, on the reverse strand, counting down.
AAGTCGATTTCCTCGCCGCCGCGGATCTGCTCGGGCGACATGTAGGCGGGCGAGCCCACGCCGGCGACCTGCGTGGTGTCCGAGCGCGCGAGCTGCGCGGCGCCGAAGTCCGCCACCTTGATGTCGAAGTCCGGCCGCACCATGATGTTCGCCGGCTTGATGTCGCGATGCACGACGCCGACGCCGTTGGCGTAGTCGAGCGCCTTGCAGCACTTGTAGGCGATCTGCACGGCGCGCGACACCGGCAGCAGCTTGCCGGGCTCGCAGTGCGGCTGCAGCGAGGTGCCCTCGACCAGTTCCATCACCAGGTAGCGCAGGTCCTTGCCGTCCTTCTTGTCGATCCCGGCGTCGTAGATGCTGACGATGTGCGGGTGGCGCAGCTTGCCGGCGAGCGAGGCCTCGTTCTGGAAGAACTTCAGCTGCCGGCGCGCCTCCTCCGGGTCGTTGGGCATCTGGTCCAGCACCTTGATCGCCACCTCGCGCTGGCCGAACGGGTCCGAGGCGAGGTAGACCGAGCCGGTCGCGCCCTTGCCGAGCAGCTTCTGGACCTCGTACTTGCCGATGTGCTGGTGCATGAGCGCAAAATGCTAACCCAAGCCCCCGGCGGAGCGGGGGTTAGAATCTGCGAAAGATCGTGCGCCCCAAGCCTCCCGCCGTCCTGCTGCTGGTCCTGGGCCTCGCCGCCTGCGGCGGCGCGGGCGGCTGGCACAAGCCGGGGTCGGACGCGGAGGCGCAAAAGCGCGACCTGGGCGAGTGCCAGGCGCTCGCCCACGACAAGGTGTCGCGCACCAGCCCCGTGGCGCCGCCGGTGGCCCTGGACCGGCGGTTCGGCGAACTCGAGGCGCCGGACCGGACCACCGAGAGCCGGATCCGGGAGCAGCAGCTGGTGGACAGCTGCATGCGGGACAAGGGCTACAGCTTCGAGCCTACCGCCCGGTAGGACGGCGGCATCACCGGCGGCGGGTCCTTGACCTGGTGGCTCGCCGGGCGCGCCTTCAGGCGAAGGTCCTTCAGTTCCTGGCGCTCCCGCTCGGCGAGGCGGTAGGCCTGGTCGCGCCCCGCGAGGTACTGGAGCGGCCAGTGCTGCGGCAGGTGCTGGTACCAGGCCGACGCCTGCAGCGTGAAGGACGGGTTGGCCAGGTGCGGGCGCGCCAGCGCCACCAGGTCGGCCTTGCCCGAGGCGAGCAGCGTGTTGACCTGGTCGGCCGAGGTGATGGCGCCCACGGTCATGGCGGCGATGCCCACCTCGTTGCGCACCCAGTCGGCGTAGGACGCCTGGTACATGCGGCCGTAGACCGGCTTCTGCTGCGGCACGGTCTGGCCGGTGGAGCAGTCGATGAGGTCGCAGCCCGCATCCTTCAGCAGGCGCGTGAGCGCGACCAGGTCCTCTCCGGAGAGCCCCCCGGGCGCCCAATCGGTGGCCGAAATGCGCACCGACATCGGCTTGCCGGCCGGCCAGGCCGCGCGCACCGCGCGGAACACTTCCAGCGGAAAGCGCGCGCGGTTCGCGATCGGGCCGCCGTACGCGTCGCCGCGCCGGTTGGTCAGCGGCGAGATGAAGCTGGCGAGCAGGTAGCCGTGCGCCATGTGCAGCTCGAGCATGTCGAACCCGGCTTCCTCGGCGAGGCGCGCCGAGCGCACGAAGTCCGCGACCACCTTGTCCATGTCGGCGCGCGTCATCTCGCGCGGCACCTGCGACTCGCCCTCCAGGTAGGGGATCGGCGAGGCGGACAGGAGCGGCCAGTTGCCCCGCTCCAGCGGGTGGTCCATGCGCTCCCAGCCGAGCTGGGTCGAGCCCTTGCGCCCGGCGTGGCCCAGCTGCAGGCACAGCCTGGCCTTCGAGTTGGCGTGGCAGAAGTCCACGATCCGCCGGAACGCGTCGCGCTGCGCCTCGTTCCACAGGCCGGTGCAGCCCGGGGTGATGCGGCCCTCGGGCGAGACGCAGGTCATCTCGACGAACACCAGGCCGGCGCCGCCGACGGCGCGCGAGCCCAAGTGGACCAGGTGCCAGTCGCCCGGCACGCCCTCCACCGCGCTGTATTGGTCCATGGGCGAGACCACCACCCGGTTCTCCACCACCATGTCGCGCAGGCGGAAGGGCGTGAACATCGGCACCGGCGGGTTCTCGGCGTCCAGCGCGAAACCCTGCGCGCGCACGCCCGCGGCGAACCATTGCTGCACCTCGCGCACGAAGCCCGGGTCGCGCAGCTCCAGGTTCTCCCAGGTGATCTGCTTGGAGCGGGACATGACGCCGAAGGCGAACTGCAGCGGGTCCATGCCCCAGTAGCGCTTCATGTGCTCGAACCAGGCGAGCGACACGTTGGCCGCATGCTGGGTCTTCTCGACCTCCTCGCGGCGCGCGGTGTCGTAGGTGTGGAGGGCTGCGCCCACGGCTCCGCGCCCGCCTCCGGCGTTGCGCAACGCCAGGAACAATGCAATGGCGTCCTCCATCGCGAGCTTGGTGCCCGAGCCGATGGAGAAGTGCGCCGTGGCCTTTGCATCGCCCACCAGCACCGCATTGCCCTTGACCCAGGTCTGGTTGACGATGGTAGGGAAGTTGCGCCACAGCGAGCGGTTGGCGGTGAGCGGATGGCCGTCCAGCTCCTCCGCGAACACGCCCGCGAGCGTCTCCAGCATCGCCGCCTCGTCCATGGCGTCGAAGCCGAAGTTGCGCCAGGTGCCCTCGTCCATCTCCGCGATCCAGGTGCTGCGCCCGGGCTCGTACTGGTAGGCGTGCGCGAGCAGCACGCCCTGCGGGGCTTCCTTGAAGAAGTACTTGAAGGCATCCAGCGGCCTGGTCGAGCCCAGCCAGACGAACTTGTTCGGCCGCAGGTCCACCGATGGCCTGAAGTGGTCGCGGTGCTGCTCGCGGATGCGCGAGTTGATGCCGTCGGCCACCACGATGAGGTCGGAGTCCGGGAACTGGTCCAGGCCCTCGACCTCCTGCGCGAAGCGCAGCTTCACGCCCAGCTCGCGGCAGCGGTCGTGCAGGATGTGCAGCAGCGCCACCCGCGAGCAGCCGCAGAAGCCGTTGCCGCCGGAGCGCATGGTGCGGCCCTTGTAGACCACGTCGACGTCGCCCCAGTAGGCGAAGCGGCGCCGGATCATCTCGTAGGAGGGCGCATCGAAGGCCTTGAAGGTGTCCAGCGTCTGGTCGGAGAACACCACGCCGAAGCCGAAGGTGTCGTCCGGGCGGTTGCGCTCGTAGACCGTGATGTCCCAGCGCGGCCAGGCCTTCTGCGCCAGCAACGCGAAGTACAGGCCGCCGGGGCCGCCGCCGATGACGGTGACTTTCACGAGGCGCCGCCCTCGGGGATCACCGCCGTGGTTTCGATCTCGAGGCGGGCGAGGTCCTCGACCAGCGCGCCGACCTGCACCACGGCCATGGTCGGGTAGTGCCGGCCGATGAGCTCGCGGTAGGCGGCGCCGACCTCCCGGATCGCCGCGAGGTACTCCTGCTTGTCCACCACGTACCAGGTCATGCGCACGATGTGCTCCGGCCTGCCGCCCGCCTCGGCCAGCACCGCCAGCGTGTTCTTCAGCGTCTGCCGGAACTGGCCGCCGAAGTCCCTCGCCTCCCAGACGCCCTCGCCGGTCCAGCCGACCTGCCCGGCGATGTAGACCGTGGTGCCGCCCTTGACGGCGATGCCGTTGGAGAAGCCCTTGGGGCGCGCCCAGCCGGGCGGCTGCAGGATCGTCATCATCGTCTGGCTCCTTCCTCGGTCCTCAGTTTGAAGCGCTGCAGCTTCCCGGTCTCGGTGCGCGGCAGCGCGGCCACGAACTCGACCTGGCGCGGGTACTTGTAGGGCGCGATCGACTGCTTCACGTGCTCCTGCAGCGTGCGCGCCATCGCCTCGCCCGGGGCCTGCCCGGGCTTGAGCACGACGAAGGCCTTCACCACCATGCCGCGCTCCTCGTCCGGCACGCCGACCACGCCGCATTCGGCGACCGCCGGGTGCGCGAGCAGCGCGCCCTCGACCTCCGGCCCGGCGATGTTGTAGCCCGCCGAGATGATCATGTCGTCGGTGCGGGCCTGGTAGAAGAAGTAGCCGTCCTCGTCCATGAGGTAGGCGTCGCCGGTGACGTTCCAGCCATCCTGCACGTAGTTGCGCTGCCGCTCGTCGGCGAGGTAGCGGCAGCCGGTGGGCCCCTTCACCGCGAGGCGGCCGACCACGCCCGGCGCGCAGGGCCTGCCGTGCTCGTCCAGCACCGCCGCCTGGTAGCCGGGGATGGCGCGGCCGGTGGCGCCGCGGCGCACCGTCTGCGGCGTGTGCGAGATGAAGATGTGGATCATCTCGGTGGCGCCGATGCCGTCGATGATCTCGATGCCGCTCGCCTGCCGGAACAGCTGCCGCGTGGCGTCGGGCAGCGCCTCGCCCGCGGAGACGCATTTCCTGAGCGACGACAGGTCGTAGTTCTTCCACAGCCCCGCCAGCGCGCGGTACATCGTCGGCGCCGTGAACAGGATGGTGGCGCGGAACCGCTGGATCGCCTCCAGCATCGTCTCCGGCGTGAACTTCTCCACCAGCGCGGTGCTGGCGCCGAACCGGAGCGGGAAGCACAGCAGGCCGCCCAGGCCGAAGGTGAAGGCGAGCGGCGGCGAGCCGATGAAGATGTCGTCCGGGCCCGGCTTCAGGCAGGAGCGCGGGAAGCAGTCGCACATCGCCACCACGTCGCGGTGGAAATGCACCGTGCCCTTGGGCTTGCCGGTGGTGCCGGAGGTGAACGCGATCAGCGCGACGTCCTCCGCCGCGGTCGCCACGGTGTCGAACGTCGCGGGTTGCCGCGCGACCAGCGCGTCGGTGGCGTCGTCGTACCAGTAGCGGACCTGCGCCAGCGTCGGGCAACCCGGGCGCGCCAGCTCCAGCTCGGCATCCAGGCGCCGGTCGCACAGCGCGTGCGTGATCTGCGCCTTGTTGACGATCTCCGTGAGCTCCTTGGCGCGCAGCAGCGGCATGGTGCCGACGCAGATGCCGCCCGCCTTGAACACCGCCAGCCAGGCCGCGGCCATCATCGGGTTGTTCGGCCCGCGCAGCAGCACGCGGTTGCCGGGCTTGAGGCCCATCTCCCGCACCAGCAGGTTGGCCAGGCGGTTGGCCTGCGCCTGCAGCTGGGCATAGGTGCATTCGCCGTCCGGGGCGCGGATCGCGATGCGATCGCCGTGGCCGGCGCGGACCCGGTCGTCCAGCAGCACGGTCGCGCAGTTCATCCGCTCCGGGTACTGGAGCTCGGGCAGGTCGAAGCGGAACTCCGGCCACTGCCCGCGTGGCGGCAGGTTGTCGCGGGCAAAGGTGTCGACGTGGGCGGTCTTCATCTGAGCATTTCCCTCGCGATGATCACTTTCTGGACCTCGGTGGCGCCCTCGTAGATGCGCAGCGCCCGCACCTCGCGGTACAGGCGCTCCACCGGGTGGCCGCTCTTGACCCCCAGGCCGCCCAGGATCTGCACCGCGGCGTCGATCACCGCCTGGGCCGCCTCGGTGGCCTGCATCTTGGCCATCGCCGCCTCCCGGGTGACGCGCTGCTTCCTCACGTCGCGCACCCAGGCCGAGCGGTAGGTGAGCAGCGCCGCGGCCTCGACCGCGGTGGCCATGTCGGCCAGCTTCGCCTGCGTCATCTGCAGGTCGGCGAGGCGCGCGCCGAACATCCTGCGCTCCTTCGCGCGCCCGAGCGCCTCGTCCAGCGCGCGGCGCGCGAAGCCGAGCGCCGCCCCGGCGACCGTGGTGCGGAACACGTCGAGGTTGCGCATCGCCAGCTTGAAGCCCTGCCCGGCCTCGCCCACCAGTTCCCCCTTCGCGCCCGCCAGCCGCACGGTGGCCATGGGATGCGGCGCGATGATGTCGATGCGCTCGGCGGCGTCCGCGTCCTTCGCCTCGACGATGAAGGCGGAAATCCCCTCCTCCGCCTTCGCGAACACCACGTAGAAGTCGGCGATGCCGCCGTTGGAGATCCAGGTCTTGACGCCGTCGATGCGCCAGCCGTCCGCGGCGCGCCTCGCCGTCGTGGTCATCGCCGCCACGTCCGAACCCGCGTCCGGCTCGGACAACGCGAACGCCGCGATCGCTTCCCCGGCGGCAACCCGCGGCAGCCAGGCCTTCTTCTGGGCATCGGTGCCCGCGAGCACGATGGGGCCGCTGCCCAGGCCCTGCATGACGAAGGCGAAGTCGGCGAGGCCGGCGTGGTAGGCGAGGATTTCGCGGATCAGGGCGATCGTGCGGACATCCGGTTCCGGAGTTACACAGTGCTTCAGGAAACCAGCATTGCCCAGATCCTTGACCAGCCTGCGGCAGATGGCGTCGGCGTCTTTCCCATGGGCATGTCCAAGATTGGCGAGTGCCCAGGTTTCGACCTCACGCGATAGGGCTGCGTGAGGTCGATCGAAGAAAGGCCAGTCGTAGTGGGCGAAGCGGTCCATCAGTCACCTTCAAAGACAGGCTTGCGCTTCGCGGCGAACGCCTCGAAGGCGCGGGTGAAATCCTTTGTCTGCATGCAGATGGCCTGCGCCTGCGCTTCCATCTCGATCGCCTCGTCCACGCCGACGTTCCATTCCTGGTGCAGCATCTTCTTTGTCATGGCGTGGGCGAAGGTCGGGCCGGCGGCGAGCGACTGCGCCATCTCCAGCGCCACCGGCAGCGGGGGCGCGGCGAGGCGGTTGAAGAAGCCCCACGCCAGCCCCTCTTCCGCGCTCATCGAGCGGCCGCTGTAGAGCAGATCGGAGGCGCGGCCCTGGCCGATGAGGCGCGGCAGGATGGTGCAGGCGCCCATGTCGCAGCCGGCGAGCCCGACGCGGGTGAAGAGGAACGCCACCTTGGCGTCCGGCGCGCCATAGCGCAGGTCGGCGGCCATGGCGAGGATGGCGCCGGCGCCGGCGCAGACGCCGTCCACCGCCGCGATCACCGGCTGCGGGCAATGGCGCATGGCCTTGACCAGGTCGCCGGTCATGCGCGTGAACTCCAGCAACTGCGGCATGGCCATCTTCGTCAGCGGGCCGATGATCTCGTGCACGTCGCCGCCGGAGCAGAAGTTGCCGCCGGCGCCGGTCACGACCACGGCCTTGACGTCCTTCTCCCGCGGCAGGCGCAGGAACAGGTCGCGCAGCTCGGCGTAGGACTCGAAGGTGAGCGGATTCTTGCGCTCCGGGCGATTGAGCGTGATGACGCCGACGCCGCCCTCCAGTTTCCACAGGAAATGCCGGGTCTCGATCATGTCTCGGTCTCCATCGCGTGCGCCTTCAGCTTCGCCAGCAGCCGCAGCAGGTCCTCGTGCTCGCGGCGCGTCAGCCCGTCGAACAGCTCCACCACCCATTGCTCGTGCTCGCGCGCCATCTCGGCGAAGGCGCGGTCGCCGGCGCGCGTCAGCCGGATGCGGAAGGCGCGCCGGTCCGCCGGGTCGGGCAGGCGCTCCACCAGGCCCTCCCGCGCCAGCTGGTCCACGATCGAGGTGATGTTGCCGCCGGTGACCATCATCAGCCGCGACAGCGCGTTCATCTTCAGGCCGCCGGGGTGGCGCTCCAGCTGCGCCATCAGGTCGAAGCGCGGCAGGGTGGTGCCGAAGCGGTCGCGCAGCCGCGAGCGCACGCGCTGCTCGACCAGGTGGGTACAGGTGAGCATGCGCAGCCACAGGCGCAGCGCCCGGTGGTCGTCGGAGCGGGCGATGGTCTCGCGGTCGGCGGTCGGGGCATCGGCGTGCAGCATCGCGGCGCGGTCCATTCAGTACAGGCTTGAATAGATGAAACCTAAAGCAATCCGCCCGCGACGGTCAAGCTGCGGCGCACCAAGCGGGAAATCCGCGCCCCGTTCTGCTATCGTAAGCACCTCATGCAACGGCTCTTTCGGACCAAACGCCTCACCCTCGCGCTGGTCGCGCTGCTCGCCTTTGCCGAGGCGGCCCACGCCTTCCGCACGCCCTCGGTGCGCTCGCGCAACCGGGCCGAGACGCCGCCACCGTCCGCGCCCGCCACGGTACGCATGCCGGACGACGCCAGGCCCGCCGATCCATCTAAGGCCGACATCACCATCGAGGGCCAGCCCGCGCCGGCGATCACGGTTTCGCCCCCGCCCGCCAAGCCCGAGCCGCCCAAGCCTGCGGTCGTGATCGTTCCGCCCCCGCCGGAGCCGAAGCCGGAAGTGGTTGCGGTTCCGATTCCGGCCGCGCCCGCGCCTGCCCCCGCACCCGCACCCGCACCCCCACCTGTAATCGCGCCCGCGCCTGCTCCCGCGCCGAAACCGGCTGTCATCGCGGCACCGCCTTCGCCGCCGCCCGCGCCAGTCGTCGTGGCGCCGCCGCCACCGCCGCCTGCGCCGGTGGTCGTCGCACCGCCTCCGCCGCCCCCTGCGCCGAAGCCTGCCGTCGTGGCTGCCCCACCGCCCGCGCCGGCGCCCGTCGTCGTGGCCCCGCCGCCGCCGGCGCCGAAGCCCGCGGTCGTTGCGGCTCCAGCCCCGGCCGTTGCGGCTCCCGTCCCGGAGGAACGCAAGCCCCGGCCGATCGTGGACCTGTCCAGGCCGGCACCGGCGCCCGCCGTCGTGGCCTCCGCCGCGCCCTCGCCGGCGGCCGCCGCGAAGCCACCCGCTGCCGGCGGCAAGCCGGACCCGCGCCTGATCGAGAACATCTTCGCCTGCCTGTCGCCGGGGCTGCCCAACGAGTGGAAGAAGGCCTGGATCGTGCTCGCCGAGTCCGGCCCGGATCGCAAGCTGGACGCGAAATTCTTCTATGCGGTGAGCGCGGCGGACGACAAGGGCGAGGCGTTCGTGCCCTGCAACGCGAAGGCGGTCGCCGACAGCGTCTACGGGCTGAACGACCTGCTGGCGCCGGAGCAGCGACGCTGGCGCGCGGCGCGCCTGGTGATCACCAACGAAGGCGACTACGAGCTGAACTACGACTACGCCAGGTAGCCGAAGCCGTCAGGCCTTCCTGAGGAAGTCGAAGTCGCAGCCGTGCTCCGCCTGGAGCACGTGCTCCATGTACAGCTTCGCGTAGCCCCGCTTGGGGGTCTCCACCGGCGGCTTCCACGCCGCGCGGCGCTTCGCGAGTTCCGCTTCCTCCACCAGCAGGTCGATGCGCCGCGCCTTCACCGACAGCCGGATGCGGTCGCCGTTGCGCACCAGCGCCAGCGGGCCGCCCGCCGCCGCCTCCGGCGACACGTGCAGCACGATGGTGCCGTAGGCAGTGCCGCTCATCCTCGCGTCCGAGATCCGCACCATGTCCTTGAGCCCGGCGCGCGCCAGCTTCTGCGGGATCGGCAGGTAGCCCGCCTCGGGCATGGCGTAGCCCGACTTGGGGCCGGCGTTCTGCAGCACCATGAAGTCCTCGGGCGTGATGTCGAGCGCGGGATCGTCCACGCGCGCGGCCAGGTCGTCGAGCGACGAGAACACCACCGCACGGCCTTCGCGCTCGAACAGGTTCGCGTCCGCGGCCGAGCGCTTCAGGATCGCGCCATTGGGCGCGAGCGAGCCGAACAACGCCACCAGCCCGCCCTCCTTCGCCAGCGGCTCGGCGATCGAGCGCACCACGGCGCGGTCCACCCACGCGCCTTCCTCATGCGCCAGGCGCTCGCCCATGGTTTCGCCGGTCACCGTCATCGCATCGAGGTGCAGCAGCGGCTTCAGTTCGCGCAACACGGCGCCGATGCCGCCCGCGGCGTACAGGTCCGACATGTAGAACTGGCCGGTGGGCTTCAGGTCCACCAGCACCGGCGTGGTGTCGGAGATCTCGTTCAGGCGATGCAGGTCGATCTTGACGCCGACGCGGCCCGCGATCGCGGTGAGGTGGACGATGGCGTTGGTCGAGCCGCCGATGGCGAGCAGCACGCGCAGCGCGTTCTCGACCGACTTCGCGGTGATGATCTGCGACGGACGGATGGGCCTCGCCACCAGCTCCACCGCGCGGCGGCCGCTCGCTTCCGCCGCGCGGAGCCGGTCGGCGTGGACCGCCGGGATCGCGGCGCAGCCCGGCAGCGCCATGCCGAGCGCTTCCGCGATGGACGCCATGGTGGAGGCCGTGCCCATCACCGCGCAGCTGCCCGCGGTGGTGGCGAGGTTGCCCTCCACCTCGTCGATGCCGCGCTGGTCCACCTTGCCCGCGCGGTGCATGGCCCAGAAGCGGCGGCAGTCGGTGCAGGCGCCCAGGCGCTCGCCCTTGTAGGAGGTCGGCATCATCGGGCCGCCGATCAGCTGCACCGCCGGGACGTCGGCGCTCGCCGCGCCCATCAATTGGGCCGGGACGGTCTTGTCGCAGGCGCCGATCAGGACCACCGCGTCCATCGGCTGCGCGCGCACCATTTCCTCGACGTCCATGGCCATCAGGTTGCGGAACATCATCGAGGTCGGGCTGAGGAACACTTCGCCCAGCGACACCGTCGGGAAGTCGATCGGCAGGCCGCCGGCGGCGATCACGCCGCGCTTCACCGCCTCGACCAGCTCCGGGAAGTGGCGGTGGCAGTTGTTGAAGCCGCTCTTCGCGTCGGCGATGCCCACCACCGGGCGCGCCAGCATCTCGCCGGAGTAGCCCATGCTCTTCGCGAACGAGCGGCGCAGGTAGAGCGAAAACCCGGCGTCGCCGTAGTTGGTCAGTCCCCTGGCCAGGCCCTTCGGATCGGGTTGCGTCATGCGCCGGATTCTATCTAGACTGCGCCAGCCCATGCCGCTGCTTTCGCTCCAGGACGGCGCCCGCCTCTACTACGAAGTCCACGGCAAGGGACCCGCGGTGGTGTTCGCGCACGGCCTGGGCGGCAACCACCTTTCGTGGTGGCAGCAGGTGCCGGCGCTCATGCCGCACTACACCTGCGTCGCCTTCGCGCACCGCGGCTTCGCGCCCTCGCAGGATCCGGCGGGGCTGCCCGACCCGGCGCGCTACGCCGCCGACCTCGAGGCGCTGCTCGCGCACCTGCAGCTGGACGAGGTGCGGCTGGTGGGCCAATCCATGGGCGGCTGGACGTCGCTCGAGTTCGCGCTGCGCCACCCGCAGCGCGTGCGCGCGCTGGTGATGTCGGCCACCATCGGCACCGCGGACCCGGCACAGCTGCCGGGCACCACGGCGGAGGAACGCGCGCGCTGGGAGGAATGGTCTCGCGCCGAGCACAGGAGCCTCGCCGCCGCCGGCCTGTTTCCCGCCACCGGCGCGCGCATGGCGCGCGAGCAACCGCGGCTGCACCACCTGTACCACCAGATCGGCCGCCTCGCCGCGGACTTCGACCGCGAGGCGGTGCGCAGGCGGCTGTGGGCCGGGCGCACGGTCCCCGCGGGCGCACTGGCCGCGCTGACCTTCCCGGTGCTGTGCCTCGCGGGCCTGGAGGACGCGGTCATCGATCCGGCGCTGGTGAAGGCCCTGGCGGGCGCACTGCCGAGGGCGCGCTTCGAGCCCTTCCCGGAGACCGGCCATTCGCCCTACTTCGAGCGGGCTGACCGCTTCAATGCCCTGATCCTGGAGTTTCTCGACAGCTCAAGTCGTTGATTTTACGTTGTGGGCAGCTGCCCACGGCGTCGGAATCACCGATTGTGGTTGATGTCCCACGCATCGGTCGCTACCGTGCGCGAAGGAGGATGGGGCATGGAAGCGGTCATGGAAGCGCCGCAGCGGGACGCGCCGCTGCTCGAGAGCATCGCGGCGTTCTGCCGCCGCAGCGGCATCGCCGAATCCACCTTCGGCCGCCGCGCGGTCAACGACGGCAAGTTCGTGGCGCGCCTGCGCGACGGCGCCCGCATCACGCCGGAGACCCTGGCGCGCGTGAGCGAGTTCCTGGTGCGGCACGGCGCCAGCGCGCCGGAGGCGCCGCCGGAGCTGATGCCCCTGATCCGGGTCGCCAGCCGCCCGGCCGCGCCGGCGCCCCAGCGCGACGGCGATCCCGCGCGCAACTTCCGCTTCTTCGACAACCGCCAGAAGTACCTGCTGTTCGTCAACACCTGCAGCGAGAAGGAAGTGATCGCGCGGCGCGTCGGCATGGAGCTCGCCCACCTGCACCCGCGCCCGCCCGCGGTGCGCGTGTTCGACGCCGGCATGGGCGACGGCACGGTGCTCACGCGCGTGATGCGCGAGATGCACCGGCGCTTCCCGACCATGCCGTTCTACTTCGTCGGCAAGGAGATCAGCCTGGAGGACGTGCGCCTGTCGCTCGCCAAGATGGCCGACCGCTTCTTCGAGCACCCGGCGACGGCGTTGGTGGTGACCAACATGTACTACAGCGAGGCGCCGTGGCTGACGCCCAGGGCGCTGACCGCCGCCACCTCCATGGTCTGGCACGAGGTGGCGCTATCGGGCACCACTTCGCACGAGTTCAGCGAGCAGATCGCCGCGCTGGAGCCGTTCCTGGCCAGGAACTGGCAGGCGAAGCACAGCCCCAAGACCGGCAATCCGGTCTACGAGCGACCGGTGGCGCTGGTGCTGTACCGCGAGGACTTCCGCTTCCTGCTGGACGAGGTCATCCCGCGGCAGGGCAAGACCCGCGCCGACTACGACCTGGTGCTCGCCTCGCAGCCCTACCGCGCCCGGGTGCCGGCGGAGTTCAAGGCCGCGAAGGTGATCGCGCCCCTGGTGCGCGCCCTGGGACCGGGCGGCAGGCTGCTCGGCATCCATTCCTGCGGCAACGACCCGGGCATGGAGATCGTGCGCCGCGTCTGGCCCGAGGAAAACCCCTTCCAGACCTCGCGCCACGACATCCTGCGCGCGGTGCGCGCGGAACTGGGCCGGGAGACGCGCCACTACAACTTCAACGCCTACGCCGACCAGCGCGCGGTGTTCCGCTACGACATGC
>CAZMDA010000032.1:30207-39263 GCA_964564865.1 uncultured Bordetella sp. | reverse complement strand
GATCTTGAGCGTCACCGGGACGTCGACCGCGGCGACCACCGCTTCCAGGATCCGCGCCACCAGCGGCTCGTTCTCCAGCAGCGCCGAGCCGGCGGCGACGTTGCACACCTTCTTGGCCGGGCAACCCATGTTGATGTCGATGATCTGGGCGCCTTCATCGACGTTGAAGCGCGCGGCGTCGGCCAGCATCGCCGGGTCCGCGCCCGCGATCTGCACCGAAATGGGGCCGGTTTCGCCGCCATGCTCCCGCCGCAGGCGCGATTTGCGCGTCTGGCGCAGCTCGGGGCGGGAGGACACCATCTCGGAGACCGCCAGTCCGGCGCCAAAGCGGCGGCACAGGCTGCGGAACGGCCGGTCGGTCACGCCCGCCATCGGAGCGACGAACAAACCGTTGCGCAAGCTGTGCGCGCCAAGCTGCATTGATTGCGGTGGTGTGGGATGTGTCGCGAGGGGAGCGAATTCTATCCGGTTTCGCTGCGGAAAAACATCGCTGTTGCGTTTCGCAAACACCGACGCGCGCGTTCAGGGCATCGCCGAGGGCCCGAAGATCATGCGGCGCGCAAGAAAGCGGCGCGCCGGCGCGCAAGCGTCCAGCGCGGTCATTGCGGCGCCGCGCGCTGCAGCGCGCAGCGCGCCCGCGCCGGTGAACGTGCCGGCGAGCAGGTCGGTGACGCGGATGGTCGCCATGGCGTCCAGTCGTCGCGTTGCGGCAAAGCGCGCCAGGACGCGCGCATCGCCGGGATCCGCGGCATCCTGCAAGAGTCGCGCCAGATCCCAGGCATCGCGCAAACCCAGGTTGAGCCCCTGTCCGGCGACCGGGTGCAGGGTTTGCGCGGCGTTGCCGATGAACACCTCGCGCTCGCCGGTGCGCGAGGCCCGCACGCGCAGGCAAAGCGGGAAGCGGGACCGGCCCTGCGCGGCGACGAACGCGCCGGCGCGCCGGCCGAAGGCGGCGCCGAGCGCGGCGAGGAACGCCGGCTCGCCGGCTTCGGCCAGCGCCGCGGCGCGCTCCGGCGCCATGGCCCAGACCACTGCGTACCGGCCGGCCAGGGGCAGCAGGGCGAGCGGCCCTTCCCGGGTGAAGCGCTCGTAGGCAACGCCGCCGGGGGCCGGGTCGACGCTCACCAGCGTGACCAGCGCGTCCTGGCGGTAGTCCTTCTCTCCCGCTTCCGGGGCATTTCCCTCCGCGTGCACCACCAGCGCCGCCGCCGGCGGCGGCGCGGACGCCACGGCGACGCCGCTCGCCACGGCAAGCTCGAACAGCGAATCGGCGAGCGCGCCGTAGTCGAGCACGTAGCCCAGTGCCGGCACGCCGGCGTCCTCGGCTGCGATCCGGGTTCGCCCGAAGGCGCCGGCCTGGGAGACATGGATGGTCCGGATCGGCGTGGGCGCGAGCACGCTCCAGGCGCCGACGCGCTCGAGGATCAGCCGGCTGGCGTGCGACAGCGCGATCGGGCGCAGCGGCGGCGCCGGGGGCGTCTCCCCACCCGGCCTGCGCCTCGCGCACAGCACGACGGGAACACCGCTGCGCCTGAGATCCAGGGCCAGCGCGCAGCCCACCGGCCCGGCGCCGACGATCGCGACCTCAGCCGGCGTCACGCTTGATCGCTTCGATGTCCGCGATCGACTTGGGCGCGGCCGCCGTGATCACCTCGCGGCCCGCTTGCGTCACCGCGACGTCGTCCTCGATGCGGATGCCGATATTGCGGAACGGCTCCGGGATGTCGTCGGCGGCGCGGATATACAGCCCGGGCTCCACGGTGAGCACCATGCCCTCGGCGAGCGTGCGCCAGGCGCCGGCGCGCTTGTAGTCGCCCGCGTCGTGCACGTCCAGGCCGAGCCAGTGCCCGGTGCGGTGCATGTAGAAGCGCCTGTAGGTCTCCTTCTCCAGCACCTCCGCCAGGCTGCCCCCGAGCAGCTTGAGGTCGAGCAATCCCTGCGCGAGCACGCGCACCGCGGCGTCATGCGGCTCGTTCCAGCCCCGGCCGGCGCGCACCGCGGCGATGGCCGCCGCCTGCGCGGCGAGCACCAGGTCGTAGACCTCGCGCTGCGGCGCGCTGAACGCGCGCCCGACCGGGAACGTGCGCGTGATGTCCGAGGCGTAGCCGTCCAGCTCGCAGCCGGCGTCGATCAGCAGCAGGTCGCCTTCCCTCAGCGGCGCGTCGTTGGCGACGTAGTGCAGCACGCAGGCATTGGCGCCGCCGGCCACGATCGGCCAGTAGGCGGGGAACTGCGCGCCGTGGCGGCGGAACTCGTGCAGCAACTCCGCCTCGACCTGGTACTCGGTGCTCCCGGGCCGCGCCTGCGCCATGGCGCGGCGGTGGGCGCCGGCGCTGATCGCGGCCGCGCGCCGCATCACCTCCAGCTCGTGCGCGTCCTTCACCAGGCGCATCTCGTCCACCAGCGCGCGCACGTCGTGCACGCGCTCGGGGGCGGCGACGCCGGTGCGCGCCAGCGCGCGCACCGCGTTCAGCCACTGCATGACGCGGGCATCCCAGGCGGGATCCGCGCCCAGCGGGGTGTGCAGCGCCGGCTGGTCGGCGAGCAGTTTCGCCATCGCCTCGTCGAGCGCGGCGATCGGGTGCGCCTCGTCGAAGCCGAAGCGCTCGCGGGCCCGGTCCGGGCCGTAGCGCACGCCGTCCCAGATCTCGCGCTCCTCGTTGCGCTCGCGGCAGAAGAGCAGGCTCCGCGGCTGCGCGCCGGCCACCAGCACCAGCACCGCCTCGGGCTCGGGGAATCCGGTGAGGTAGTAGAAATGGCTGTCGAAGCGGTACGGGAAATGGGTGTCGCGGTTGCGGATGCGCTCCGGCGCGGTCGGGATGACCGCGATGCCTTCTCCCATCGCGGCGGCAAGGCGCGCGCGGCGCGAACCGTGGATCGAGGCTTGGATGTCGTCCGGCTTCATGGCTTCGAGGCGTTCCTTTCCGTCAACTGCGCGTCCAGTTCCGCCAGCCGCTGCGGCGTGCCGACGTCGCGCCACAGGCCCGGGTGCAGCTCGGCGGTGGCCTCGCCCCGCTCCGCCGCGGCGTGCAGCAGCGGGCCCAGCGGCGCCCGGGTCCCGGCGGCGATCCCCGCCACGATGCGCGGCGACAGCACGGCGATGCCGGCGTAAGTGTAGCGCGGCCCCTGCGCGCGCCCCGCCTTGCCCTCGGCGAGGGAAAAATCGCCGAGCGGGTGGTGCGGCGGGTTGGGGACCAGCACCAGGTGCGCGAGCGCGCGACCCAGTGCAACGCGGCGCAGGCGCGAGAAGTCGACATCGGAGAAAACGTCCGAGTTGACCAGCAGGAACGGATCCTCGCCGAGCAGCGGCAGCGCCGTGGCGATGCCGCCGGCGGTCTCCAGCGGCGCAGGGGACTCCCTCGACCAGGCGATGGCGAGGCCGTAGGCCGCGCCGTCGCCGAAGCGCTCGATGATCCGCTCGCCCAGCCAGGACACGTTGACCACCACCTCGCGGAAACCGGCCGCGGCGAGGCGTTCCAGGTGCCAGGCGAGCAGCGGCTTGCCGCCGGCCTCGAGCAGGGGCTTGGGCACGGCGTCGGTGAGCGGGCGCATGCGTTCGCCGCGGCCCGCGGCGAGCAGCATCGCCTTCATCCGTGGAGCTCGTCGAGCAGCTTCGCCAGCGGCGAGAGCGCGCGGTAGCGCCGCGCCACCGCGCGCGCGTAGCCGACGAAGCGCGGCGTGTCCGCCAGGTACGCGGGCTTGGCGTCGCGATAGGCGAGGCGCGCGAAGATGCCCAGCACCTTGAGGTGGCGCTGCAGCCCCATCCACTCGAAGGCGCGCCAGAACTCGGCGAAATCCCCCGCCACCGGGAGCCCCGCCTTGCGCGCCTTCTCCCAGTAGCGCACGGTCCAGTCCAGGACCTGCTCCTCTTCCCAGCTGACGAAGGCATCGCGCATCAGCGACACCATGTCGTAGCTGACCGGGCCCTCGACCGCGTCCTGGAAATCGAGCACGCCGGGATTGGGCTCGGCGACCATGAGGTTGCGCGGCATGTAGTCGCGGTGGACGTAGACGCGCCCCTGGGCCAGCGCCGAGCGCAGCAGCTCGCCTTCGACCAGCGCGAACGCCTCGGCTTGCCGCGGCGACAGCGGCTTGCCGAGGTGCCGCGCCGCGTACCATTCCGGGAACAGGGCCATCTCGCGCCGCAGCAGCGGCTCGTCGTACGGGCCCAGCTCGCCGGGCCGCGTGGCGAGCTGCCAGCGCAGGAGGGCGTCGGTGGCATCCCGGAACAACTCGGGCGCGCGCGCGCCGGCGTCGCGCCGGAGCGCGTCCAGGTAAGTCTCCCGGCCAAGGTCGGTAAGCAACAGGAATCCCTGCGACAGGTCCTGGGCGAGGACCCGGGGCGCGTTCACCCCGGCCGCGCGCAGCAGCCCGGCGACGCGCACGAACGGCTCGCAGTCCTCCGTCGCCGGCGGCGCGTCCATGACGATGTAGCTGGCCGCGGGTTGGGCGGGGGACGCCAGGCTGGCGCGGAAGTAGCGCCGGAAGCTGGCGTCGGCCGACGCCGGGGCGAGCGCAAAGGGGGCGCCGCGCAGCTGCGCGGCCACCCAGCGCTCCAGCGCGGCGAGTCTCGAATCCATTGCGGAATGCGCCGAATTGTGCCACTTTTCGCTCTTCCGTTTCCATCCCGAAACACCGCCGATGCAGCTCGCTACAGCGCGTCTCGCCGCGCTGCTGATCCTCGCTTCCGGGGCGCCCCTGGCCGGGGCGCAGGCCCCGGCGCCGGCGGCCCAGAAGGGGCCCACCACGATCGATGCCGAGAAGATCGACGGCATCTCGGAGCTCGAGGTCACCGCGCGCGGCAAGGTCGAGTTGAAGCGCGACGAGATCAACGTCTTCAGCGACTTCCTGCGCTACAACCAGGAGTTCGGGCGCATCGAGGCCGAGGGCGGCGTGCGCCTGGAACGCGGCCCGGACCGCTTCTTCGGCCCGCGCCTGCGCTACGACACGCTCAACGACACCGGCGTGTTCGAGCAGCCCAGCTTCATCCTCAACCGCGATCAGACCGCGCGCGGCGGCGGCGAGCGGCTGGAGTTCTTCGGCAGCAACCGCCTGCGGCTCGACCGGGGGCACTACACCAGCTGCGCCCCCGGCAAGGAGGACTGGCGCATCGAGGCGGGCGAGATCGAGCTCGACTACGACGCCGAGCAGGGCAGGGCCAAGGACATGCGGCTGCGCTTCCTGGACACCACGATCTTCGCCCTGCCGTTCGCCAGCTTCCCGCTGGAGAACCGGCGCAAGTCCGGGTTCCTGACCCCGTACTACTCGCAGTCCACCCGGCGCGGCTTCGAGCTGGGGGTGCCCTACTACTGGAACATCGCGCCGGAGTATGACCTCACGCTGACCCCGTCGCACATGAGCAAGCGGGGCGAGCAGCTGAAGTCCCACCTGCGCTACCTCAACCGCGACTTCTCCGGCGAGGCGCGCCTGGAGCACATGCCGAAGGACCGGGAACTGGACCGCAGCCGCTCGGCGTTCTCGGTCCTGCACGAGCATCGCTTCCGGCCGAACCTCACCGGCCGGCTGGACTACAACCGGGTGAGCGACGACCGCTACCTGGTCGATTTCGCCTCCCAGGTGCGGGCGGTTTCGGTGAGCCACCTGCAGCGCGAGGGCACGCTGACCTACAGCAGCGGCCTGGGCGGCCTCGCCTACACGCTGGTGGGGCGGCTGCACAGCTACCAGACGCTGCAGGACCCGCTGGCGCCGATCGTCGTTCCCTACGACCGCCTGCCGCAGGTGAACCTCTACGCCTCGCGCAACGACATCGGCGGGGTGATGGACTTCGGCGCCACCGGCGAATACGTCCGCTTCGCGCACCCGACGCTGGTGGAAGGATCGAGGACCTCCTTCAGCCCGACGCTGAGCGCGCCCTTCCTGGCGCCGGGCTATTTCCTGACGCCGAAGGTGGGGTTGCGTTCCACGAACTACCACCTCACGCGCACCGCGCCGGGACAGCCCGGGCGGCAGTCGGTGAACGTGCCCTGGCTGTCGGCCGATGCCGGGCTGGTCTTCGAGCGCGAGGCGAGCCTGTTCGGGGACAAGCTGACCCAGACCCTCGAGCCGCGCGCGTACTACCTGTACGTCCCGTACCGGGCGCAGGACCAGGTCCCCCTGTTCGATACCGCGCTCGCCGACTTCAACTACGCCAACCTGTTCAGCGAGAACCGGTTCGCCGGCGGCGACCGCTTCGGCGACGCCAACCAGGTCACGCTGGCGCTCACGTCGCGGATGCTGAACGCCGCCGGGCAGGAGCTGTTCCGGGCCACGGTCGGCCAGCGCCATTACTTCAAGAACGAGCGGGTGGCGCTGAACGCGGCCACGCCGCTGCGCAGCGTGGACACGTCCGACGTCCTGGCATCGCTGGGCGGGCGCTTCCTGCGCGACTGGACCTTCGACGGCACGGTGCAGTACTCGACGCGCGAGAGCCGCGCCGAGCGCTATGGCGCGCAGCTGCGCTACTCGCCGGAGATCGCGAAGGTCATCAACGCCAGCTACCGCTTCAACCGCGACCAGCTGCGCCAGGTGGACCTCTCCGGGCAGTGGCCGGTCGCGCCGGGCTGGTACGCGGTCGGCCGCTACAACTACTCCTTCCGCGACGGCCGCATGCTGGAGGGCCTGGGAGGGCTGGAGTACAACGGCGGCTGCTGGGTGTTCCGGGCGGTGTTCTCGCGCATCCAGGTCGCCGCGCAGACCACGTCCTCGACGCTGTTCTTCCAGCTCGAGCTGAACGGGCTGGGCACGATCGGCTCGGACGACACGGTCAACTTCCTCAAGCGCCAGGTTCCCGGCTACGCCGTCAGCAACCCGAGCGACGCGGCGCTGGTGCCGCCGAGCGCGCGCCGGTCCCTGCCCTTCGAGCAGGTCTACTAGGAAACGCCATGGCGAGAGTCCTGACGATCGCGGCCCTCGCGCTGCTGGCCGCGGCATCGGCGCACGCGCAGCGCGTCGCGCTGGTGGACCGCATCGCGGCGGTGGTCAACCGGGAGGTGGTGACCTACTCCGAGTTGCGCGAGCGGCGCGAGTCGACCGAGCGCCAGCTGCGCCGCCAGGGCACGCCGCTGCCCGACGCGGCGCTGCTCGAGCGCCAGCTGCTCGAGCGCCTGATCCTGGAGAAGGTCCAGCTGCAGATGGCGAGGGAGAACGGGATCCGCATCGACGAGGTCCAGCTCGACCGCGCGATCGAGCGGGTGGCGCAGGGCAACAACATGAGCCTGGCGGAGTTCCGCCGCGCGCTGGAGCGCGACGGCGTCGACTTCGAGCGCTTCCGGGAGGAGGTGCGGGCGCAGATCATGCTGACGCGCCTGCGCGAGCGCGAGGTGGACGACCGCATCGAGGTCAACGACACCGAGATCGACCTGTACCTCGAGGAGAACAAGGGCGGCGATGGCCGCGGCGGCGAGTACAACCTCGCGCACATCCTGGTGCGCCTGCCGGAGCAGGCGACCCCGGAGCGCATCGAGCAGGCGCGGGCGAAGGCCGAGAAGGCGCGGGCCGAGGCGGCCGCGGGGGGCGACTTCGCCCGGCTCGCCGCCAGCTACTCCGACGGCGCCGACGCGCTGCAGGGCGGCGCCATGGGCTGGCGGGCGGAGGACCGGCTGCCCGAGCTCTTCAGCGCCGCGCTGAAGACCATGCGCCCCGGCGGCGTGAGCGAGGTGCTGCGCAGCCCGGCCGGGTTCCACGTCCTGAAGCTGATCGAGAGCCGCAACGCCGGCACCGACGCGCCGGTGACGCAGACGCGGGTCCGGCACATCCTGGTCCGCACCAACGAGCTGGTGTCCGAGGCGGAGGCGCGGCGCAAGCTGGCCGACCTGCGCGAGCGCATGGTGATCGGCAAGCAGGATTTCGCGGAGCTGGCGCGCCAGCATTCCGAGGACGGCAGCGCCTCGCGCGGCGGCTCCCTGGACTGGGTGTTCCCGGGCGATACCGTGCCCGAGTTCGAGCGCGCCATGGACGAGCTCAAGCCCGGCGAGATCAGCCAGCCGGTCAAGTCGGCCTTCGGCTGGCACCTGATCGAGGTGCTCGAGCGGCGCAACGCCGGCCTGACCCCGGAGCGCAAGCGCCTGCAGGCGCGGCAGGTGCTGCGCGAGCGCAAGGCGGACGAGGCGTTCCAGGAGTGGCTGCGCCAGCTGCGCGACCGCGCCTACGTCGAGATCCGCCTCGACCAGTTCTGATGCGCCACCGCCCGAGGAAGCGCTTCGGGCAGCACTTCCTGCACGACCGCGGCGTCCTGGCGCGGATCGTGGACGCGATCGACCCGAAGGCGGGCGAGGTCCTGGTGGAGATCGGGCCGGGCGAGGGCGCGCTCACGCGCCGGCTGCTCGAGCGGACCGCGCCGGTGGTGGCGATCGAGATCGACCGCGATCTCGCGGACGCGCTGGAGGCGGAGTTCCCGCGCGACCGGCTGGTGCTGCACCGGGCGGACGCGCTCGCGTTCGACTTTGCCACGCTCCCCGCGGGCGCGCGCATCGTCGGCAACCTGCCCTACAACATATCCACCCCGATCCTGTTCCGCCTCGCCGCCTGCGGCGAGCGCTTCCGCGACCTGCATTTCATGCTGCAGCTGGAGGTGGTGGACCGCATGGTCGCCGCTCACTCGACGCCCGCGTATGGCCGCCTGTCGGTGATGCTGCAGGCGCGCTTCGCCATGCAGAAGCTGTTCAAGGTCGCCCCGGGGGCGTTCCGCCCGCCGCCGAAGGTGGAATCGGCGGTGGTGCGCATGACGCCGCTGCCCGGCGTGGACCTGCCGCGGACCTTCTCCGATGTCGTGCGGCAGGCCTTCAGCGCGCGCCGCAAGACGCTGCGCAACGCGCTCGGCCTCGCGCCCGGCCAGTTCGAGGCGCTGGGCCTGGATCCGCGGCTGCGGCCGGAGAACCTCGCACCGCAGGACTACGTCCGGATCGCGCGCATGGCGGACGGGACGGGCCGCGGATGAGGAAGGCGGTCGCGGCGATCGTCGCGCTGGCGATCCTCGCCTGCGCGCTGAGCGTGCTGCTCGGGCCACCGGAGGGCAAGCGCCTCGGCTACCAGATCATGACCGCGCGCTCCGGAGGGCT
>CAZMDA010000032.1:0-30107 GCA_964564865.1 uncultured Bordetella sp. | reverse complement strand
TCGCGCTGTTCCTCGTGATCCTCGGCGGCCTGTTCATCTACGCTCGATGAACTCGATCTTGTAGCCGTCCGGGTCGGCGACGAACGCGATCACCGTGGTGCCGCCCTTCACCGGACCGGCCTCCCGCGTCACCGTGCCGCCCGCCTTGCGCACCCGGTCGCAGGCCTGCGCCGCGTCCTTCACCTCGATGGCGATGTGGCCGAAGGCGCCGCCCATGTCGTACCGGTCCACGCCGTAGTTGTAGGTGAGCTCGAGCACGGAGGCCCGGTCCTCGGTGTCGTAGCCGACGAAGGCGAGCGAGTACTTCTGCTCCGGCCGGTCGGTGGTGCGCAGCAGCTTCATGCCGAGCACCTCGGTGTAGAACCGGATCGAGCGCGGCAGGTCGCCGACGCGGAGCATGGTATGCAGGAGTCTCATGGCGTGCCTCAGAGCATGGGGACGGTGCGGCCGGCGCGGCGGATCTCGCGCCGCGCGGCCTGGTGGTCAGGATACAGCGTTTCCACCAGCGTCCAGAAGCGGCGCGAGTGGTTCATCTCCCGGAGGTGAGCGACCTCGTGCGCGACGACGTAGTCCGACAGCGCCGGCGCGAGGTGGGCAAGGCGCCACGAAAGGCGGATGCGGCCGCGGGCGCTGCACGAGCCCCAGCGCGTGCGCGCATCCATCAGCGCCACCGGCGGCGGCGGCAGCTCGAGGCGGGCGGCGAAGTGGGCGCTGCGCGCGCTGAAGGTCTCCAAGGCCCGGGCGCGGATCCAGTCCTTCAGCAGGGCCCGGGCGTCGCCACCGGTGCGGACCACGATCCGGTCATCCTGGAGCTGGACGTCCTGCCCGCCCGGCACCACTTCCAGCACCAGCGTCCGGCCGAACAGCGGCACGGACTCCCCGGATTGCCCGAGGAGCTGCGGCGGGCGGCCGCGCGCCGCCCACTCGTCCAGCTTGCGCGTGATCCAGCCCGCCTTTTCCTGCAGGAAGGCCTCGACCTCGCGCAGCGGGGCGCGCGCCGGCGCCAGTACCCGCAGGCCGTCGTGGTCCACGGCAATGGCGAAGCTGCGCCGGCGGCGGCGCTCGAACCGGTAGGGGACCGTGCGGCCCTGAAGGACCACGCAGCGCGCCGCCGCGGCCTCCTCCCGCTCCGGCCGGCGGAACAGGTCGAGCTGGCTTACGAGCCGGCGGAGCACAGCTCGGCCTGCTGCGCCTCGATCCAGGACTCGGCTTGCGCGATCACCTCGTTGGGATCGCGGCCCTTGGCCGGGATCGGCGGGCCGATGCGGAAGGTGACCGTGCCGGGACGCTTCATGAAGGCATAGCGCGGCCAGACCAGGCCGGCGTTGTGCGCCACCGGCACCACCGGCACGCCGGCGTGCGCCGCGAGCCAGGCGCCGCCGGGCTGGTAGCGCCGGCGCTTGCCGGGGGCGACCCGCGTGCCCTCGGGAAACACGATCACCCAGAATCCCTGGTCGAGGCGGATGCGGCCGCGGCGGGCGATTTCCCGCAGGGCGCGGATGCCGCGCGCGCGGTCGATCGCGATCGGGCTCATCAGCGCCAGGCCCCAGCCGAAGAACGGGATCCACAGCAGCTCGCGCTTGAGCACGTGCACCTGCGGCGGGAAGATCTGGTTGAAGGCGAGCGTCTCGTAGGCCGACTGGTGCTTGGAGAGCACCACCGCGGGCTCGCGCGGCAGGTGCTCGGCGCCCTCGACCCGGTAGCGGATGCCGAGGATGGGCCGCGCCAGCGCGACGATGATGCGGGTCCAGCCGGCGATGGCCCGGTTGCGCAGGAGGCGCGGCAGCGGCGCGCACAGCAGCGCGAACACCGCGTAGGGCGGCGTGACGACGAGGAGGACGAGGAAGAACAGCGCCGAGCGCAGCGCGGTCATGGCCCTGTCCTCACGCCGGCACGGTCAGGGCGCCAGCTTGGCTGCGATCGCCGCGAGGTCGTCGAAGACCTCGGTGCCCTCGGGCAGCCCGCCGGCGGCGCGCGTCTTGCGGCCCTTGCCGGTGAGCACCAGCATCGGCCTCGCGCCCACCGCGGCCGCGGCCTCGAGGTCGCGCAGCGAGTCGCCCGCGAGCGGCACCCCGGCCAGGTCCACGTTCAGGCGCTCGGCGATCTCGAGCAACAGGCCGGGCCGGGGCTTGCGGCACTCGCAGTTCGAGTCCGCGGCGTGCGGGCAGAAGAAGATGGCGTCGATGCGGCCGCCGGCCAGGGCCGCGGCGCGGTGCATCTCGGCGTGGATGGCGTTCAGCGTCGCCATGTCGAACAGGCCGCGCGCGATACCCGACTGGTTGGTGGCGACCACCACGCGCCAGCCGGCGTGCGTCAGGCGCGCGATCGCCTCGAGGCTCCCGGGGATCGGCTTCCATTCCAGCGGCGACTTGATGTACTGGTCGCTGTCCTGGTTGATGGTGCCGTCGCGGTCCAGCACGATCAGCTTCATGCGGCGAGCCTGGAGAGGTCGGCGACGCGGTTCATGGCCTCGCGCAGCGCGCGCAGCAGGGCGAGGCGGTTGCGCCGCACCCGGTCGTCCTTGTCCATGACCATCACCTTCTCGAAGAACGTATCGACCGGCGCCTTGAGCACCGCGAAGCACTTCAGGTAGCCGGTGTAGTCGCCCTTCTCGTAGAGCGGCCTCGCCTTCTCCGAGGCTGCACGGATGGCCTCGTGAAGCGCACGGTCCGCAGGGTCCGGGAGCTCGTCTGGCACCGCGTTGACAGGGGTCTCACCCTTCGCTTCCGCCTGCTTGAGGATATTGGCGATGCGCTTGTTGGCCGCGGTCAGGCTCTCGGCCTCGGGCAGGGCCTGGAAGGCCTTCACCGCCTCGAGCTGCAGGGGCACGACGCCCAGGCCGGTCGGGCGCTTGCTGAGCACCGCGTCGACCTGCAGCGTGGTGTAGCCCAGTTCCCTGAGGTAGCCGGAGAACCGGTCGTAGACGAAGTCCTCCAGTTCCGTCACCGGCTTCGCGTCGAAGCCGCCGCACGCGGCCTTTGCCAGCTCGTGCAGCGACAGGTGGAGCTTGTGCTCCACCAGGATCCGCACCACCCCCAGCGCCGCGCGCCGGAGCGCGAACGGGTCCTTGTCGCCGGTGGGCTGCTGGCCGATGCTGAACAGCCCGGCGATGGCATCGAGCTTGTCGGCGAGCGCCACGGCGCAGGCAATCGCGCCCTGCGGCAGCTGGTCGCCGGCGAAGCGCGGCCGGTAGTGCGCCTCGATGGCGTCGGCCACCTCGGCCGGCTCGCCGTCATGGCGCGCGTAGTAGCGCCCCATGACGCCCTGCAACTCGGGGAACTCGCCCACCATGCCGGTAAGCAGGTCGGCCTTGGCGAGTTCTGCTGCGCGCTCGGCCAGCAGCGGGTCGGCGCCCAGCACGCGGGCGATCCGGCCGGCGAGCAGGCGCACGCGCTCCATGCGCTTGTGCTGCGTGCCCAGCTTGTTGTGGTACACCACCTTGTCCAGCAGCGGCACGCGCTCCTCCAGCCGCTGCCGGCGGTCCTGGTTGAAGAAGAAGCGCGCATCCTCCAGGCGCGGGCGCACCACGCGCTGGTTGCCGCCGATGATGTGGCGCGGGTCGGCGACCTGCATGTTGGAGACGATGAGGAACTTCGGCTGCAGCTTCCCGGCGCCGTCGAACAGCGGGAAGTACTTCTGGTTCTGCCGCATGGTCAGGATCAGGCATTCCTGCGGCACCTCCAGGAAGGCCGGGTCGAACTGGCCGACGTAAACGCTGGGGTGCTCCACCAGCGCGGCGACTTCGTCCAGCAGCGCGGCGTACTCGCCCAGGCTGCCGCCCTGGCGCTTCGCCTCGGCCTGAAGCGCGGCGTCGATGGCCTGCTTGCGCTTGTTGAAGTCGGCCACCACCTTGCCCTCGTCCAGCAGCTGGCGCTCGTAGCTGTCCGCGCCGGCGAGGGTGATGTCCGACTGGCCCATGAAGCGGTGGCCGCGGGTGCGGTTGGCGGATTCGAGGCCCAGCACGGTGCCGGGAACCACCTGCGTGCCGTGCAGCATCACCAGGCCGTGCACCGGGCGCACGAACTGCGCCTCGCCCGAGCCCCAGCGCATGACCTTCGGGATCGGCAGCGACTTGAGCGCCGCCTCCACCCTGGCCGCCAGCACGTCGGCCAGCGCTTGTCCCGCGAGCGTCACGCGCGCGACGTAGATCTCGCCTTTCGGGCCCGCCATCTTCTGCAGCGCCTCGACCGCGAGGCCGTTCTTCTTCGCGAAGCCGGCCACCGCCTGCGGGGCGGCCGTCACCGGCGGTCCCTGGACCTCGCGCGCGACGTCCGGCGAGCGCGCGCGGATCTTCGCCAGCCGGACGGCCAGGCGCCGGGGCGTCGCGAACGCCGTCGCGACGGGTTCCGCGGCGAAGCCGGACTTGTGCAGGTCGGCGGCGAGCGCGGAGGCGAAGTGCTCGCCCAGCATGCGCAGGGATTTCGGCGGCAGCTCCTCCGTGAGGAGCTCGACCAGCAGCGTCGCTTCCATCTAGGCCGCCTTCGCCATCGGGAACCCCAGCCGCTCGCGCGACTCGTAGTAGGCCTGCGCCACCGCGCGCGCCAGCGCGCGCACGCGCCCGATGTAGGCCGCCCGCTCGGTGACCGAGATCGCGCCCCTGGCATCCAGCAGGTTGAAGGTGTGCGAGGCCTGCATCACCATCTCGTAGGCGGGCAGCACGCACTGCGCCTCGATCAGGCGCCTGGCTTCGCCTTCATACTCGCCGAAGTGGCGGAACAGCATGTCCGCGTTCGACAGCTCGAAGTTGTAGCGCGACTGCTCGACTTCGTTCTGGTGGTACACGTCGCCGTAGCTGACTCCGGGTGTCCAGACGAGATCGAAGATCGACTCCTTGCCCTGCAGGTACATCGCCAGGCGCTCCAGGCCATAGGTGATCTCGCCCAGCACCGGCTTGCAGGCGAGCGACCCCACCTCCTGGAAGTAGGTGAACTGCGTCACCTCCATGCCGTCCAGCCACACCTCCCAGCCCAGTCCCCACGCGCCCAGGGTGGGCGATTCCCAGTCGTCCTCGACGAACCGGATGTCATGTTCCATCGGATCGATGCCCAGGTGCCGGAGCGAGTCCAGGTACCACTCCTGGATGTCCGGCGGCGAGGGCTTGAGCACCACCTGGTACTGGTAGTAGTGCTGCAGGCGGTTGGGGTTCTCGCCGTAGCGCCCGTCCTTGGGCCGGCGCGAGGGCTGCACGTAGGCCGCGTTCCACGGCTCCGGGCCGATGGCGCGCAGGAAGGTGGCGGTGTGGAAGGTGCCGGCGCCGACTTCCATGTCGTAGGGCTGCAGCAGCGCGCAGCCGCGGCGGTCCCAGAAATCGTTCAGGCGCAGGATGAGTTGCTGGAAAGTAAGCATCGGGCGGGGGATTTTACTGGCTGCGGCCGCGCAGCGCGACGAAGGCGAGCGCCGCGAGCGCCGCGAGCAGCGCCGGCCAGTCGCCCAGCGTGACGTAGGGCGTGGCGCCGGCGTGGCCGCGCACTTCGGCATCGACCCGGCCCTGGAGGTACTGCGGCATGCGCGCCCGTACCGAGCCGTCGGGCGCGATCGCGGCGGTGATGCCGGTGTTGGCGGCGGTCAGGTGCCAGCGCCCGCTCTCCAGCGCGCGCATGCGGGCGATCTGCAGGTGCTGAGCCGGAGCCAGCGAATCGCCGAACCAGGCGACGTTCGACACGTTGACCAGGATGCCTGCCTCCGGCAGCTGGCGCGCGATCTCGCGGCCGTAGGCGTCCTCGTAGCAGATGTTCAGCGCGACGCGCTGGCCGGCGACGGCGAGCGGGCGCTGGCCGGCGCTGCCGCGGGAGAAGTCCGACAGCGGGATCGACAGCACGCGCACGATCCAGCCGAAGCCCGGCGGGACGAACTCCCCGAAGGGCACCAGGTGCTGCTTGTGGTAGTGCTGCCGCGGCGAGACGCCGAGGCTGACGACGCTGTTGTAGTAGGCCTCACCGTCGCGCACCGGCACCCCGAGCAGCAGGTCGCCGCCGTTGCGCCGCGCGGCCGCCGCAAGGCGCTCCAGGTAGGCCGGATCCACGCGGTCGAGGAAGCGGGGGATGGCGGTCTCCGGCAGCACGATCAGGCGCGCGCGGCTGGCTTCGGCCAGCGTGGCGTAGGCCTCCAGGGTGCGCGCGTAGCGCGCCGGGTCGAACTTCATCTCCTGCGGCACGTTGCCCTGCAGGAGGGAGACCGTCAGCGGCTCCCCCGCCGGCGCGGTCCATTGCACGCTGCGCAGGGCGAAGCCGGTCCCCAGGAGCAGCGCGAGCGCCGCTGCCGCCTGCCAGCGCGCCTGGCCGGCGAGGACGCACCACAGCAGGCCGGCCGCGCACGCCAGCGCGAGCGACACCGCGTACACGCCGCCCAGCGGCGCGAACCCGCCCAGCGCGTCGTCGATGGCGGCATAGCCCGCCGACAGCCATGGAAAGCCGGTGAGGATCCAGCCGCGCAGCCACTCCAGCAGGACCCAGGCGGCCGGGATCGCGAGCGCCGCCCGCAGCACCGGAGGCGCGCGGCCTGCGACCCGCGCCTGCAGCCAGGCGGCCGCCGCCGGAAACAATGCGAGGAAGGCGCAGAAGGCGAGCGTGGCGAACGCCGCCAGCGGCGCCGGCATGGCGCCGAAGCGGTGCAGGCTGACGTAGACCCAGGACACGCCGGCGGCGAACAGCCCCAGCCCGAACAGGTAGCCGATGGCGAACGCGGCGCGCGGCGTCCTTGCCGCGACCAGCAGGTGCGCCAGCACCGCCAGCGCGCCGAGCGCGGCGAGGAACTGGTCGAACGGGGAGAAGCCGAGCACCGCCGCCGCGCCGGCAACGAACGCGACCGGCCGGGCCGCGACGGTCACGGCCTGGGCTTCTCGACGATCAGCGTGTAGACGCGCCGGCTGTCGGCGCGCAGCACCTGGAACTTGAGGCCCGCGATGGCGAGCGTCTCGCCGCGCTTGGGCAGGCGCCCGAGGTGCGCGATCACCAGCCCGCCCACGGTGTCGTGCTCCTCGTCCGGGAACCCGGTGCCGAAGGCGGCGTTGAAGTCGGCGATCTGCGTCAGGGCCTTGACGCGGAAGCGGCCGCCGGGCTCGGGCAGGATGTTGTCGCTCGCCTCGTCGAAGTCGTACTCGTCCTCGATGTCGCCGACGATCTGCTCCAGCACGTCCTCGATGGTCACCAGGCCCGCCACGCCGCCGTACTCGTCGACCACGATCGCCATGTGGTTGCGGCTGGCGCGGAACTCGCGCAGCAGCACGTTGAGGCGCTTGGACTCGGGCACGAACACCGCCGGGCGCAGCATCTCGCGCACGTTGAACGCCTCCTCCCCGGCGTAGTGGCGCAGCAGGTCCTTGGCGAGCAGGATGCCGATCACGTCGTCGCGGCTCTGGTCGATCACCGGGAAGCGCGAGTGCGCGTTGGCCATCACCTGCGGGATGAACGCCTCGACGTCCTGGTGGATGTCGATCACGTCCATCTGCGCGCGCGGGATCATGATGTCGCGCACCTGTATCTCGGACACGGTGAGCGCGCCCTCCATGATGGACAGCGCGTCGGCGTCGACGATGTTGCGCTGGTAGGCGGAGCGCAGCAGCTGCACCAGGCCTTCGCGGTCGGCCGGCTCCCGCAGCAGCATCGCGGAAAGTCGCTCGAGCAGGCCGGGTCGCTGTGAGTCGGGCATGCGGTGGGGGTCGGGCCGGGAGGGGCACCAGTATGGCGGCAGGGCGCCGTCGGCGCTATTTTACCGCTGCTTTCGGCCGGTACGGGTCGGGGAAGCCGAGCCGGCGCAGGATGCGGACCTCGCGCCGTTCCATGCGCGCGGCGTCGGCGCGGCGCGCGTGATCCAGCCCGCGCAGGTGCAGCAGGCCGTGCACCACCATGTGCGCGTAGTGGGCGGACAGCGACTTGCCCTGGTCGCGCGCCTCGCGCGCGATCACCGGATGGCACAGGACGATGTCGCCGCGGCCTCGGCCGTAGGAGAACGACAGCACGTTGGTGGCGTAGTCGCGGCTGCGGAACGCGCGGTTGAGGCGCCGGCCCTCGGCGGCGCCGACCACGCGCAGCGTCGCCTGCTGGCGCGCGGCCGCCGCCGCGCGCGCATAGCGCAGCAGCGCGCGCGCGGACGGCGCGCCGCGCGCCGCGCGCTGCACCGCGAGCGCGCTAGGGGCCGGCGCCTTCTTCGCCGGCCGCGGCATGGCGGTCATAGGCGTCGATGATGCGCGCCACCAGCGGGTGGCGCACCACGTCGGCGGCGGTGAAGTCGCTGAAGGCGATGCCGCGCACGCCGGCGAGGACCCGGCGCGCCTCCACCAGGCCGCTGCGCGAGCCGCGCGCGAGGTCGATCTGGGTCACGTCGCCGGTCACCACCGCCTTGGCGCCGAAGCCGATGCGGGTGAGGAACATCTTCATCTGCTCGGGCGTGGTGTTCTGCGCCTCGTCGAGGATGATGAAGGCGTGGTTCAGCGTGCGGCCGCGCATGTAGGCCAGGGGCGCGAGCTCGATGGTGCCGCGCTCGAGCAGCCGCGCGGTCTCGTCGAAGCCGGCGAGGTCGTAGAGCGCGTCGTACAGCGGGCGCAGGTAGGGATCCACCTTCTGCGCCAGGTCCCCGGGCAGGAAGCCCAGGCGCTCGCCCGCCTCCACCGCCGGGCGCACCAGCACGATGCGCTTGACCTTGTCGCGCTTGAGCGCGTCCACCGCGCAAGCCACCGCGAGGTAGGTCTTGCCGGTGCCGGCCGGGCCGATGCCGAGCGTGATGTCGTGGGCGAGGATGTTCTCGATGTACCGGGCCTGGTGCGGCGTGCGGCCATGCAGCTCCGGACGGCGCGTGAGCAGGCTGGGGCCGGCTTCGGCTTGGCCGCCTCCGGGGCCGTCGTGGGCGATCTCCGCCAGGCCCAGCTGCAGTTCCTCCAGCGTCAGGTCGGCGTCCGAGCGCCGGTAGAAGTGCTCCAGCGCCCGCGCCGCGCGCGCCGCCTGCGCGGGCTCGCCGCGCACCGTGAACCGCGCCCCGCGGCGCGCGATCGCGACGTCGAGCGCCGATTCGATCTGGCGCAGGTTGGCGTCCATCGCGCCGCACAGGCGGGCGAGGCGCGGGTTGTCCACCGGCTCGAGCAGGAGCTCCACCGGCTTCGCCGCGGCCCTAGGCTGCATGCGGGAGCTCGCCGCGCAGAGTGTGCGAGCGCACGCCGGTCACGCGCAGCTCGACGAAGCGGTCCACCAGCGCCGCATCGCCGCGAAAGTTCACCACCCGGTTGTTCGCGGTGCGGCCGGCCAGCTCCTCCGGGCGCCTCGCCGAGGGTCCTTCCACCAGCACGCGCTGCACGCTGCCCACCATGGCCTTGCTCGCGGCCAGCGCCTGCGCCTCGAGCAGCGCGCTCAGGCGCTGCAGGCGCTCGACCTTCTCCGCCGCCGGCGTGTCGTCCGGCAACTCCGCGGCGGGCGTCCCGGGGCGCGGGCTGTAGATGAAGACGTAGGAGCCGTCGAATTCCAGTTCGGCCGCCAGGGCCAGCGTGGCCTCGAAGTCGGCGCGCGTCTCGCCGGGAAAGCCGACGATGAAATCCGACAGCAGGCTCAGGTCCGGCCGCGCGCGGCGCAGGCGGCGGATGATGGAGCGGTACTCGAGCGCGGTGTAGCCGCGCTTCATCGCCGCCAGCACGCGGTCCGAGCCCGACTGCACCGGCAGGTGCACCTGCGGCGACAGCGCCGGCAGCCCGGCGTGGGCGTCGATCAGGCGCTGCGTGAACTCGCGCGGGTGCGAGGTGGTGTAGCGGATGCGCTCGATGCCGTCGATCTCGGCGACGTAGCGCAGCAGCTCCGCGTAGTCGGCCGCCTCGCCGTCGATCTCGCCGCGCCAGGCGTTCACGTTCTGGCCCAGCAGGGTCACTTCCTTGACGCCCTGGTCGGCCAGCGCGGCCACTTCGGCGATGACGTCGTCGAAGGGCCGCGACACTTCCCGGCCGCGGGTGTAGGGCACGACGCAGAAGCTGCAGAACTTGCTGCAGCCCTCCATGATGGACACGAACGCGCTGGCGCCTGAGGCCTTCGGCTCGGGCAGGCGGTCGAACTTCTCGACCTCCGGGAAGCTCACGTCCACCTGCGGCCGGCCCTCGGCGCGGCGGCGCGCGAGCAGCTCGGGCAGCCGGTGCAGCGTCTGCGGGCCGAAGACGACGTCGACGTGCGGCGCGCGGCGGACGAGGGCGCCTCCCTCCTGGCTGGCGACGCAGCCGCCGACCGCGATCATCAGTTCCGGGCGCTCGCGCTTCAGGCGCTTGAGCAGGCCCAGGTCCGCGAACACCTTCTCCTGCGCTTTTTCGCGCACCGAGCAGGTATTGAAGACAATGAGGTCGGCATCCTCGGGCGTGTCGGCGCCGGTCATGCCGCCGCTCGACTCGAGCAGCCCGACGATCCGCGCCGAGTCGTACTCGTTCATCTGGCAGCCGAAGGTGCGGATGAAGACTTTGCCCGCCATGGTGCCGCGCCGCGGCCTACTTCTTCGGGTCGGGCTGCGCGATTTCCTGCGGCGACAGGATCCAGATGCGGTGCAGGTTGCCGGCGGCGTCGGGCAGGACTTTCACCTTGGTGTCCGGCGGCAGCATCGTCGGCAGCACGATGCGGTTATTCTCGTCGCGGATCTGGGCGCCCGGCGACAGGCGCGCCGGCTTGCCGTCCAGCGTCACGTCGCCCTCGCGCACGTGTGTCAGGGTGGCGCGCTTGGCCTCGGCCGGGATGGTGCGCAGTTGCGCCAGCGCCAAGCCGGCGCAGGCGCCCAGCGCAAGGACCGCAACCGCACCTCGCAACAGCTTTCCGCTCATCTGGCTCCGGCAACTCGCACGCGCAGTACGGTGGATTCTAGCAGGTACCCCCTTCGAGACCGGTGCCGGGCGGGCCGGACGCGGCGGCGCGCCCGCCGGTCAAATGTTACCGATCGGTAACATTGCGGCCGGTCGCGCAGGCGCGCGACCGGCCGCGAATGGGGTGGTGGCGAATCAGGGACTCGAACCCCGGACAAACGGATTATGATTCCGCTGCTCTAACCAGCTGAGCTAATTCGCCATTTCTGAGGGGAGCGGATTTTCGCTCAATTGCGGCATGAAGTCAAAGGCTTGAGAGGGCGCGCGGTGGCCGGAGACAGGGCAAACGGGGCGGATGTCGAAGTCGCGATCGTCGGCGCGGGCGTGGTCGGCGCGGCGCTGGCGCGCGCGCTGGCGAGCCTGCGCGTCGCGCTGCTCGCCCAGCCGGCGCCGCCCCGGCCCGGCCCGGGCGCGCTGGATTCCCGCATCTACGCCATCAGCCCGGGCAACGCCGCGTTCCTCGCGCGCATCGGCGCCTGGACGGCGATTCCACAGGATCGCCTCGCCCCGGTGCACGCGATGCGGGTGTTCGGCGACGACGGCCAGGCGCGGCTCGAGTTCGACGCCTACCGCAGCGGCGTCGCGGAACTCGCCTGGATCGTGGAGGACGCCGAGTTGCAGGCGGCGCTGCGCGCCGGCCTGCAGGTGTACTCCTCCGCCGAGTGCGGGCGCATCGAGGTGGACGCGGAGTGGGCGACGTTGTCGCTCCGGGATGGCACGGCGCTGCGCGCGAAGGTGGTGGTGGGCGCCGACGGCGCGCACTCCGTCGTGCGCGCGCAGGCCGGGATCGCGGTCCGCGAGCAGGGCTACGGCCAGGTCGCGGTGGTGGCGAACTTCGCCTGCGAGCGGCCGCATCGCAACGTCGCGCTGCAATGGTTCCAGGGCGGGCCGGTGCTCGCGCTGCTGCCGCTGCCCGGCGAGCGCGTGTCCATGGTCTGGTCGGTGGCGGAGGCGGAGGCGGCGCGCCTGCTGGCGCTCGCGCCGGAGGAACTGTGCGACGCCGTCGCCGCGGCGTCGCGCCACGCACTGGGCGCGCTGGGCCTGGCGAGCGCGCCGCGCGCGTTCCCGCTGCGCCGGCTGCGGGCGCAGCGCATGGTCGCGCCCCGCACCGCCCTGCTGGGCGACGCCGCGCACGTGATCCATCCGCTCGCCGGCCAGGGCGCGAACCTCGGCTTGCAGGATGCGCGCGCGCTCGCAGGGGTGCTTCTCGGGCGCGAGCCCTTCCGCGACGCAGGCGAGCTGCGCCTCCTGCGGCGCTACGAGCGCAGCCGGGCCGAGGCCGTGACCGCCATGGATGCGGTGGTGCACGGCCTGCACGGCCTGTTCGGCCGCGGCAGGGGCGAGGTGCTCGCGCACCTGCGCAATGCCGGATTGAACCTTGCCGACCGCCTGCCGGTCCTAAAGAACCTGCTCATCCGGCAGGCGATGGCCTAGAACGGAAGCCGAACGCGATGAAAAGCCTGCTGTCCCTGGTCCTGTGCCTGCTGGCGCCGATCGCTTCGGCCAACGAGGCCGCCATCCGCAAGGCGCTGGCGCCGGTGCTCGGCGGCACGAAGATCGAGTCGGTGCAGCCGGCGGCGGTCCCGGGCCTGTTCGAGGTGCGCATCTCGGGGCGCGACGGCCCGCAGCTGCTGTACTCCGACCCGCAGGGCAACTTCATCCTCGACGGCAACCTGTTCGAAGCCAGGTCGGGCCGCAACCTGACCGAGGAGCGCCTGCGCAAGTTCACGGCGATCAGCTTCGCCTCGCTGCCGCAGGAGCTCGCGGTCAAGGTCCAGCGCGGCAACGGCAAGCGCGTGCTGGCCATCTTCTCCGACCCCTACTGCCCGGCCTGCAAGCAGTTCGAGAAGTCGCTGGTGCAGATCGACGACATCACCATCTACTACTACATGTACCCGGTGATCCGGCCGGAACTGGCCGAGCATTCGAAGGCGGTCTGGTGCGCGCCCGACCGCGCCAAGGCGTGGCTCGACCTCGCGCTGCACGGCAAGCCGATCACGGCGAAGGCGAAGTGCGACGTGCCCATGGAGAAGATGCTGGAGCTGGGCAAGTCGCTGCGGGTCAATTCCACGCCCACGATCTTTCTCGCCACCGGCGAGCGCCTGCGCGGCGGGCTACCGCCCGACCAGATGCGCAGCGTGCTCGACGAGGCGATGAAGGAAGCCGCCGCCGGCGCCAGGCCGAAGTAGCCGCGCTCGCGCGGCTACTGCAGGCGCGGCAGCGGCTCGCCGCGCGGCCAGAGCAGCCAGAAGCGGCCCTTCTGCCGCATGCGGCCGGCCTGCAGCCCGGCCTCTTCGCCGGCACCCCAGAAGAAATCGCCGCGCACCGCGCCGCGGATCGCGCCGCC
Source organism: uncultured Bordetella sp. (assembly GCA_964564865.1). GTDB lineage: Bacteria > Pseudomonadota > Gammaproteobacteria > Burkholderiales > SG8-39 > RBG-16-66-20. The sequence goes on along the minus strand of CAZMDA010000032.1, from coordinate 16,947 downwards.
GGTGTCCTGCGCCACCATCAGGCGCTCGAGCGGCCGTTCCGACAGGGGAAAGGTCGTGGCCAGGAACACCGGCGCGCCCAGCGGGATGTGGCGCGGGTCCACCGCGAGGCTGGTGCCGGCCGAAAGCGGGGCGCCCAGCGCGCCGATCGGGCCGCCGCCGGCGGCCAGCTCGCGGAAGAACACATAGCTCGGATTGGCGTTCAGCGCCTCGCGCAGCTTGGCGGGATTGGCCGCGGCCCAGGCCATGATGCCCTGCATGGAAGCCTTGTCCAGCGTGAGCTCGCCCTGCTCGACCAGGTAGCGGCCGAGCGACCGGTAGGGGTGGCCGTTCTGGTCGGCGTAGCCGACGCGGATCCGCTCGCCGCGCCGCCCGCCATCCTCCAGGTCGATCAGTCCGGAGCCCTGGATCTGCAGGAAGAAGAGCTCGACCGGATCCGCGACCCAGGCCAGCACCGGCGCGCGCAGCTCGCCCGCGCGCGCCTCGATCTCGCCCCGGCTCCAGTAGGGCACCAGCCGGCGCCCCTCGAGCCGGCCGCGCAGGCGCAGGTGACGCGTCTCCGGGGCGACCGCCGAAAGATCCACCGTGACCAGGTCCTCCGGCGCGCCGTGCACCGGGTGGCTGTAGCGGGCGCTGCGCACGCGGCTGCCGGGCAGGATGGGTTCGTAGTAGCCGGTGATCAGGCCCTCGCTCGCCTCGTCCGGGGCGATGACCGCGTAAGGGGAGAAGGCGCTCTCCATCCAGTTCCGGGCCGCCGCATCATTTCCCGGAGGAACCGCGCCCGCGGCATCGCAAGGGCGCCTGAGCGGGCTGGATTGCGGCAGGCGCGGGCAGCCCTCGAGGAAGGCGCGCAGCGCCTGCGCCTGGCTGCCGCGCGACCAGCCCGGCAGGTCTGCATAGGTGCGCAGCTCGTACCGCGCCGCCTCGGCCGGCGCTTTCGCCGCCGGGCACGCGGGGCACGCGGGGCAGGGGGCCGGCGCAGGGCAGGCGGCCGTTTCGTGCCGCGCCGGAGGCGCGGGCGCCTGCGCGCAGCCCGCGAGGACTACAATCGCCGCCATTCCCGTCAGGAGGCAGCGCGCTATGTGGGTGGTGTACCTGGAAATGGCCGTGGCCCTCGCGTTGCTGATTCTAATTGTCTGGTTCACCTGGCCCAAGAAAAAGGCGGGCGCGGCGCGGCGCGATGACGCAGGCGCGGATGCCGGGCGCGAAGGGTCGGATTCGCGCAACCGCTAGCTAGCGCGCCGGCGCCGCCGCGCGCCGCTCGAGGATCGCCTCCAGCGTCTTCTGCGCCTGCGCCTGCAGCGGCCCGCCCAGGCTCACCGCATGGCGCGCGGCGGCCTCCGCGTCCACCAGCCGGCCCAGTTCCGCCAGCACGTGCGCGAGGTTGTTGTAGGCCACGGCCGAATCGCGGTGCGACAGCGCGGCGCGCCGGAAGGCGGCTTCCGCGCCGGCCTTGTTGCCCATGGCGTACTCGGTGTTGCCCAGTCCGATCAGCCCGACATGGCTGCCGGGCCAGCGCGCGAGCAGGGCACGGTAGGACGCGCGCGCTTCGGCGTGCCTGCCGGTCCGCTCGAGCGCGGCGACCGCCTCGGCGAACCCCGGTTCCTCGGCGCTCGCTGCCACCCGGCCCGGCGGCAGCGCAACCATCGCCCAGTGCGCCGAGTCCTGCCACAGGAACTCGAACAGCCCCGCCGGGTAGGCGACGCGCTCCCGCTTGCCGCTGCGCAGCACCACCTCGCCGGCGGGAAGGTCGTAGCCGATCACGACAGCGTAGTGCCACAGCGGCAGCAGGCGCACGCTCAGGTTGAGCAGCACCACCACCGGCGTGCCGGCGGCGATCTCGCGCAGCACGCTCTCCAGCCGGGCGGGGACCTGGTAGGCCACCAGGCCGTTGCGTCGCGTCGCCCCCAGCATCTCCACCTGCAGGCTGCCTTCGCGTCCCGGCAGGTAGACCTGCGGCGTGAGGCCCGCCACGTCGGCCTTCACGCCCGCGGCGTTGAACACCATGGCGAGGGTCGCGGGCCCGCACAGGAAATCGTCCTGGACGTGGAACGGAACCGCGGTCAATTCCACCTTCGGCGGCAGGTCGGCGGGCGGCGCCGCGCGCAGCGCCTCGGACTGGGGCAGCGACAGGCAGCCGGACAGCAGGAGCGCGGTCGCGGCGAGAACGGACAACAAAAAGCCCGCGCGAACGCGGGCCTGGGCGCGGTGCGGGCGGCCTAGTTCCAGAACAGCCACACGATGAGGACCACCGCGGCGATGAGCAGCACCGCCCCGGTGCCGTTGGCGCCCGCCGGCGCGCTGTCCAGGCGGGCGGCCAATTGCGCGACCTCGCTCCCGGTCAGGGCATTGACGCGCAGCTTCGCGTCCTCCGGCGACAGGCCGTAGGCCTGCAACTGGCGAGCGACTTCCGCGCGCTCGATCAGGCGGACGACCTTGTCGCGCGCGGCGGCGGCCTGCGCGGCGGACACGGCCTCCTCGGTGCCGATGAGGCCGGCGCCGGCCTGGAACGGCAGGAGAATCATGCAGGCGGCGAGGATGCGGCAGATGATTCGGATGAACGAGGGGGTCATGGCGGTCCCTTGGCGTGGATGGCGTTGAGGTGGCGTGGCCCGGACGAGGACCGCGCCAATCTAGACCTCGCCTCCGGCGGCGTCAACCGGCCCTGTGGCCGGGCCGCGACGCCCGCCGGCCGCCGGCAACCCGCATCCGGCCAAGCGGTTAGAATGCGCGCTTTCCAGCGCCACCGCCCAGCGCGACCGCTTCGCACAGGACCGCGCTAGGGCCGGACCGCCGGCAGGGGGAAAAGGGGAGAGCATGACGACCAAGCGCGCCGACGGGCGCATCCTCATCTACAGCCACGACACCTTCGGCCTGGGCCACCTGCGCCGCTGCCGGGCGATCGCGCATTCGCTGGTGGACCGCTTCAAGCAGCTCTCGGTGCTGATCCTGTCGGGCTCGCCGATCATCGGCTCGTTCGACTTTCGCGCCCGCGTCGACTTCGTGCGCATCCCCGGCGTCATCAAGCTGAGGAGCGGCGAGTACACCTCGCTCAACCTGCACCTGGACATCGAGCAGACGCTCAAGCTGCGCGGCTCCATCATCCGCCACACCGCGGAGATGTTCGAGCCCGACATCTTCATCGTCGACAAGGAGCCGATGGGACTGCGCGGCGAGGTGCTGGACACCCTCGAGATGCTCAAGCCGCGCGGCACGCGGCTGGTGCTCGGCCTGCGCGACGTCATGGACGAGCCGCGCGCGCTGGGGCCGGAGTGGCAGAGGAAGAACGTGCTGCCGGCGCTGCGCGAACTGTACGACGAGATCTGGGTCTACGGCCTGCCGCAGATCTGCGACCCGCTGGAAGGCGTGTCGCTGCCGATCCGCGTCAAGCAGAAGATGGTGTACACGGGGTACCTGCACCGCGAGGTGCCCAGCCATGGCGCGCCGCCGCGCCTGCCGGAGATCACCAGCCGCCCCTACCTGCTGGTCACCACCGGCGGCGGCGGCGACGGCGAGGCGCTCATCGAATGGGTGCTGCGTGCCTACGAGCATGATCCCCTGCTGCCCTACCCGGCGCTGCTGGTGCTGGGGCCGTTCATGCAGCCGGAGCGCCAGGCGGAGTTCATGGACCGCGCCGCGCGCCTGAAGCGCGTCGACGTCATCACTTTCCACAGCAACCTCGAGGCGCTGGTGGCGCGCGCCGCGGGCGTGGTGGCGATGGGTGGCTACAACACCTTCTGCGAGGTGCTGTCGCTGGACAAGCGCGCACTGATCGTGCCGCGCACCGCGCCGCGCCAGGAGCAGTACATCCGCATCTCGCGTGCCGCGAAGCTGGGCCTGGTGTCCATGCTGGCCGACGACGGCCGCTACGATGCCGCGGTGATGGCCGCCGCGCTGCGCGCGCTGCCGCGCCAGAACCGGCCCTCGGAGATCGTGGTGCCGGGGCTGCTGGAGGGCCTGGAGAACGTGCGCCGCCTGGTCGCGCCCTGGATCGAGCCCGGCGTCGCCGTGGAAGCGCCGCACACGCTATCGCGCTCGGCGTAGGCGCGGCGGCCGCGGGTCAATGCCGGGCCGCGTCGCCTTCGTCCTCAAGGGTTACCCGAGGCTCTCCGAGACCTTCATCGCGCAGGAGATCGCCGCGCTCGAGCGCCGCGGCCTCGAGATCCTGATCGTCTCCCTGCGCCACCCGACCGACGCGCGCCGGCACCCGGTGCACGACGAGATCCGCGCGCCGCTGCTCTACTTGCCCGAGTATCTGTACCAGGAGCCGCTTCGCCTCTGGCGCGCCTGGTCGCGGGTGCGACGCTGGCCGGCCTACGCGGCCGCGCGCGCGCTCTGGCTTCGCGACCTGAGGCGCGACCCGACGCCCAACCGCGTCCGCCGCTTCGGCCAGGCGCTCGTGCTGGCCGCGGAGCTGCCCGCGGACATCGCCCGGCTGCACGTGCATTTCCTGCATACGCCCGCGTCCGTGACGCGCTACTGCGCCGTGCTGCGCGGCCTGCCCTGGAGCGGATCCGCGCACGCCAAGGACATCTGGACCACCCCGGAGTGGGACAAGCGCGAGAAGCTCGCCGACTGCGAATGGCTGGTGACCTGCACCGAGGCGAACCGCGCCCACCTCGCGGGCCTGGCGCCGCAAGGGAAGGTGGAGCTGGTCTATCACGGCCTGGACCTCGCCCGGTTCCCGCCGCCCGCCGCGGCGCGCCCCGCGCGCGACGGCGGCAACGCCGCCGATCCGGTGGTGCTGCTGTCCGTGGGCCGGCTGGTGGAGAAGAAGGGCACCGACGTCCTGCTCGAGGCGCTGGCGCAGCTGCCCCCGGCGCTGAACTGGCGCCTGGTCCACATCGGGGGCGGCCCGCTCAAGGCGCGGCTGGAGCGCCTGGCCGCGGCACGCGGCATCGCCGGGCGGATCACCTGGCGGGGCGCGCTGCCCCAGCCCGAGGTGCTTGCCGCGCTGCGCGGCGCGGACCTGTTTGCGCTGGCCAGCCGCGTCGCCGGCGACGGCGACCGCGACGGCCTGCCCAACGTGCTCGCCGAGGCGCAGAGCCAGGGCCTCGCCTGCGTCGCGACGGCGGTGTCGGCGATCCCGGAGCTGATCGAGGACGGGGTCACCGGCGTGCTGGTCGAGCCCGAGTCGCCGCAGGCGCTGGCCCAGGCGATCGGTGAGCTGATCGCCGATCCCGCGCGGCGCGCCGGGCTCGGCGCCGCGGGCGGCGAGCGCGTGCGGGCACGCTTCGCGCTGGAGCCGAACCTGGAACGCCTGGCGCGCAGGTTCGGCCTCGCCGCGACCTAGAATCCCCGCATGCGGATCGCGTTCTACGCGCCGATGAAGCCGCCGACGCATGGCACGCCTTCCGGCGACCGGCGGGTGGCCGGGATGTACATGGACGCGCTCGCGCGCGCCGGGCATCGCGTCGAGCTGGTGTCCACCTTCCGCAGCTACGACGGCGCCGGCGATGCGGCGCGCCAGGAAGCGCTGCGCGCGCAGGGCGTCGCCTTCGGGCGCGCCCTGGCCGAGCAGTGGCGCAACGGCGCGCCCGGCGAGCGGCCGGACCTCTGGTTCACCTACCACGTCTATCACAAGGCGCCCGACTGGCTCGGGCCAGAGGCGAGCGCGGCGCTCGGCATTCCCTACGTGATCGCGGAAGCCTCGCATGCGCCCAAGCGTGCCCAGGGCAAGTGGGCGCTGGGCCACCAGGGCGCGGAGGCGGCGATCCGGCACGCGCAGCTGCTGCTGTGCCCGACCCGGGACGACGTCGCGGGCCTGCTGCCGGTCGCAACCGAGCCTGCGCGCGTGGTCTGGTTGCCGCCGTTCCTCGACGTGGCGCCGTTCGTCGCCGCCCGCCAGGCGCGCGGCGCGAACCGGGCGCGCCTCGCTTCGGCGCACCGGATCGATCCGGACATCCCCTGGATTTCGATCGCCGCCATGATGCGGCCGGGCGACAAGCTGGCCTCGTTCCGCGCGCTCGCGGCGACGCTGGCGCGCCTCGCAGACCTGCCTTGGCGCCTGCTGGTCGCCGGCGATGGCGCGGCGCGCGCGGACGCCGAGGCGGCGTTGGCCGCCGCGGTGCCGGGGCGGGCGACGTTCCTCGGCGCGCTGCGCCTGGAAGAGGTCGCGGCGCTCGCTGCGGCGAGCGACCTGTGCGTCTGGCCCGCGGTCAACGAGGCCTACGGCATGGCGCTGCTGGAGGCCGCGGCGGCGGGCATTCCCGCGGCGGCCTGCGCCGTCCGCGGCGTGCCCGACGTCGTGCAGGACGGCAGGACGGGCCTGCTTGCGGCGCCGGGCGACGAGGCCGGGCTGGCGGCGCTGGTCCGCAGGCTGCTGCTGGAGGCGCCATTGCGCGAGTCGATGGGTCGTGCGGCCTCGGCGTTCGCCGCCGGGGAACGCAGCGTCGAGGCGGCCGCGCGCCGGCTGGGCGAGCTGCTGCCGAGGGCGGGCTGATGGCGGGACGCGTCTTCTTCTACGTCCAGCACCTGCTCGGCATCGGCCACCTGAAGCGGGCGGCGACGCTGGCGGGCGCGCTGGCCGCCGCCGGGCTGGAGGTCACCTTCGCCAGCGGCGGGCCGGCGGTGCCGGGCATGGCGCCCGAGGGCGCGCGCCTGGTGCAACTGCCCGCCGCGTCTGCGGCCGACCTCGGCTTCCGCACGCTGGTGGACGACGCCGGTCGCGAGGTGGACGAGGCGTGGAAGGAAAGGCGCGCGGCGGCGCTCATGGCCGCGTGGCGCGAAGCGGGCGCCGACATCCTGCTCATCGAACTGTTTCCGTTCGGCCGGCGCCAGATGCGCTTCGAGCTGCTGCCGCTGCTGGAGGCGGCGCGCGCGGAGCGGCCGCGCCCCGTCATCGTGTCATCCGTGCGCGATATCCTCGGCGGCGGGCAGAAGGACCCGAAGAAGCAGGATGAAATGCTGGCGACGTTCGAAACATACTTTGACCATGTGCTGGTTCACTCGGATCCGGAACTGGTGAGCTTCGACCGCACGTTCCGCCACGCCGCCGGGCTCGGCGCCAGGCTCCACTACACCGGTTTCATTTCCGAACGCCTCGCGGCCTCATCGCGAGGCGAAACCACCACGGGCACCGGCGAAGTGATCGTCTCCGCCGGAGGCGGCGCGGTCGGCATGCCGCTGTTGCGGGCCGCCATCCTTGCGCGCCAGCTGACTCGGTTGAACGACCGGACCTGGCGCGTGATTGCGGGCATCAACTGTTCCGCACCGGACTACGAGGCACTGGTTGGCCTGGCGCAGGCGCAAGGCGGCGACGGCATCGTGATCGAGCGCTTCCGCCGCGATTTCCCCGTGCTCCTCGCCAACTGCGAACTGTCCATCAGCCAGGCCGGCTACAACACGCTGATGGACATCCTGCGGGCCGGCGCCCGCGCGGTGGTGGTGCCTTTTGCCGAAGGCGGCGAGACCGAGCAGGGCCTGCGCGCGCAGCTGTTTGCCGAGCGCGGGCTGGTGGAGGTCGTGCCCGCCTCCGGGATGACCCCGGCCGCGCTCGCGGCAGCTGCGGACCGGGCGGCGCAGCGGCCGCGGGCCGCGGCAGGGTCCGCGGATCTCGAGGGCGCGGCGCGCAGCGCGGCGCTGGTCGCGGGATGGGCGCGACGTTGAGCGCGGCCTGGCAGGCGTTCGGCGCCGAACTGCAACGCTGGGCCGACGCCGGTCGGGAGGTCGCGTTCTGGTGGCGCGACGACGACGCGACGCGCGCCGACCCGGCGCTCGAGCGCTTGCTCGGCCTGGCGGAGCGCGCGCGCGTGCCGCTTGCGCTCGCCGTGATTCCCGCCGGCACCGAAGCCGGGCTGTTCGCCGGCATGGGGCCGATGACCTCGGTCATCCAGCACGGGGCGGACCACCGCAACCGCGCCGGCGCAGGGGCGAAGAAGTCGGAGTTTCCCGACGGCGCGGCCGTCGAGGAGGCGCTGGCGCGGCTCTCGGCCGCGCGCGAACGGCTCGCCGGGCTCGCCGGCGCGCGCCTGCTGCCGGTGCTGGCGCCGCCCTGGAACCGGATCGACCGGACGCTCCTGCCCGGGCTGGCCGGGGCGGGCCTGCGCGGGCTGAGCCAGTACGGGTCGCGCAACGCCGAGTATCCCGCGACGGGACTGAGGCAGGTCAACACCCACGTGGACATCATCGATTGGCGCGGGGGCCGCGGCTTTGCCGGCGAAGCCGTCGTGTTGCGCATGGCCGAGGCGCATCTCCGGGCGCGGCGGACCGGGCGGGCGGATGCGGCGGAACCGACCGGATGGCTGACCCATCACGAGTGCCACGACGGCGCGGCGTGGGATTTCCTCGAACGGCTGTTCGAATTCACGCTGGGCGCCCAGGCGGTGCGCTGGAAGGCCGCCGGGGAGCTGTTCGCCTGAACCGGCAGGCGATGCCGTGGCAGCGGCGCCATTCGCCCGTATTTTTCCCCTTATACTTGGATCGTACGGTCTGTCGGCAGCCGACCCAATACGAGCTGGATGAGACCGGAATCCGCGCCAGCGGGCCGTTCGGCGCGGACATCCGGCGGGAGAACTTGCGTTCCATGCAGCTGGACCAGGACATGAATTCGCTCCGCGATCCGCGGGCCCCGGGCGCCTGATGGCCGACGTGCTCCAGGTCCGCGACCTGCGCGTCTACCTCGAGGTGGACGCCGGCACGGTCAAGGCGGTGGACGGGGTCTCGTTCCGCATCGAGCAGGGCAGGACCGTCGCGCTGGTGGGCGAGTCGGGCTCGGGCAAGACCATGGTGGCGCAGGCGGTGATGAGCATCCTGCCGCGCGTGGCGCGCATCGAGTCGGGACAGATCCTGCTGCACGATCCCGCGAAGCCGGGCAGCGTGGTGGACATCGCCGCCCTCGACCCGGCGGGCGAGCCGATGCGCGCCATCCGCGGCGGCCGCATCTCGATCATTTTCCAGGAGCCGATGACGGCGCTGTCGCCGCTGCACACCATCGGCAACCAGATCGGCGAGGCGCTCGCCCTGCACCGCGGCGGCCTGGGCAAGGCCGAGCGCCGCGACGCGGTGATCGAGATGCTGCGCCTGGTGGGCTTCCCCGACCCGGTCAAGGCCGAGCACACCTACCCGTTCGAGCTCTCCGGCGGCCTCAGGCAGCGCGCGATGATCGCGATGGCGCTGGTGTGCCGGCCGGCGCTGCTGGTGGCGGACGAGCCGACCACGGCACTCGACGTCACCATCCAGGCGCAGATCCTGCAGCTCATCCAGCAGCTGCAGGCCGAGTTCAAGATGGCGATGCTGATGATCACGCACGACCTGGGCATCGTCGCCAACATGGCCGACGAGGTCGTGGTCATGTACCACGGCCGGGTGGTGGAATCCGGCACCGTGGAGGACATCTTCCGCGATCCGCGGCATCCCTACCTGAAGGCGCTGCTGCGCGCGGTGCCGCGCTTCAACATGGCCCCGGGCGAGCGCCTGACCCCGATCCGCGAGGTGCAGGCGGTCACCGACCACCTGGTGTCCGGCACGGTGCGGCCGCATGTCGCGCACGTCGACGGCGACCCGCTGCTGGTGGTGCGCAACCTGGTGAAGCGCTTCGAGACGCGCAAGACGACGCTGTTCGGCGGCAAGCCCGGCGGCGAGGTGCGCGCGGTGGACGACGTCAGCTTCCATGTCCACGCCGGCGAATGCCTGGGCCTGGTGGGCGAGTCCGGCTGCGGCAAGACCACCACGGCGAAGATGATCCTGCGCTCGCTGACGCCGGATTCCGGCGAGATCGTGATCAACGACAGGGGCACGCCGCGCGACGTGCTGTCGCTGGCCGGCGACGAGCTGTTCGCCTACCGGCGCAAGGTGCAGTTCGTGTTCCAGGACCCGTTCAGCTCGCTCAACCCGCGCATGACGGTGCAGGACATCGTCTCCGAGCCGCTCGTGATCCACGGCGTGGGCGACGCCGAGGAGCGCTACGAGCGCACCAAGGAGCTGCTGACGATGGTCGGCCTGGACGTGCGCTACCTGCGGCGCTACCCGCACAGCTTCTCCGGCGGCCAGCGCCAGCGCATCGGCATCGCCCGCGCGCTCGCGCTGGGCCCGGAACTGCTGATCTGCGACGAGCCGGTGTCGGCGCTGGACGTGTCGGTCCAGGCACAGGTGCTGAACCTGCTGCTGGACCTCAAGCAGGCGCTCAACCTGACCTACCTCTTCATCTCGCACAACCTGGCGGTGGTGCACTACCTCGCCGACCGCATCGCGGTGATGTGCGCCGGGCGCCTGGTGGAACTGGCGCCCTACGACGAGCTGTTCCGCCGCCCGGTGCATCCGTACACCCGGGCGCTGCTCGCGGCGGTGCCCGACCCGGACCTCGACCGCAAGCTCGACTTCGCCGCGCTGATGGAGGGCAAGGCCTCCGACCCGCGCGCCTGGCCGGCGCCGTTCCGCCTCGGCGGCGGGGAGCGGGCGGGGCTGCTGGACATCGGCGACAACCACTTTGTCCGCGCGCACGAAGGCGCGGACGTCTCGGAGCTCAGAGCATGACCAAGCACGCCCGCCTCATCCTTGCGCTCGCGCTGGCCGCGGCGCCCGGCGCGGTCCTCGCGCAGGGCGGCAAGTTCATCGACCCGCCGATGTTCGCCGAGGAGATCAAGGCCGGCAAGCTGCCGCCGGCGGCCAAGCGCCTGCCGGAGAACCCGCTGGTGGTGAAGCTGGCGGCGGGCGCCGAGCCCGGCCAGCACGGCGGCAGCCTGAACATGCTGATCGGGCGCAGCCGCGACGTGCGCATGCTGGTGGTCTACGGCTACGCGCGCCTGGTCGGCTACGACCGCGATTTCAAGCTGGTGCCGGACATCCTGGAGAGCTTCGAGGCGAAGGACGACCGCGTCTTCACCATGAAGCTGCGCCGCAATCACCGCTGGTCCGACGGCCATCCGTTCACCATCGACGATTTCCGCTACTTCTGGGAGGACGTCGCCAACAACAAGGAGCTGTCGCCGACCGGGCCGCCCAGCGACCTGCTGGTGGACGGCGAGCCGCCGAAGGTGGAGTTCCCGGACAAGCACACGGTGCGCTACAGCTGGTCCAAGCCCAACCCGGACTTCCTGCCGCGCATGGCGGCGGCCTCGCCCCTGTTCATCTACCGGCCGGCGCACTACCTGAAGCCGCTGCACATCAAGTACAACAAGAAGGTGGCCGAGGTCGAGGCCAAGGGCGGCGGCAAGCGCGGCTGGGCGGCGCTGCACAACCGCGAGGACAACATGTACCAGTTCGACAACCCGAGGCTGCCGACGCTGCAGCCCTGGATGAACACCACCAAGGCGCCGGCGGACCGCTTCGTCGCGGTGCGCAACCCGTACTTCCACCGCGTCGACCCGGCGGGGCGCCAGCTGCCCTACATCGACCGCGTGGTGCTGGCGGTGGCCGAGGGCAAGCTGATCCCGGCCAAGGCGGGCGCCGGCGAGTCCGACCTGCAGGCGCGCGACATCCAGTTCAACAACTACACCTTCCTCAAGAAAGGCGAGAAGACCAACAACTACCGCACCCTGCTGTGGAAGACGGCGCGGGGCTCCCATTTCGCGCTGTTCCCGAACCTGAACGTGAACGACCCGGTCTGGCGCGCCGTGGTGCGCGACCCGCGCTTTCGCCGCGCCCTGTCCCTCGCCATCGACCGCAGCCTGGTCAACCAGGTGCTGTACTTCGGCCTGGCCGCCGAGGGCAACAACACCCTGGCGCCGGAGAGCCCGCTGTTTCGCAAGGAGTACCAGTCCAAGTGGGCGCAGTTCGACCGCAAGCAGGCGGAGCGGCTGCTCGACGAGATGGGCCTGAAGCGCGCCTCCGACGGGGTGCGCCGGCTTCCCGACGGCCGGCCGATGGAGATCATCGTCGAGACCGCGGGCGAGTCCACCGAGCAGACCGACGTGCTGGAGATGATCCGCGAGACCTGGCGCGAGGTGGGCATCAAGCTGTTCTCCAAGCCGCTGCAGCGCGAGGTGCTGCGCAACCGCGTGTTCTCCGGCGAGGCGCTGATGTCGGTCTGGTCGGGGATCGAGAACGGCCTGGCCGGCCCCGACACCAGCCCGGACGAGCTCGCGCCCACCAACCAGCAGCAGTTGCAGTGGCCCAAGTTCGGCCAGCATTTCGAGACCAGCGGCAAGAACGGCGAGGCGCCGGACCTGCCGGAGGTGGCCGAGCTGCTGAAGCTGAACAACGCCTGGCGCGCGGCCGCGAGCCGCGAGGAGCGCACCCGGATCTGGCACCGCATGCTCGGCATCCACTGCGACCAGCAGTACGTGATCGGCGTCGTCAGCGGCGTGTCGCAGCCGGTGGTGGTGCGCAACACGCTGCGCAACGTGCCGGAGAAGGCGATCTACAACTGGGACCCGGGCGCGCTGCTGGGCGTGTACCGCCCCGACACGTTCTGGTTCGCGAAATAGGCCGCCGCATGGACCGCCCGACGACGCGGTAGCGCACCGGATGCTCGCCTACACCCTTCGCCGGCTGCTGATCATGATCCCGACGCTGCTCGTGATCAGCTTCGTCACGTTCACCATCATCAAGCTGCCGCCGGGGGACTTCCTCTCCAACCAGATCGCCGAGCTGCAGAGCCAGGGCGACAAGGCGGCGCTGGAGCGGGTGGCGTTCATGCGCAAGCAGTTCGGCCTCGACCGGCCCTTCATCGAGCAGTACGCGACCTGGGTCGGGATCTGGCCCGGCCCGCGCGGCTTCTCCGGCCTGCTGCAGGGGGACTGGGGGTGGTCGTTCGAGCACGACCTGCCGGTGTCGCAGGTGATCGGCGACCGGATGCTGCTGTCGTTCATGCTGAATTTCTCGGTGATCCTGTTCACCTGGGCGGTGGCGTTCCCGATCGGGGTCTATGCCGCCACCCACCAGTACAGCTGGGGCGACCACGGCCTGACGCTGTTCGGCTACGTCGGCCTCGCCACGCCCAACTTCCTGTTCGCGCTGGTGCTGATGTACTTCGCCAACGTGCAGTTCGGCCTGTCCATCGGCGGCATCATGGACCCGGAGTACCTGGACCAGCCCTGGAGCTGGGCCAAGTTCGGCTCGGTGCTGAGCCACCTGTGGATCCCGGTGATCGTGATCGGCACCTCGGGGACCGCCGGCATGATCCGGCGCCTGCGCGCCAACCTGCTGGATGAACTGCAGAAGCAGTACGTGGTCACCGCGCGCGCCAAGGGCATGCCGCCGTTCCGGCTGCTGGTGAAGTACCCGCTGCGGATGTCGCTCAACCCCTTCATCGCCGACATCGGCAACCTGCTGCCCAGCGTGATCTCGGGCTCGGCGATCGTGGCGGTGGTGCTGTCGCTGCAGACCTCCGGCCCGATGCTGCTGGAGGCGCTGCGCAGCCAGGACCAGTACCTGGCGGGCTCGTTCCTGATGTTCCTCGCCCTGCTGACGGTGATCGGCATGTTCATCTCCGACCTGCTGCTGGCGGCGCTGGATCCGCGCATCCGGCTGACCGGCGGCGCCGCGAAATGAGTGGCGCGACTGGCGGGGCAGGGAGCGGCGCCTCGAGCGGCCGCATCGAGCACTATGTCTCGAAGGAGCCGTTCGAGCCGCAGTCCACCGAGCGCCTGACCCCGGAGCAGGAGCGCTTCTACCGCGCCTCGCAGTGGAGGATCATGTGGTGGAAATTTCGCCGCCACAAGATCGCGGTGTTCTCAGCCTGGATCCTGGCGGCGTTCTACGCCTCGATCCTCGTCAGCGAGATCCTGGCCCCCTACGACCTGCATACGCGCGACGCGCGCCACATCTACGCCCCGCCGCAGCAGGTCCGGCTGTTCCACGAGGGCCAGTTCGTCGGGCCGTTCGTCTACGGCTACAGCATGCAGCTCAACCTGCAGACCATGAAGCGCGAGTTCAAGGCCGACGAGTCCCGGGTGCAGCCGCTGCGCTTCTTCTGCAGCGGCGACGAGTACGAGTTCTGGGGCATGGTGAAGGGCAGCTTCCACCTCGTCTGCCCCGCCGAGGGCGGCACCTTCTTCCTCTTTGGCACCGACCGCCTGGGGCGGGACGTGCTCTCGCGCATCATCTACGGCACCCGGATCTCGCTCACGGTCGGGCTGCTCGGCATCGCGGTCAGTTTCCTGATCGGCATCGTGCTCGGGGGCATCTCGGGCTACTACGGCGGCTGGATCGACAACGTCATCCAGCGCTTCATCGAGATGGTGCGCTCGTTCCCGGAGCTGCCGCTGTGGATGGCGCTCTCGGCGGCGCTGCCGGTGACCTGGAGCCCGGTGTGGGTCTACTTCGGCATCACCATCATCCTGGGGCTGCTGGACTGGCCGGGCCTCGCGCGCGCGGTGCGCTCCAAGCTCCTCGCGCTGCGCGAGGAGGATTTCGCACAGGCGGCCGTGCTGATGGGCGCCTCGCCCGGGCGCGTCATCGGCCGGCACCTCCTGCCCAGCTTCACCAGCCACCTCATCGCCTCCCTGACCCTGTCCGTGCCCAGCATGATCCTGGGCGAGACCGCGCTGTCCTTCCTCGGCCTCGGGCTGCGGCCGCCGGTGACCAGCTGGGGGGTGCTGCTCAACGAGGCGCAGAACATCAACGTCGTGGCGCTCTATCCGTGGCTGATGCTGCCGGTGCTGCCGGTGTTCATCATCGTGCTGGCGTTCAACTTCTTCGGCGACGGCCTGCGCGATGCCGCCGACCCGTACAAGTAGAGATTCGGCGCGACGTCTCCAGGGCGCCGGTCTACACGTAGAGGGTCATTCCCTCTTTCGCGACCACGGCGCCGGGCAACTGCGCCGCCACTTCTGAGCCGATCGCGTCCAGCGCCTCGTCGCTGCGCTCCGGGTCGTGGTGGAACACCGCCAGCCGCTTCGCGCCCGCGGCGCGGCACAGGCGCACCGCCTCCTGCCAGGTCGAGTGCCCCCAGCCGACGTAGCTGCCGCGGGCGTACTCCTCGTCGGTGTAGGTGCAGTCGTAGACCACCAGGTCGGCGCCCGCGATCAGGCCCAGCACGTTGCGGTCCTGCACCCCGGGCACGTGCTCGGTGTCGGTGATGTAGCTGATCGCGCGGCCGCCGTACTCGATGCGGTACCCGGTGGCCCCGTCCGGATGGTTGAGCGGCGCGGTGCGCAGCACCGCCGCGCCCGCTTGCAGGGTGTCGCCCGCGGCGAAGTCGTTGTAGGCGGTGTCGGCGCGGAACACTTCCGGCGGCACCGGGAACAGGGGCGACATCATGAACTCGCACAGCACGTTCTTCAGCGTCATGCGGCCGCCCAGGTGCCCGGCCCAGATGCGGATCCGGTTCCGGGGCTGGAACAGCGGCTTGAAGAAGGGCAGGCCGCAGACGTGGTCAAAATGTGTGTGGGTGAAGAACAGGTCGGCCTCCAGCGGCGCCTCGGCGGCGAGCCGGTTGCCGAGGTAGCGGATGCCGGAGCCGGCGTCGAACAGGAGCAGCCGGCCGCCGCAGCGGACCTCGAGCGAGGAGGTGTTGCCGCCGTAGCGCGCCGTCTCCGGGCCGGCGCAGGCGATGCTGCCGCGCACGCCCCAGAAGCGCACGCTGAAGTCGGTGCTGCCCGCGCTGCCCGCGCGCTCGGCCCGGTTCCGGTCCCCCATGCGGCGCACTGTCGCACGTTCCGCGCCGGGTTGCACAAGCCCTGCCCGGTGCGGCTATGATGCGCGCGATGGAACGGTCCCTCTACGGCTTCATCCTGCGCCACAGCAGGCGGGAGCAGCTGCTCATCGTTCCGCTGGTGGTGGCCTCGATGCTGCTGTACTTCGCCACCCTGGACCTGCCCAAGACCATCATCAACGAGGCCATCCAGGGCAAGCGCTTCAGCGGCCCGGACTCGACGGTGCCGTTCTTCCAGGTCGCGCTCAAGCTGCCCGAGTTCCTCGGCGGCGGCAGCTGGCAGCTGTTCGACGGCATCCCGATGCACCAGGTGCCCTACCTGGTGGCACTGACGCTCGCCTTCCTCACCCTGATCGTGGTCGCCGGCTTCCTCAAGTTCCAGATCAACACCATGAAGGGCTGGATGGGCGAGCGCATGCTGCGGCGCCTGCGCTACGCCCTGTTCGACCGCATCCTGCGCTTCCCGCTGGCGCGCTTCCGCCGCGCCAAGTCCGCCGAGCTGGCCGGCATGGTGAAGGACGAGGTCGAGCCGCTGGGCGGGTTCATCGGCGAATCCATCATCACGCCGCTGTTCCTGGGCGGCGAGGCGCTGACGGCCCTGTTCTTCATCATGTACCAGCACGTCTACCTGGGCATGATCGCGCTCGGCGTGGTGCTGCTGCAGGCGTTCGTGATCCCGAAGCTGCGCCGGCGCCTGCTGGTGCTCGCCAAGGAACGCCAGCTCAGCGCGCGCCAGCTCGCGGGCCGCATCGCCGAGAGCGCCGACGGCGCGGTCGAGATCCACGCCAACGACACCTCGAACTACGAGCGCGCGGAGATCTCGGCGCGGCTGGGCCGGATCTTCCGCATCCGCTTCGAGTTCTACCAGCGCAAGTTCCTGATCAAGTTCCTCAACAACTTCCTGTCGCAGGTGGCCCCGTTCCTGTTCTACCTGGTCGGCGGCTACCTGGTGATCAAGGGCAAGCTCGACATCGGCACGCTGGTGGCGGTGATCGCGGCCTACAAGGACCTGCCCAGCCCGGTGAAGGAGCTGATCGACTGGGACCAGCAGCGCCTCGACGTGCAGATCAAGTACAACCAGGTGATCGAGCAGTTCGTGGTCGAGGACCTGGCGCCGGCCGAGGTCCAGGCGGTGATCGAGTCGCCCAGGCTGCCGGAGTCGGGCAGCGTGCGCGTCGCCAACCTGTCCCTGGCGGGCGAGGCGGGCACCAAGATCATCGAGAACGTGAGCTTCGAGGTGGGCCTGGACCAGCATGTGGCGATCCTCGGCGCGCAGGCCTCCGGCTCGAGCGAGCTGACCCTGCTGCTCGCGCGCCTGGTGCAGCCCACCGCCGGCAACATCGAGATGGGCGGCATCGACATCGTCAAGGCGCCCGAGGCGGTCACCGGGCGCGCCATCGGCTACGTCGGGCCC
>CAZMDA010000031.1:10641-40162 GCA_964564865.1 uncultured Bordetella sp. | reverse complement strand
TCGCAGGCTGCTCCTGTCGGGCGAGGGCGAGTCCGAGGCGATGCGGCTGCATCGCCTGGCGTGCGCGTCCTGCACCGAATCTCACCGCGAGCACGCCGCGTTCGAGGCCGAGTTGCGCTTGGCGCTGGAAGTGCCGGTTCCGGAGGGCCTGGAATCCCGTCTCGGCCGGCGCGGCGGCGCGCCGGCCGATTCGTCGCGCCGCCGCTGGCTCGCCGCGGCGTCGGTCACGGCGCTTGCCGCCGGCGCCGGCTTCTACGCCTGGCTCGGACGCGACGATCCGATGGCGCTGGCCTGCATCGACTTCGTGATGAAGGACGAGGCGAAGTCCATCATGATGGGCGCCATGCCGCGCGCGGAAGCGGCGCGCATGCTGGCCGACACCCTGCCGCTGGAGCGCATCGAGCGCATCGGCCGCATCCAGCACATCGCGCCCTGCCCGCTGGGCGGGGCCACGGCCTACCACGTGATCCTGATGGTGCCGCAGGACAAGGTGACGCTGCTGGTGATGCCGGACACGCCGATGCCGTCGCGCGGCCGCGCGACGCAGCACGGCATGCACGCGAGCGTGGTGCCCTCGGGCAAGGGGAGCGTGGGCGTGGTCGGCTCGACCGCCGCGGTGGTGGACAGCGTCGTGGGCGCGATTCGCGCCTGAGGGACCGCTGCTGGCCGCGCCGGCAGCATCGTAACCAATCACGCCGGACGCCGACCAAGCTGCGCAGGCCATCCCAACCACTCGGAAGAGGAGATCCACCATGAACGGAAGGAAGCTGACCGGAATCGCGCTGGCCACCGCCGCCGCGGGCATGTTCGCGATGACCGCCGCGGGTCCCGCCGCCGCGCAGGCCGCGAAGGTGAAGTGCGAAGGCGTCAATGCCTGCAAGGGCCAGGGCGGCTGCAAGGGCGCGAAGAACGCGTGCAAGGGCCAGAACGGCTGCAAGGGCCAGGGCTTCATGGAAATGAGCGAGGCCGACTGCGCCAAGGCCAAGGCGGCGATGAAGAAGAAGTAGCCGGCATCGCAAGTCGATGACCGCGGGTCGCCGGCGGGTTACGCTGGCGGCCCGACCCCGCCCATGACGACGCTTTCCGGTTTCGGCCTCGGCCTGCGTCCTCGCCACTACGAGGCGGTCCTGCGCACGCGCCCGCGCGTGGACTGGTTCGAGGCCCTGACCGAGAACTACATGATTCCCGGCGGCCGGCCGCTGCAATACCTGGACCGCATCCGCGAGCGATACCCGGTGGTGCTGCACGGCGTATCGCTCTCCATCGGCAGCGCCGACCCGCTCGACCGCGGTTACCTGGCGCAGCTGAAGGCGCTCGCCGCGCGCGTGCAGCCGGCGTGGATCTCGGACCACCTGTGCTGGACCGGCGTCGACGGCCGCAACCTGCACGACCTGATGCCCATGCCGTACACCGAGGAGGCGCTGCGGCACGTGGCGCGTCGGGTGCGCGCGGTGCAGGAGGCGCTGGGCCGCCGCATCCTGCTGGAGAACGTGTCCAGCTACGTCGCTTACCGCTCCTCGGCCATGACCGAGTGGCAGTTCCTCGCCGCGCTGGCACGGGAGGCCGATTGCGACCTTCTCCTGGACGTGAACAACATCTACGTCAGCGCCTTCAACCATGGCTTCGACGCGCTGGCGTTCCTGGACGGCATCCCGGCCCGGCGCGTGCGCCAGATCCATCTCGCCGGCCACGGCCATTGCGGCGATCTGATCATCGACACCCATGATGCCCCGGTGATCGGGCCGGTCTGGGAGCTCTATGCCGAAGCCGTGCGCCGCTTCGGGCCGGTGCCGACCATGATCGAGCGCGACGACCGGATCCCGCCGCTGGGCGCGCTGGTGCGCGAACTGGACCGGGCGCGCGCGGTGGCGGCGGGCGCGCTGCAGAGGAAGGCCGCGTGAGCGAACTGGCCGCGTTGCAGAGGGCCTTCCAGCGCCACGTTCATCGACCCGGCGACGCGATGGCGAGGAGGGTGGCGGCGGGGCCGCGCGCCGGGGCCGCGCGGCGGCTCGGCGTCTACGCGGATGCATACCGCCTGCGCCTGGTCGAGGCGCTGGGCAACGACTACCCCGCGCTGAAGGCGGTGCTGGGCGAGGCCCGGTTCGACCGCGTCATGCGCGAATTCATCGCCGCGCATCCGTCGCGGCACCCGAATTTGCGCTGGTATGGCGGCGATCTGGCGCGCTTTCTCGCACGCCCCGCGCGCTGGCGTCGGCGCCCGCTGCTGGCGGAACTGGCGCGCTTCGAGTGGGCACTGGGCCTGGCCTTCGACGCCGCCGACGCGCCGCTTGCCACGGCGGAGGATGCGGCACGCGTGCCGCCCGGGGACTGGCCGCGCCTGCGGCTGCGGCTGCAGCCGTCGGTCCAGTTGCTGTCGCTGCGCGGCAACGCGCCGCAGGTCTGGCGCGCGGCAACGTCAGGCGGCCGCGTACGCGCTGCGAGCGCTCGCAAGCCGGCGGTGTGGCTGGTCTGGCGCAAGGGACATGAGCCGTTCTACCGGGCTCTCGCGCCCGCCGAGGCCCGGGCGCTGGGCGCGGCGGCGCGCGGCTGCGACTTCGCCTCGATCGCGGGAGGACTCCGGCGCCGCCTCGGCGCCAAGGCTGCGGCGCAGACTGCGGCGCAGTTTCTGCGCAACTGGCTGGCCGAAGGGCTGGTCGCCGGAATCGAATGAAACCTCGGGTTGCGCTGTCAGGCTGGGTCGAAATGTGCACGATCGTGCACATTTGCCGGCGGCACGCGCGTGATCAGTAGCGCGTCGTCAGTTCGTTCAGCCACTCCGGCCCGTGGCGCAGCATCCAGGCTTCCAGTGCCTTGTCCCAGCCGGTGAGGATGGCGACACCCACCACAAGCAGCAGCCCGCCAAGGAGCGACTTGCCCAGCTTGCCGGCCTGCATCATGCTGCCACGCACGCGCATCATGGCGGCGCGCGACACCGAGCCCAGGACGACCAGCGGGGTGCCGGCGCCAAGCGCGAAGATCATCATCAGCAGCGCGACCTGGGCGAGCTGGCTGCTCTGGGCGGCAAGAGTGGTGGCCGCGCCGAGCGTGGGCCCCACGCAGGGGCTCCAGATGACGCCGAGCACCAGGCCGACGACGAACTGGCCGCCCAGGCCGTCCAGCTTCACGCGCGAGAGCATGCCGTCGCCGGCCGCGCTCAGGCCGGAGGTCGCCGAAGCGAAGCGCTCCTGGAGGCGGGGCGATAGCAGCACCACGGCGAACAGGATCAGAATCACGGCGGCCGCCGTGCGGAAAGCGTCCTGGTCCAGGCCAATCGAGGCGCCGAGCGTGGCGAGGAAGATCCCGACCAGCGAAAAGGACAGCATCAATCCCAGCGCAAGGGCGTAAGGGCCCAGAACGTGCGCTGCCGCCGCGGTCGCGATCAGGATCGGAACCAGGGGCAGCACGCAGGGTGACAGCGTCGACAGCAGCCCCGCAAGGTAGCCCAGGCCGTAGGTGCCGACGCCGAATTCCATGCCTCGCCCCGGTCCGGCGCGGTCAGAGCGCCTTGGCGAACAGCGCGGCCAGGTCTTCGCGCTTCGTCTGGCCTGTCGAGCGGGCGACTTCCTTGCCGCCCTTGAAGACGACGAAGGTCGATTGCTGCGTCACGCGCAGGGACCGTTTCAGGTCCCGCTCCTTGTCGTAGTCGGCGACGAACAGGATCACGTCCTTCATCCGGGGTTCGCTCAGGATGCTCAGCACATGAGGCTTCTGCGCCTTGCAGGTCGGGCACCAGTCGGCGTAGAAGTCCACGATGACGGGCTTGCCTTCGGCCAGGGCCTTGTCGAAGGCCGCCCTGTCGAAGGGGCGCTCTCCGGCCCAGGCCGAGGCAGGGGCGAGGATCGCGCAGAGAAAACCGAGCAGCAGGGAACGGCGTTTCATGGTGGTCTCCGGATGGTGGCTTGCGCTTGGTCGGCGACCGTGCGCGCGCATTACGCGCGAGGCGCGCCCAGGCGGTCGGCCAGTTCCTCGAAGCCGTCGACGACGTACGTGCAAGCCGGATTCGGCAGCGGGTCCGGCGGCCCGCCCGGCCCCCACTCGTCCGGCCGGCGCACGAACGCCGTCTGGAAGCCGCAGGCACGCGCGGCGTCGAGGTCGAAGTTGTGGCAGGCGACCATCAGGATCTCGGCCGGAACCAGCTGCAGCCACTTCGCCGCCGTACGGTAGGCCTCGGGCCGCACCTTGTAGGCGCCGATCATCTCGCAGGAAAGGATCGCGTCCCAGTCGATCCCGTTCCTCTTCGACACGTCGATGACGAGCGAGGTCGTCAGCAGCGTGAAGGAGGCCACCACGTAGCGCCGGCGCAGGCGCGCCGCGGCGGCCGGGAAGTCAGGCCAGGCGTCCAGTGCGTGCCAGGTGCGCCAGATTGCGTTCCGGTCGGCCGCGGTGAGCGCGCCCAGCCCGAGCTCGTCGATCACCTCGTCCAGCACGCGCCGGTGCACGTCGTCGAAGTTGTAGTCCGGCTGCAGCGCGTTGACGATCGCCTTAAGCGAGCGCCGCCGGTACTCGTTGGTGACCTCGGCCCAGTTTGCCTTCAGGCCCCGCGCCGCGCCCGCGGCGGCGAACGCGCCGGAGATGCCCCGGTGCCAGTCGAGGATGGTGCCGCCGGTGTCGAACGTCAGCGCCTTGATCGTCATGGCATCCTCCCTAGGCCCAGACCGGATAGCCGCGCGTCGCGCGCGGCATGCCGCCGTACAGGTCCAGCATGCGCTCGCGCCAGGCGTACATCGGGTCGTCGGGCTCCAGCAGCCGGACCGGCGACACCGCGCGCGCCCACTGGAACGGCCCGAACAGGATGTAGTCGGCGAATGCGGGCGCCGCGCCGCACACGAATGGCTGCGCCGCCAGCAGCGGCCGCACCGGGTCGAACGCCGCGCGCAGCGCAGGCAGGGCCGCGTGCGATTCGGCGCCCAGCGCTTCCAGCGTCTTGCCGAAGCGCTTCTCGCGCGTCTCGCGGAAGTAGGCCTTGTCCTTCTCGTGCAGGCTGGCGAACAGGCCCTCGACGATGACGCGGATCATGCTCGCGTGCACGTTGCGCTCGCACCAGTGCTTGAACGCGAACGCGAGCGAGCGCGCCTGCGGGCCCTCGAACAGGCGCGGGCGGTCGGGATAGGCCTCGTCCAGGTACACGGCGATCTCCCAGGAGTCATGCACCTCGCGCCCGCCGTCGTCGATGACCGGCACCAGTCCCTGCCCGGAGAAGGCGATGGCGTCCTTCTCGGTGAAGCGCCAGGGCACGGATTCGGCCTCCAGGCCCTTGTGCGCCAGCGCCATGCGCACGCGCCAGCAGTTGGGCGAGAACAGGCGGTCGTCCTCGGCGCCCGCGAGTTCCCAGTGGCGAATCGGCATCGTTCCTCCTCAGGCCGCGCGCAGCGCGGTGTTCATTGAATAGTTCGGACCGTCCTGGATGCGCCGCCAATAGGACGCGTGCGCGTCGCTGCCCTCCGGCCACTGCGCCAGAAATGCCGCCTGCCAGGCTGGCGCATCGAAGGGAATCGCGACCGCCTCGACATGCAGCGCACCGGCGCGCGTGCCGTAGAGCGCTTTTGCGTACGGGCGGACCGAGATGCGCGTGGCGAGGCCGTAGCCGGTGCCCTGGAAGTTGGGCATGCCCGCGGCACCGTTGTTGACGACGATGCCGCCGCCCAACGCCTGGAGCACCGGCAGGCAGGTATGGCTGGAGGCGAACACGCCGACGCCGGCGCGCGGGAACGAGCGCGCCGCCGCGGCGATGCCCCCGGGGGTGGCAAGCGCTTCCTGCGAGAAGCCCCAGCCGGCAAGCGACTCGCCGTCGCCGTGCACGATGCCGATCCGCACGCCACCGACCTCGGCGACCAGGTGCATGGGCAGGGCGGCGAGCCGCCGCACGGCGTGCGGCGCGCGCCCGGCGGTCCCGCGCAGGCGCTCCAGGACGCGGTTGGAGCGCGCGACGTCGCCGTCGTCCACCCACTCCGGGTAGTCGCAGCCGCAACCGGCGCCCGGATGCGGCGAGGCGATCTCGGTCTCAACGTTGCCGCGCGTGGCGACGTGGCGAGACACGCCCGACTCGATGCGCGCGAACGCCTCGTCCGCGACGTCGAACCAGTGGAAGTCGCCGTTGAACACCAGTTGCGCGCCGGGATGGTCCCCGGCGAGCAGCGATTCGAGCGCATCGAGCGCCTGCGCGTTGCCGTACAGGCCTCCTGCGATCCAGAGCGCGTCGGCATGCAGGTCCGCCGGGCCCGCCAGGGCGCCGGCGCCGTAGCGGTAGGCAACCGGGCAGGTTCGCCCGGGCCGGCTGGCGTCGGAGGGGACGGCGCTCATCCGTCGATCGTCATCACCGCCGTCGGCGCCGCGCGCCCCCGCACCACCACCTCGTCCACCCGCCGGAAGCCGAACCCGGCGCCCGCGGCCCGCGCGGTGCTCTCGGCGGCGAGGATGTAGGTGCCGTACTTCTTGTTCAGCTGCTCCAGGCGCGCGGCGACGTTCACCTCGTCGCCGTGCACGGTGTAGATCAGGCGGTCGCGCGCGCCGACGGCGCCGGCGACGATGCGGCCGGTATTGATGCCGCAGCGGGTGCGCAGCAGGGTGTCGCCGCCGAAGCGGCGCTCCTGCGTCGCGGCGCGGATGGCGAGCGCGGTGCGCACCGCGTTCGCGGCGTGGTCCGGGTCGGGCTTGATGGTGTTGAACGCCACCAGCATGGCGTCGCCCTGGAACTGGGTGATGGCGCCGCCGTGGCGCTCGACCGCCGCCGACATCGCCTCGAAGTACTCGTTGAGCAGCGCCACCAGGCGCTCGGGCGCCACCTTCTCGGACACGGTTGAAAAGCCCTCGATGTCGGTGAACAGCACGCTCGCCTCGCGCACCTCGCCGTCGCCGGGCTGCAGCGCGCGCTCGGCCGAGGAGATGCGGTCGGCGATCTCCGGCGCGACAAAGCGCGACAGGTCCTTGGCGAGCACGCTGTCCAGCACCGCGCGGTACAGGATCCGGCGCGCGCGAACGAGGCCCAGCGCCAGCACCGCGGTGACCATGAGGATGGAGATCACCTTGTCGATCTCGGCGCCGATCAGCACGCTGTTGGAGGTCATGTAGTGCACGTAGTCGCGCGTCACCACCATCGAGTCCGAAGCCGCGGCGTAGGCGAGCAGCGCGAGCCAGCCGGCCGCGGCCGACAGGCCCGCCGCCACCACGTACAGCGGCTCGAACCGCAGCGCCCGCAGGGCGATGAACAGGAACACGTAGAGCAGCGTGGGCGCCTTGAGGTAGAACGCCGCCGGCTGCTCGTACTGCAGGTGGAAGCTCCAGATGAGCGCCATCAGCAGCGCCATGTCCATCACCACGCCCAGCACCAGCAGCGGCGGGTTGAGCCAGCGCCGGTGCGCGGCGACCAGGCGCAACAGCGTGAACGCGACGAACGCGGCCAGCACCCAGGGCACCGGCAGGAAGCGCGTCCCTTCGGAGGTCTTGGGCGAGACGGTGTACAGCACCAGGAAGAACAGGATCAGCGCGAACTGCACCCAGCCGATGAGGATCTCGCTTCTTGCCTGCTGCTCGACGATCAGCCAGCGGATGCGCTCGGGCGGGGTGCCGGAGGACCCTTCGCCCAGCACGAAATCGAGGATCCGGCGCAGCGTCATGCCCTCATGGTCGCATGGCGCGGAGCGAACCTTACGGCGGCGCCTGCCGGGAGCGGGTCGTGCCGCGCCGCGATCGCCCGAGTCGAGCTACCGCCCCGGCAGGCGTACTCGCATGGTCCGGCCGTCGTACCCCTTCGGCTTGTGCCGGGCGCGAACGACGACATCCGTGACGCCCATTGGAATGCGCACGCCGTGCAGATCGCGCGTGAACGGCTGCTCGGTCTCATGGGGATGCAGCAGGATGCGGCGGCCGATGACCGTACCGTCCGGCGCCAGCACCTCGAAAGCGTCGGCGTAGTACGCCCAGCCCTTGTCCTGGCTTCGCAGCGTGACGTCGAAATCGTAGACGCCGGGCGCGCTTTGCCGGACCCTCACGTCCACGACGTCCGCCTCGCCGGCGATCACTCCCGACGCGGCGGCGGCGAGAAGCAGTGAGATAGCGGCGCGAAGCCGCCGGCTATCCGCCGTCATGTCAGTAACGGGTCGTCAACTCGTTCAGCCAATCCGGGCCGTTCCGGAGCATCCATGACTCCAGGGCCTTGTCCCCGCCGGTGAGAATGGCGATGCCCAACAGCACCAGCACCCCGCCCAGGATCGACTTGCCCAGCTTCCCGGCCTGCATCATGCGGCCGCGCACGCGCATCATCGCGGCCCGCGAGACCGAGCCGAGCGCCACGAGGGGCGTCCCGGCGCCAAGCGCGAAGATCATCATCAGCAGCGTGATCTGCGCGAGATTGCTTCCTTGCGAGGCCAGCGTGGTGGCCGCGCCCAGGGTCGGCCCGACGCAAGGACTCCAGATGACGCCCAGCACCAGGCCGACCACGAACTGGCCGCCCAGACCGTCCAGCCGCAGCCGGGAGAGCAGGCCATTGCCCGCGGCACTGAGCCCGGAACTCGCGGTCGCGAAACGTTCCTGCAGCCGCGGCGAAACCATGACGACGCCGAACGCGATCAGGATCACGGCCGCGGCGAACCGGAAGATTTCCTGGTCAAGGCCCAGCGACGCGCCCAGCGTCGCGAGGAAGATGCCCACCAGCGAGAACGACAGCATCAGCCCGACGGCGAGCGCATAGGGACCGAGCGCATGCGCCGCCGCCGCGGTCGCGATGAGGATCGGCACCAGCGGCAGAACGCAAGGCGAAAGCGTGGAGAGCAGCCCGGCGAGGTAGCCAAGGCCGTAGGTTCCGGCACCGAACTCCATGGCCGAGGCGTTCAGCGGCGCTCAAAGCGCCTTGGCGAACAGCGCGGCGAGATCCTCGCGTTTCGTCTGGCCGGTCGATCGCGCGACCTCCTTGCCCGCCTTGAATACCACGAACGTGGACTGTCGGGTGACCCTCAGCGCCTTCTTCAGGTCCTTCTCCTTGTCGTAATCGGCGACGAATACCGTCACGTCCTTCATACGCGGTTCGCCGAGTATGCTCTGCACATGGGGCTTCTGCGCCTTGCAGGTCGGGCACCAGTCGGCGTAGAACTCCACGATCGTGGGCCTGCCTCCGGCCAGCGCCTGATCGAAGGCGCGCTTGTCGTACGGTCTCTCGCCGGCGACCGCGGATGCGGCCGACACAAGGGCGGCCAAAAAGGCCAACAGCGTCGCGCGCAAGGACATTTGAGGTATCTCCTGAAGGAACGTCGCGTATGAGTCGGTGCGGCCGGGCCGCCATTACACCGGCGGTACGCCGAGGCGTGCCGCCAACTCGTCGAACCCGTCCACGACATAGGTGCAGGCCGGATTCGGATCCGGGTCCGGCGGCCCGCCCGGGCCCCATTCCTCGGGTCGGCGCACGAACGCGGTCTGGAATCCGGCGGCGCGCGCCGCGTCGAGGTCGAAGTTGTGGCAGGCCACCATCAGGATCTCCGCTGGCGGCAACTGCAGCCACTTCGCGGCGGTGGCGTAGGCCTCGGGCCGAGTCTTGTAGATGCCGATCATCTCGCAGGAAATGATCGCGTCCCACACGATGCCGTTCTTCCTCGACACATCGACGACCAGCGACGTGGTCAGCAGCGTGAACGAGGCCACCACGTAGCGCCGGCGCAGCCGCGCCGCCGCGGCGGGGAAGTCCGGCCAGGCCTCCAGCGCGTGCCAGGTGCGCCAGATGGCGTCGCGGTCCGGCGCGGTGAGCGCGCCCAGCTTGAATTCCTCGACCACCTCGTCCAGCACGCGCCGGTGCACGTCGTCGAAGTTGTAGTCCGGGCGCAGCGCGTTGACGATGCCCTTGAGCGATCGCCTCCGGTACTCGTTGGTGACCGCGCCCCAGTCCGCGGACAGGCCGCGCGCCGCGCCGGCGGCGGCGAACGCGCCGGAAATGCCCCGGTGCCAGTCGAGGATGGTGCCGCCGGTGTCGAAGGTGAGTGCCTTGATCGTCATCAATTTCTCCTTAGGCCCAGACCGGATGGCCGCGCGCGCTCCGCGGCATGCCGTTGAACAGGTCCAGCATGCGTTCGCGCCAAGCGTACACCGGGTCGTCGGGCTCCAGCAGGCGAACGGGCGACACCGCGCGGGCCCACTGGAACGGGCCGAACAGGATGTAGTCGGCGAAACCCGGCGCCGCACCGCTGACGAAAGGCTGCGTGGCGAGCAGCGGGCGCACTGGATCGAGCGCGGCCTTCAGCGCGGGCAGCGTGCCGCGCGACTCCGCGCCCAGTTCCTCGATCGACTTGCCGAAACGCTTCTCGCGCGTCTCGCGAAAGTAGTCTTTGTCCATCGGATGAAGGCTGGCGAAGAGGTCCGTCACGATCACGCGGAACACCGCGCCGTGCAGGTTGCGCTCGCACCAGTGCTTGAAAAAAAGCGACAGCGACCGGGCCTGCGGCCCCTCGAACAGGGGCGGGCGGTCCGGGTAGGTCTCATCCAGGTACACGGCGATGTCCCATGAATCGTGCACTTCCCGGCCGTTGTCGTCGATGACGGGAACCAGACCCTGCCCTGAGAACGCGATGGCGTCCTTCTCGGTAAAGCGCCAAGGCACGGTTTGCGCCTCGAGGCCCTTGTGGGCGAGGGCCATGCGCACGCGCCAGCAGTTCGGGGAAAACCGGCGATCGTCCTCCGAACCCGCGAGATCCCAGAGCCGGATCGTCACGCGTCGCCCCGACCCGGGTAGTCCTTGGCGATGACGAAGTCGATGGCCTGGAGCACCTCGTCGAAATGCGGCCGCGCAAACGGCATGGACGACACCGATCCCCAGTAGAGCCGGCCATCCGGCCGTACCAGGTAGAGCCCGGGCTCGCTGAACAGCGCGGGCTCGTCCACGCCGGCGGAGGTTTTGCCGCGCCCCGCGGACACATACAGACCCCACTGGCGCGCGCTTTCGATCGACAGGCCGTAGCCGATCCGCAGGTGCTTCAGGCCCCAGCCTTCGCGCACCTGCTCCGAGCGCTCCAGGCTGTCCGAGCTGAGGACCAGGATGGACACGCCGCGGCGCTCGAAGTCGGCGGCCAGCTTGTCCAGCTCGGACAGGTAGCGCCGGCACACCGGGCAATGCAGGCCCCGGAAGAAGACCAGCATGATGAAGGCGCCGGGCTTCTCGTCGCTCAGGCGGAACGTCGCGCCGCCGAGCAGAGGAACCTCGAGCGCCGGTGCCGGTTGGTTGGGAACAGGATGCATGGTCGGATCTCCAGAAGGTAGGCCGATGAGGCGGACGGATTCTCGCCGCCCAACGGTCGGTTGAGAATCACGGACACTGTTAACGTATCGTTGCCATATGTGCAAGAATCCCGCATGAACAGGCTGCAGGCGCTCCGGCATTTCGTTGCGGCGACGGAACTGGGCAGCCTCGCCGCCGCCGCGCGGGCCGCGGGCATCTCGCTGGCTGCCGTCAGCCGCTCCGTCGCGCGGCTCGAGGCGGAACTTGGCGCGCGACTGCTGGCCAGGACCACGCGCAGCCTGTCGCTCACGCCGGGAGGACGGGAGTACTACGAGCGGGCCAAGCGGGTGCTCGAGGAATTGGCGCAGGCGGACGCGGCCATCGCCAGCGAATCCACGGAGCCCACCGGCCGGCTGTCGGTGAGCGCCCCCGTCCTGTTCGGCCGCCGCTTCGTGGCGTCCGCCGTGTCCGAGTTCCTGCTCAGGCATCGGAGCCTCGAGGTCACCCTGCTGCTCAGCGACCGCTACCAGGACCTGGTCGAGGAGGGCATCGACGTATCCGTTCGAACCGGCCGCCTGGACGACTCCTCGCTCGTCGCGCTCCCGGTCGCGGCCTACCGGCGCTCGATCGTGGCCGCGCCGGCCTACCTGAGACGCGCGGGTACGCCCAGGCGACCGTCGGATTTGAGGCGCCACAACTGCCTGATCCTGACGTCGCAGCGCGCGCCGCGCGACTGGACCTTTCTCACCGCACGCGGCGTCACCTCGGTCGAGGTCTCCGGCAGCTGGACCACCAACGACAACGAGGCCCTGCTGACCGCCGCGCTGGCCGGCCATGGCATCGCCCGCATCCCGTGCTGGCAGGCCCGCCCGCACGCAAGATCGGGCCGCCTGGTTCCGCTGCTCCCGGAGCACGCGCTGCCGGAGATTCCGGTCCAGGTCGTGTACCCGAGCGCGAGACTGCTGACCGCGAAGGTCCGGGTGTTCGCGGACCATCTCCGCGCAAGGTGGCGCCAGATCGATTTTGCTGCACTGCCGTAGGTCCGCGCGGATCCGGCGCTATGTAAGGAACGCGCCGGCACACCGGTCTCCATCCCATCGGCTGACTGTCGGTTCATCCATTCCAAGGGAGGAAGACCATGAATATGGAACTGCGGCCCATAGTGGCCTCCATGCTGGCATCGGGCATGCTGTGCTCGGCGCCGCTCGCGGTGGCATCGGGCGCGTGCGGAGCCTGCGGCGCGCGTGCCGGCAGAAGCGGTCTCATCCTCGCCCAGGGCCGATGCGGAGCGAATCCCTGCGCCGCGAAGAAGAATCCCTGCGCCGCGAAGAAGAATCCCTGCGCCGCAAAGTCCAACCCCTGTGCGGCAAAGGCCAATCCCTGCGCAGCGAAGAATCCCTGCGCCGCGAAGAATCCCTGTGCGGCCAAAGGCGGTTGCGGTGCCGCCAGCGTCGACCCGAAGTCGGTGACCCGCCCCAAGGGCACCAAGCCCTTCGCCGCGTCCCGGGCGAGCCTGGTCAAGGAAGGCGAGCGGCTCTGGTCCGACACCAAGCTCAGCACGAACGGCCTGTCCTGCATGTCCTGCCACAACAACGGCGCCGCGTTCGCCGACAGCTTCCGCAAGCCCTATCCGCACCTGGTGGCGATGGCCGACGCGCAGTCGAAGCTGAAGTCGGTCGATCTCGAGCAGATGGTGCAGTTCTGCATGGTGGTGCCGATGGCGGCGAAGCCGCTGCCCTGGGCCTCCCGAGAGCTGGCCGCGATGACCGCATACGGCGCCGAGGTCCAGAAGCAGTTCATCAAGACCGGCGCGAAAGCGGGCGGTTGCGCGGCCAAGAACCCCTGCGCGGCGAAGAACCCGTGCGCCGCGAAGAACCCCTGTGCCGCGAAGAACCCCTGTGCGGGGCGCAATCCGTGCGCGGCGAAAAAGCGCTAGCGCCGGCTGCGTTCGCGAATCGTCCGATAACCTTGACCTAACCGAGGATCCACATGATGAACTTCCGTTTGAAGCCCGCCGTTCTGTCCGTGCTGTCGTCGGGAATGCTGTTCGGCGGTCCGATCGCGGCCGCGAACCCGTGCAACCCGTGCGCGGTACGGGGCCGCCAGCACCTGGCACAGAAGAATCCCTGCGCCGGGAAGAATCCCTGTGCGGCGAAGAAGAAAAAATCCGCCTGCGGCGCCAAGGCGAACCCGTGTGCGGCGAAGAATCCCTGCGCCGCCAAGAACCCCTGCGCGGCAAAGAACCCCTGCGCGGCGCGGAAGTAGCGGTGGACGGATCGGGCGCGCATTCAGCGCCCGGGTCGCTTTCCGCGAATCGGTCCGCCGAGGGCGGCGCCGTGGTGGCATGCGAGATCGATCTGTCGCTGCAGCCGCGCGCGCGGCTCGAGGCCATGTATGCCGCGGGTCTCGAGATCGCGGAGTGCTACCGGGTGCTGCGCAAGGCCGGGCTGAACGTCGTCGGCGAGGTTCTGCGCGGGCAGGGCGAGTTCGTCGAGATGAATCACTACCCCGAGGACGATGTCTTCGATCGCGAGACGCACGCCCAGTACTACTACCATGCGCACCGCGAAGGCGAGCACGGGCATTTCCATACGTTCCTGCGCCGCGCGGGTATGCCCGAGGGCGTGGCGCCCCTGGCGCTGCCGCATGCCGAGCCCTGGCCGGATGGCGAGGACCAACTCGCGCATCTGGTGGCGATTTCCATGGACGCCTATGGCTACCCGATCGGCCTGTTCGCGCCCAATCGCTGGGTAGTGGACGACGCCTGGTTCGCCGCCGGCGACCTGCTACGCATGCTGGACCGGTTTCGCGTCGATCATGCCTACCCGTCCTGGCCGGTGAACCGCTGGCTCAGCGCCATGATGGTGCTGTTTCGCCCCCATATCGAAGTCCTGCTCATGGAGCGGGACCTTTGGCATGGCATCTGGCGCGAGCGCGGCGCGGGCGAGGACGTGCTGGAGCGGCGCGACATTGAGACCTTCGCCAGCATGACCATCTCGGTGGATGAAACGATGGCGGCGCTGCGCGCGGCGCTATCCACCTGAATCCGAGACCATGGGCCCGATACGTCGCGGTTTGATCGCACTCGCCGTCTCAATCCAGGCGAATGCCACGCTTTCTGCCGGGCCAACGCTGGTCGAGCTGAGTCAGGTGCCGTGCCAGTTCGTCGAAAGCGAGGGCGGCGTGGACCATGGCTTCAAGTCCGCGCGCAGCGAAGACTGCGAGGCGATCAACCGCGCGACGGCAGGCAAGCGCGGGTCGCTCCCGGTGCTCGAACTCAAGCGCGGCAAGCACATTTTCCGGGTCGCCAACCGCAATGTTCCCTATGAACTCGGATTCTGGCTCCGCGGCGCCTCTCTCAAGGAGCGGGCGACGTTGCCCAGCGTTTCCGGCGGCGGCATCCAGGCCGGAAAATCCCGGGACTACGTGGTCGACCTGAAGCCGGGATCGTACCTGTACTCATGCCCGCTCAACCCCACGCCGGATTACCGGATCGTCGTCCGGTGAGCCTCGCGTGAATCGTCCCGGTTCCGCCCTCCTGGGGCTGTTGCTCGCCGCGTCCGTCGCCGCCGCGGCGCAGGCCCAGCACGCGCCGGTCCCCGGACTGGTCTCGGTTCCCATGCCGCATCCGTTCGACGTCGCCATCGCGCGCCTGGAGAAGACCATCGCCGACAACGGCATGGGCCTGGTTGCCCTGGCCAGCGCCAGCCGTGGCGCCGCCGCACGGGGCGTGCAGATCCGCGGAAACGCGGTCCTCATGGTGTTCCGCAACGACTATGCCGTGCGTATGCTCGAGGCCAGCGTGCCCGCGGGCTTCGAGGCGCCCCTGCGCATTTACGTCACGGAGAAGGCGGATCGGTCAACGTTGGTCAGCTACCGGACGCCCAGCGCGGTTTTCGCGCCGTATGGCGTCGTGGCGCTGGACCGGATGGCGCGGGAGCTCGATCCGGTGTTCGAGCGAATCGTGAAGGATGCGGCCGCAAGGTGAGGCGCCGGGCCTGAGCCGGACGGGCGTACGCCTTCTCGCGGGGCAGATCGCCCTGGGAGCCGCAGTGCTCGCGCTGGAGGGCCCGCGCATGGGAATCCTGCTCCTGATCGGGCTCGCGCTGGGCTTCACGCTTTCCCACGCCGGCTTCGGCTTCGCATCCGCGTATCGCCGGCTGATCGAGGGGCGCGGCACCTCGGGCGTGCGCGCGCAGATCCTGATGATCGGCGCGGCGACCGTGTTGTTCGCGCCTGTCCTGGCCGCCGGAAACGGGTTCGGCGTCGAAGCCGGGGGCGCGGTGGCCCCCGCCGGCGTGCAGGTGGCCTGCGGCGCGTTCCTGTTCGGGGTCGGCATGCAACTGGCGGGCGCCTGCGCGTCGGGCACGCTCTTCGGCCTTGCGGGCGGGCAAGTACGGCTGCTGCTGACGCTGGTGGCATTCTGCGCAGGATCGTTCTGGGCGAGCCTGCACATGGGCTGGTGGCAGATGCAGCCCGCGCTGGCACCTCTTGCGCTGGGCGATTCCCTGGGGTGGCCGCAGGCCGTTATGCTGCAGTTGGCGGTGCTGGCAGGGGTTCACGCCGTGCTGGCCAAGCTGCGCGGCGCGGATAGCGACGCCGCTTCCGGTTCCGCGCGATGGCGCCTGCTGCGTGGACCGTGGACGCTCCTGGCCGGCGCGCTCGCGCTGGCGGGACTGAACCTCCTGACCCTGCTCGTCGCCGGGCACCCCTGGTCCATAACGTGGGCGTTCACGCTCTGGGGCGCGAAGGCGGCGCAGGCGGTGGGGTGGTCCTCCGCCGGCGAAGCGTTCTGGAACAGCGGATTCCAGCAAGCCGCGCTCGAGTCCGGCATCCTGGCCGACCCGACGTCGGTCATGAACATCGGGCTGGTCCTCGGTGCGGCCGGCGCGGCCGTATTGGCCGGAACCTTCAAGATCGCCGGGTTGCCCTCGGCCGGCGCTGCGTTGCGCGCCCTGGCGGGCGGACTGGCGATGGGTTACGGCGCGCGCATCGCCTACGGCTGCAATGTCGGGGCATTCTTCTCGGGCATCGCCAGCACGAGCCTGCACGGCTGGTTGTGGATCGCGGCTGCGCTTCCGGGCTGCTGGGTGGGGCTGCAACTGCTCCGACTGTCCGTCCCGGCGGGGCGCGAACGGTGACTGATCGCGTCCCGGGCTGGACTGGCCGGCTGCTCGCGCGCTACCTGACCCGCGCCGACCCGCGTTACGTACCCTTGTCGACGTCGCCGCCCGAACAACTCGCGGCGACGCTGCAACCCTGCGACGTCCTGCTGGTCGAGGGCAGCACGCGCTTGAGCACGGCGATCAAGTACCTCACGCAGTCGACCTGGTCGCACGCGGCGCTGTGTCTCGGCCCGGGTCCGTTCCAGGGGCGCTTTGCGGGCATTCCGGTCCTGATCGAGGCGGACCTGGTCGAGGGCATCCGTCTGGTTCCGCTGGACGCCTATTCGCGCATGCACACGCGGATCTGCCGGCCAGTAGGCATCGACGCGGAGGACAGGTCGAGGCTGATACGCGAGGCGCTGGGACGCCTTGGACAGCAGTACGACCTCAAGAACGTCTTCGATCTGGCGCGCTACCTGCTTCCCGTGCCCCCCGTGCCGTCGCGCTGGCGCCGCCGCATGCTGGCGCTGGGAAGCGGCGAGCCGACCCGGGCGATCTGCTCGACCTTCCTCGCGCAATTGTTCCAGCACGTCCGCTATCCGGTCCTGCCCCGCATCGAGCGCGTCCGGAACGGGCCGGAAGACTGCAATTCGTGCTACGACGAGGTCGCGCACATCCGTCATCATAGCCTGTTCGTGCCGCGCGACTTCGACGTGTCCCCCTACTTTCGCGTCATCAAGCCGGCGCTGGAGGGAAACTTCGACTACCGGAGCATCAACTGGTCAGGCTGACGGCCGAACTCGGTGCGGATTGTCCGCGGGACTGACAGGCTCAGCCAGGAATCCGCCCACGGTATCCGCCAGCTCGGACGCCTCGAGAATGCGCGTGTGTCCGTACTCCCGGGTCTTCACGAGGCGCGCCTCAGGGCACAGTTCCTTGAGTTGATCGCCCTCGCTGTGCGGCACGTACCGATCCTTGAGGTCGTACACAAGGAGCGTGTCCGCGCCTGCTCCGGAGAACGAGCGGCCTTCCTGAAGCGTGCGCCAATCGGACTCGAACTGGCGCGCGAGATAGGCCTTGTAGCGTTCGATCACGCCCGGACGCGGATCGAGCCGATCCTGGATCGCGCGAACCGGCGGGAACGGGTGCGAGGGCGCGCAGATGCAGACATAACGCTGGGCGCGAAATCCCTTCAGCCCGCGGGCGGCCATCAGCGCGAGCGCTCCGGCGGAATGGCCGATGGCGGCGTGAAGGTTCTCTCCCAGCGACTGCGAAGCCTCGGCGATGTCCCTGATGAACCACTCCCAGCGCGTCCGGCTCTCCGGCGAGTCGCCGTGACCGGTGACGTCGATCGCCACGGCTTGATATCCCGAGGCGGCGAGCCGGGCGGCGAGCGGCGCCATCTGCGCCGCGCTGCCGCCCCAGCCGTGCACGAGGACAACGAGAGGACCCTCTCCCCAGCGCCACGCCGCATGCAGGCCCTTCGCGCCGTAGCGCAGCGCGCGGGCGTTCGCCATCGCCGCGCGCTGCGTCGCCGTCGGGGCCAGGCGTCGAGTGCGCGTCGCCAGTGCGGCCGCGATCGCGCAGCCGACCGAGTCGGGCGTCAGCCTGATGGCGATTCGTGCCGCATGGGCGAGCATGATCCGCCGCTCCTGTCACCTCCCGCGCCTGATCAAGAGCATGATCAGGCGGAGGCGGTGAGGGAGGACATGGGCAGGCCGCGCGGCGATGCTAGGCTGCGCGGCGCGCGCGATCCAGAGGGTAGTTCGGGCCGTGCACGATACGGGCATGGTAGGACAGATGGGCGTCGCTGCCTTCGGGCCATTGTGCGAGGAAGGTATTCAGCCAGGCCCGCGCGTCGAACCGGACCGGAACCGCCTCGACATGCACTCCGTCGACCACGCAGCCGTAGATCGCATCCGCATGCGGAGTCGTGGATATGCGCGTCGCGAGCCCGAAGTCCGTGCCCTGGAAGTTCGGCATTCCCGCCGACCCGTTGTTGATCACGACGCCGCCGCCCAACCGGGCCAGCACCGGCAGGCAGGTGTGACTGCAGGCGAAGACGCGCGTCCGGGCATCCCGGAGCGCCTCCTCCGCATGGGCGGCGCCGGCGCCGGTCGCGAGCGATTCCTGCGAGAACCGCCATCCGGCGAGCGACTCGTCGTCGCCATGCACGATTGCGATGCGCACTCCGCGAACCTCCGCGATCCGGTACATCGGCAGCGCGGCCAGCCGTCGCGCGACGCCCGGCGCCGCCTGCGCGGCGAGCCGCAGGCGCTCGATGATGCGGTTGGAGCGGCTCACCTCCGCGTCCGAGACCCACTCCGGGTAGGCGCATCCGCAGCCGGCGCCGGGGTTGGGATCGGCGATCTCCGTTTCAACGTTGCCGCGCGTCGCGACGTGCAGGGACACGCCCTTGTCGATCTCGTCGAAGGCCGCCTCGTCGACATCGAACCAATGGAAGTCGCCGTTGAAGACCAGCGCCGCGTCGTCCCGCTCGGCGCGGACCAGCTGCTCCAGGCTGCGGAACGCGAAGGGATTGCCATACAGCCCGCCCGCGACCCACAGCGTGTCGGCGCAGAGGGAGGCCGGCTCCGCGAGCGCGGCGGCCCCATAGCGGTACGCCAGGGGGCACGCGCGGCCCGGCGCGTCAGGCATGGAGCGCGCCGCCGCAGGAAGAACCCTGCCCGGCGGTGCAGCCATAGCAATGGTCGCGGACCGTGACCGGGTTACCCTCCATGTTCCGGCCGATGAGTCCGGCGATGTGCGCCCGTCGCGTTCCGGGAGTGGCGAGCGGCAGGCCGAGCATCTGGTTGAAGTCGCAGTCGTAGGCGTAGCCCTGCCAGTCGACGGAAATCATGGAACGGCACATGACCGATTCGAGATTGGCATCCTGGTGCGCGGACTTGAGAAGCGACAGGTAGCCGTCGAACCCGCCCTTGGAGACCAGGGTCGAGCCGAACCGCTTGATCGGCATGTTCGCCAGGGCGTACAGGCGGGTGAACGAGATGCCGTAGCGTTCGCCCAGCACCCGGCGATACTCGGCCTCGAGCGGGCCTTGCGCCGGCGGCAGCACCGGCCCCTGCGGGTTGTAGACCAGGCTCAGGTCGAGGCCGCGGCCCTGGATGCCATAGCCCAGGTCGTTCAGGCGTTTGAGTCCGCGCAGGCTGGATTCGAACACGCCGTCACCGCGCTGGCGGTCGACGTTGTCCTCGATGTAGCAGGGCAGGGAGGCCACGATCTCGACGCGCCGCGCGGCGAGGAACTCCGCCAGGCCCTCCTGTCCCGGCTGTTCCAGAATCGTGAGATTGCAGCGGTCGATAACATGCACGCCGATGTCCGTGGCGCGAATGACGAGGTCACGGAAATGCGGATTGAGTTCCGGCGCGCCCCCGGTCAGGTCAAGCCGGCGAACGCCGGAGACCTCGAGGTACGCGAGCACGTCGGCCATGGTCTCGCGCGACATTTCCTCGGTTCGGTTCGGGCCCGCGTTGACATGGCAATGCAGGCAGCTCTGGTTGCAGCGGTAGCCCAGGTTGACCTGCAGGGTCTGCGTGCGCCCGCGGCGAACCGCCGGGAATCCGTGCTTGCGGAGCAGGGGAAGCGTGGCGTGCATTGAAAGAATCCTATGCTTAGATGACGGTACGCGGGTTTGTCGCGCCTGGCGCACCGCCATTACAGGAGCTCGCTCCACATCCCGGTCTTGCGCCCCCGTGGCCGACGCCACCAAGGCGAAAATTCACGCCGCGCCTTTGCGGACCCTTTCAACCAGGCGATCGACCACGCCGAGCAGGTCCTTCAGCTGGGGCACGCCATCAGTGGTGACGATGTACTTCCCGTGCACCGCCATGGTCGGCGTCCCCGGTACCTCATAGGCAATGGATGCGCGCGCCGCCCGGCGCACCAGCGTCTGCACGCTGAACGAGCGCATCGCGGCCACGATGCGCCCGGCGTCCACGCCCCTTGCGGCCAGCCACTGGGACAGAGCACGTTCGTCGCCAGTCCGCAGCCGGTCCTCGTGAATCGCGTTCAGCAGCGGCCGATGCAGGCGGTCGACCAGGCCTTGCGCCTCCAGCGCGTAGTAGAGCGCGGCATCGAGCGCCCAACGGTCATTGAAAACCGCTGGAATCCTGAGGAAGCCGACGTCCGCGGGGAGTTTCGCATGCCAGGCCTCGATCCAGGGCTCGAAGCGATAGCAGTGGACGCAGCCGTACCAGAAGAATTCGAGGACCTCGATCTTGCCCTCGGCCTGCAGTGCCTGGGGATGGGCGAGGACTTTGTGGTCCGCGACTTGCGAACGCGCCTGAGCCTGCACAAGCCCCGGCAGCGAGGCCAGAGCCGGAAGTAGGAATGCCGCCACTGTCCTTCTGCGTTGTTGATTCAAGGTATCTCCGTGGTCAGGAACGGACGTAAACCCAGCCATCCCGCAGGCGAGCGACGACTTCCTCCAGCGCCGACGGGGCAACCGTGATGCCGGGCAGCAACTCGAAATCGCGGCCGGAACCGCGCAGCCGCTGGATGCTCTCCCCGCAGGCGACCAGGCGGACGTTGCCGTACTCGCGCCGGATCTCAGCCATGCGACGCGCTGCCGGAAGCGCGGTCGCGGACAGCAGGACCAGGCCGACATCGCTCGCGATGATCTCCACTTCAACGCTGCGGCCGCTCGAGCGGGCCGAGCGCAGGAGGTCCTCGATCTCTCCCAGCATGCGTGAAAGCACGCCTTGGTCGTCCGAGCCGACGTGGAACAGCAACTTGTTGCTGGCAGCGGCCTGCACTGCGGCCGCAGGCGAGCTCGCAGAGGGCTCGGGAGGCGGCGTGCCGGCCACCCACGAATGCCCGAGCCAGGCGACGCTCGCCAACACGGCGCCCGCCGCGAACGCGCGCCAGCGCAGGGCCGGCGCGGAGGCGAGGCGCGGCCGCGGGCGCGGCGGCTCCGCGTACGCGTTTCGAACCAGATCCTTCAATTGCCTCAGATCCGCCAGTTGCCCGCGCAGCCGCTCGTCGCTTTCCGCCGCCGCGGCGAGCCGGCTCCACTCCGTGGCGTCAAGCTGACCGTCGACGTGGGCGTTACACTGCTCCTGCGATGGGCGGCGCTCGTCGCTCATTTCACCACCCGCAGGTTCCCGGAATCCCGCTCGCGCGCCGGCGACAGCGCTTCCAGGCGCTGGCGCAGCGCCTGGCGGGCGCGGCAAAGGCGACTCATCACCGTGCCGACCGGAACGCCCAGGATGCCCCCCACTTCTGCGTAGCTGCAGCCCTCGATGTCCACCAGCGTCACGACCTGGCGGTGAGCGGCGGGCAGGCGGGCGACCTCCCTTCGCACGCGCCGGACAATGTCGCGCGAGCGCCAGGCTTCCTCCGGCGTCGGGTCATCCGAAGCCAGTGTTTCCGCGAGGTCGTCCAGGTCCACGGTTTCGCGCCTCGCGCGCAGATGGTCCCGGAACGCATTGGCGAGAATAGCCATCATCCAGGGCAGGATCCGGGTTTCGTCCCGAAGCTGGCCAGACCGACGCAGCGCCTTCTCCAGCGTGGCCTGGGTCAGGTCATCGGCCAGCGTCGCGTCATGGCACCAGGCATAGGCCATCCGGTAGACCCGATCCCTGGCACGCTCGATGGCCCGCCGGCTCGAAGTCCGTTTCCAGAACGCGGCTTTTGCGCCGAAATCGACGAAAGTGTCCTTCACACCCTATTGGACGGGGCCAGAGGGCAATTCATTCCACATTTCTGCGGTTGCCGTGGAATGAACGTCGCGATAGCACCGTCATACAGAACGGACCGTAACGGGATCTGCGCTTATTCGACCAATGTACATGCGCCGCACCATCAACTCTCAAGGCATGATTCCGGGGCTGCTGGCGGCCGTATGCCTGCTCGCTGCGCCGGCTGCCCTCGGCAACGAGAAGGCGATCCGTGATTTTGTCCAGGCACGGGTTCCCGGCGCGAAGCTCATCGGCATCCGGAAGACGCCGGTCCAGGGCCTGTTCGAGGTGGCGGTCCGGCGCGAGTCGGGTCCGACCGTGTTCTATGTGGACGCCGCCGCCAAAGTCCTGATCCTGGGTCATCTGATCGATATCGCATCGGACCGGAACCTGACCGAGGAACGGTCCGCCAGCCTGTCCGCGATCGACTGGTCCAGCCTTCCCCTTCAGTCCGCGATCACGTACCGCAGGGGCGCCGGCAGCCGGGAGATCGCGATCTTCTCCGACCCGAACTGCCCGCACTGCGAGCGTTTTGAGCGCGACCTGATGAAGTTGGACGATGTCACTATCCACATCTTTCCTTACCCGGTCATCCGTCCGGAGTCCGTTCGCCAGGCCAAGGCTGTGTGGTGCTCGCCGGATCGTGCCAGGGCATGGAGCGACCTCATGCTGAGCCGGATACAGCCGCGCGCGGCGCCGGACTGCGCCACGCCAGTGGACGAGATTCTGGCATTGGGCAAGCGCCTCGGAGCGACGGCGACGCCAACCTTCTACCTGCGCAACGGCAACAAGCACGCCGGGGCCATGCCGATGGCCGATCTGGTGCCGCTGCTGGAAGCAGCGAAGCGGGCACGCTAGCGTGATTTCGCGACGGCAATTGATTCTCGCCGGCCTGGTCGCGGCGCCGCTGGCGGCGGTCGCGCAGCGGTTGCCCAAACGCGGCATTGTTGGCATCCGTGCGCCGGAGCTCAGACCGGAATTCTGGATCGACGGCGCCGGCCGGCGGACCCAGTTCAGTCTCATCGCGCAACGGGGACGCTGGGTGCACCTGAAATTCTGGCAGGCGTGGTGCCCCGGCTGCCACGCTCACGGCTTTCCGGCGTTGCAAACGCTTGCGACCGCCTTCAAGCGGGAGTCTCGAGTGGTGAATGTCGCGGTGCAGACGGTGTTCGAGGGTCACTCGTGGAACGGACCGGAGAAACTGCGCGAAATGCAGAAGCGGTACCGGCTGGACATCGTCATGGGGCACGATTCCGGGCGGCGGAACGCGAACGGCATGCCGGAGGCAATGTCGGCCTATCGCACCGGAGGAACGCCGTGGCACGTGCTGGTCGATCCGGAGGGCATCGTCGTCCATGACGGCTTTGGCATCGACCCGGACAGGGCCATCGCGTTCATCCGGGACCGGCTCGCGCATGGGTAGGCGGCTGACCGGCCTGATTCGGGCGGTCGCCGTGCTGCTCGCAGTCGGTTGCGTGGCGCCGGTGGCGGCTGGCGAGGTGGATGCCAGCCTGGAGCGCGTCCTGGCCGGCCTTCGGGACGGCTCTCGCGTCGGTTCCCTCGAGGAACTGGACCGGCTGGTGGCGCGCCATCCCACGTTCCGCCTCGCCCATTTGATGCGCGGCGATCTCCTGCTGGCGAGGACCCGCGCGCTCGAAGGCATAGGGGCAGGCAAGCATCCTCAAGGCGAGGCGTTGGCGGGCCTGCGCGCGGAGGCTCGCGCAAGGGTCCGGGCCATGCGAACGCCGGAGGGCAGGGTTCCGCGCTACCTCCTGCGTTCGGATCGCGCGGATGGGCGTGCAGTCGTGGTCGACGCCGCGGCATCCCGCCTGTACGTGTTCGATACCAGCGGGGACATACCGCGGCTCGAGGCCCATTTCTATGCTTCGGTCGGCCGCCAGGGCGCCGGCAAGGAACGCGAAGGGGACCGCAAGACGCCGCTGGGCGTCTATCGGGTGACCGGGTGGATTCCGGGAGGGCGCCTGCCGGATCTCTATGGCGCGGGTGCGTTCCCGATCGACTATCCCAACCCCCGGGATCGGTCGCTGGGTCGGACCGGGCACGGCATCTGGATCCATGGCGTGCCCTCGGACACCTATGCGCGCGCGCCGCTGTCCAGTGACGGCTGCGTCGCGTTGTCGAACGACGACCTCGAACGGCTAGCCGCGCACCTCCGTCCCGGAGGCACACCGGTGGTGATCGCAAACGGCGTGGACTGGGTCGCGGCGGAGTCGCTGGCAAGGGAGCGGGACGCATTCGATGCGCGCCTCGAATCCTGGCGGCGCGACTGGGAGGGGCGCGATGCCCGTCGCTACCTCGCGCACTATTCGCCGCGCTTCGCCGCCGAAGGCGTCGACTTGCGGGCGTGGTCGGAACACAAGCGGCGCGTGAACGCGCGCAAGCGCTGGATCCGCGTCGGGCTGAGCGAGATCGAGATCCATCGCGACCCGTCGGCGGACGACGTGATGGTCGTGACCTTCCTGCAGGACTACCGCTCCAGCGACCTGACGCAGCGCGCGCGCAAGCGGCAGTACTGGGCGCGCGAGAGCGGGGAGTGGCGGATTGTTTACGAAGCGACCGCGGGCGCCTCCGGCGCCCGGTTGCCGGAGTCCTTTCCGGCGGGCGATCGGTCCCGGGCTGGTGGCACGGCGCTCGCCTCGCGGAGATGATTCGCGAACTCAAGTCGTCGCGCTCCGGCGTGTACCTGCTGATCGCGAGGAGAGTCATCCTCGTTCTGCTGCTGGCCGCCGGCATTGGCGTCGCACTGGCCGCATACAAGCGAAGCCACGATCGATTGCATGACCTTTCCGCGATCGGCAACGGCACGCCGACCGTCGTGCAGATCCACGATCCGGACTGTCCATCGTGCAAACAGTTGCTGGAGAACCTGCGGCAGGCGGCCGGAGGCATCGACGACCGGGACCTGCAGGTCCGTGTTGCAAGCCTGCGAACAGCCGCTGGCCGGGCGCTTGCGCGCCGGCACGGGGTGCCTCACGTTACCTTGCTCTACTTCGACGGCGCGGGCGCGCTGAGCAATTCACATACGGGCGTGCTGGATGTGAATTCGCTGCGCTCGCTTTTGAAGGGTCATCAAGCGCGACGGTAGTCCGGGCGCGGGATCGCGCTCAATGCAAGGTAAGGATCCCGACAGGAGCGCGACCAATCGCCGGATTCCCGGGGAATCTCTGTTTGCTGACTACCGACGAGGGGCTAGATGAACCACGGACTACGCGCGCTTTTCCTATCCATTCTTGTGCTGACCTCTTCTTTTGGCGCAGCGCATGCCCAGCAGGGCCCCCTGCGGTTCGGCGTCGGTTTGTTCCAGCCCGACAAGGAGAAGAACGACGCCACTTACCGGCCTCTTGCCGAGTACCTCGCCCACCGGCTGGGCCGCGCGGTGAGGTTGTACACCGTCGACACCTGGGAAGGTCTGGCAAAGTCCCTGGCCAGCGGCGAAACCGACCTGGCGCTCATGGGTCCGTGGGGATATGTGCTGGCGAACCACTCGGCCGGGGCCCAGGTCGTGTCGACGATTCTGTACGACGGCAAGCCTGAGTATTTTGCCATCATGGTGGCGAACCCGAAATCGGGAATCAATTCGATAGCGGACCTGAAGGGCAGGACGTTCGCCTTCGGGGACAAGGGGTCGACTTCGGGCTACCTGATCCCGCTGCACCAGTTCATGAAGATGGGCATCGAGCCGGAACGGCATTTCTCCCGGCTGGTTCATACGAAGCACCAGGCGATCGAGCTGGCGGTGGTCAGAGGGGAACTGGACGCCGGCGCGGACTACAACAGGAATCGGGATGCGATGATCAGCGAAGGGCTGATCCGCCCGGCGGACAGCCGGATCTTCTGGACCTCGGATCCGCTGCCCAACGACGCATTCGCGGTCAGCGCGGATCTGTTCAAGGACAAGGCGTTCGTGGCGAGGCTCCGCGCCGCGCTGTCGGATCCGGCGGTGGCGCGGCTTGGGCTGCTGCCGGCGCGCTACACCGGGTTCGTGAGCAAGGACAATGCGTTCTACAAGCCCATCCGGGACGCGGGACTGGCGACCGGAAAGCTGGTGCAGAACTAATTTTCAGTGAGCGCGCACGCGATCCGGGCCCCGGGGCGGCTGGGTGGGCTGCTCGCCGCCTATGTGGTCCTGGTCGCCTTGTGCATCGGGGCGCTCGCTTCATCGGGCGATCTCACGCTCGGCAGGAAGCCCTGGGAGAACCTGAAGAAGACGGCCGTCGAATTGAGCGTACCGAGCTTCGTTTCGCTCTGGTATGGCAACCCGGTGGTCGAGTACCGGAGCGACGACGGCCGGGTGCTGCGGACTGAAAATCGACGGGATACCGAGGCTCGGTTCCTGCGTGCCGTTCTAGTCGCAGTGTGGACGACCTTCAAGATCGCCACCCTGGGCTCGCTGATCGCCGCTTTCGCCGCGCTTCCGTTCGGCGTGATCGCCGCGAAGAACATGCAT
Organism: uncultured Bordetella sp.; assembly: GCA_964564865.1. Classification (GTDB taxonomy): domain Bacteria; phylum Pseudomonadota; class Gammaproteobacteria; order Burkholderiales; family SG8-39; genus RBG-16-66-20. Next base: position 13,696 of record CAZMDA010000031.1, on the reverse strand, counting down.
GCGCCTGTCTGGTCGGCGCGCAGTGCGCGGCTGCTGCTGGACATCGCGCGCTCGATTCATACGCTGGTATTCGGGCTGATCCTGGTCGGGATCATCGGCCTGGGCCCGATGGCCGGCATTCTCGCGATCGCGCTGCACTCGTTCGGCACCTACGGCAAGCTGTACGCTGAATCGATCGAAGCCGTGGAGCCGTCAATGATCGAATCGGGACTGGCGCTGGGACTCACCAGAATGCAAACGCTGGTTTTCGGTCTGGGCCGGACGATGCTGCCCAGATTCATCTCGATCCACTTTTACGTCTGGGAGTTCAATGTCCGCGATTCGACGGTCCTTGGTCTGATCGGCGCCGGCGGCCTGGGCCTCCTGCTGTCCGAGGCCGTTTCGCTGTTTCAGTGGGGCCGGCTGGCGACTCTGCTGCTGGCCATCGTCTGCCTGGTGGTCGCGTTCGACTGGGTCAGCCGTACACTGCGAACCAGTCTGCTGGGCGACTAAGCTTCTTTGCGCGGCGGGGCCGGCAGGTAATGCACCGGCACTGCGCCGCCCGCGGCCGCGCGTCGGCGCGCCGCCTCCGGCGTCTCCAGCCATGCGCCCGCGGCCATCGCCGCCTTGCGGTCCACCGGCACCGGTCCCGGCTCGTCGGGCGGCGGCATCATGCTGGCGTGGTAGTAGGCCATCTTCTGCGTCGCGGCGTCGACCTTGCGATCGAGGTCGAGGTCGCGCTGGTTGGTGCCCCTGGGCTCGACCGCCACGCCATCCACCAGCTCGTGGTCGAACCACCATTTCTTGGCCGGGTTGCGCCGGCCGTTGCCGATCCAGTCGTCGAACCAGGCCGCGAAGGGCACCGTGAGCGGCTTCGCCCACAGCGCGTTGACGCCGATCCAGCTCGCGGCGCGCGTCAGCCAGGCGCCGTCGGCGTCCACCACCTTGTTGATCGGGCAGGTCTTCATGCAGCGGCCGCAGGCCGAGCCCTTGGGGTTGGTGACCCGGTAGCGCGTGCAGCGCTCCACGTCCGGCTTCCACATCTCGTAGCCGTTGAACATCACCTTGTCGCCGAAGGGGATCGCGTCGCAGGGGCACTCGCGCGCGCACTTCATGCAGTGCCCGCAGAACTTCTGCAGGCCGAAGTCGATCGGCTGGTCGGCCTCCAGCGGCAGGTCGGTGGTGAGCACCACCGACTTGAAGCGCGGGCCGACGAAGGGGTTCAGCACCAGCTCGCCGATGCGGGACAACTCGCCCAGTCCGGCCCAGAGGATGAGCGGGATGTGCAGCACGTCGCTGTCGGCGTTGGTCTGCGATCGCGCCGGGAATCCCTGGCCGCGCAGGAACTCGGCCATCACGCCCGCGATCTCCGCGCCGCGCAGGTAGCCGCGCATGGACTGCGCGCCTGAAATCCAGTCGTCGCCGCTCGCGCCCTCCATGGTGTCGAAGCCCTGGTCGATGAGCATCACCACGGCGTAGCGGTGGTAGGGCGGGATCGCGGCGCCGTTTTCCTTGTGCGAGAACCAGGCGTAGCGCGGGATCTCGCAGATGCCGGTGAGGTCGGCGCCGAGGAAGTAGGACAGCGACTTGATGGCGCGCGCGTTGGCCGCGGGATCCGCGAGGCGGGCGTCCCGCCCGGCCGCGACCGGGCCGTCCTGGTGCGGCACCAGGGCGCGGATCACCTGCAGCAGGCTGAACGAGAACGGGGTCTTGAACGCGAACCGGGTGCGCTCCTTCTTCGCCTTCTCGCCGAGGTCGCCGTGCAGCGCCCTCTGGAAGAATGCCGCGCGCTTTGGCACGCGCGGCACCTCGTCGTCCAGGATCAGCGTGGTGGGCCGCGTGGCGCGCCGCACCGTTTCCATCGGATAGCGGCTCAGGTGCGAGGGCCGCTTCGCGCGCCGGTTGCGCTCCCGGCCGGATTGCGCGCCGTTGATGCCCCACCAGTAGCGCAGGCCGCCTGCCTTGAGGGCATCGGCATGCAGCGGCAGGTCGATGGCGAGTTCGTAGTCGGTGCTCACCGCCGCCAGCGAGAACCCGGCGCCGATGAAGGGTGCCTCCAGTGCCTCGCCGTTGCGCACGGCGACGCCGGCGAGCACCGCCAGCTTGTCCAGGTCCTCTCCGGCGTGTCCGGCGAAGTGCGCGCGCGCCTGGAACCCCATGTGGCGCACATGGCCCGCGAGCGAAACCGCAATTTCCGCGGCACGCATCTCCGCCGCGGCCACGACCGCGTCCCGGGTCCAGGCGCGGGCGAGGTTGCCTTCTTCCGGCACGCGCGCATGCTCGACCAGCACGACGAGGGCGAAGCCCTGCCCGGGCAGCGCGCAGATGCCGGCCAGGCTCGCGTCCAGGAAATAGGCGCCGCCCTTCAGGTCCATGACGCGGCGCCGGAGGTCGTCCCCGACGGGCGCCTTCGCCGGCGCGACCGGTCCTTCGAGGAATCCGGCGTAGATCCCGCGGTAGCGGTCCGCGGCGCGCGCCAGCAGGCAGGACGGGTCCGCCGCCCGCGGGTTCGCCCGGGCGGGCCGGCCCGCCTCGGCCTCGATGACGCGCGGGTCGCGCGGCAGGGTCTCGAGCGGGAAGGGGCCGAAGTGAAACGGCCGGTCCTTGCCGCGGGGGTGGATGAGCATTGGGGGGTAAGCGGGCGCTCCGGTGCCCGCGAGGATACACAGAAATCGCTTACACTCCGCGCGACCATCCAGGAGAGGAGTCCCATGAAGCGCATGGCATTGCTGGTTGTTGCCGCACTCGTCGCCGCGTCGCAGGCGGTCGCGCAGGACTGGCCGGCCAAGCCGGTGAAGTTCATCGTGCCGTTCCCGCCGGGTGGCTCGGTGGACCCGCTCGCGCGCCTGGCCGGCGGCAAGCTGGGCGAGGCGCTCAAGCAGCAGTTCGTGGTCGAGAACCGGCCCGGCGCCGGCGGCTCGATCGGCACCGGCCTCGCCGCGAAGTCCGCGCCCGACGGCTACACCTTCGTGTTCGTGTTCGATTCACACGGGGTCAACCAGGCCCTGATCCCGAACCTGCCGTTCGACACCGCGAAGGACCTGGCGCCGGTGATGCTGGTGGGCCGCGCGCCCTA
>CAZMDA010000031.1:0-10541 GCA_964564865.1 uncultured Bordetella sp. | reverse complement strand
CCCGAGGCGCTGCAGCAGTGGACGCTGGGCGAGATGGCCAAGTGGGGCAAGGTCATCAAGGACAACAACATCAAGGCGGACTAGCCGGGGCGTGTCCGGGCAGCCCATCCCCCGCTGGGCCGGGATCGCGCTGCTCGTGGCGATCTCGGTGCTGTTCGGCTCCAACCACGTCGCGGCGCGGGTCGCCTTCGAGCACGGCGCCAACGTCACCACGGCGGTCGCGTTCCGCTCCGGGGGGACCGCCCTGTTCGTCCTGTGCCTGCTGCTCGCCAACGGCGTGTCGCTCGCGCTGCCGGCGGCGACGCGCGCCCGGGCGGCGCTCATCGGCCTGATGCTGGCGGTGCAGAGCTACTGCCTGTACTCCGCGGTGGCGGTGATCCCGGTGGCGCTGGCGCTGCTCGCATTCCAGACCTTCCCCATGGTGCTGGCGCTGCTGTCGTGGGCGGCGGGCGGCGAGCGCCCGTCGCGCCGCGTGCTGGTCGCGATGCCGGTGGCGCTTGCGGGCCTCGCGCTGGCGCTGGACGTCCACGGGAGCAGCGGGGACATCGCGGGCCGCTGGAGCGAGATCGGCGCGGGGGTGCTGTGGGCGACCGGGGCGTCGCTGGCCTTCGCGAGCGTGCTGTTCTTCACCACGAGATGGCTGCCGCAGGTGGACGGGCGCCTGCGCAGCTTCATGATCATGAGCGTGGTGGCGCTGGTGACCCTCGCCGGCGGCGCGGCGGCGGACGACTTCCGGCTCCCGGCCGACGGCACCGGCTGGACCGCGCTCGCGCTGCTGGTGGTGCTCTATGGCACCGCGATCACGTCCCTGTTCGTGGTCCTGCCGCGGCTGGGCGCGGTGAACAACTCGGTGGTGCTCAACTTCGAGCCGATCGCGGTGCTGGTCCTCGCCTGGCTGGTGCTGGACCAGCGGGTGGCGCCGCTGCAGGTCCTGGGCGCGTTCATCGTCGTCGGCGCCATCATCGCCACCGGGAGGAAGCATTGACGCGGCTGGTCATCGTTCGCCACGGCGAGACGGCGTGGAACGCCGAGCACCGGGTGCAGGGGCAGCTGGACGTGCCGCTCAACGACACCGGCCGGCGGCAGGCGCAGGCGGTGGCCTCGGTGCTGGGCCGGGAGCGCTGCGCCGCCATCTATTCCAGCGACCTCGGGCGCGCGCGCCAGACCGCCGAGCCGACGGCGGCGGCGCTGGGCATGGAGGTGAGGCTGGATCCCGGCCTGCGCGAGCGCCACTACGGCATCTTCGAGACCCATACCTACGCCGAAGTGCAGGTGAAGTTCCCGGAGGACTATGCGCGCTTCGACGCGCGCGACCCGGACTTCGATTTCCGCACCGGCGAGAGCCTCAAGGCCTTCTACGCGCGCGCCGTGGCCAGCGTCACCGCCATCGCGGCGCGGCACCCCGGTGAGGACGTGCTCGTGTTCACCCACGGCGGGGTGCTGGACAAGCTCTACCGCTACATCACGGGGCTGCCGCTGTCGGCGCCGCGCGAGTTCGGCATCCCGAACTGCGGCATCAACCGCATCGGCACGGCGCCGGGCGGCTGGCAGATCCTGGAGTGGGCCGACAAGCGCCACCTCAAGCACGCCCTCGACGACCTCCCCCAGTAAGGCGGGAAACCAGGGACGGACCACGATTTCCGCCGCGGAAATCGTGGTCCGTCCCTGTTTTCCGCCTGTTTTTCGCTACTTCACGACCTTGAACAGGTTGTTGTAGGTGTCGGTCCAGGGCCTGAGGCCCGGGATGGGGTCGATCTTCTCCGCGTCCTCGAAGCGCTTGTCGGCGGCGAGCTGCTCGTTCTCCGTGACCAGCACGTACTCGGTCCCGGAGTAGCGGCTCTCCGAGGGATCGTCGCTGATGCGGATCGCCTTCATGCCCTCGGCCTCGGCCACCAGCTTCAGCACCGGCGCCAGGCGCACGAAGCGGTTGGTGACGTTGTAGACGATGACCCCGCCCGGGGCGAGGTGGCGCCGGTAGACCTGCAGCGCCTCCCGGGTGAGCAGGTGGATCGGGATCGAGCCGCTGGAGAAGGCATCCACCGACAGCAGGTCGAACTTCTGCGGCGGGTCGCGCTCCAGGTTCAGCCGCCCGTCGCCGGTGACCACCTCGATCTTGGCCTTCGAGCCCGACAGGTACCAGAATTTCTCGCGCGCGATCTTGACCACTTCCGGGTCGAGCTCGTAGATGCGGAAGGTGTCGCCGGGCTCGCCCCAGGCGGTGAACACGCCCACGCCCAGGCCGACGATGCCGATGCGCCGCGGCCGGCCGCTGTAGAAGTCCAGCGCCCGCGCGATGCCCGAGTTGGGCCCGAAGTAGCTGATCGGCTGCATGCGCATCTCGGGATCGGTGAACTGCCAGCCGTGGTTGATGACCCCGTGCACCAGGCTCCGGGTCGGGCTCTCCTCGGCCCCGCGCGGGTGCTCCTTGACGCGCAGCGTGCCGTAGAAGCTGCGCGTCAGCAGCAGCGCGTTCTGGCGGATGTAGGACAGGTACTCGAGCGACAGCCAGCCCACCACGCCGGTGATCGCGAGCGCGACCGCGGGCACGCCGATGCGGACCGCGGCCCAGGGGATCCCGGCGCGCGACCGCCAGGTGAGCCAGGCGGCGAGCAGCCCGCAGGCGACCAGCGCGAGCGGCAGCTCGAGGTAGGTGTCGAAGATGCGCGGCGCGATCAGGCCGACGAACAGGCCCCCGGCGGCGCCGCCCACCGAGATCATGAGGTAGAAGCGCGTCAGGTACCTGGGCGCCGGGCGCATCGCCGCCAGCTCGCCGTGGCAGAACATGCAGGCGACGAACAGGCCCGCGCTGTAGAGCGCCACCGCGCCGCGGATGTCCATCACGCCCAGGTTGTCGAACAGGAAGTACGCCATGCCGGCGAGCAGCGCGAACAGCGCCGGCAGCGCCCAGGTGCGCGAGTACCAGCCGCTGCGGCCGCGCCCGGTGCCGACGTCGAAGACGAGGATGAACGACAGCAGGTACAGCACCAGCGGCACGATCCAGAGGAACGGCACCGAGGCCACGTTCTGCGTGATGTGGCTGGTGATCGCGAGCAGCATGAGCGAGCCCAGCGCGGACAGGCCGAACCACATCAGGTAGGCGCCGGCGCCCGGCGCCGGCGCGCCATTGGCCGCGGCGGATGCCGTCGCCAGCGGCTGCTCGATGGTCGCGCGGGCCGCCTTCCACGCCGAGGCCGCGCACAGCACCGCGAACAGCACGTACAGCGCGCTCCAGCCCCAGGCCTGCGCGGCGAGCGTGGTGGCCGGCTCGATCACCGGCGGATAGGCGATGAGCGCGAGCAGCGAGGCCAGGTTCGACAGCGCGAACAGGCGGTAGACGGTGCCGCTGGGGAAGCTGCGCGCGAACCACGCCTGCACCAGCGGCCCGGTGGTGGAGAGCAGGAAGTAGGGCAGGCCGATGGTCGCCGCCAGCAGCAGCAGGATGCGGCCGCCGGGCTCGGTGTCCGGGTCCGGCTTCCAGGATTCGCCGGCGAGGATCGGCAGGAAGGCGAGGCTGGCGGCGAGCAGCACGGTGTGCAGGACCGCCTGCGCGCGCGGCGCGAGCTTGCGGCTCACCGCGTCCGAGTAGGCATAGCCGGCGAGCAGAACCAGCTGGAAGAACACCATGCAGGTGGTCCAGACCGCGGCGGTGCCGCCGAACCAGGGCAGGATCTGCTTGGCGATGATGGGCTGCACCAGGAACAGCAGGAACGCGCTGGTGAAGACCGTGGCGGCGAACAGGATCATGAAGTAGGAGGACCGATCGGGGAGGGGGTTGGGGCCAAAAGGCCGCAATTATCCCTGAAACGGACAGGGACTAGGGCAGGGGCAGGGGGTCTTCCTCCATCGCCGCCGACTGCTCGCGCAGTTCCAGGATCCGGTCCTGCCAGTAGCGCTGGGTGTTGAACCAGGGGAAGGCGGCCGGGAAGGCGGGGTCGTCCCAGCGCCGCGCGATCCAGGCCGAGTAGTGCAGCAGGCGCAGGGTGCGCAGGGGCTCGACCAGCGCCAGTTCCCCGGCGTCGAAGTCGTGGAACTGGCGGTAGCCGTCCAGCAGCGCCTTCAGGGACCGCAGCGCGCCCTGGCGGTCCCCCGGCAGCAGCATCCACAGGTCCTGCACCGCCGGGCCCATGCGCGCGTCGTCGAAGTCGACGAAGTGCGGGCCGCGCTCGGTCCACAGGACGTTGCCGGCGTGGACGTCGCCATGCAGGCGGATGCGGCGCACCGGGCCGGCCAGCCGGAACGCCGCCGACACCCGCTCCAGCGCCTGCGCCGACACCGTTTCCCAGGCTTCGCGGACGTCGGCCGGGATCATCCCGGAATCGAGCAGCCACTGCCGCGGCTCGGTGCCGAAGGCCTCGATGTCCAGCACCGGGCGCGCGGCGAAGGGCGCGGTGGCGCCGACGGCATGGATGCGGCCCAGGAACCGGCCGATCCACTCCAGCACCTTCTCGTCCTCCAGCTCCGGCGTGCGCCCGCCGCGCCGCGGGTACACCGCGAAGCGAAAGCCGCCGAACGCGTGCAGCGTCCCGCCCTCGCGCGCGAGCGGCGCCACGACGGGAATCTCGCGCCCGGCCAGCTCGGTCGAGAACGCGTGCTCCTCCAGGATCTGCGCATCGCTCCAGCGGCCGGGGCGGTAGAACTTGGCCACGACCACGGAATCGTCCTCCAGGTTCACCTGGTAGACGCGGTTCTCGTAGCTGTTCAGCGCGAGCAGGCGGCCGTCGCCGCGCCAGCCCGCCGCATCCAGCGCATCGAGCACGACGTCGGGGGTGAGTCCTTCATACGCAGGCATGCGCCAATGGTACGGCGCAACTGGGCTAGACTTGCGCCTCGAGATGAAAGAAGCCGCGCCCGCCGACGACATCCTGGTCGAGGTCTCCGACCTGCACTTCAGCCATGGCGCGCTGCCGATCTTCCGTGGCCTGTCGCTGAAGATCCCGCGCGGCAAGGTGGTGGCGATCCTCGGCGGCTCGGGCAGCGGCAAGTCCACGCTCCTGAAGCTCATCGGCGGCCAGCTCGAGCCCGCGCGCGGCTGGGTGCGGGTGGCGGGCCAGCTGGTGCACAAGCTGACCACCGCCGAGCTCTACGCCCTGCGGCGCAAGATGGGGATGATGTTCCAGGTCTCCGGGCTGTTCGGCGACCTGTCGGTCTACGAGAACATCGCGTTCCCGATCCGCGAGCACTTCAACCTGCCCGAGGAGCTGGTGCGGCCGCTGGTGCTGATGAAGCTGGACGCGGTGGGCTTGCGCGGGGCGCGCGACATGATGCCCTCGGACCTCTCCGGCGGCATGGCGCGGCGCGTGGCGCTCGCCCGCGCCATCGCCACCGACCCGCTGCTGGCGATGTACGACGAGCCCTTCGGCGGCCTCGATCCGATCTCGCTCAACGCCATCGCGCAGCTGATCCGCAAGCTGAACGACGCCCTCGGCCTCACCTCGGTGGTGGTGACCTACGACGTCTCGGAGTCGCTGAAGCTGGTGGACTACCTCTACGTCATCGCCGACGGGCGCCTGGTGGGCGAGGGCACCCCGGAGGCGCTGCTCAACTCCGAGGATCCGTTCCTGAAGCAGTTCCTGCACGCCCTGCCCGACGGGCCGGTGCGCTTCCACTTCCCGGCGCCGCCGCTGGACGAGGCGCTGCGGCTGAAGGCGCCCCCGGCTAGGCCTTCTGCGGGATGAACTTCAGCGCCACGCCGTTGTTGCAGTAGCGCAGCCGGGTCGGCGGCGGGCCGTCGTCGAAGACGTGGCCGTGGTGGCCGCCGCAGCGGATGCAGTGGTACTCGGTGCGCGGGTAGATCAGGTAGAAGTCCTTCTTGGTGCCGAACACCCCGGGGATGGTGGTGAAGAACGACGGCCAGCCGGTGCCGCTGTCGAACTTCATCGCCGAGGTGAACAGGGGCAGGTCGCAGCCGGCGCAGGCGAACACGCCGGGGCGCTTCTCGCGGTCGAGCGGGCTCGAGCCGGCGCGCTCGGTGCCTTCCTCGCGCAGCACCTTGTAGGCGGGCTGCGGCAGGCGCTTGGCCCACTCTTCCTTCTTCAGTTCCAGCTTCTGCGCCGGGTCCGGGACCGGGGTCCCGGGCGCGAGCAGGGTTTTCCAGTTCTTCTGCAGTTCTTCGATGTCTTTCATGGTCCTGGGCCGGGCGTGGGCAAGGTGGACGTGCGCCGCGCCATGGAGGGCGAACGGCGCGGCCGCGAGGTATTTCAACACAGTCCGACGCTGCATGCGGGTCTCCTTCTGCGCTTGGTCGCGCCAGGGGCTGCATCCTGACACGGGCTAATCTATCATCCACAGCTTCCGGAGGAGGAGAACGCCCATGAACAGAACCTTATTCCTTGCCGCCCTGCTGGGGGTCTCGACGCTGTCCCTGGCGCAGGACTACCCGACCAAGCCGGTCACCATGATCGCCCCGTTCCCGCCGGGGGGCGTGGCCGACATCGTCGGCCGGCCGCTCGCGGCCAGCATGGAGAAGACGCTCGGGCGGCCGGTGCTGGTGGTCAACCGCAGCGGCGCCGGCGGCGCGGTGGGCACCACCGCGGTGGCCAAGGCCGCGCCCGATGGCTACACCATCCTCATGTCGCTGTCGTCCATCTCCATCTTCCCGGTCTCCGATCCGATCAACGGCAAGCCGGCGCCCTACACGCTGGCCGACTTCGCGCCGATCGCGCTGGTGACCTCGGACCCCACCGTGCTGGTGGTGGCCGCCGACGGTCCCTACAAGACCATCCAGGAGTTCATCGCCTCGGCCCGCGCCTATCCGGGCCAGATGAACTACTCGTCCTCGGGCGTCTACGGCACCCTGCACGTCGCGATGGAGATGTTCGCCAATGCCGCCGGCATCAAGCTGTTCCACGTGCCCTACCAGGGCGGCGGGCCGGCGGTCGCGGCCCTGCTGGGCGGGCAGGTGCATGCGCTCGCCTCAGGCCCGGCGGCGGCGGTGGCGCAGATCAAGGGCGGCAAGATGCGCGCGCTCGCCGGCTGGGGCGACAAGCGCCTGCCCATGATGCCGGAGCTGCCGACCTTCAAGGAGCTGGGCTACAAGGACGTGGAGTTCTACATCTGGTCGGGCGTGTTCGCGCCCGCGGCCACGCCGGCCCCGGTGATCGCCAGGCTGCGCGCCGCGGTGCGCGCCGCGGTGAACGACCCGCAGTTCAAGGGCGCGATGGAGAAGGTCTCGACGCCGATCAGCTACCTCGACGCCCCGGAGTTCGCGAAGTTCCTCGCCGCGGACGCCGCCCGCCTCAAGGTCGCCGTCGAGAAGATCGGCAAGGTCGACTCGAAGTAACCCGGTAACCCCGAAATCAGGGACGGACCACGATTTCCCGGCCGGGAAATCGTGGTCCGTCCCTATTTTTTCCTGGGGCGGCGGTACTGGAGGAGGTTGCCGACCTCGCGCTCGAAGGGGTCGCGGCGGACGACGTTGCGCGCCTGGCCGGGCGCGAGCAGCTTGTAGTGCCGGATGGCTTCCAGCTCGTCCACCACGTCCCAGGCGCCATCGGTCGCGGTGACCCATTGCCCGGGTTTCAAACGCCGCAGGTCATAAGGCACCGAATAGGTGCGCAGGGTCTTGTGGTCGCGCTTGTTGTAGTACTCGTGGAACCACGACATCGCCAGTTCCCGCAGGCTGCGGTAGACCGGGTCGCGCCAGCGCAGGCCGATGCCGTTGGTCTTGGAGATCGCGCCCCAGCGGCCCTTGCGCCGGAACAGGGCGACCACGTGGTCGAAATCGTGCACCGCCTGCAGGTCGAGCAGCAGCGGGGGCTCGCCATGCACCCAAAGCGCGCACGCGGCCAGCATCGCGCCCTCGATGCAGTGCGCGCGGCGGTCGCGCAAGACCACGCGCACCGAATGGCAACTGTCGCCGTCCGGCTCGAAGTTCTGCTTCAGGTCGTAGAGAAACCGCTGGATCTTCTCGGGGGTGCGCAGGCGGCGCAGGACGGCGAATTCGGCCCGCGTCAGGCCGAGGTGCTCGCGTTTCGCGTAGCGCTCGCGGGTCATTGTTCTTTCGAAAAAGTATAGCAACTGTTACCGGACGGACACATTCGCCGCGCGGCGGCGGCGCTAGAATGCGGTCCCTCCAGGTCCCGACGATCCCCGCAATGCCCTCAATTCGCGTAAGTGTTCTGCTTTCGTCCGTCGCGCTCCTCGCATCGGGCTGCGGCCAGCAGCAGGGCGGGGGTCCCGGCGGCTTCCCGGCCGCCGAGGTGGCGGTGATGACGGTGCAGCCGAAGACCGTCCCGGTGAGCTACGAGTACACCGGCCAGGCCGCGGGCTCGCGCGAAGTCGAGGTGCGCGCGCGCGTCACCGGCATCCTGCAGGCGCGCAACTTCAGGGAAGGCGCGGCGGTGAAGAAGGGCGAGTCCCTGTTCACCATCGACCCGGCGCCGTTCCAGGTCGCCGCCGCGCGCGCGGAGGCGGACCTTGCCGCCGCCGAGGCGCGCCTCGCGCAGGCGAAGCGCAACGCCGCGCGCCTCAAGCCGCTCGCCGCCGAGAAGGCGGTGAGCCAGAAGGAGTACGACGACGCGCTGTCGGCCGAGGCGGTCGGCGAGGCCGACGTCAAGGCGGCGCGCGCGCGCCTGATGGAGGCGCGCCTCAACCTGGAGTACACGCGGGTGGAGTCGCCCATCGCGGGCGTCACCGGCCGCGCGCCGCAGTCCGAGGGCTCGCTCGTTTCCGGTCCCGACGTACTGCTCACCACGGTGACGCAGGCCGACCCGGTCTGGGTCTGGTTCGGCATCCCCGACGGCGAGCAGCAGCGCATCCGCAAGGAGGCCGAGGCCGGCCGCCTGCAGCTGCCCGAGGGCGGCCGCTTCGAGGCCACCGTGCGCAGCGCCGACGGCACGGTGTACGCCAGGGCGGGGCGGCTGTCGTTCTCCGACATCCGCGTCAATCCGCAGACCGGCACCAGCGAGGCGCGCGCCGAGCTCCCCAACCCGGACGGCCGCCTGCGTCCTGGCCAGTTCGTGCGCGTCATCCTCGGCGGCGCGACGCGCCCGAACGCCCTCATGGTGCCGCAGCGCGCGGTGCTGGAAGGGCCGCAGGGCAAGTTCGTCTACCTGCTGGCGGAGGGCAAGGCCGTGGCCCAGCCGGTCGAGGTGGGCGAGTGGTCCGGCTCCGACTGGATCGTCACCTCCGGCCTCAAGGCGGGCGACACGGTGATCGTGGACGGGGTGATGCGCATCGGGCCGGGGGCGCCGGTGAAGGTGGCCGAACCCAAGCCTGCGGCGAAGCCTGAAGCCAAGCCCGAGGCCAAGGCCGAGAAGAAGTAAGCCATGTTCTCGCGCTTCTTCATCGACCGCCCGATCTTCGCGGCGGTGCTCTCGATCTTCATCGTGCTCGCCGGCCTGGCCGCAATGCGGGTGCTGCCGATCGCGCAGTACCCGGAGATCTCGCCGCCGGTGGTGACCGTGACCGCGATCTACCCCGGCGCCTCGGCCCCGGTGCTGGAATCCACGGTCGCCGCGCCGCTGGAGAACGCGATCAACGGCGTCGAGAACATGCTGTACATGAACTCGACCTCGTCCTCCAACGGCATGGTGCAGATCCAGGTCACGTTCAACATCGGCACCGACATCGACAAGGCGGCGCTCAACGTCAACAACCGCGCCAAGCAGGTGGAGTCGCGCCTGCCGCTGGAGGTGCGCCGCCAGGGCGTCACGGTGGAGAAGGGATCGTCCGCCTTCCTGCAGGTGCTCGCCTTCTACGCCCCCGACGGCCGCCACAGCGACATCGCGATCTCGAACTTCGTCACGCTGAACGTGCTGGACGAGGTGAAGCGCATCCCCGGCACGACCCTGGTGCAGATCTTCGGCGCCAAGGACTACGCCATGCGCATCTGGCTGCGCCCGGACCGGCTGGTGACGCTGAAGCTGACCCCGGGCGACGTGATCCGGGCGCTCAACGAGCAGAACGCGCAGTTCGCCGCCGGCAAGGTGGGCGAGGCCCCCGCGCCGGGCGGGCAGGAGCTGGTCTACAACGTCACCGCGAAGGGCCGGCTGTCGGAGGTCTCCGAGTTCCAGGACATCATCCTGCGCACCAACGCCGACGGCTCGCAACTGCGGCTGAAGGACGTCGCGCGTGTCGAACTCGCGGGCAAGGACTACAGCTTCAACGGCCGCTACAACGGCAAGCCGGCCACGCTGATGGGCATCTTCCTGCAGCCGGGCGCGAACCAGCTCGAGGTCGGCCAGGCGGTGCGCGACCGCATGGCCGAGCTCTCGCAGCGCTTCCCCGCCGGCATCAGCTACGCCATTCCCTACGACACCACCGCGTTCGTCGAGGTGTCGATCCGCGAGGTGGTGAAGACGCTCGCCGAGGCGATGCTGCTGGTGTTCCTGGTGGTGTTCCTGTTCCTGCAGAGCTGGCGCGCCACCCTGATCCCCTTCGCCGCGGTGCCGGTGTCGCTCATCGGCACCTTCGCCGGGCTGCTGCTGCTGGGCTATTCCATCAACACGCTGACGCTGTTCGGCATGGTGCTCGCCATCGGCATCGTGGTGGACGACGCCATCGTGGTGCTGGAGAACGTCGAGCGCATCATGCACGAGGAG
>CAZMDA010000030.1:0-40677 GCA_964564865.1 uncultured Bordetella sp. | reverse complement strand
TGTTCCTCGCCGCCGGCTCGGTGATCATCGCCATGCACCACGAGCAGGACATGCGCCGCATGGGCGGGCTGAAGAAGTACATGCCCTGGACCTACTGGACGCTGCTCGTCGGCGCCATCGCCTCGGCCGGGATCCCGCCCTTCGCCGGGTTCTTCTCCAAGGACGCCATCATCGAGGCGATCCGGCTCTCGGCCACGCCCGGCGCGGCCTTCGCCTACGCCTGCGTGCTCGCCTGCGTGTTCGTCACCGCGGCCTACACCTTCCGCATGGTGTTCATGGCCTTCCACGGCGAGCCGCGCTTCGACCCGAAGCACCCGCCGCACGAGTCGCCGGCGGTGGTGACCATCCCGCTCGCGCTGCTCGCCATCCCGTCGGTGGCCGCCGGCTGGTGGATCGGCGGCGTGGTGTTCGGCGATTACTTCGGCGCCAGCATCCTGGTGCGGCCCGAGCACGCGAACATCGCCAGGATGGCCGCGGACTACAAGGGCCTGGGCGGGTTCATCCTGCACGGCCTGGCCACGCCGCCGTTCTGGCTGGCGGTCGCGGGCATCGCGACGGCCTGGTACCTGTACCGGGTGCGCACCGACCTGCCCAAGCGGATCGCCCAGGCCTTCGGCCCGCTGTACGCGCTGGTGGAGCGCAAGTACGGCTTCGACGAGCTCTATGCCATCGTGTTCGCGGCCGGGGCGCGCGCCGTCGGCACCGGGTTCTGGAAGGGGGGCGACCAGCGCGCCATCGACGGCCTGGTGGTCAACGGCTCGGCGCGCCTGGTGGGCTGGTTCGCCGGGGTGGTGCGCCTGGTGCAGAGCGGCCTGGTCTACTGGTATGCGTTCATGATGATCTTCGGCCTGTGCGCCATGTACGCGCTGGTCAAGTACCGGGTCTTCGGCTGACGGGCCGCGCGCGATGAAGCTGCTCACGCTGGCCATCTGGGTGCCGATCCTCGCCGGGCTGCTGGTCCTCGCCACGGGCGGAGACCGCAACGCGCGGCTGCAGCGCGCCATCGCCCTGGCGGGCGCGGTCCTCGGCTTCCTGGTCACCATCCCGCTGTACACCGGCTTCCGGCTGGGCGAGGCGGGCATGCAGTTCGTCGAGCGCGTGTCCTGGATCCCGCAGTTCAACGTCTTCTACCACCTCGGGGTGGACGGCATCTCGGTGCTGTTCATCCTGCTGAATGCGTTCATCACGGTGCTGGTGGTGATCGCCGGCTGGAGCGTGATCCAGAACCGCGTCGCCCAATACATGGCCGCGTTCCTCGTCATGTCCGGGCTGCTGAACGGGGTGTTCTCGGCGCTGGACGGGCTGCTGTTCTACGTCTTCTTCGAGGCGACGCTGATCCCGATGTTCATCATCATCGGCGTCTGGGGCGGCCCGAACCGGGTCTACGCCGCGCTCAAGTTCTTCCTCTATACCCTGTTCGGGTCGCTGCTGATGCTGGTGGCGCTGCTCTACCTCTACAACAAGTCCGGCGGCAGCTTCGCGATCATGGACTGGTGGCGGCTGCCGCTGCCGCTGGGCGTGCAGCTGCTGCTGTTCTTCGGGCTGCTGTTCGCGTTCGCGGTCAAGGTGCCGATGTGGCCGGTGCACACCTGGCTGCCCGACGCCCACACCGAGGCGCCCACCGGCGGCTCGGTGGTGCTGGCCGCGATCATGCTGAAGCTGGGCGCCTACGGCTTCGTGCGCTTCACGCTGCCGATCCTGCCCGACGCATCGCGGGAGCTCGCCTGGCTGATGATCGCGCTGTCGCTCATCGCCGTGGTCTACATCGGCCTGGTGGCGCTGGTGCAGACCGACATGAAGCGCCTGATCGCCTACTCGTCCATCTCGCACATGGGCTTCGTGACCCTGGGCTTCTTCATCTTCAATGCCTGGGGGGTCGAGGGCGCGCTGGTGCAGATGATCTCGCACGGCTTCATCTCGGCGGCGATGTTCCTCTGCGTCGGCGTGATGTACGACCGCATGCACAGCCGCAACATCGCCGACTACGGCGGGGTCGTGAACACCATGCCGCGGTTCGCCGCGCTGATGATGCTGTTCGCGATGGCCAACTGCGGCCTGCCCGGCACCAGCGGCTTCGTCGGCGAGTTCATGGTGATCCTGGGCGCGATGAAGGCGAACTTCTGGGTCGCCTTCGCCGCCGCCACCACGCTCGTCTTCGGCGCCGCCTACACCCTCTGGATGTACAAGCGGGTGGTCTTCGGCGCGGTGGCCAACGACCATGTCGCGAAGCTCGAGGACCTGAACGGGCGCGAGACCCTGGTGCTGGGGCTGCTCGCCGTCGCGGTGCTCGCGATGGGGATCTGGCCGCTGCCCTTCACCGAGGTGATGCACGCCTCGGTCAACGAACTGCTGCGCCACGTCGCGCTGCCGAAGCTCTGAGATGAACGGGAACGACTTCCTGCCCGCGCTGCCGGAGATCGTCCTCCTGGCGGGCGCCTGCGCGCTCATGATCACGGACCTGTTCGTGAAGGACGAGCGCCGCGCCGTGAGCTTCGCGCTGGCGCAGGCGGTGCTGCTCGCCTGCGCCGCCGCCACCACCTTCGTGCTCTGGGGCACCGGCGGCAGGCTGCTCTACACCTTCCACGGGCTGTTCGTGGCCGACGTGCTGT
Source organism: uncultured Bordetella sp. (assembly GCA_964564865.1). Classification (GTDB taxonomy): domain Bacteria; phylum Pseudomonadota; class Gammaproteobacteria; order Burkholderiales; family SG8-39; genus RBG-16-66-20. Next base: position 38,068 of record CAZMDA010000030.1, on the reverse strand, counting down.
CGCACGTGCTCAAGCTCGCGGCCTATGTCTCGGTCGCCGCGGCGCTGGTGTACTCGCGCCAGTACCTGCTCGACCGCGGCCTGCTGCGCGGCGAGTTCCTGACGCTGCTGCTGTTCGCGCTGCTGGGCATGATGGTCATGATGAGCGCCAACAGCTTCCTCAGCCTGTACCTGGGGCTGGAGCTGCTGTCGCTGTGCCTGTACGCGATGGTGGCGCTCAACCGGGACTCGGCGCAGTCGGTCGAGGCGGCGATGAAGTACTTCGTGCTGGGCGCGCTCGCCTCGGGCCTGCTGCTCTACGGCATGTCCATGATCTACGGCGCCACCGGCTCGCTCACGATCACCGAGGTGGCGAAGCAGGTGGCCCTGCTGTCGCGCGATTCCACCCAGCACACGTTCCTGGTGTTCGGCCTGGTGTTCCTGGTGGCGGGGCTTGCCTTCAAGCTGGGGGTGGTGCCGTTCCACATGTGGATCCCGGACGTCTACCAGGGCGCGCCCACCGCGGTGACGCTGGTGATCGGCACCGCGCCCAAGCTGGCGGCCTTCGCGATGGCCATCCGGCTGCTGGTGAACGGCCTGCTCGACCTCGCCGCCGACTGGCAGCAGATGCTCGCGATCCTGGCGGTGCTGTCCATGGCGATCGGCAACCTGGCGGCGATCGCGCAGGCGAACCTCAAGCGCATGCTGGCCTATTCCACGATCGCCCACATGGGCTTCATGCTGCTGGGCCTGCTGTCGGGCGTGGTGGGGGGCAACTGGCTGAACGCGGCGGACGCCTACGCGGCGGCGATGTTCTACGTCCTGACCTACGTCGCGATGTCGCTCGGCGCCTTCGGCATGCTGCTGCTGCTCTCGGCCAAGGGCTTCGAGTGCGAGCGGCTGGAGGACCTCAAGGGCCTCAACCGCCGCAGCCCCTGGACCGCCTTCGTGATGCTGGTGCTGATGTTCTCGCTGGCCGGGGTGCCGCCCACGGCCGGCTTCTACGCCAAGCTCTCGGTGCTCTCCGCGGTGGTCAACGCCGGCCAGGTCTGGCTGGCGGTGGTGGCGGTGGTGTTCTCCCTGATCGGCGCCTTCTACTACCTGCGCATCGTCAAGCTGATGTATTTCGACGAACCGAAGGACCTGGCGCCGGTCGCCGGCGACACCGAGTTCCGGGTGCTGCTGTCGGCGAACGGCATGGCGCTGCTGGCGTTCGGCATCCTGCCCCAGCCGCTCATGACCCTCTGCTTCATCGCCATCAAGAGCCTGTAGCGGGTTGAACGGCGCCGACCTCACCGAGGCCTTCGTCTCCGGGGAAGAGGTCTGGTCCGGCCGGCTGCTGCACGTGCAGCGCCACGTGGTGCGCCTGCCCGACGGCTCGAGCGGCGTGCGCGAGTTCATCCGCCATCCCGGCGCGGTCCTGGTGGTCCCCCTGTTCGACGACGGCCGCGTGCTGCTCGAGCGCCAGTTCCGCTACCCGCACGGGCGCGACTTCATCGAGCTGCCCGCGGGCAAGGTCGACCCGGGCGAGGCGCACCTCGCCACGGCGCAGCGGGAGCTGGAGGAGGAGACCGGCTACGTGGCCACGCGCTGGTCCCGGCTCGGGGTGATCCACACCTCGGTCGCCTACACCGACGAGGGCATCGAGATGTTCGTCGCGCGCGGCCTGGAGAAGCGCTCGCAGAAGCTCGACGCGGGCGAGTTCCTGGAGGTGTTCGCGCTGCCCATGGACGAGGCCCTGGCGATGGTGGGCGACGGCCGCATCACCGACGCCAAGACGGTCGCGGCGCTGCTGTGGGTGGCGCGGTTCGGGGGCTGAGGTGAGCCGGTGAGCGCGCTCCTCCTGCTCGCGGCCAACGTCGTCGTCTTCGCCGCCTTCGCCGGCGCCGGCGGCGGCGTGATGAACGCCGATCCGCAGATGCTGATCCGCTGGGGCTCGAACTTCGGGCCCTACACCGCCGACGGGCAGTGGTGGCGGCTGCTGAGCGCCGCGTTCCTGCACGGCGGCCTGGTGCACCTCGCGGTGAACATGCTCACGCTGGCCGACGTCGGGCGCCTGTGCGAGCGGCTGTTCGGCTGGCGCCGGTTCCTGCTGCTGTACCTGCTCGCCGGGCTGGCGGGCAGCGCGGCCAGCGTGTGGTGGAACCCGCAGGTGAACAGCGTCGGCGCCTCGGGTGCCCTGTTCGGCGTCCTCGGCGCGGTCCTCGTCTACATGCTGGACCGGCGCAACGGGATCGACGCGGGCACGATGAAGGCGCATGCGGCGACCATGGCGGTGTTCATCGGCTACGGCGTGGTCAACGGCCTCGCCTCCACCGGGATCGACAACGCGGCGCACCTGGGCGGGCTGGCCGCGGGCGCGATCCTCGGCTTCGCGCTGGGCCGTCCCCCGGGCTCGGCACGGGTGGAGCCGTTGCGCATGGCCGCCGGCGTCGCAGCCTGCGCGGTGGCGATCGCCGCGCTGCTCGCGGCGACGCCGAACACCCGCGCCGGATTCGAGGCCGAGCGCCAGTTCCGGGACGCGCTGAAGGCCTTCGGGAAGGAGGAGGAGCGGCTGGTCGCGTCGCTGCGCTCGGTGATCGCCAGGGCGCAGGCGCCCGGCGCGAAGGGCGCCGAGCTCAGGCCCGAAGGCGTCGCGCTCGCGCGCGGGTGGGAGGTGGAGCGTCAGCGCTTCGCCTCGCTGCCGGTGGGTCCGGAATCGAAGCTGCACGTCCTGCACCAGGACATGGTCGCCTACACCGCGTCCCGCCACCGCGCCATGGGCGAGCTGGTGCGCGCCTTCGAGGACCAGGAGGACGGCCGCGCGCGGGTGCGCGAGTTCAACCGCCTGATGAAGGAAGGCGACGCGATCGTGGAAAAGATCCGCCGGCGCAACGCCGCGGATGGCAAGGCCGCCCCGCCCGGCAAGGGCGGCTAGCCGCAGACCCCGGTGTAGCCGCAGGCGGTGCAGTAGTCGCAGCCGTCCTTGCGGATCAGGGTCTTGTTGCCGCATTCCGGGCAGGCGGCGCCGGCCATCACGCGCGCCTCGCCGCGCGCCGGCGCCTCCAGGATCCCCATCTGCTGCACCGGCGTGCCGTCCTCGTTGAGCAGGCCCAGCATGGCGTAGCGGTGCAGGATGAGGCGCGCGACGTAGGACACGGTCGAGGGGAACGTCTCCTGCTTGCGGCTGCCGGGAACGAAGGCGAGGAAATCCCCCAGCGGCTCCGGGAAATCGAGCAGCTTGCGCAGCTTCATCCCGATCCAGGCCGGGTCCATGACGCGCATGTCGAGCGACAGGATCTTGCACAGGCCGTCGAGCGCGCGGGGATACTCGCCCGCGAGCCACATGGAGTAGGGCCGCGTCACCCCGTCGGGCAGGGTGATCTCCTTCAGGCCCAGCACGAAATCGTCGTGGGTCCGCGGGTTGAGCACGTCCACCGTCCAGGACATGGTGCCGTCGGTGCCGGTCTTGGGCTCCTTCAGGCTGAACATCGCGTCCAGCACCGGCGTCTCCGCCTCGCGGAAGGCCTGCAGCTGCTCCGCCCGCCAGCGCACCAGCTGCGCGAAGGCGGACACGATCGAGGGCATGCGCTTCCTCTCGCCCGAGGGCGGGAAGGGCATGTCGAAGGCGTCGTCGCCGGCGGCCTTGGCGAGCGTCTCCAGCTTCAGCTTCAGCCAGCCCGGGTCGTTGGCGCGCATGTCCATGGACAGCGTCTTGGCAAGGGCGCCCAGGCCCCTGGGCTGCTCGCTGCCGTTGACCCAGACCTCGAACGGGTGCGGCTTGCCGTTCTCGACGTGGCCGACGAACACCGCGAAGTGGTACGAAGGGTGCTCCACCATGTAGGTCCAGGCGAGGTTGCCGGCGGCGAGGTCCGGGCGCCCCGGCCAGCGCAGGCTGGCGAGCACCGGCTGCGGCACTGACTTGATCCGGATGCGCCGGTTGCGGTCGTCGTCGCGGAAATCCTGCGGTGCGGCGTCCGTTTTCTCGACCGACAGGATCGAGCCCAGCACCTTGTTCGGGCGGTAGGTGGCGAGGCCCTTCAGCCCGGATTTCCAGGCGAAGGTGTAGAGGTCCTGGAACTCCTCGTAGGGATAGTCCTCGGGCACGTTGACGGTCTTGGAGATGCTGGTGTCGACGAAAGGCGCCACGGTGGCCACCATCTGCGCGTGCGCGGTGGCGGACAGCTCCAGCGCGGTGACGAAATAGGGCGGCAGCTTCGCGGTGTCTCCCCCCGCGGCCTTGTATACCCGCCAGGCGTGGTCCTCGACCGGGAACTCCTTGAGGGACCCGTCCGGCATGCGCTTCTTGCGGACGTAGGTCCAGGAGAAGGGCGGCTCGATGCCGTTGGAGGCGTTGTCGGCGAACGCGAGGCTGATGGTGCCGGTGGGCGCGATGGACAGCAGGTGCGAGTTGCGGATGCCGTGCCGGCGGATCAGCGCCTTCAGGTCCTCCGGCAGGCGGGCGGCGAAGCTGGTGCCCGACAGGTACAGGTCGGCGTTGAACAGGGGGAACGCGCCGCGCTCCTTCGCCAGCTCGGCCGAGGCGCGGTAGGCCGAATTGCGCATCGCCTCCGAGATGCGCGCCGCCATGGCGCGCGCCTCGTCGCTGTCGTAGCGCAGCTTGAGCATCGCGAGCGCGTCGCCCAGCCCCGTAAAGCCAAGGCCGACGCGTCGCTTTGCCATGGCTTCCTTGCGCTGCTGCTCCAGCGGCCAGGCGGTCACCTCCAGCACGTTGTCGAGCATGCGGATCGAGACCTCGACGACCGCGGCGAAGCGCTCGAAGTCGAAGCGTGCCCGCTCGCCGAACGCGTCGCGCACGAAGGGCACCAGGTTGACCGAGCCGAGGCAGCAGCAGCCGTAGGGCGGCAGGGGCTGCTCGGCGCAGGGATTGGTGGCCTCGATGGACTCGCAATAGTTCAGGTTGTTGTCGCGGTTGATGCGGTCGAGGAACAGGATCCCGGGCTCGGCGTGGTCGTAGGTCGAGCGCATCACCTGGTCCCACAGCTCGCGGGCGCGCACGCGGCGGTAGACCCACAGGCCGTCGGCCCTCTGGCTGGCGCCGTCCTTCAATTGCGCCGCATTGGGCTTCGCCTTGTGCACCAGTTCCACCTCGCCGTCGGCCTCCACCGCGCGCATGAACTCGTCGGTGACGCCCACCGAGATGTTGAAGTTGGTGAGGTCGCCCCTGTCCTTGGCGTGGATGAAGTCCTCGATGTCCGGGTGGTCGCAGCGCAGCACGCCCATCTGTGCGCCGCGGCGGGCGCCGGCGGACTCCACCGTCTCGCAGGAGCGGTCGAACACGCGCATGTAGGACACCGGGCCGCTGGCGCGCGAGCGCGTGCCCTTGACCTCGGCGCCCCTGGGGCGGATGGAGGAGAAGTCGTAGCCCACCCCGCCGCCGCGGCGCATGGTCTCGGCGGCCTCGGCGAGCGCGGTGTAGATCCCGGCGCGCCCGTCCACCACCTCGGTGATGGAGTCCCCCACCGGCTGCACGAAGCAGTTGATGAGCGTCGCCTGCATCTCGATCCCGGCGGCGGAATTGATCCGCCCGGCAGGGATGAAGCCCTCTTCCTGGGCGGCGAGGAAGCGCTTCTCCCACAGCGCGCGCTTCGCCTCGGGCTCCACCTGGGCCAGCGCCCGGGCGACGCGCCGGCGCACCTCCGTGATCGAGCTTTCGTCGCCCTTGGCGTACTTCTCCAGCAGCGCCTCGCGGCAGATTTCCTGGTCGGGAAGGGCGGCCGCCGCGCGGGTCGCGGTCTGGATCGGGGTGTCGGATTCGCTCATGGTGTTATTTTTGGTCTCACTTGAAGTGTCGCGAACAATGCCTTGATGCTAAAGGTTGTTTGCCCTTGGCGCGAGTCACTAGATGTAGTCCGGGGTGCGCCATCCCGGCGAGGCCAGGATGACCCACGACGTCAATTGCTTACGGAATTGGTGCGGTGCACCATGCCCGGCGCGCCAGGCCGCCCCCACGCCTAGGGCTAGGGGGTGTGAAAGTATACAGTACCGGGGGCTAGGCCGGCTGCGGCGCGGCGGCGGTCCCGGACTGCAGGCGCGCCTGCTTCAGGACGTCGGCGACCTCGGAATGGCCGAAGCGCAGCGCCAGCTCCGAGGGCGCGTCGCCGTCCTTGGTCACCATGGACGGGTCGGCGCCGTTGCGCAGCAGCAGCTCGACCATGCGGGTGTTGCCCTTCATCGCCGCGTAGGCGAGCGGGGTGTAGCCGTTGTCGTGCAGCAGGTTGCAGTCGAAGTTCATCTCCAGCACCTTCTGCGCGTACACCAGGTTGCTCTTCTCGATGGCGTAGAACAGGGCACGCACGCCCTCCGGGCTGCGCTCCTTGGGCTTCACCTCCAGCCCGGTGGGCAGGAGCTTCACCACGTAGTTGATGAGCGAGATCCCCACCATCGCCACCATGGCGAGGATGAGGGGGATCTTGGAGACGTTCAGGCTGTCCGCGATGGTCTGGTCGAGGTTCGCGCCCAGCACCAGCAGCACCACCGCGAGGAAGAAGAAGAACTTCAGGTAGAAGAACAGGCCGACGACGATGCCGCAGCCCAGCACCGCCAGCAGGTAGTTGCGGTTGATGCCGTAGTCCTCCAGCGTCTCGGTGGGCAGGTTGGCGAGGATCGCGGTCAGGGTGATGAGGCCGAACAGCAGCACCTCGCGCACCCGCATCCGCGTCAGCAGGTCGTCCTTTTCGATCGTTTTTTGCAGTGCCATCTTGTTCTCCCCGAGCCGTAACCCTTGATTTTCAGGGGCCCGGGGGAGGAAGGCAAGTGCCCGGCGTGTAGAATTTGGGCCCATGTCCAAGGCTTTCGTCCGCGAGTCCGAGGACGGCGCCGAAGACGAGCCGGCCGCCGAGCCCGCGCCGCCCCCGGGCCGCAACTACCTCACCCCGGCCGGCTTCGCGCGCATGAAGGCCGAGCTGCGCCGGCTGGTCGAAGCGGAGCGGCCCGAGGTGGTGCGCACCGTGTCCTGGGCCGCCTCCAACGGCGACCGCTCCGAGAACGGCGACTACCTCTACGGCAAGAAGCGGCTGCGCGAGATCGACCGCCGCGTGCGCTTCCTGATCAAGCGGCTGGAGAACGCCGAGGTGGTGCACTCGGCCGGGCGCGACACCGACCAGGTGTTCTTCGGCGCCACCGTGACGCTGCGCTCGGCGGCGAACGGCGAGCGCACGGTGACGATCGTCGGCGCCGACGAGGCCGAGCCCTCGCGCGGGCGCGTGTCCTGGCACTCGCCGATCGCGCGCGCGCTGCTCAAGGCGCGCGAGGGCGACACCGTCCTGCTGCGCAGCCCGGCGGGCGACGAGGAACTCGAGATCCTGGAAGTCCGGTACGATCCGGTCGACTAGCCCGCAATCGCAACCTGGGAGGCAACCCGCATGAGCATGCTCAAGGAGTTCAGGGAATTCGCGGTCAAGGGCAACGTCATCGACCTGGCGGTGGGCGTCATCATCGGCGCCGCCTTCGGCAAGATCGTCAGCTCCGTGGTCGAGGACGTGGCGATGCCGCTGCTGGGCACGCTGCTGGGCGGGCTGAACTTCTCCGGCCTTGCCATCACGGTCGGCTCGGCGACCATCAAGTACGGCAAGTTCCTGCAGACCTGCGTCGACTTCATCATCATCGCCTGGGCGATCTTCCTCGCCATCAAGGTGATCAACCGCCTGAAGCGCGAGGAGGCGCAGGCGCCGGCGGCGCCGGCGGCGCCGCCGCGGCAGGAAGCGCTGCTGGAGGAGATCCGGGACCTGCTGAAGAACAAGGCCTAGCGGAAATCGCCGGCTTTCCCCGGCGAGCTAGCGGAAGTCGCCGGCCTTCAGCAGCGAGAGCTTCCTCGGGTCGATGTGGCGCGCCAGCGCGGCGCGCACCTCCTCGGCGCCGAGCGCGGCCAGGCGCCGCTCGAATTCCACGTCCCACGCGAACGTGCGCCCCAGGTGCAGGTAGTTGGCCAGGCGCGCCGCCAGCGATCCGTCCTGCGAGCGCGCGACGCGGCGCGCCTCCAGCAGGCCCTTCTTCGCGGATTCCAGCTCGGGCGCGGTGAAGCCCTCCTTCAGCGCGCGCTCGATCTCCTCCCGCACCGCGCGCTCGACGCGTTCCCGGTTCTCCGGGGCGTAGATCGCCGAGACGCCGAAGCGCCCGGCCTCGTCCTGCTGGCCGGCGCTGAGGAAGCTGTAGGTGCTGTAGGACAGGCCTTCCTTCTCGCGGATGCGCGCCGGCAGGCGCGCCCCGGAATTGCCGCCCAGCAGCCAGTTGCCCAGCACCAGGGCGGGGAAGTCGGGATGGTCGTCGCGCAGCTTCAGGTTCAGGCCGGCGCGCAGCACCGCGTTCGCCTTGTCCGGGGTCGCGAGCTGCTCCTCGATCGCCGGCCGGTCGAAGTAGCGCGACGGGATGCGTTCATAGGGCGCGGGGCTCTTCCAGCCCCCGAACAGTTCCTCGACCAGCTTCGCCAGCGCATCGGGATCGAAGTCCCCCACCGCCACGAACTCCGCGCCGGTGGCGCCCACCAGTTCCGCGTGGCAGCGCCGCGCGTCCTCCAGGGTCACCTGCTTCAGGTTCTCGATGCGCTCCTCGGTGGTGGGCGTGTACAGCCAGTGCCCGCGCGGGTAGGGGCCGAGGTGGCGCGACAGGCGCTCGGCGGCCAGGGACGCCGGGTCGCCGCGGCCGGACTCGGCGCCGGTCAGCGCGGCGCGCTTGAGTTCCTCGAACTCCGCGGCGGGGAACGAGGGCTCGCGCAGCATCTCGGCGGCGAGGCGCAGCGCCGCCTCCAGCTCGCCGCGGCGCGCCGTCAGGCTCGCGCCCTCGGTGCCCACCGAGACCGAGGCCTTGAGGCGATCGAGCGTGTCGCGGATCTCGGCGCGGCTGGCCTTCAGGGTGCCGCGCGCGAGCATGCCGCTCGCCATGCTGCAGGCGGTCGCGCGCGCGGTCTTGGCCGCCTCGTTCCCCCAGTTGAGCGACAACTGCGCGATCACGTTGCCGCCGCGCGTCTTCTTCGGCAGCAGCGCCACCTTGATGCCGTTGGCGAGCGTGCGCCGCTGCACCCGCGCCTCGATGTTGGCCGGGGAGGCGTCGAAGGCCTCGCCCGCATCCACCGCGGCGCTGCCCTTGAAGCCGGCCAGCGCCGCTTCGAGGTCCGGCCGCTGCGGGATCTCGGCGCGGTCGGGCTGCGCGGTGGGCACGAACGCGCCCAGCACGCGGTTGGCGGGCTTGAGGTAGGCCGCGGCCACGCGGCGCACGTCCGCGGTGGTCACCGCGCGCAGGCGGTCCCGGTACAGGTAGAGCAGCCGCCAGTCGCCCATCGCCTGGAATTCCGCCAGCCAGCGCACCAGCGTTCCGGAGTCGACCTGGATCCTGTCCAGGTCGGCGAGCAGCGCGGTGCGCGCGCGTTCCACTTCGTCGTCGCGCACCGGGTCCTCGCCCAGCCGCTCGAGGGTCGCCAGCAGCGCCTCGCGCGCGGGCGCCGCCGGCGCGTCCCTGCCCAGCGCCGCGCCGAAATAGGCGTAGCCGGGGTCGTGCAGCATGCGCTCGTGGGCCCAGGCCGAGCTGGCGAGCCCCTTCTGCACCAGCGCGCGGTGCAGGCGCCCGGTGGGCGCCGCGCCCAGCGCCTGCACCAGCACGTCGAGCGCCGGGTAGTCCGGATGGGCGGCCGCCGGTATGCGGTACATCGCCGAGACGATCTGCAGGTCGCCGGCGCGCCGCAGGGTCACCTCGCGCTCGCCGTCCTGGACCGGCTCCACGGTGTAGAGCTGCGGCAGCGCGCGCGAGGGCCGCGGGATCGGGCCGAAGTGCTTCGCCACCAGCGCGAGCGCGCGCGCCTCGTCGAAGCGGCCGCCGATCGTCAGCAGGGCGTTGTCGGGCTGGTACCAGGTGCGGTAGAAGGCGCGCAGCCGCTCGATCGGCACCGACTCGATGTCCGAGCGCGCGCCGATGATCGGGTTGCCGTAGTTGTGGAACGCGAACGCGAGGCGCTGCATGCGCTGGAACAGCACCCCGGAGGGGCTGTTCTCGCCCATCTCGAACTCGTTGCGCACCACGGTCATCTCGCTGTCCAGGTCCTCCTTGCGGACGTTCGAGTTCACCATCCGGTCGGCTTCCATCGCGAGCGTCCACTCCAGGTTGTCGTCGCTGGCGGGCAGGGTCTGGAAGTAGGTGGTGCGGTCCTGCGAGGTGGTGCCGTTGTAGCGCGCGCCGCGGCGGGTGAGCGCCGGCTTGATCTCGGGGTGGTTCTTCGTGCCCTTGAACAGCAGGTGCTCGAGCAGGTGCGCCATGCCCTTCTCGCCGTAGCCCTCGTGGCGCGAGCCCACCAGGTAGGTGATGTGCACCGTGACCGTGCTCGCGCTCGGGTCGGGCACCGTCAGCACCCGCAGGCCGTTGGCCAGGCGGTACTCGGTGACGCCCTCGATGGCGGCGACCTTCTGCGGCGCCTGCGCGAACGCGGGCGCGACGGCAACCAGGAGGAGCAGTGCCAGCAGGCGGCGCAGCATGTCGGAATGTCCCGTCAGAACAGCCAGTCGAAGAAGTGCAGGGCGAGCAACCCGGCGACGATCGTACCGAAGGTGACCCGGAACCGCCACGCCACCGCGACGGCCACGATGCCCGCGAGCAGCCGCTCGTTGCCGGGGCCCAGCGCTAGGACACCCTTCTGCAGCAACAGTTCCGGGGCCCAGATCGCGGTCAGCACCGCCGCCGGCACGTAGCGCAGCGCATCCCTGAGCAGCCCGGGCAGCTGGAAGCGCTCGGGCAGGACCAGGAACGAGGCCCGCTGCCAGAACGTGGCCGCGGCGATGGCCAGGATCACCGCCCACAGCATCGCGGCGCTCATGCCGGATGCCTGCGCAGCCAGCGCTCGGTGGCCATGCCGACGGCGATGCCGACCACCGCTGCGAGCGCCAGGCCCAGTCGCAGGGGCAGGCCGTGCGCCAGCACCGCAGTGGCGCCGGCGCTGATCGCGGCGGCCACCATCGGCCGCTCGCGCAGGAAGGGCACGGTCATGGCGATGAAGGCGAGCGGCGCGGCGAACTCCAGCTTCCAGGCCGCCGGCAGCTGGTGGCCCACCAGCAGGCCGGCGGCCACCGACCCCTGCCAGCAGAGCCAGATCGGGATCGACAGGCCGAGGAAATAGTCGAACTTGCCCGGCGCGTCGGGGTGCGTGGAAAAGCGCTGCAGGAACAGGGCGTAGGGGTTGTCCACCAGCGCGTACGAGACGATCAGCCGCCGGTGCAGCGGCTCGCGCACCAGGTAGGGACGGATCGAGGCGCTGTACATGAACAGGCGCAGGTTGACGATGAACGCCGCCAGCACGATCACCAGCGCGGGCGCGCCCTCCACGATCAGCTGCGTGGCCGCCAGCATCGAGGCGCCGGCGTAGATCAGGATCGACATCGCCATCGCCTCGAGCGGCGGGATGCCGCCGGCGGCCATCGCCACGCCGGTCACCAGGCCGAAGGGTCCCACCGCGATGAGCAGCGGCAGGCTGGCCTTCAGGCCATGGCGGAACTCGGGGTGCAAAGCGGGCACGGGAGGGCGATTCTAATCGCCCTCCCGTGCGGTCCTGCGGTACGGCCGGGGAGATCTAGGACTTCGGCTTCTCGCCGTGGCCGCGGTGCTGGTGCCCGCCCTTGGCCTTGTGCTGCTCGCCCAGGCACTTCTGCAGCTCGCCGCCGCGCTTGCCGGTGCAGGCCTCGTGCATGGCCTGGCGCTCGTCCAGGCGCTTGGCGTGGCGCTCGCCGTGCTCCTTGGCGCGCGCCTGGCACTTCGCCGGGTCCTCCGACTTGGCGCACATCTGCTCGGCCATGCAGGCGCGGCGGTCGGCCTTGTCCTTGCACGCTTCGTGCGCGGCCTTCATGCGCTCGCGCATCTGCTGGCGCTGCTCCATGCCCTTGCCTTCGGCACCGGGCGCGGGCGCCTGGGCGTGGGCGAGGAAGGAGCCGGCGAGCAGGGCGGCTCCGATGGTGGTGAGGATGCGGGTACGGATCATGGTGTGGCTCCTTTGGCGTTGAACGACGATTCCTTCAACGCCCACGCTACCCGCCCGGTTGTCGCCCTGCGGTAACCCTGTGTAAGCAGTTGTTACCTAGGCTTGCTTCACCATGGTCGCGCCGTCGGAGACCTCGAACTTGCCCGGGCCCTCGATGTTGACGCTCTTCACCACGCCGTTGTCCACCAGGAGCGAAAACCGGTTCATGCGCATGCCCATGCCGCGGGCGGTCAGGTCCAGCTCCAGGCCCATCGCCTTGGCCCAGTTCGCGCTGCCATCGGCGAGGAACCGGATCTTGCCGATCGCCTTCTGGTCCTTGCCCCAGTGCGCCATGACGAAGGCGTCGTTCACCGCCACGCACCAGACCTCGCTCACGCCCTTGGCCTTGAGCGCGTCCAGGTTCTGCAGGTAGCTGGGCACGTGCTTGGCCGAGCAGGTCGGGGTGTAGGCGCCGGGCAGGCCGAAGATGGCGATCTTCTTGCCCTTCACGGCGTCGGCGACATTGACTTCCTTGGGCGCCATCGCGCAGTGCGTGGCGGAATCGAACTCGGTGGTTTCCATCAGCTTGCCATCGGGCAGCTGGTCGCCGGCCTTGATCGTCATAAAACCTTCTCCTTAGTGGGGTTCTTGCGGGGAAGCGCGATCATACCGCAGCACGCGATGTGCACGATCGGTAACATTTCAGGCCGTCTCGAGCGCCGCTTTCCGCCCGCGCTCGACATCGATCCCCGCCAGCAGCACGATCCCGATCACGAAGTACACGCCCACCGCGAGGATCCCCAGCCGGTGGTTGCCCGGGAAGATCCACGTCACCGCGCCATAGGTGATCGGGCCGAAGATCGAGGCCGCCTTCACCGCCAGGCCCCACAGCCCGAAGAACTCCGCCAGCCGCGCCGGCGGCGCGAGGTAGCCCACGATCGCGCGCCCCGCGGCCTGCGCCGCGCCCATGCACAGTCCGGCGAGGTTCGCCGCCACCCAGAACAGCGTCGCGCCTTCGGCCAGGTAGGCGAGCACGATCATCACGATCCAGCCCGCGATCACGAGGCGCATGGCGCGGATGTGGCCGATGCGGTCCTGCAGGTGGCCGAAGCCGAACGCGCCCACCGCGGCGGTCAGGTTCACGACCAGGATCAGGATGATGGTCTGCTGCGTGGTGAACTTCATCGCCTCCTGGGCGTAGATCGCGGCGAGCGCGATCACCGCCTGGATGCCGGCCTGGTAGAAGAGGATGGTGACCAGGAACCGGCGCAGGTCCTGGAAGCGGCGCGCCTCGTGCAGGGTGTGCAGGACGCGCGTCCAGGGATTGGCCTCGGCCGGCTGCGGCGTCGCCCGCTCCCTGAGGAAGATGAAGGTCGGCGCCGCCGACAGCGCGAAGATGGTCGCCGTGATCAGCATCACCACCGGCACGGACTCGGTCGCGGGCGTGCCCTCGGGCCTTGTCATCAGGTAGGCGAGCGACACCCCGAGCGACACGATGCCGCCGACGTAGCCGAAGGCCCAGCCCCAGCCCGACACCCGGCCCATGGCCTTCGAGGTCGCCAGCTCCGGCAGGAAGGCCGCGATCAGGTTCTCGCCGGTGGCGAAGAAGAAGTTGGACAGGATGACCAGCACGATCGCGAGCGCCACCGCGCCGGGCGAGGCGAAGTAGAGCAGCGCGGTGAACAGCACGCAGCCGACGGTGGACAGCAGCAGCAGCCGCTTCTTGGCCGCATGGGCGTCCGCCCAGGCCCCGACCAGGGGCGCGGTGAGCAGGACGGCGAGGTAGGACGCCGACAGGGCGGCGGTCCAGGCGAAGGTCGCCCAGGACGCCTTGCCCGCCACGGCGGCGACGAAATAGGCGTTGAACACCGCCGTGATGACCACGGTGGTGTAGCCGGAGTTGGCGAAGTCGTACATGCTCCAGGCCCAGACCTCGCGGAACCGCACGTCCCCGGCGAGGCGGCGCTGGCTGTCGTCGGCGTCGGACATCGGGCGATTCTAGCGCCGGGGGGGAACCCCCGCCTTGCTAGGGCATAATCGCCCCCCATGGCCGCCGCTGAGCCGAAGGTGTCCGACCGCCGCCTGACCATCGTCGAGCTGCTCGACTGGCTGGTCGCCGACGGGCTGGTGGAGGCCGCCGCCGCCGAGCAGGTGAAGAAGGAGCGGCGCTACTACCGCGGCAGCCAGCACCCGCTGGAGGTGATCGCCGACCAGAAGCTGAAGGGGGCCAAGCCGCCGCACAAGCTGCTCGCCCTGGAGCCGCTCACCGAGTGGCTGGCGAAGCGCGTCGGCATGGAGTACCTGCACGTCGACCCGCTCAAGGTGAACTTCTCCGCGGTCACCGAGGTGATGTCCTCGGCCTACGCGACGCGCTTCAAGATCCTCCCGGTGGCGGTCAACAGCAAGGAGGCGACCATCGCCACCGCCGAGCCGTTCCTGCGCGAGTGGGAGCACGAGCTGGCGGGGATGCTCAAGCTCGGCATCAAGCGCGTGATCGCCAACCCGGCCGACATCCAGCGCTTCCAGGTCGAGTTCTACAACCTCGCCAAGTCGGTGAAGGGCGCCAACCGCGGCCAGGCGGGCGTCTCGGGGCTGTCGAACTTCGAGCAGCTGGTCGAGCTGGGCTCGTCCAACAAGACCCTGGACGCCAACGACGCGCACGTGGTGCGCGTGGTGGACTGGCTCTGGAGCTACGCCTTCGAGCAGCGTGCGAGCGACATCCACATCGAGCCGCGGCGCGAGCTGGGCATCGTCCGCTTCCGCATCGACGGCGTGCTGCACCAGGTCTACCAGATCCCGGCCGCGGTGCTGGCGGCGATGACCAGCCGCATCAAGATCCTCGGCCGCATGGACGTGGTGGAGAAGCGCCGGCCGCAGGACGGCCGCATCAAGACGCGCACGCTCGACGGCCAGGAGGTGGAGCTGCGCCTGTCGACGCTGCCCACCGCCTTCGGCGAGAAGCTGGTGATGCGCATCTTCGATCCCGAGGTGCTGGTGCGCGACTTCAGCGAGCTCGGGTTCTCCGAGGAGGACAAGCGGCGCTGGACCGACATGACCGAGCGCCCCAACGGCATCGTGCTGGTCACCGGGCCCACCGGCTCGGGCAAGACGACGACGCTGTACTCGACGCTGAAGCAGCTGGCCACGCCCGAGGTCAACGTCTGCACCATCGAGGACCCGATCGAGATGGTCGAGGGCTCGTTCAACCAGATGCAGGTCACCGCCGCGATCGACCTGGGGTTCGCGCAGGGCCTGCGCGCGCTGATGCGCCAGGACCCGGACATCATCATGGTGGGCGAGATCCGCGACCTGGAGACCGCCGAGATGGCGGTGCAGGCGGCGCTCACCGGGCACCTGGTGCTCTCGACGCTGCACACCAACGACGCGCCCAGCGCGGTGACGCGCATGCTGGAGCTGGGGATCGCGCCCTACCTGCTGAATGCGACCTTGAACGGCATCATGGCGCAGCGCCTGGTCAGGACGCTGTGCCCGCACTGCAAGGAGAAGCTGGACCTGAACCGCGGCGAGGACCAGGCGAAGTGGGACGCGCTGGTGGCGCCGTGGAAGGCCAACCGCCCGGCGGCGGTGTACAAGCCGGTCGGGTGCCTGGAATGCCGCATGACCGGGTACAGCGGCCGCGTCGGCATCTACGAGACCCTGCTCGTCTCCCCCGGCATCCGCGAGGCCGTCGGTGGCGGCGCGGACCTGGCGCAGGTGCGCGACCGCGCCTACAAGGAAGGCATGAAGGCGCTGCGCATCAGCGGCGCGATGAAGGTGGCCGCGGGACTCACCACGATGGACGAGGTGCTGAAGGTCGCCCCGCCGGTGGGCGAGCCGGCCGCCCTGGGCTAGCGATGCAGCCGTCCGACCTCCTGTTCGAGGCCGCTCTGATCGGCGCCGCGGGGTTGACCCTGTTCGGCGTCTGGTTCGGCGCCCGCCGGCGCGACCGGCTGGCGAGACGGGCGCTGAAGGAGAGCGAGGAGCGCTTCCGCCACCTGACCTCGCTCTCGGCCGACTGGTTCTGGGAAACCGACGCCGACTACCGCATTTCCTGGATGAGCGGCGGGCCGGCGGTGGCCGCCCTGTTCGGCGAAGCGCTGGTCTATGGGCGCAAGCTGTGGGAGATCCCGGGCCTCGCCGTCGAGCCCCAGGCGCTGGTTCAGCACCTCGAGCGCCTGCACCAGGTGGATGCGCGGCTGCCGTTCTTCGACTTCGAGATCATGAACCAGGCGGGCGAGGGCGGCGCGCCGCACCTGCGCCGCATCCACACCGTGCTCGGGCGGCCGCGGCACGACAGCGCGGGCCGCTTCCTCGGCTTTCGCGGCGTCGGGCGCGACATCACCGAGCGGCGCCGGGCGGAGATTGCGCTCGGGCTCGCCAAGGAGCGGCTCGAGCTCGCGCTGGAGGGCTCCGGCGCCAGCCTCTGGGACCTGGACCTGCGCAGCGGGCTGGTCTACCTGAGCGAGGGCTGGGCGCGGCTGCTGGGCCGGCCGCAGGCCCCGACGCAGGTGGAGATGGCCGAGCTGCAGTCGCTGGTGCACCGCGACGACTTCGCGGCGATCCGCGAGGCGGCGTTCGCGACCATGAAGGGCGAGCGCGAGGAGTACGCGGTCGAGCACCGCGTGCGCAGCGAGACCGGGGAGTGGCTGTGGGTGCTCTCGAAGGGCAAGGTCGCGCAGCGCGACCCCGCGAGCGGGCGCGCGCTGCGCATGATCGGCACCAACCTGGACGTCACCGCGCGCAAGCGCGCCGAGCAGGCGCTGCGCGACGCGGAGGAACGCTACCGCTCGCTCATCGAGCTCGCGCCCGACGGCGTGGTGGTCACCTGCGGCGGCATCGTCGAGTACGTCAACCCGGCGGCGGTGAAGCTGCTCGGGGCGGGCGCGCCCGAGCGCCTGCTCGGCACCGGCCTGCAGGAGCGCGTCCACCCCGAGGAGCGCGCGCGCTCGCGCGAGCGGCGCGACTACCTGGAGGCCGGCCCGGGCAGCACCGCGTTCGAGGAGCGGCGGCTGCGCCGCTTCGACGGCGGCGAGGTGACGGTGGAGATGGCGGGCGTGTCCTACCTGGAGCGCGGCCGCCTGGTGGTGCAGTCGGTGCTGCGCGACGTCACCGAGCAGCGGCGCAACCGCGAGGCGCTGGCCGAGCGCGAGCGCCGCTTCCGCGACGTGGTCGAGGCCTCCGGCGAGTACGTCTGGGAGACCGACGCCGCCTGGCGCTACACCTACCTCTCGGAGCGGGTCGAGGCGGTGCTGGGCCACCTGCGCCATGAGATGCTCGGCCGTTCGCCGCGCGATTTCATGCCGCTGGACCAGGCGCGCGCGCTGGAGGACTGGTTCGCGCAGCGCGCCGCCCGGCCCGAGCCGTTCCGGGACCTGGAGCTGCGCTCGCTCACCAAGGCCGGCCGCGTCATCTGGCAGTCGGTGAGCGGCGTGCCGGTGCTGGACGCCGGCGGCCGCCTGACCGGCTACCGCGGCACCGGCGCCGACATCACCGCGCGCAAGCAGGCCGAGGAGCGCATCCAGTACCTGGCCAACCGGGACGCGCTGACGGGGCTGCCCAACCGCCAGCTGCTGGCCGACCGCGCGGGGCAGGCGGTGCTGGCGGCGGCGCGCGAGCGCGGCAGCCTGGCGCTGCTCGCGATCGACCTGGACCGCTTCCAGCTGGTGAACGATTCCCTGGGCCATGCCGCGGGCGATGCGCTGCTGCGCGCGGTCTCGGAGCGGCTGGCGGCGACGCTGCGGCGCGACGACACCCTGGCGCGCGTCGGCGAGGACGAGTTCGTGCTGCTGTGGAACCGCCTGAAGAGCACCCAGGACGCCGCGGTGATGGCGCAGCGCATCGCGGGCATCCTGGCGCGGCCGTTCACCGTCGAGGGCAAGGCCCTGGCGGTCACCGCGTCCATCGGCATCAGCGTCTACCCGGGCGACGGGCAGGATTTCGCGGAGCTGCTGCGCAGCGCCGATGCCGCGATGCACGCCGCCAAGGCGTCGCGGCGCGGCAGCTTCCGCTTCTGCTCGCCGGCGCTCAACGCGCGTGCCGCCGAGCGCCTGTCGACGGAGAACGAGCTGCGCCAGGCGCTCGCCAGGGGCGAGCTGCAGCTGCGCTGGCAGCCGGTGATGGGGCGCGGCGGCGCGAAGAACGCCGCGCTGGTGGGGGCCGAGGCCCTGCTGCGCTGGCAGCATCCGCGCGAGGGGCTGGTGTCCCCGGAGCGCTTCATCGCGGTGGCCGAGGAAAGCGGGCTGGTGCGCGCCCTTGGCGAATGGACGCTGGAGCACGTCCTGTCGCAGGTGGGCGCCTGGCGGCGCGGCGGGATGGGGCACCTCTGGTTCGCGCTCAACGTCTCGGCGAGCGAGCTGGCGCAGGGCGAGGCCTACGTCGCGCGCCTGGAGCAGGCGCTCGCCGCCCACGGCGTGCCCGGGGACTGCCTCGAGCTGGAGGTCACCGAGCGCGTGCTGATGCCGCACCTGGGCGAGAACGTCGAGACCCTCAAGCGCATCGGCGCGCTGGGCGTGCGGGTGGCGATCGACGACTTCGGCACCGGCTACTCCAGCCTCGCCTACCTGCGCCAGCTGCCGATCGACAAGCTGAAGATCGACCAGTCCTTCCTGCGCGAGCTGGCGGTGAACCCGGACGACGCCATGCTGGTGAAGACCATGGTGGCGATGGCCAAGGGCCTGGGCCTGCACGTCGCGGCCGAGGGCGTGGAGACCGAGGCGCAGCTCTCGCGCCTGCTGGCGCTGGGCTGCGACCAGTGGCAGGGCCACTTCGCCAGCCTGCCGCTGGAGGCGCAGGCCTTCGAGCGCCTCGCCCTCGAGGCCGCCCCGGCGCGGGCGGGAGCGGCGCGATGAGCGCGGAGTTCCGCTACGTCATGCCGGTGGCGGAAACGCAGTGGCGCATCCCGGCCTCGGGCGAGGTGTCCTTCACCTGGGACTACGACGCGCGCTCCACCGAGCTGCTGCAGCTGTACGCGAAGGGCAAGCAGCAGCAGTGGGACGCGGACACGCGCATCGACTGGTCGCTGGAGGTGGACCCGGACGACCCGATGCAGATGGACGAGTCGGTGCTGCCGCTGTACGGGACCGAACTGTGGGGCAAGCTGTCCGAGCGCCAGCGCTCGGACCTGCGCTACCACAGCCAGGTGTTCAACCTGTCGCAGTTCCTGCACGGCGAGCAGGGCGCGCTGCTGTGCGCCGCGCGCATCGTCAAGGACGCGCCGCAGCTGGAGTCCAAGTTCTACGCCGCGACCCAGGTGATGGACGAGGCGCGTCACGTGGAAGCCTACCGGCGGCTGCTGACCGAGAAGTTCCGCTTCGCCTACCCGATCTCGAAGCCGCTGAAGACCCTGCTGGAGCAGGCGCTGAACGACCCGCGCTGGGACTTCACCTACCTCGGCATGCAGGTGCTGATCGAGGGTCTCGCGCTGGTCGCCTTCCAGCGCATCCGCGACTACTCGAAGAACCCGCTGTGCCAGGCGGTGAACGCCTACGTGATGCAGGACGAGGCGCGCCACGTCGCCTTCGGGCGCCTGGCGCTGCGCGCCTACTACCCGCAGCTCACCGATGCCGAGCGCCGCGAGCGCGAGGAGTTCGTCATCGAGGGCAGCCGGCACCTGCGCGACCGCTTCAACTCGCCCGAACTGTGGCAGCAGCTGGGCTACGACCCCAAGGACGTGCTGCCGGTGGTGGACGCCGCCGAGGGCCAGGTGCGGTTCCGCAAGCGCCTGTTCTCGCGCATCGTGCCCACGGTGCGCGACATCGGCCTGTGGAGCGAGCAGGTGCGCCGCGCCTACACCGAGCTGGGCGGCATCCAGTACGAGCACACCGACGCCCAGGCGATGCTCGACAACGACGCCCGGGTGGCCGAGGAGTTTGACAGGCAGATGCAGCGCGGCTTCGACAAGGCGTCCGCGCCCGAAGGATGATCGACACCACCCCGCACATCATCACCTCGCTGCTGGCGTTGGGGATGGCGCTCGCGTTCATCATCGCCGACCGCGGCTCGCCTACCAGCCGCGCCCTGGCGCTGTTCCTCGCCTCGATCGGCCTGGCCATCGGCATCGGCTCGCAGGTCGCCTACCCGCGCCACTACCACGGCATCTTCGCGTGGTGGGAGGGCGTGTTCGTGATCCCGGAGACGCTCGCCTTCGTCTTTGCCTACGAGTGGATCCTGCGCGTGCGGCGCACCGTGCCGGCGGCCGGATTGAAGACCAGCGGGCCGGACCGGCTGCTGCGCATCGCGCAGGCCCTGGCGCTGTTCTCGCTGGCCGCCTCGCTCGCCTACCCGCAGCTGCGCTTCGAGAAGTTCCAGAACGTGGGGCTGCGGGAGGCTTTCGAGCGCGGCACGCCGGAGCTGTGGCTGTTCGGCATGCCGCTCGTGCTGTCGCTCGCGCTCGGGCTGTTCTCGGCCCTGCTGATGCTGCGCCGGCGCCCGGACCGCGCCGAATCCATCCGGCTGATCGCCTTCGCCGTCGCGGCGCCGTTCATGGCCTCGGGCGTGGTGCTGCCCAACACGCTGGCGCCGCTCTCGACCGCCATCGGCCTGCTGATCTTCCTGGTGGGCGCGGTGCAGTACCACGTCGTCCAGGGCCAGCGCGCGCACTTCCTGTCGAAGTTCCTCTCGCCGCAGGTGGCGCAGCTGGTGGCGCGCCGCGGCCTGAAGAGCGCCACCGACGAGCAGACCCTGGAGCTCTCGGTGGTGGTCTGCGACCTGCGCGGCTTCACCGCCTTCTCGGCCGCGACGCCGCCGGAACGGGTGATCCAGATCCTGCGCGACTACTACGACGCGGTCGGCGCCGCGGCCGCGGCCGTGGGCGGCACCATCAAGGACCAGGCCGGCGACGGCGTGCTGATCCTGGTGGGCGCGCCGATCCCGTTCCCGGACCACGCGGCGCGGGCGCTCGATCTGGCGCGCCGCATCCGCGCCGCGGGACTCGAGGTGACCGGGCGCTGGTCGGACGCCGAGCTCCGGCTGGGCCTCGGCGTCGGGGTCGCAAGCGGCAAGGTGACCGTCGGCGTCATCGGCGGCGCCTCGCGCCTGGAGTACACCGCGGTCGGCGCGGCGGTGAACCTCGCCTCGCGCCTGTGCTCCGAGGCCGCGCACGGCGAGGTGCTGGTGGCCGAGCGCACGCGCAAGCTGCTGGAGGGCGCCGAGCTGGGACGCGAGCTGCGTCCGGGCGAGGCCCTGGCGCTGAAGGGCTTCCCCCGGCCCGAGCAGAGCTACACGCTGGCCGCCGCCTGAGCCGCATGTAACCGATCGGTTACATCGGGCCGCCTAGCGCCAGGCGTACCCCGCCCACATCGCCGCCAGCGCCAGCATCAGCCCGCCCCCCACACGCCAGCCGTAGCCCGCGCCGCCGGTGGCGAAGGCGACCACGAGCTTGCTCGCGGTATTGGTCGAGATGGCGAGCAGGCAGGCCATCACCGCCGCGGCCGTGTCCAGGCGGCCGTCGGCCACCAGCGCCAGCGCCGAGGCGCCCGCCGCGTGCGCATCGCCGAACCCGGCCAGCGCGGCGCCGGCCTGCACCGCGCCGGCGCCGAAGTGCTCGTTGGCCAGGCCGGCCAGCGCGCCCAGCACCGCGAGCGCGAGGGCGAAGCCGGTCGCCTGCCAGGGGCTGAACGCGCGACCCTCGCGCGTGGCGAGCCCGCGGCCGTCGCCGGCGCGCAGGAAGAACCAGCCGGCGGCGAGCACGGTCGCTGCCAGCCCGGCGGCGAGCGCCGGGCCGAGCCGGGCGAGGGTGGGCCAGTGCACCGCGGCGGCGAGGATCGCGGACTGGAGGAACGTGGCCATGGTGGAGAACAGGGCCGCGGCGACGCTGGCGTCGCGGTGGCCGTGGCCGCCGCGCAGCTTGAGCCCCAGGGCGCCGATGACCGCGGTACTGGAGGCGAACCCGGAGGCGAGCCCCGCCAGCGCCAGGCCGCGGTGCGCGCCCAGCCAGCGCTGCGCGACGTAGCCCGCGCCCTGCAGCGTCATGATGAGCACCGCCAGCCCCCAGACGCGCTGCGGGTCGAGGCCGCCCAGCCAGGCGAGCGGCCGGTCGGGCAGCAGCGGCAGCAGCACCAGCGCCGCGCCGGCAAGGATCAGTGCGTCGCGCGTCTCGCGCTCGGTCAGGACCTCGGTGGCGAAGCGGTGCAGGCGGCTGCGCGCCGCCAGCAGGCCGGCGACGATCACCGCGCCCGCGGCCGCGGCGGCCGGCTGCGGGACCGCGGTGACCCCCAGCAGGTAGGTGACGAAGAGCGCCACCTCGGTGGTGATGCCCGGGTCGCGGGAGCGCTCGCGCCAGTAGCCGATCGCCACCAGCGCCAGCACCAGCGCGGCCCCGGCGGCGACCAGCCCGGGCTGGCCCAGCGCCTGCGCCAGCGCGCCGGCGACGGCCACCAGGGTGAAAGTGCGCACGCCGGCCAGCGCGCGGTGCGCGCCGGTGCCCTTGCGCCGCTCGCGCTCGATGCCGATCAGCAGGCCGCCGCCGAGGGCGACGAGCAGGCCGGTCACCAGGCCGGGCGGAAGGACCTCGGGCTGCAAGGCCGCCTAGCCGCCTTTCTTCTGCAGCAGGCGCTCGGCCTGCGCGCGCCGCGCCCGCAGGAACTCCTGCGGCGACAGGCGGCCGTCGCGGTCGCTGTCCACGCGCTGGAACTCGCGCGCGATGAACGGGAACTGCGACAGCTCGTCGCGCGTCAGGAAGCCGTCGCGGTTGGCATCGGCGGACCTGAACTGGGCCTCGGCGTCGCGCCGGATGCGGCGCGAGCGGTCGTCCTCGTCCTCGTCGCGCGAGGCCTTTGCGGCGGGTACCGAAGCGGCGGGGACCGAAGCCGCGGCTGCAAGCTTCGCAGGCTCAGCGGGCCTGGGGGCCTCCGCAGTGAGCAGCGTGACGGGCATCGGTCCAGGCTTGGGCGCGGGCTTGCCACGCAGCAGGCCGAAGGCGAGCAGGGCGACGAGGGGGATGGCGAGGAAGTAGGGCCAGCGGCGTCCCCGTGACGCAGCAGGCGCGCGTGGAGGCGCAAGCACCGTGGTTTCGCTTCGCCGCAAGGGCGGCGGCGAAGCGATCGGATGGACGGCAACGTCGTCGAACAGGGACTTCTTCCAGTCGTCTATGGATTGCGGGCGCTGCTTCTCGTCCAGCGCCATCGCCCATTCGATGGCGCGCAGGAAGGCGTCGCTGTACTTTCCCCTGGCGGCGGCCAGCTCGGCGCCGAGCGTGTCCTCGCGGATGCGCGCCACGGCGTCGGGCGGGTTCTTGTCCGTCACCGCGCGGTAGAGCACGCCGCCCATGGCGTAGAGGTCGGTCCAGGGGCCCTGCTTGCCTTCCCCGGAATATTGCTCCAGCGGGGCGAATCCGGGAGTCAGCACTGCGGTCAGGCTGCGGGTCTCGCCGCCCAGGGCATTGCGCGCGGCGCCGAAGTCGATCAGCACCGGGCGGCCGTCGGCGCGCACGAAGATGTTGTCGGGCTTGATGTCGCGATGCAGGAAGCCCGCGGCATGGACTTCGCGCAGTCCTTCGAGCAGCGGCTCCATCAGGCGCTTCAGCTCGGCCTCGGGCAGCTGCGGCGACAGGATGAAGACGTTCTTCAGCGGCTCGCCCTTCTCGTACTCCATGACCATGTACGCGGTACCGTTGGCCTCGAAGTAGCGCAGTACCCGGACGATGCCCGGGTGGCTGAACCTGGCCAGGGTGCGCGCTTCCAGCAGGAACCGGTCCAGACCCCAGCGATAGCCCGAGTCCTTGCCCGTCGCGAGCGGCGTGACCGAGCCGTCGGGCGCGCGCATGGCGAGCTCCGAGGGCAGGTACTCCTTGATCGCCACCGGCTTGTCGAGGTTGGTGTCGCGCGCGAGGTAGGTGATGCCGAAGCCGCCCGCGCCCAGCACCTGTTCCAGCCGGTACTCCTGCAGCCGGGTCTGCAGGGGAAGCGCGTTGCGATACGATTGGGGCAGCGCCATCGGCCGAGTGTAATTCATCCCCTCCCCATGCCCATCGACATCGACAAGCTCAAGCGCGGCGCGGCCGGCAGCCCGCCGCCGCCGTTCCAGGTCCGCAAGATCGGCCATGTCGTGCTGCGGGTGCGCGACCTGCAGAAGTCGGTCGATTTCTACACCGGTGTGCTTGGCTTCAAGGTCTCCGACGTCTACCCGGAGGACATGATGCCCGGCGGCATGGTGTTCCTGCGCTTTCCCTCGGAAAACCCGGCCGACCATCACGGCGTGGCGCTCGTCGGCGGGATGAAGGCGGCCGCCACCGGCAGCGAGCTGCACCATTTCGCGTTCGAGGTGGCGACGCTGGACGAGGTGTTCCGCGCCCGGAAGCACCTGCGCGCGCACGGGGCCGAGATCACCTTCGAGGGCCGGCGCCGCGCCGGGGTGCAGATCGCGGTGGAATTCAAGGATCCGGACGGGCACTGGCTGGAGATCTACTGGGGCCTGGACCAGGTGGGGCCCGACGGCCGGGTGCGGCCCGCGAGCGAGTGGCGCTGGCTGCACTCGCTCGAGGAGGCGGTCGCCCATGCGCCGCCGGGGCAGGTGCCGGTGCTGGCCGATCCGTCCCTGCTGGAGCCGAAGAAGTAGCACCATGGGCGAGGCCGCCGCGCTGCAGCTGGACGCCGTCGACGATGGCGAGGTGCGCACGCGGGTGCGCGCGCACGGCCGCTGGACCTTTGCCGGCCTGAAGGAGCACCAGCGGGACCTGCATCGCCACTTGGAGGAGCTCGAGCGCAGGCCCCCGGGCAGCGTGGCCTGGGACCTGACCGGCGTCACGGAGATGGACGACGCCGGCGCGGTGTGGCTGGCGCACGCGGTGCGGCGCGCCGGCCGGGTGGAGGTGCAGGCGCGCCACCGCGACATCCTGCGACAGGTGAGCGAAGGCATGCTGGTCCCGGCCGAGCCCCGGCGCTACGACCCGCTGTGGGCAGTCGAGGCGGCCGGGCGCGGCGCGCTGAGCTTCGCGGTGCACCTGCGCGACGCCACCGCGCTGTTCGGGCAGCTGGTGCTGGACCTGGCGGCGCTGGTGCGGCGCCCGGCCGAGTTCCCGCTGCGCGAGCTCTCCGCCGGGATCTACCGCGCCGGGGTCACCGCGCTGCCGGTGACCATGCTGGTCGGGTTCCTGGTGGGCATCGTGCTGACGTATCTGTCCGCGCTGCAGCTCAAGCGCTACGGCGCGGACCTCCTGGTGATCAACATCGTGGGCGTCGGGGTGGTGCGGGAGCTCGGGCCGATGCTGGCCTCGATCATCTCCGCCGGGCGCTCGGGCTCGGCGATCACCGCCCAGCTGGGGGTGATGCGCGTCACCGAGGAGGTGGAGGCGCTGTCGGTGATGGGGATCTCGGTCACCACGCGCCTGGTGCTGCCGCGGGTGCTCGCGCTCGCGATCGCGCTGCCGCTGGTGGCGTTCTGCACCGACATCGCGGCCCTGGCCGGCGCCATGCTGGTGTCGCGCTTCACGCTCGGCATCAGCCCGGGCGCGTTCCTCGAGGCGCTGCCGCGCGCGGTCGAGGTGGTGAACCTGTGGATCGGCATCGGCAAGTCGGTGGTGTTCGGCTTCGCGGTGGCCCTCGTCGCCTGCCACTACGGACTGCGCGTGCTGCCCAACACCGACAGCCTCGCCGCCGGGGTCACGCGCTCGGTGGTTTCGGCCATCACCTGCGTCATCATCCTGGACGCGGTGTTCGCGATCCTGCTGCGCAATGTCGGCTGACCAGTACGTCATAGAGATCGAGGGGCTGCTGAACAAGGTCGGCAGCACGGTGCTGCACAAGGACCTCGAGTTCCGCATGCGGCGCGACGAGGTGGTGTCGCTGGTGGGCGGCTCGGGCAGCGGCAAGACCCAGCTGCTGCGCGTGATCCTGGGCCTGAAGCGCCCGGCGGCGGGCACGGTGCGGGTGTTCGGCGTGTCCTGGGACGACCCCAACCGGAAGAAGGTGCGCGATGCGCGCCGGCGCATGGGCATGCTGTTCCAGAACGGGGCGCTGTACTCGGCGCTGAGCGTGTTCGACAACATCGCGTTCCCGCTGCGCGAGCGCGGCGGGCTGGAGGAGGACCGGATCCGGGCCATCGTGCACGCCAAGCTGGCGCAGGTGGAGCTGGAGCCCCGGCACGGCCAGCTGCTGCCGGCGAACCTCTCCGGGGGCATGGTGAAGCGGGTGTCGCTGGCGCGGGCGCTCGCGCTGTCGCCGGAGCTGCTCATCCTGGACGAGCCCACCGCCGGCCTGGACCCGGACCGCTCCGAGCGCTTCGTGCACCTCATCAAGCGTCTGCGCCAGGAGCAGCGCTTCGCGGTGCTGATGGTGACGCACGACCTGGACACGCTCTACGAGCTCACCGACCGCGTCGCGGTGCTCGCCGACCAGCATATAATCGCGTTCGACACGCTCGCGGCGGTCCGCGAGCTCGACCACAGGTTCGTCCAGAGTTTCTTCGGGGGAGACCGGGGCAAGCGCGCGCTGCAGGGCGGCTGACCCGGGGACATCATGGAAAGCAGGGCATTCGCGCTCATCACCGGGGCTTTCGTGCTCGGCCTCGCCGCCTGCCTCATCGCCTGGGCGCAGTGGCTGGCGAAGGAGCCCCTGGCGCGCACCCAGTACCGCGTCGTGTCCACGATCCCGGTGGCGGGCCTCAACCCGGAGGCCCAGGTGCGCTACCGCGGCATGGGCGTGGGCCGGGTCAAAACCATCGGCCTGGACCCGAAGGACAAGCGCCGGATCCTGATCGGCATCGAGGTGGACGACGCCATCCCGATCACGCGCGGCACCTACGCCCAGCTGGGCATGGAGGGGATCACCGGCATCGCGTACGTGCACCTGCTGGACGACGGCAAGGAACTGAGCCCGGCGCCGGTGGCCGCGGACGGCATGACCGAGCTTGCGCTGCGGCCCTCGTTCATGGACACGCTGTCCGACGGCGCCGAGGGCACGGTGCGCGAGGCGCGCGAGCTGATCGCCGCGCTGCACGGCCTGCTCAACGAGGACAACCGCAAGCGCATCGGCTCGACCCTGGCCTCGCTGGAGAAGGTCGCCGCCAACCTGGAGGCCACCTCGCAGCGGCTGCCCGGCGTGGTGGAGCGCACGGATGCGCGCCTCGCCGCCTGGCTGGGCGAGGACAACCGCAAGCTGGCGCGGGAGTCCCTGGAAAGGGCGAACGAGGCCATGGCCGCGCTGCCCGAGCTGACGAAGGAGGCGAGGCAGCTGGCGCAGGATGCGCGCGGGCTGGTGGCGCAGATCGGCAGGCTCTCGGCCGAGGCGCAGGCGGGCGCGGGCGCGGTCCGGGAAGACACGCTGCCGCGCGTCAACGCGCTGGCGGACACGGTGGAGCGGGGCGCGCAGCGCGTCGGGCGCCTGGCCGCGGAGCTCGACCGCCAGCCCGACAGCCTGCTGTGGGGACGCAAGCCCTCGCGCCCCGGGCCGGGCGAACCGGGATTCGCGCCATGAAGCGCAGCCTCTGCATCGTCGCCCTGCTGCTGGCGGGCTGCGCCGGCGGCGGGGCGGATACCGCGCCGCGCCTGTACGACCTCGGCCTCGCGGCGCCGGCGGCGAAGCTGCCGCCGCTGCGGGCGGTGTCGGTGCGCGCGGCGATGCCGTTCGACGGCGTGGACATGCATTACCGCCTCGCTTACCGCGATGCGGCGGAACTGGCGTCGTTCGCCCACAGCCGCTGGGCGGCGCCGCCGGCGGAACTCATGCGCAAGCAGCTGCAGCGCGCGCTGCCGGCGGGCGCCGGCGCGCCCTGCGTGCTGGAGGTCGAGATCCAGGAGTTCACGCAGGTGTTCACCGCGAAGGACGCGAGCGAGGTGCGCATCGAGGCGCGCGCCGCCGCCGGCGGCGCGTCGCGCACGATCGGCGTGACGGAGGCGGGCGCCGGCGCGACTGCCGCGGCGGGTGCCGCCGCGTTCGCCCGCGCCGCGGACCGCGCCATCGCCGAGCTGGGCGGCTGGCTGGCCGCGCAGCGGGCCTGCGCCCGCAGCTAACCGCTGCGCATCCGCGCCAGGCGCACGATCCAGATGGTCGCCAGCGGCGCGACCAGCGCGATCACGGTCACGGTGATGAACAATTCCCCGAGCTGGCTGTAGTCCGCCGGCACCTTGATCGCGCCCGTGGCCGGGTCCTTCACCTCCCGCGTCACCGTGTACACCTGGTTGAGGTACTTGGTGCCCAGCTGCGAGGCCGACAGCGCCAGGTTGGTGAAGGAGGCCATGACCGCGAAGTAGGTGGCCTTCAGCTTCTCCGGCGCCGAATTCGCGATCCACGCCAGCATCGGCACCATCGCGATCTGTCCCAGCGGCGATTCCAGCGCGGTGTCGACGATGGCGATGAAGCGTGCGTCCACCACGCCGCCGGTGCGCGCCGCGGTCCACTCGTGCAGGCCGTAGACCATGCCCAGCTGCGGCAGCATCAGGATCGTGCCGGCGATGGTGAGGAAGCCGACGATGTAGTAGATCGAGCGCTCGGCCATGAAGCGGCGGAACGCGAACAGCGCCGCCAGCGTCAGGCCGCTCGCGATCAGCGACAGCTGGGCCAGGAACTGCTGGTCGAACTTGAGCTCGTCGATCATCCACCAGCTCGCCCCCGCGCCGGCGCCCGGCATGGCGCGGAACACCCAGATCACGGCGGCGGTGCCGAGCAGCGTGGCGCGCGCCTCGGCGTCGAGCTCCCGCACCAGGCGCCAGATCATGAACAGCACCACCGCCATCGAGGCGCCGAAGACGAACTCCTGCCCGTAGCGGAACCTGCCCAGGCCGACGCCGACGGACACCGCGGTGAACACCGCGCCGCCGCCCAGGATCCACCAGTTGACCGGCGGCGGCGCCGCGTCACGCCGGTACTGCAGCGGGTTGCGGCGGCGGATCCAGGCCGCCAGCAGCACGCCAGAGACCGACACCGCCGGGATCACCAGCGCCCATTCATAGACCCGCAGGTAGGCGGCCACCTTCTGTGCCTCGGGCAGCAGGTGCACGCCGGCCATCAGGTAGACGTTCACCAGCGACACCAGCGTCAGGCCGCCGATGATGGCCACCCGTCCCAGCGTCTGCATGGTGGTGTGCATGGCGCGGCGTTCCTCGGCGGGGATCTCGCGCCCGTCCTCGCCCAGGCGCGGCACCGCCTCCACCGTCATGGCGTCGGCGACGACGTCCTGGACCATGAAGCCCACCGGCGAGAGCAGGGCGGCGAGCACGAACCAGCTCGCCGCCGGCATCACCGCCTTCATCGCCGCCGGGTCGGCGAGCAGGCCGATCATGATGCCGATGCTGGCGGCCATGAGGCCGGCGCCCAGGAACACCAGCGACTCCTTCCAGCGCCAGACCAGGTCCACGACGTGCCCGGCGACCATCTTGATGGTGTAGGGCAGCACCGCCCAGAACCCGAGCGCGGCCAGGAACTCGGCCGACAGGTCGAGGTACTCCTTGATGAAGAACGTGCCGACGATGCCGGTCAGGCCCTGGATGCCCGCGGCCATGTAGACCATGAGCGGGGGCAGGTAGGACAGGCGCATCGAGCGCCAGAGGGACAGGGTGGTCATGGCGGGCGGGGTGAATTGTATGCGGTGCGCGGGTCTACAATGGGGTTCCTGTCACCCCGGGAGGCGCCATGAACCGCGACGAGTACGTGCAGAAGCTCAAGCAGCAGCTGGACGAATGGAATGGCGAGGCCGCCAAATGGGAGGCGAAGACGCGCGAGGCGCAGGCGGCGATGAAGGCCGAGGCCGAGAAGCAGCTGGCGGCGCTCAACAGCCGGCGCGACGAGGCGCTCTACCAGATGAAACTGCTGCAGAACGCCTCCACCGACGCCTGGCGCGACATGATGTCGGGCGCCGACCAGGCCTGGAAGGACCTCCAGGCGGCGGTCGAGCGCGCGCGCTCGCACTTCGAGAAGAAGTAGCTACTTCGCCAGCGCCTTCATCGCCTGTTCGATGCCGGCGATGGTGGTGGGGTACATGCGCCCGTTCATCAGTTCCTTCACGATCTGGATCGACTGGCGGTAGCCCCAGACTTCCTCGGGCTCCGGGTTGAGCCAGACGCACTTGGAATAGACGTCGGTGACGCGCTTCATCCACACCGCGCCCGGCTCCTCGTTGAAGTACTCCACCGAGCCGCCGGGCTGCAGGATCTCGTAGGGGCTCATCGTCGCGTCGCCGACGAAGATCACCTTGTAGTCGTGGCCGTACTTGTGCAGCAGCTCCCAGGTGCGGGTGCGCTCGGAGTGCCGCCGCCGGTTGTCCTTCCAGACGAAGTCGTACAGGCAGTTGTGGAAGTAGAAGAACTCGAGGTGCTTGAACTCGGTCTTGGAGGCCGAGAACAGCTCCTCGGCGAGCTTGATGTGGTCGTCCATGGTGCCGCCGATGTCCATCAGCATCAGCACCTTGATGGCGTTGCGGCGCTCGGGCCGCATGTGGATGTCCAGGTAGGCCTTGCGCGCCGTGCTCTGGATGGTGTTGTCGAGGTCGAACTCCTCGGGCGCGCCCTCGCGCGCGAACTTGCGCAGCCGGCGCAGCGCGACCTTGATGTTGCGCGTGCCCAGCTCCACCGCGTCGTCCAGGTTCCGGTACTCGCGCTGGTCCCACACCTTGACCGCGCTGCGGTTGCGGCTCTTGTCCTGGCCGATGCGGATGCCTTCAGGGTTGTAGCCGTATGCCCCGAACGGGGACGTTCCTCCCGTGCCGATCCACTTGGAGCCGCCCTGGTGGCGCGCCTTCTGCTCCTCGAGGCGCTGCTTGAGGGTCTCCATCAGCTTGTCCCAGCCGCCCAGGGCCTGGATCTGCTTCTTCTCCTCCTCCGACAGGGTCAGCTCGACCTGCTTCAGCAGCCACTCCAGCGGGATCTGCGCCTCGATGCCGGGGATGGTCTCGACGCCGTCCCAGAACTCGGAGAAGGCGCGGTCGAACTTGTCGTAGTTGGCCTCGTCCTTCACCAGCGCGGTGCGCGACAGGTAGTAAAAGTCGTTGATGTTCGGGCCGATGACGTTCTTGTCCATGGCCTCCAGCAGCGTCAGGTACTCCTTGATGGAGACCGGCAGCTTGTGGCTCTTCAGCTTGAGGAAGAAGTCGATCAGCATGGGCCGGGCGCCATTTTATCGTGATAATCGGCCCCGATGACCGCGCCCGCGCCTCCACCCGCCCGCTCCCAGGCGCTGGCCATCGTCGTCGCGGGCAGCGTCGTCGCGCCGCTGGACAGCGCGGTGAACGCGGCGTTCCCCGCGATCAATGCCGCGTTCGGGCTCGAGGTCGCCTCGATCCGCTGGGTGGTCATCAGCTACCTGGTCGCCTTCAGCAGCTGCGTGATCGTGAGCGGCCGCCTGGGCGACCTGTTCGGCTACCGCCGGGTGTTCGGCGCCGGGCTGCTCCTGTCGACGGCGGCGTTCCTGGCCTGCGGCTTCGCGCCGTCCTACGGCTGGCTGCTCGCGGCGCGGGTGGTCCAGGGCGTCGGCATCGCGCTGGTGCTGGGTGTCGGGCCGGCGCTCGCGCTGTCCATCTATCCGGAAGCGGAGCGCACCAGGGTGCTCGCGCGCTTCGGCGCGGCCTTTGCCGCCGGCCTCGCCATCGGCCCCGCGGCCGGCGGCGCGCTGGTGGACGCGTTCGGCTGGCAGGCGGTGTACTTCGCGCGCGTGCCGCTCGCGCTCGGCGCCTGGCTGATGCTGGGCCGCGTGCCGGCGGTGCCGCAAACGCCGGCGAGCCGGTTCGACATCGCCGGGTCCATGCTGCTCGCCACCTGGAGCGGCAGCCTGCTGCTGGGCATCGCGCTGCCCGGGGCGGCGGGCCTGGCCGCCGGGCTCCTGGCCGCGATCACGTTCGCCTGGTTCGTACGGCGCGAGGCGCGCTCGAGCCATCCGATGGTACGGCTGTCGTTGTTCAGGGCCGCGGCGTTCACGGTCCCGAACCTCGCCGCGGTGTCGGTGCATTTCACCGGCTTCATCGTGTTCCTGCTCGGCCCGTACCTGTTCGTGCACACGCTTGGGCTCACCGCGCAGGCGGCGGGATTCCTGCTCGCGCTCGGCCCGGGCGGGGCGGTGCTCGGCTCGGCGCTGGCCAGCCGGGTGGTGGCGCGCTTCGGCGCGCGGCCCGCCGCGTTTGCCGGGATGCTGCTCAACCTGGCCGTCGTCGCGGTCGCCGCCGGCTGGAATGACGCCTCCAGCCTCGCCGCCATCGGCTGCTGGCTCGCGCTGGGCGGCCTGGGCATCGGCCTGTTCCAGGTGGCGTACTCGGACCTGGTGATCGCGGCCCTGCCGCCCGCGGAACGCGGTGTTGCTTCGAGCCTCACCAACTTCACCCGCACGCTGGGCGTGGTGGGCTGCGCGGTGATCGGCTCGGCGCTGTTTCGCGGCGCGGAATCACGGGCGCTCGCGGAAGGGGCGGCGGCCGGGGCCGCGTTCCTGCAGGGCTACGCGCACGCCTTCGGCAGCGTGGCGGCGGGCGTCGGCCTGTTCATCGTCCTGACCCTCCTGCGGCCGCGGGTCTGGTTCCCGCGCTAGACTTCCGGGCATGAACGCCAAGCACGACGCCGAACTGTTCCGGGCCCAGCCCGTCGTCCACGCCATGACCCGCGATTCGCTGGGCGAGGGCGGGCGCCTGATCTGGGACTTCCTCCACCTGTTTGCCGAGCGGCGCTATGCCGAGGCCAATGCCTATCTCGCTCCCGGGTGCGTGATGCTGTTCCCGGGCAGCATCGCCTTCACCGACTGCACCGAGCTGCCCAAGCGCGCCTCCGCCATCTACCAGTGGGTGAAGAAGGTGTTCGAGCGCGTGGACGAGTTCCAGGCGGCGGACGGCACGGTGGTCTACAACTACGGCACCCTGCGCGGGCAATGGGCCGACGGCGAACCCTTCGAGGGCATCCGCTACATCGACCGGTTCCTGGTCCGCGGCGGGAAGATCGTCGACCAGAAAGTCTGGAACGACCTCGCGGTGATGGCGGCGCGGCGCTAGGCCGCGGAGCGCCGCGCCCCCCAGCGGCGCGGGCGCCGCAGGCGGGAACTGAACGGCACCGCGACGCGGAAGTACTCCTGGCCGTGATAGGCGGCGTAGTCCCGCTTGCCGTCCGGGCCGACGCGCCAGCGGCGATAGACCCAGCGATGGCCCTCGGGCGCGGGTTCCTCCACCGGCTCCGGGATCCCGGCCAGCGCGCGCTGCGCGGCCACCAGCTTCGAGGCGGCGGCCGCCTTGCCGGCGATCACCACCAGCAGGGCGCCGAGCGCCGGCGCCGCCGCGTGCGCCCACTGCCCGGTGCCCGAGCTCCAGTCCTCCAGTACCGGATCGCTCACCGCCATCTCGCCCGCGACCCAGCCCAGCACGCCGCCGCCGATGGTGATGATGATCGGGAAGCGGGTCATGAGCTTCAGGATCAGCGTGCTGCCGTAGATGATGAGCGGGATGCTGATGCCCAGGCCCAGCACCAGCAGCACGACGTTGCCCTTGGCCGCGGCCGCGACGCCGAGCACGTTGTCCAGGCTCATGACGAAGTCGGCGACGATGATGGTCTTGATCGCGGACCACAGGTGCGAGGCGCCGTCGATGTCGGCCTCGTCGTCCTCCGGGATCAGCATCGCGATGCCGATCCAGCCCAGCAGCACCGAGCCGATCAGCTTGAGGAACGGCAGGCCGAGCAGGAGCACGGCGAAGAAGGTGAGCACGATGCGCAGCGCGATGGCGCCGAAGCTGCCGAACAGGATGGCCTGCCTCTGCTGCCGGGGCGGCAGCGAGCGGCTGGCGAGGGCGATGACCACGGCGTTGTCGCCGCTCAGCACGATGTTGATCATCATGATCTGGGCGAGGGTGACCCAGAACAGCGGCGTGGCGAGCATTTCCATGGCGTGATCCTCCGGCCCTGAACCTGACACAGGGTACGGAGGCGGGATGATCGCCGGCTTACGGCAAACTGACGGAAACCTTACGCGCCCCGCGCGACGGGGAAGTTGACCGTGAAGGTGGAGCCGACGCCGTCGGCGTCCTCGCGCAGGCCGATCTCGCCGCCGTGGATGCGGGCGATCTCGCGCGCGATGGCGAGGCCCAGGCCGCTGCCGCCGGCGGGCGCGCCCAGCAGGCGGTGGAAGCGCTCGAAGATGCGCGCGCGCTCCTCGGGCGGGATGCCCGGGCCGTCGTCGCTGATCTCCACGGCGGGAGACGGCTGCGCCAGCACGCGGACGGTGATGCGCCCGCCGGGACGGCTGTAGCGCACCGCGTTGTCGAGCAGGTTGTCGAACAGTTCGCGCAGGCGCGGCGCGTCACCCTGGATGAACACCGGGACCTCGCCGCCCTCCAGGCCGAGATCCAGGCCGCGCGCCAGCGCGGCGGGGACCCACGCCGAGGCCGCCTCGAGCGCCGCCGCGCGCAGGTCCAGCGGCTGGAGCGCCACCGCGCCGGCTGCCTCGGGCTCGTTGCGCGCGAGCGACAGCAGCTGCGAGGCGAGGCGCGCCAGGCGTTCCAGGCCCGCCTCGGCTTCCTGCAGCGAACGGCGCATCCGCGCCGGGTCGCTTTCGCGCAACGCCACCTCGATCTGCATGCGCAGCGCCGCGATCGGCGTCTTCAGCTGGTGCGCGGCGTCGGCGATGAACCGGGACTGCAGCGTCAGCGCGTGCTGCAGGCGCGCGAGCAGCGCATTGACCGCGTCCACCAGCGGCAGCACCTCGCCGGGCACGCGCCTCGCCTCCAGCGGGCGCAGGTCCAGGTGCGAGCGCGCCGCGACCGCGCGCTGCAGCCGCCGCAGCGGCCGCAGCCCGCGCACCACGCCCTGCCAGACGAGCACGCCGGCAATCAGCACCAGGA
The DNA here is from genome assembly GCA_964564865.1 of uncultured Bordetella sp. Taxonomy (GTDB): domain Bacteria; phylum Pseudomonadota; class Gammaproteobacteria; order Burkholderiales; family SG8-39; genus RBG-16-66-20. The sequence goes on along the minus strand of CAZMDA010000030.1, from coordinate 3,430 downwards.
GCACCTGGGGGAGGACGACGCTGAGCAGGATCTCGCGCGCGAGCGCGCGCCGCTTGGTATCGGTCTCGGCGACGCGGATCAGCCCGCCGGGCCGGCCGGAAGCGGCGTCGGCGGGGACCCGGATCTCGACGATGCGCACCGGCTCGCCCGCGACCCGGCCGTCGTAGAAGGTCTCGGCCGCGCGGCCGCCCTCGGCCGGCGGCGGGATGTCCGCGCCGGCGAGCTTGCGGCCGTCGGCGCCGAGCAGCTCGTAGTGGATGCGGTCGCTGGGGTCGGTGAACAGCACCCGGCGCGCTTCCTCGCTCATGTCCAGCTCCAGCGTGCCGCCGCCCTTCAGGTGCAGCGAGGTCTCGCGCGCGATCTCGACCAGCGAGCGGTCGTAGGCGCGCTCGGAGAAGCTGGCGGCGATCCAGTAGGAAACGAAGCTGTCGGCGGTCAGCAGCAGCAGCAGCGGCGGCAGCAGCCAGGCCAGCAGCTGCGTGCGCAGCAGCCTGTGCTCATGCGGCATGCGGCTTGTCGATCAGGTAGCCCATGCCGCGGATGGTGCGGATGTCCACCCCGGAGGGCTCCAGCTTGCGGCGCAGCCGGTAGACGAAGGCATCGAGCGCGTTGGCCGAGCCGGCGTCCTCCCAGCCGAACAGGTGCTCCGAGATCTGCTGCTTGGTGACGACGCGGCCCTCGCGCAGCAGCAGCAGCTCGACGATCGCGAACTCGCGCGCCGACAGCTCGAGCGGTTCTCCGTCCCGGTACAGGCGCCGTCCCGCCATGTCGAGGCGCAGCGCGCCATGCACCAGGTCCGGCCCGGCGCCCTGGTTCGCGCGCCGCAGCAGGGCGCGCACGCGCGCCTCGAGCTCCGACAGGTTGAACGGCTTGGGGAGGTAGTCGTCGGCGCCGGTGTCGAGGCCCGCGACCCGGTCCTCCGGTGCGTCGCGCACCGTCAACAGGATCACCGGCACGGTGCTGCGACGGCGGCGCAGGCGGCGCAGGACTTCCAGCCCGTCCAGGCGGGGCAGGCCGATGTCGAGCAGCACCAGGTCATAGGCCGAGCCCTTGAGCAGCGCGTCGGCTTCCTCGCCGTCGCGGGCGACCTCCACCGCGTGCGCGCTCTGGCGCAGGGCGCGCGCGACCGCGTCGGCCAGCATGGCGTCGTCTTCGACCAGGAGGATGCGCATCGGTGCTCCGGGGCCTCGGTTGCGGCGATTCTATCGAAGTCCGCTTCAGGCTATCCTGCGCGACCTCATCCCCCAGGCAAGGAACGGCGGCCATGAAGATCGCAGTGCTCCCCGGCGACGGCATCGGGCCGGAAGTCACCGCGCAGGCGGTGCGCGTGCTCAGGGCCGTGGTCGGCACCGAGGCGGAGTTCGCCGAGGCGCCGATCGGCGCCGCGGGCGTGCAGGCGGCCGGCAGCCCGCTGCCGCCCGCCACGTTCGAGCTGGCGAAAGCGGCCGACGCCATCCTGTTCGGGGCGGTGGGCGTGCCCGGCGACGAGAGCGGCCCGCGCCACCTGCGCCCCGGGCTCGGCCTGCTGACGCTGCGCCGGGAACTGAAGCTGTTCGCCAACTTCCGGCCCGCGTTCCTGTTCCCGGAGCTGGTCGGCGCCTCGTCGCTGCGCCCGGAACTGGTCGAGGGGCTGGACCTGGTCATCCTGCGGGAGCTCAACGGCGACATCTACTACGGCGAGCCGCGCGGCATCTCGGTCAACGCCGAGGGCGTGCGCGAGGGCGTCAATACCATGCGCTATACCGAGCCGCAGGTCGAGCGCATCGCGCACGTGGCGTTCCGCGCCGCGCGCGGGCGCCGCAGGAAGCTCTGTTCGGTGGACAAGGCGAACGTGCTGGAGACCATGCAGCTGTGGCGCGAAACGGTGGCGAAGGTGGGCCGCGAGTATCCCGACGTCGAGCTGAGGAACCTGTACGTGGATGCCGCCTCCATGGAGCTGCTGCGGGCGCCGAAGCAGTTCGACGTCGTGCTGGCGCCCAACATGTTCGGCGACATCCTGTCCGACGCCGCGGCGATGCTGACCGGCTCCATCGGCATGCTGCCCTCGGCCTCGCTGGGCGGGGAGAGCACCGGCTCGGGCAACAAGGGCCTGTACGAGCCGGTGCACGGCTCGGCGCCGGACATCGCGGGCCGGGACGTCGCCAATCCGATCGCGGCCATCCTGTCCGCGGCCATGCTGCTGCGCCACAGCTTCGGGCGCGAGGAGGACGCTACGCGCATCGAAGGGGCGGTTCGCAGCGTGCTCGCGGCCGGGTGTCGGACCGCGGATATCATGCAGCCCGGCGCCAGGCTGCTGGGCACCGCCGGGATGGGCGAGGCGGTGGTGGCGGCGCTGCGCGCCGGTTGAAACGAGGCACAAGGAGAAGCGACGTGGGCATGCCATACATCCGCAGGGATTTCGAACGCGTCTCGCCGCAGCTGGTGGCGAAGGCGAAGGGGTTTCCGGCCGCCATCCTGGCCGATGTCGGCGGCCGCCGCGGCACGCTGGGCGGGCGCATCCAGGGATTGTCCAAGGCGATGAAGGTCGCCGGGCCCGCGTTCACCGTCGAGGTGCGCCCGGGCGACAACCTCATGATCCACGCCGCGCTGATGCTCGCGAAGCCGGGCGACGTGATCGTGGTCGACGGCAAGGGGGACCTGTCCTGCGCCCTGACCGGCGGCCTGATGGCGGCGCACGCGAAGGCGGCCGGCATCGCCGGCTTCGTCATCGACGGCGCGGTGCGCGACACGGACGAGTGCGCCCTGGGCGATTTCCCGATCTTCGCCGCGGGCTGCAACCCGAACGGGCCGACCAAGGGGGTGGCGGGCTGGATCGGCATCCCGGTGTCGCTCGCCGGCACGCCGGTGAACCCGGGCGACCTGATCGTGGGCGATGCCGACGGCGTCGTGGTGGTGCCGCGCGAGCAGGCCGCGGAGATCGTCGGCGGGGCGCAGGCCAAGATCGACAGCGAGGCCGCGCGCATCGAGGAAATCCGCCAGGGCAAGCTGCTGCCCGGCTGGCTGCCCGGGGTGCTGCGCACCGCCGGGGTGCTGGGGGCGAAGGAAGAGCTGTAGCGGCTCCGCGCCGGCTAGGCGCCCTTGGCCCTGGTCATGAAGACCAGGCGCTCGAACAGGTGCACGTCCTGCTCGTTCTTCAGCAGGGCGCCGTGCAGCGGCGGGATGATGGTCTTCCTGTCCTTGGCGCGCAGCGCGTCCGGCGGGATGTCCTCCGCCAGCAGCAGCTTCAGCCAGTCGAGCAGCTCCGAGGTCGAGGGCTTCTTCTTCAGGCCGGGCACCTCGCGCACCTCGAAGAACACCTCCATCGCCTCCTTGAGGAGCGACTTCTTCAGCGTGGGGTAGTGCACCTGCACGATCTTCTCCATCGTTTCCTTGTCGGGGAAGCGGATGTAGTGGAAGAAGCAGCGGCGCAGGAAGGCGTCGGGCAGCTCCT
>CAZMDA010000029.1:21220-40886 GCA_964564865.1 uncultured Bordetella sp. | reverse complement strand
CGGCGACGAGTACTCGCAGCCGGTGGTGCGCCTGATCTCGGCGCTGCTCGCCGACGCGGTGGAGCGCGGCGCCTCGGACATCCACTTCGAGCCGGAGCAGAACTTCCTGCGCATCCGCTACCGCATCGACGGCGTGCTGCGCCAGATCCGCAGCCTGCACAAGACCTACTGGCCGGCGATGGCGGTGCGCCTGAAGGTGATGTCGAAGATGAACATCGCCGAGACGCGCGCGCCGCAGGACGGCCGCATCTCGACCACCATGTCCGGGCGCGTGGTGGACTTCCGCGTCTCGTCGCTGCCGACCACGCACGGCGAGAACGTGGTGCTGCGGATCCTGGACCGGCAGAAGGGCATCGTGCCGCTGGAGCGCCTCGGCCTGGACGAGGGCATCCTCGAGATGCTCAAGCGCATGCTGTCGCGCCCGGAGGGCATCATCCTGGTCACCGGCCCGACCGGCAGCGGCAAGACCACGACGCTGTACTCGATCCTGAACCACATCAACTCCGACGGCGTCAACATCATGACGCTGGAGGACCCGGTGGAGTACCCGATGACGCTGATCCGCCAGACCTCGGTGGCGGATTCGGCCAAGCTCGATTTCGCCAACGGCATCCGCGCCCTGATGCGCCAGGACCCGGACGCGATCCTGGTGGGCGAGATCCGCGACGAGGACACCGCGGAGATGGCCTTCCGCGCCGCCATGACCGGCCACCAGGTCTTCTCCACGCTGCACACCAACTCCGCGGTCGGCGCGATCCCGCGGCTGCTCGACATCGGCATCGTGCCCGACATCATGGCGGGCAACATCATCGGCATCATCGCGCAACGCCTGGTGAGGAAGCTCTGCCGGACCTGCCGCCAGTCCTACGACCCGGACGTGAAGGAGCGGCGCCTGCTGGGCATCTCGCCCACCGAGCCCGCGGCGCTGTTCCGCGCCGTCGGCTGCGAGCAGTGCGACTACCAGGGCTACCGCGGCCGCGTCTCGATCCTCGAGATCCTGAAGATGGACCCGGCGATCGACGAGCTGATCGCGCGCCGCGCCACCGCGCGCGAGATCCTCAGCGCCGCGCGCACCAAGGGCTTCAAGACCCTCGCCGAGGACGGCATCCGGCTGGTGCGCGCCGGGACCACCAGCCTGGACGAGCTGATGCGCGTGGCCGACCTCACCGACCGGATGGCATAGAAAGGAGCAGGGGCGCGGCGAGGCCACATGCGCCCCCGTCCACCATGCCTCTGTACACCTACAAGGCGATCGACGGCGACGGCAAGTCGGTGCTCGGGCGCACCGACGCGGTCAACCTGTTCGACCTCGAGCAGCGCCTGGCGCGCATGGGCCTCGACCTGGTCACCGGTGCGCCGAGCGCGCAGAAGAGCCGCCTGATCGGCGGCGGCAGGGTCAAGCGCGCGGACCTGATCAACTTCTGCTACCACATGGAGCAGCTGGCGAGCGCCGGCGTGCCGATCGTCGAGGGCCTGGTGGACCTGCGCGACAGCACCGACAACCTGCGCTTCAAGGAGGTGGTGTCGGGGCTGGTCGAGACCATCGAGGGCGGCAAGAGCCTGTCGCAGGCGCTGGCGGACTTCCCGGAGGTGTTCAGCAAGGTGTTCGTGAGCCTGGTGCGGTCGGGCGAGCAGACCGGGCGCCTGGCCGAGGTGCTCAAGTCCCTCACCGAGTCGCTGAAGTGGGAGGACGAGCTCGCGGCGCAGACCAAGAAGCTCATGATGTACCCGGCCTTCGTCGGCGGCGCGGTGCTGCTGGTCACCTTCTTCCTGATGATCTACCTGGTGCCGCAGATGACCGGCTTCATCAAGAACATGGGCCAGGACATCCCGCTGCAGACGCGCATCCTGATCGTGGTCTCGGCCTTCTTCGTCGACTTCTGGTGGGCGATCCTCGCCGCGCCCTTCGCCCTCTTTTTCGGCACCAAGGCGCTCATCGCCGCCGACCCCCGGGCCGCGTTCCTGTTCGACCACGTCAAGCTGCGGGTGCCGATGATCGGCCCGATCCTGCGCAAGATCATCCTGTCGCGCTTCGCCTCCAGCTTCGCGCTGATGTACTCCTCCGGCATCACGGTGCTCGACGCGATCCGCTCCACCGAGGAGATCGTCGGCAACAAGCCGCTGGAGAACGCGCTGCACACCGTCGGCCAGCAGATCGCCGAGGGCAAGAACATGACGCTCGCCTTCCAGGAGATCGGCCTGTTCCCGCCGCTGGTGATCCGCATGCTGCGGATCGGCGAGAATACCGGGGCGCTGGACCGGGCGCTGCTCAACGTGAGCTACTTCTACAACCGCGAGGTCAAGGAGTCGATCGACAAGGTGCAGGCGATGATCGAGCCGGTGATGACCCTGGTGCTGGGGGCGATCCTCGGCTGGGTGATGCTCTCGGTGCTGGGGCCGGTGTACGACACCATCTCGAAGATGAAGTTCTAGGCCGATGTCGCAGAAACTCGTCCTCTACTTCGCCGCCGGCGCCCGCGCCCTGTACCGCTGGTCGGGCGGGCGGCTGGAGCTCGCCGCCAGCTTCGGCGCCGACGACGAGGGGCTGGAGGGCCTGCGCGCGTTCCTCAAGGGCCGCAAGGGCGCGCTGGTCACCGTGCTCGCCGACATCGCCGGCGAGGATTTCCACGAGGACCAGATCCCCTACCTGCGCGGCAGCGACCGCGCGACGGTGATCCAGCGCCGCCTGGCGCAGCGCTACCGCGACACCCGGCTGTCGACCGCGGTGCCGCTGGGCGCGGCGAGCGGCGAGCGCCGCGGCGAGCGCCTGCTGCTCGCCTCGTTCACCAACACCCAGCAGTTCACGCCGTGGCTGGACGCCATTGCCGAGGCCGGGACGCGGCTCTCGGGCGTGTACTCGGTGCCGCTGCTCGCGCCCGCGCTCGCCGCCCGCCTCGGCGCCCGCGCCGGGCGCGCCTTCCTGATCACCCCCAACGCCGCGGGCCTGCGCCAGTGCTACATCGACGAGGGCAAGCTGCGCTTCGCGCGCCTTGAGCGCAGCGCCGAGCTCTCGCCGGAGGCGCTGGCGATGTTCGTGCGCTCGGAGACGGCGCGCCTGGCGCAATACCTCGCCACGCTGCGCACGCTGCCGCGCGACGGCCCGCCGGTCCAGGTCATCGTGGTCGCGCCCGACGGCCAGCGCGCCGCCTTCGAGCAGGCGCTGGTGTCGGATGCCCGCCTCGCCTACCACACGGTGGAGATGGGCGAGGCCGCGCGCAAGGCCGGGATCAAGCGCCTCGACCCGGGCGCGACCGGCGAGCAGCTCTACCTGCAGCTGGCGATCACGCGCGCGCCCAAGGAGCAGTTCGCGCGCGTCGAGGACCGGCGCGCCTTCTTCCTCTGGAAGCTGCACCGGGGCATCCTCGCCGCGGGCGTGGCCGGACTCGCCGCCTGCGCGCTCTACGCCGGCACGCTGTGGCTGGACGTCCTCGGCATGCGCGAGCAGGTGGCGCTGCAGAAGGAGGAGGCGCGGCGGGCGGCGCAGGAGTACCAGCGCATCACCGCCACCTTCCCGGTCACCCAGACCTCCAGCGACAACCTGAAGGCGGCGGTGGTGGAGTTCCGCGCCATCGCCGCGCGCACCGCCTCGCCCGAGGGCGCGCTTGCGCACCTGTCGAAGGTGCTGGAGCAGTTCCCGCAGGTGGAGCTGGAGGCGCTGACCTGGAGCGTGGAGGTGCCCAAGGACGGCGCCGCCCCCGCGAAGCCGGCGGCGGAGGCCGCGGCCCCGCAGCAGGCGGCCGGGGCGGCGGGCGCGCAGCCGGCGGCGGCCGCGAGCAACCTGGCCCAGGTTCTGGAGATCTCCGGCCGCGTGGAGGCGACCCAGCGCTCGGACTACCGCGGCATCACCCAGCAGGTGCAGCGCTTCGCCGCCGCGCTCACGGCCGGCGGCGCCTACCGCACCGTGCGCACCCAGCTGCCGTTCGACGTCACGCCCGATGCCACGCTCTCGGGCGACATCGGCGAGACCGCCGACCGCGGCGAGGCGCCGCGCTTCACCATCGTCATCGCGCGGCGCATCCAGCCGTGACGCGACCATGAACTTCACCGCCCAGGAATGGAAGAAGCTGGCCGCGCCGCTGCTGATCGCGTTGGCCCTGGTCGCGGCCGGCGCCGGCCTGATCTGGCATGCCCGCATGGTGCTGCAGCAGGAGGCGCAGAATCTCGCCGCCGCGCGCGCCGAGCGCGCGCAGGCGCGCGAACGGCTGTCCAAGATCGCCGAGGAAGAACGCGAGGTGAGCGCCAACATCGAGGTCTACCGCCAGCTCGGCAAGCTGGGCATACTGGGCGACGAGCGCCGCCTGGAGTGGGTGGATGCGATGGCGCGAATCCGCTCGAGCCGCGAGCTGCTCGACCTGCGCTACTCGGTCGAACGCCAGAAGCTGCTGCACTCGGCCCCCGGGAAGCCCGCCAACGTCGATTTCAACGCCAGCACCATGAAGGTCGAGCTGGCCCTGCTGCACGAGGGCGACCTGCTGGGCTTCCTCGCCGACCTGCGCGCCTCCGGCAACGCCTACTACTCCGTGCAGAAGTGCGCCATCACCCGCACCGGCCAGGCGGCGACCGGCGCCAACCTGGTGCCGCGCCTGCGCGCGAGCTGCGTCATCGACCTGATCACCATCCTCGACCGGGCGGCAAAGGCATGAGGGGGCGCGCGCTCCTCGCCTGCCTGGTGCTCCTGGGGCCGCTCCCGCTCCAGGCGCAGGAGCTTGGCCGCCTGTTCCTCACCGCGGAGCAGCGTGCCGCGCTCGATGCACGGCGCAAGGCACGCATCCCCGACAAGCCGGCCGCCGCCCCGGTGGTGGAATCGCCCACCACCAGCGTCGATGGCCTGGTGCGGCGCCAGGGCGGGCGCTCCACCGTCTGGATCAACCGCCAGCCCAACGCCGAGGGCGTGCAGCCGGACGGCGCCCGGGTGCTCCCGGGGCGCGCCGGCGCGCCGGACGTCTCGATCACCGTTGGCGAGGGCGAGCGGCAGTTCCAGCTCAAGCCCGGGCAGAAGCTCGATCGCGGCACCGGGGAGGTCACCGACGTGCTGGGCGACGGCGCGGTGAAGGTGGGCCCGGCGCGCAAGCCGGCGGCGCGATGAGCCGGCGGCAGGCACAGCGGGGCGCGGTACTGCTGATCATGCTCGCCATCGTCGGCCTGGGCTCCGCCTGGTTCCTGGTGAGCGCGCTCAATGCGGAGACCGGTGGCATCGAGGCGCAGCGCAAGAAGCACAACGCGGAGGTCCTGCGGCGCGCGAAGGCGGCCCTGATCGGCTACGTCGCGGCGCAGGCGATCAAGGCGGGCGAGAGCAATCCCGGCGCGATGCCCTGCCCCGAGAATCCGGGCGACTTCGACAGCACCACAGGCCGCGAAGGGCTGGTTGGCACCAGTTGCGGCACCACCACCATCGGCCGCTTTCCCTGGCGCACGCTCGGGATGGAGAAGCTGACCGATGCGGCCGGCGAGCCGCTTTGGTACGTCGTCGGGCCAGGCTGGGGCGTGCTCTCGGGCTCGAACACCGTGATCAACTCGAACTCCGTCGGCCAGCTCACCGTGGATGGCGTGGCGAATGCCGCGGTCGCGCTGATCGTTGCGCCGGGCCCGGCATTCTCGGTGCAGGCCTCGGCCGGCTGCGCGGCATGGAACCAGGCGCGGCCGGCCACCGGCGCGCCGGACTGGCGCAACTATCTGGAGTGCGAGAACGCGAGTTCGCCCGCGGACGCGAGCTTCGTGACAACGGGCGCGAGCGGCTCGTTCAACGACCAGGTGATGGTCGTCACCGCCGCGGACGTGCTGCCCGCGATCGAGGCCGCGATCGCCAAGCGCATCGAGCGCGAGATGGTGCCGCTGCTGAGCACCATCTATGCCGATGCCTCCAGCTTCGGGACTTCCGCAGCCAACCCGGCCTATCCGTTCGCTGCTCCATTCGGGAACCCGAACACCTCCGGGTACATGGGTCAGGCCGGGCTGACGCAGGGCCTGCTGCCGGTCAATTACCACTCGGCCAGCTGTCCCGCCGATCCCCGCTGCGTCTCGAGCACGGTCACCTGGGGTTCGCCCTCGCTGACGATCAATGCCGGCCCCGGATACTTCCCCAGCTCAACCAGCTGCTACGTGAGCGGCGGCATGGCCTATTGCGAGGGCTACTACCGCAGCGGCGCAATGACCCTCACCATGGCCTATCCGGCCAACAACATCACCACCGGGATGCGCACGGTGAGCAACCTCGCCTCGCTCTCGGGCTTCGTCCAGACCTGGCGTTGGGACGGCTGGTCCTGGAACTACCTCGGCGCGCAGTCGGCCACCCTGAGCCGGAGCCTGGCGGGCAACGGCGCCCTCAATTTCAATACGCGCGTGACGCTGCCCTCGGTCCCGGACTGGGGCTACTACTTCATCTACGCCAACCGGCTGAACAGCGCCGACTTCGGCGACCACGCCTTCCTCGACACGAGCGAGGGCGCCGGACGCGCCTGGTTCTGGCGCAACGAGTGGTACCGCTTCCTCTACTACGCGATGGCCCCGAACTACGCCCCGGGCGGGACGCAGGCCTGCACCAGCGGCTCGAGCTGCCTCACGGTGACCAACCTCGCCGATCCCGACAAGCAGCGGGCGATCCTCGTCCTGGTCGGCCGGGGCCTCACCGCGCTGTCGCAGACACGGCCCTCCGGCAGCCTGCAGAACTACCTCGACAGCGCGGAGAATCGCGACCTGGACAGCCTGTTCGAGCAATCCCCGGTGAACCGGACCTTCAACGACCGCTTCATCTCGGTCGCCAGGAACCCCTGATGCGCCGCGCCGCCGGCTTCACCCTGGTCGAGCTGGCGGTGGTCATGGCCATCGTCGCGCTGCTGCTGGGCACCATGATGGTGACGCTCTCGGCGCAGACCGACCAGCGCAACGGCGACGACACCCGCCGGCGCCTGGACCAGGCGCGCGAGCTGCTGCTCACCTACGCCATCGTCAACGGCCGCCTGCCCTGCCCCGCGCGCAGCGCCAACACCGCGTCGCCCGTCACCGTAGCCGGCGACGAAGTACGGGACGCCTCGGGCAACTGCATCGGCGACGCGGTGACCGACTACTACGGCGGCGTGAACGGCGGCACCACCCTCGGCCTGCTCCCGGCGCGCACCATCGGCTACCAGCAGACGGACAGCGCCGGGTTTGCCGTGGACGCCTGGGGCAACCGGATCCGCTACGCGGTGGCGAACCTGATCACGAACTGCTCGGGCACCTCCACCACGCCCCACTTCACCAATGCGACCAACCTGAAGGCCAACGGCATCTCCTGCCAGCCGAACGACCTGCTGGTGTGCAAGTCCGCGAACGACGGCACCTATACCATCACGTCGACCACCTGCGGCGGCGCCGCCAACCAGATCATGAGCCAGAGCCTGGTGGTCGCGATCGTCTACTCGACGGGCAAGAACTTCGCCACGGCGCAGACCGCCGCGGCCGCGAACGCCGCGGGCCGCGCCGACGAAGCCGCCAACCTGAACGGCGACCGCGTCTTCGTCTGGCACACGCCGACCCCCAGCACCGCCGCCAACGGCGAGTTCGACGACCAGATGACCTGGATCACCGTGGGCGAGCTCTACGGCCGGCTGGTTTCCGCCGGCGTGCTGCCCTGAGCGGCGGGGCGCAGCTCGAAGCACACCTCGCCGTCCCGGTTCTCCGCCAGCGCCAGCGCGTAGCCGTTCTCCTGCGCCAGGCGCGCGGCCTGGAACAACCCGATGCCCAGGCCGGTGGCCGAGCGCACCGGCGCGCGCAGCAGCGTGCCCAGCGCCTCGGGCGCCACCGCGAGGCCGTTGTCGCACACGCGCAGGCCGCCGCCGGGCAGCAGCGCGACGCGGATGCGCAGCGCCGGATCCCGCACGCGCTTGGCGAGCGCGTTCTGCAGCAGGTTCTCGGCCGCGCTGTCGAAGACCGCGCGCGGCACCACGCCCTCGGGCGGCGCGCCGGCGGCGAAGTCCACCTCCTGCGCCTGGTACTGGCGCTGCAGGCCCGCCCACCATTCGGCCAGCTCGACGCCGCCGGCGGCCTCCTCGCCCGGGCGCTGCAGCTTCTGCAGCGCCGAGGCGAGGCGCTGCGCGATAGCCGGCAGCTGGCGGCGGATCAGGGCCTGGACCTGGGGCGAATCGTCCTGGCCGGCGACCGAGCACAGCACGTTGAGCGACTGCAGCAGGTTCTTGACGTCGTGCGTGAGCCGGGCGCCGGTCTCGTGGACCGCCTGCAGGTAGCTCGCCTCCTGCAGCTTCTGCTCGCGCAGCTTGGCGGCGTAGAACTCGCCCAGCAGCTGCCCCAGCAGCTGCAGGTGCCAGTGCAGAGCAGGGCTGGCGCGATAGCGCGAGTACAGCGTCAGGCGCAGCTCCCCGCTCTCGTACGCCACCGGATGCTCGCTGCGCTCGCCGGCCTCGCCGCGCCGGCCGGCCGCCTCCCAGGCGGCGCCGGCGATCAGCGGCATGCGCACCAGGCCCGCGACGCCCTCGGCGAGGAAGCGCTCGGGGCGGGACTCGGCGCGCGACAGCTCGGCGAGGAAGTACAGCCAGCGCTCGATCGGCATGCCGATCGAGAACAGGTACCGGGAGAAGAACATGCTCAGCCCCGATGAGCCGGTGCGCGGGCTCCAGGCGAGGCCGATGACGAAGATCGCGCCCGCGATCAGGAACACGGTGTAGGTGAGCGCCTGCAGGTAGGCAATGCGGCCCAGCGTCATGAAGGTGAAGCTGCCCAGGATCACCACCCCCAGCACCAGCATGAGGAACAGGCTGTAGAAGAAGTCGATCATCTGCGGCGCCTCGGGCGCCTCGGGCTCGGCGGGCATCGCGAGCATCAGCGCGAGGAGCGCGGGCAGGCCGTACTCGGCGATGCTGCGGATCTCGCCGCCCACCTCGCGGCGCGGCGCGATCTCGGGCAGGACGATGATCGCGAGCAGGGCCACCAGGTAGACCATCACCAGCAGGTAGCTGCGCCGCTGCCAGCGCGCCTGGTGCAGGAACACCTTGCCGCCCACCAGCCCGGCCAGCACCACGATCCAGAACGCGAGCAGCCACCAGTCGAGCCACAGCATCACCGCCAGCGCGCCCAGGGCGATGAACAGGCCCTGCCGCGAGCTGACGTGCTGCTCGCTGGACAGGAACGGCTGCCACAGCAGCAGCAGGCCGAGGTGCGCGAGCAGCAGCGCGCGCGCCCAGCCGTCGGCGGTGCCGCGCAGGACCGCGAAATGCAGCAGGACCAGCATCGCGATCACGACGAAGCGCCAGTAGCGGCGGCTGAGGGCGCGGATGGCGCCGGCGACGCGCAGGGAGGCGGGACGGTCGAGGCTCGCCGAGGTCATGTCGGCTATGCTATCGCACCGAAACGCGTCCCCCGCCATGCATGCCGCGCTGATCGTCGCCCGCTTCACGCTGCTCGAGTCCCGGCGCGGCGGCCTGCCGTGGCTCGCGCTGGCCGCGATTGCCGCGACGCTCGGCCTGGCGGCGTTCCTGTCGCAGGTCGCGCTCACCGAGGGCGCGCAGCTCCAGGCCGCCGCGGCCGCGGCGCTGCTGCGCGCGGCCGCGGCGTTCCTGGTCGCCGCGCATGTCGTCTCCGCCGTCGGTCGCGAGGCGAGCGACAAGGGCCTGGAGTTCACGCTCGCCTTCCCGATCTCCCGTCCGGCGTACTACCTGGGCAAGCTCGCGGGCTTCGGGCTGGCCGGCCTCGCGCTCGCCACCGCCTTCTCGGCGCCGCTGCTGCTGTGGTCGGGCGCCGCGGGCGTGGCCGCATGGTGGCTGTCGCTCGCGGTGGAGATGCTGCTGGTGGCCGCCGCGGCGCTGTTCTTCGCCATGGCGCTCGCCCAGCCCGCCGCGGCGCTGTCCGCGACCGCAGGCCTTTACCTGCTCGGCCGCTCGATCGGCGCGATCCAGGCGATCGCGGCGGGACCGCACGCGCAGGAAGGCGCGCTCGCCGACGCCGCGCGCTGGGCGATCGACGGCGTCGCGCTGCTGTTGCCGCGGCTCGATCTCGCGACCCGGTCCGAATGGCTGCTGTACGCCGCGCCGGAGGGCGCGGCGCTCGCGCGCGTGCTGGGCGCGCTGCTGCTCTATGTGCTCCTGCTGGCGGCGGCCGGGCTGTTCGACCTCGGCCGGCGCAACCTGTGAGCGCCGGCGAGCGGCCGGTTTCGTCCCTCCCGGCCTGGTTGCTCGGGGGCCTTGCGCTCGCGCTCCTCGCCCAGGCCGGATTGGCCCTGGTCACGGCAAGCCGGCTGCGCGAGGCCTCGGACCTTCCGCCTGCGCCCACCGCGCCGGTGCTCCGGGCCGCCGCGATCGGCGAGCCGGCCGCGCTGGCGCGGCTGGCCATGCTCTGGCTGCAGTCCTTCGACTCCGGCAGCACGAACGAGACGCCCTACCGTGACCTCGACTACGGGCGCCTGACGGGCTGGCTGGGTGCGATCCAGGTCACCGACCCGCGCAGCCACTACCCCCTGTTCGCGGCCTCGCGCATCTACGCCGAAGTGCCGGACCCGGCTCGCGCGCGCCAGATGCTCGAGTTCGTCTACCGCGAGTACCTGCAGGCGCCGCGCGAGCGCTGGCCCGCCCTCGCCCACGCCGCGCTGCTGGCCAAGCACCGGCTGAAGGACCTGCCGCTCGCGCGCCGCTACGCCGCCGCGATCCAGGCCGTGGCCCGGGACCCCTCCGTGCCCCTGTGGGCGAAGCAGATGGAAGTCTTCATCCTGGAGGACATGAACGAGCTGGAGGCCGCGCGGATCATGCTGGGGGGCTTGCTCGCCGCCGGGCAGGTGACGGACCCCGGGGAGCGCCGCTTCCTGCAAGGGCGACTGGCCGAACTGGAGCGGCGCCTGGCGAACCCCGGTGGCGGCGATAGGCGTTGACGGGTGGACAAAGGTGTCGGGGTTTCGACAGTTTCCTGACCCTTTTTGATCAGAACCGGCCAAAACAGGGGGTTACGGGGCTGGTACGGAGATTGCAGTATCATCCGCACCCAGTCTGTTTTGGACGGAGCAAAACCATGAAATCGCAGCAGAAAGGCTTCACCCTGGTCGAGATCGCCATCGTGCTCGTGATCATCGGCCTCCTCTTGGGCGGCATCCTGAAGGGCCAGGAGATGATCACCCAGGCCAAGATCAAGAACGTGATCGCCGACTTCTCCGGCGTCTCGGCGGCCTACCACGGCTACCAGGACCGCTACCGGAAGATCCCGGGCGATGACGGCGACGCCAACGCGCGCTGGACCCTGGGCATTGCCGCGCCGGCCAGCGGCGCGTTCAACAACGGCATCGTGAGCGGCGGCTACGCCACCACCACCGCGAACGAGGAATCGCGCCTGTTCTGGCTGCACCTGCGCCGCGCCGGCTTCGTCTCCGGCAGCGACCAGGAACAGCCGTTCAACGCGGTCACCGGGCGCCTCGGCGTGCAGACCGGCGACACCGCGGGCGCCGCGATCTTCGGCGGCTTCAGCGGCCTGATCATCTGCTCGGCGAACCTGCCGGACAAGATCGCCATCGCCACCGACACGCAGATGGACGATGGCGTGCCGGCGACCGGCACGGTGCGCGGCATGCTGCAGACCGCGCCCAACCCGGCGCTGGGCGCCGGCACCGCGGCCACCGCGACATTCGCCGAAACCGGCACCAACGTCTACGTGCTCTGCCGCACCCTGTAAGCGCGATCCACGCAGTCCGAGAAAGCCGGCCGCTGGCCGGCTTTTTCTTTTCGGGGCCGCTCAGCCCTGCAGCAGCAGGATCTCGGCGGCGGCGAGCAGGTCCGGCACGCCCAGCAGGACCACCACGTCGCCGGGCTGCAGCACGCCCGCATCCTGCGGCGAGAGGCGCTTGCGCTCGCCCGGCCGGCGCACCGCGCGCACCTGGACGCCGAGTTCCTCCAGTGCCGCGACATCCAGCGGCTGCCCGAGGGCGCGCGCGTTGCCGGCGAGGGTGACCGAGTGCAGGCGCGGCTGCGCCGCCTCCGCGCCCTCCGCCTCCTCGCTCGCGCCCCGGAACAGCCCGCGCAGCAGGCCGTACTGCTCGTCGCGCACCGCGCGCACCCGCCGCACGACGCGGCTGAGCGGCACGCCGACCCACACCAGGGTGTGCGAGGCGAGCATCAGGCCCGATTCCAGCGCCTCGGGCACGATCTCGGAGGCGCCTGCAGCGGTCAGGCGCGCGATGTCCGCATCCTCCCGCGCGCGCGCGATCACCGGCACCGACGGGTTCAGCGACAGCACATGCGCCACGGCGCGCACCGACTCGGCCGACTCGGCGAAGGTCACCACCACCGCGGCGGCGCGCAGCACGCCGGCGGCGATCAGCGCCTCGCGCCGCGAGCTGTCGGCAAACACCACCGTATCCCCCGCCAGCGCGGCCTCGCGCACCCGTTCCGGGTCCAGGTCGAGCGCGACGTAGCGCACGCCCTCGGACTCCAGCAGGCGCGCGACGTGCTGGCCGTTGCGCCCGTAGCCGAGGATGATGACGTGGCGCTCGGTCTCCAGCGCCTGCACCGCGACGCGGTGCATCTCCAGGGAACGCAGCATCCACTCCGAGCCGGCGAAGCGCAGCACGATGCGGTTGCTGGCATTGATCAGGAACGGCGTGGCGATCATGGACAGCACCATCGCCGCGAGCAGCGGCTGGCCCAGCGCCTCGCCCACCACGCCGAGCGCGCCCGCCTGCGCCAGCAGCACGAAGCCGAACTCGCCGCCCTGCGCGAGCGCGAGCGCCGTGCGCAGCGCGGTCCCGGCCGGCGAGCCGAAGGCGCGCGCGAGCAGCCCCACCAGGGCGAACTTGAACCCCACCAGCAGCGCGAGCAGCGCCAGCACCTGCCAGGCGTTGTCCAGCA
Organism: uncultured Bordetella sp.; assembly: GCA_964564865.1. GTDB lineage: Bacteria > Pseudomonadota > Gammaproteobacteria > Burkholderiales > SG8-39 > RBG-16-66-20. The sequence continues at coordinate 28,071 of CAZMDA010000029.1, read as the reverse complement.
CCAGCTGCGGGTCGAGCATCATGCCGACGGTGACGAAGAACAGGCCCAGCAGCACGTCGCGGAACGGCTTGATCTCGTCTTCCACCCGGTAGCGGTACTCGGTCTCCGAGATCAGCATGCCGGCCAGGAACGCGCCCAGCGCAAGCGACAGGCCGGCCAGGCTCGTCAGGAAGGCCATGGCCAGGATCACCAGCAGCACGTTGAGCATGAACAGCTCGGTCGACTTGCGCCGCGCCACCAGCCCGAACCAGGCGCGCATCAGACGCGGCCCGGCGAACAGCAGCACCGCGAGCACCAGCGCCGCCTTGGCGAGCCCGGCCGCGATCGCCGCGCCGATGCTCTCGGCGGGCTGCGACAGCACCGGCACCAGGATCAGCAGCGGCACCACCGCCAGGTCCTGGAACAGGAGCACGCCGATGATGGAGCGCCCGTGCGGCGTGTCCAGTTCCATGCGCTCGGCGAGCATCTTGCTCACCACCGCGGTCGAGGACATCGCGACCACGCCGCCGACCGCCAGGCCCGCCTGCCAGTCCCCGCCGCCGGCGGCGAAGGCGAGCGCGACGCACGCGGCCATCGTCAGCGACACCTGCGCCAGGCCCAGGCCGAACACCTCGCGCCGCATGACCCGGAGCTTCGACAGGCTGAACTCCAGCCCGATGGAGAACATCAGGAACACCACCCCGATCTCCGCCAGGTGCTGCGTCAGCGCGTCGCTGCTCACCGCGCCCAGCGCGCGCGGCCCGAGCGCGAGCCCGACCGCGAGGTAGCCGATGATCGGCGGCAGCGCGAGCAGGCGGCAGGCGACCACCGCCAGCACCGCCGCCGCGAGCAGGATCAGGATCGGTTGCAGCGAGGCGGCGGCGGGTTCCAATGGCGGGTCGGCTATACTCTGGCGGCCATGATACCGAAGGACGCAACCGCTTCCGCGCTGGAGCTTGCGCGCCGGGTCCTCGACATCGAGGCGGACGCGGTCCGCGCCCTGGGCGCGCGCCTCGACGAGCGCTTCCTCGCCGCGGTGTCGCTGATCCTCGCCTGCCGCGGCCGCGTCATCGTCAGCGGCATCGGCAAGTCCGGCCACATCGCGCGCAAGATCGCCTCGACGCTGTCGAGCACCGGCACGCCCGCGTACTTCGTGCACCCGGCCGAGGCGAGCCACGGCGACCTCGGCATGATCCAGCGCGAGGACGTGTTCATCGCCATCTCCTACTCCGGGGAGAGCGACGAACTGCTGCGGATCGTGCCGCTGGTGAAGCGCCAGGGCGCCAGGCTGATCGTGATGAGCGGCAGGGCGCAGTCCTCGCTCGCGCGCGAGTCCGACGTCTACCTCGACGCCGCCGTGGAGCAGGAGGCCTGTCCGCACAACTTGGCGCCCACCGCGAGCACCACTGCGGCGCTCGCGCTCGGGGACGCGCTCGCGGTGGCGCTGCTCGACGCGCGCGGTTTCTCCGCAGACGACTTCGCCCGCTCCCACCCCGGGGGCGCCCTCGGCCGCAAGCTCCTCACCCACGTCGCCGACGTCATGCGCACCGGCGAGGCGGTGCCGGTGGTGCAGTCCGGCACCACGCTCGCCGACACCATCCTCGAGATCACGAGGAAGGGCATGGGCATGACCACCGTGGTGGACGCCGATCGGCGCCTGGTCGGCCTGTTCACCGACGGCGACCTGCGGCGGGTGCTGGCGCGCGCCTCCGACCCGCGCGGGCTGCGCATCGACGAGGTGATGACGCGCGAACCGCGCACCGTGCGCCCGGAGGCGCTCGCGGTCGAGGCCGTCGAGATCATGGAGCGCCGCAAGAGCACCCAGATGCCGGTGGTCGACGCCGAGGGCAGGCTGGTGGGGGCGCTCAACATCCACGACCTGTTCCAGGCCAAGATCCTCTAGGCCGATGGCCTTCACGGCACCAGACGCGCCGGAAAGAGCGGGACGCGTCCGCGTCATGATCTTCGACGTCGACGGCGTGCTCACCGACGGACGCCTCTGGTACGGGCCCCAGGGCGAGGCCTTCAAGGCCTTCAGCGTGCTCGACGGCCACGGCATCAAGATGCTGATGCAAAGCGGCGTCGAGGTGGCGCTGCTCTCGGGGCGCAGCTCTCCCGCGGTGACGGCGCGGGCCGCCGAGCTCGGCATCCGCCACGCGCTGCAGGGCATCGGGGACAAGGGCCCGGCCTTCGCCGGCCTGCTCGAGGACCTGGGCCTCGCCGCCGACCAGGCCGGCTTCATGGGCGACGAACTGGTGGACCTGCCGGTGCTGCGCCGCTGCGCGTTCGCCTGCGCCCCGGGCGGGGCCCACGCCCTGGTGCTGCGGCACGCGCACTACGTCGCCGCCGCCGCCGCGGGCGCGGGCGCCGCGCGCGAGGTCTGCGAGTACGTGATGCGGGCGCAGGGCACGCTGGACGCGGCGCTGGCGACCTGGCTGGCGTGATCGCGTGAGGCGGCCGAGGTGAAGCTGCCGGCCACGCGGCTGTTCCCGCTGCTGCTGATGCTGGCGCTCGCGCTGCTCACGTTCTGGCTCGAGCAGATGGTGCGCGAGGACGCCGGCAGGCACCCGTCGCTGCAGCGGCACGACCCGGACTACATCGTGGAGCGCCTGAACCTGGTCCGCTACGGCGCCGACGGCGCCGTCGAATCCACGCTCGCCGCGGCGAAAATGATACATTACCCGGACGACGACTCGACCGAACTGATCGCGCCGCGCATGGTGCAGACCAAGCCCAACGAGCCGCGCGTCACGGTCACCGCGCAGCGCGGCGCGCTGTCGCAGGACGGCGAGGAAGTCTTCCTCTACGACGATGTGCTGCTGGTGCGGGACGCCGCGGCCGGCGCCCCGGAGTCCCGGATGCGCACCAGCTTCCTGCACGTGGTGCGCGCCCGCTCGCTGGTGCGCACCGACCGGGACATCGTGATCTCCGAGGAGGGCCGCGTGCTGTCCGGGCGCGGCATGGAGTACTTCAACGATTCCCGGCAGGTGTTCCTGCGCGACCGGGTGCGCGGGCGCTTCGAGCCGAGGAAGAAGGACCAGGCGAAAAAGTGAGCCGACGCACCGACGCCCGATTGCCCCGCCGCCTGTGGCGCGCGCTCGCCGCCGCGCTGCTCGCGCTGCCGGCCGCGGCCGCGCTCGCCGAGAAGGCCGACCGGGACAAGCCGACGCACATCGAGTCCAACCGCATGAGTTCCGATGACGCCAAGCGGATGAGCATCTTCGAGGGCAACGTGGTGCTCACCAAGGGCACGGTGCGGATCCTCGCCGACCGCATCGTGGTGCGCCAGGACGCCGACGGCTACCAGTTCGCCACCGCCACCGGCAACCCGGTGCGCTTCCGCCAGCGCGGCGACCCCAAGGCCGACGGCGCCGCGGTGTGGACCGAGGGCGAGGCGCTGCGGCTGGAGATCGACGACCGCAACGAGAAGATCGAGCTGTTCGAGCGCGCCCGCGTCAAGCGCGACCAGGACGAGGTGAACGGGGAGTACATCTTCCTCGACCAGCGCACCGAGTACTTCTCCGTCAGCTCGGGCAAGGGCGCGCCCAAGCCCGGCGCCGGCGCCGCGCCGGGCGCGGAGAGCCGCGTGCGCGCGGTGATCCAGCCCAAGGTCAAGCCCGCGGCGCCGGCGGCACCCACGCCCGCGGCGCCTGCCGCCGCACCGGCTGCCCCGGCCGGCCCGCGATGAGCACGCTGCGCGCCGAGAAGCTGCGCAAGCGCTTCAAGTCGCGCGTCGTGGTGCAGGAGGTGTCGCTGGAAGTCGCCAGCGGCGAGGTGGTGGGCCTGCTCGGGCCCAACGGCGCGGGCAAGACCACCTGCTTCTACATGATCGTCGGCCTGATCCCGGCCGACGCCGGCGACATCCACCTCGACGGCCGCGAACTCACACGCCTGCCGATCCACCGCCGCGCGCGCCTGGGGATTTCCTACCTGCCGCAGGAGAACTCGGTGTTCCGCCGCCTGTCGGTCGAGGACAACGTGCGCGCGGTGCTGGAGCTGCAGGGCCTCGCCCCCGGCGAGATCGAGCCCCGCCTCGCCGAGCTGCTCGCCGAGCTCAACATCGCCCACCTGCGCCGGCACACCGCGCTGTCGCTCTCGGGCGGCGAGCGCCGGCGCCTCGAGATCGCGCGCGCCCTGGGCACGCGGCCGGCCTTCATCCTGCTCGACGAGCCCTTCGCGGGCGTCGACCCGATCGCGGTGCTCGACATCCAGCGCATCATCCGCTTCCTCAAGGAGCGCGGCATCGGCGTGCTGATCACCGACCACAACGTGCGCGAGACGCTCGGCATCTGCGACCGCGCCTACATCATCAACGAGGGCGCGGTCCTCGCCTCGGGCCGGCCCGACGAGATCGTCGGCAACGACAGCGTCCGCCGGGTCTACCTGGGCGAGAACTTCCGCATGTAGCGGACCGCCCGCCGCCCGCCCCGCGATGAAACCCACCCTGCAGTTCCGGCTCTCGCAGCACCTGACGCTGACGCCGCAGCTGCAGCAGTCCATCCGCCTGCTGCAGCTCTCGACGGTCGAGCTCAACCAGGAGATCGAACGGCTGCTGATGGAGAACCCGATCCTCGAGCGCGAGGATGGCGACGCCGAGCCGGCCGCGCGCGCCGCGGACGACGCCCCGCGCGCGGCGGAATCCGCCCCTGCCGAGGCGCCGGAGCCGCACGAGGGCGGCGACGAGCTGCCGGCCGACTTCGCCTCGCCCTGGCGCGGCGCGCAGGACGGCGGCGACGACGACGGCGACCGCAACCAGGCGGCGCCCGACTCGCCGACCCTGCGCGAGCACCTCAACGGCCAGCTGGCGCTGGTGCACCTGGATGCGCGCGACCGCGCCCTGGTGTCGATGCTGATCGACGCCCTGGACGACGACGGCTACCTGACCCAGCCGCTGGAGGAGATCGCCGCCCTGCTGCAGGCGGGCGGGCACGGCGACGCCGAGACCGGCGTCGACGAGCTCGCCATCGCGCTGCGCCACCTGCAGAACCTGGAGCCCGCCGGCGTCGGCGCGCGCTCGCCCGCAGAATGCCTGGTGCTGCAGCTGCGCGCCATCGACGCGGAGGCGCCCGGGGGCCCGGGCGCGCGCTGCCACGCCATCGCCCTCGCGGTCGCCGGCCAGCACCTGGAGATGCTGGCGGCGCGCGACTACGCGCGCCTCAAGGCCGCCACCGGCGCGAGCGACGAGGAGCTGCGCGCGGCGCAGCAGCTGATTCGCGGCCTCAACCCGCGCCCGGGGGCCGCGTTCTCCCGCATCGAGTCGCCGTACGTGATTCCGGACGTGTTCGTGCGCAAGGTGCGCAACGTCTGGAAGGCCAGCCTCAACCAGGAGGCGATGCCGCGCCTGCGCATCAACCGCTTCTATGCCGGGCTGACCGCAGGGCAGAAGAGCTCGGGCGGCTCGCTCGCCACCCAGCTGCAGGAGGCGCGCTGGCTGATCAAGAACGTGCGCCAGCGCTTCGACACCATCCTGCGCGTGGCGCAGGCGATCGTCGACCGGCAGCGCGCCTTCCTCGAGCACGGCGAGGTCGCGATGCGCCCGATGGTGCTGCGCGAGATCGCCGAGGTGCTCGGGGTGCACGAGAGCACCATCTCGCGGGTGACGACGCAGAAGTACATGGCGACGCCGCGCGGCACCTTCGAGCTGAAATACTTCTTCGGCAGCCATGTCGCCACCGACACCGGCGGCGCGGCCTCCTCGACCGCGATCCGCGCCCTGATCAAGCAGCTGGTGGCCGCCGAGGACCCGCGCGACCCGCTGTCGGATTCCGCGATCGCGCGCCTGCTGGGGGGGCAGGGCATCGTGGTGGCGCGGCGCACGATTGCAAAATACCGGGAATCCCTGCAGATTCCCGCTGTCAACCAGAGGAAGAGCCTGTGATCCACACCGAGCCACGGAGGATGAGATGAACCTGAACGTCAGCGGCCACCAGTTCGAGGTCACCCCCGCGATCCGCAGCTACGTCAGCTCCAAGCTGGCCCGCGTCACGCGCCACTTCGACCACGTCATCGAGGCGCACGTGATCCTGTCGGTGAACAAGCTGCGGCAGAAGGCGGAGGTGACGCTGCACGTCCGCGGCAAGGACATCCACTGCGCGAGCGAGGAGGACGACCTCTACGCCGCCATCGACCTGCTGGCCGACAAGCTGGACCGCCAGGTGCTCAAGTACAAGGACCGGCGCGCCGCCAGGCCCCGCGGCGCGGCCAAGGCGCCGCAGGGCGAATGAGCGCAACGGCCGGGCGGGCCGCCCGGGGCGGCGGGGCCCGCTCCGGGCTATAATCCGCGCCCTCGCAAGCCCTCCCCCCGCCCCCCGCCCATGAGCCTGGTCGCCAAGCTGCTGCCGCCCGAGAACGTCGTGCTCGGCCTGTCGGTGTCGAGCAAGAAGCGCCTGTTCGAGCAGATCGGGTTCCTGTTCGAGGGCAAGCACGGCATCGGCAAGGGCCAGGTGTTCGACAGCCTGTTCGCGCGCGAGCGCCTGGGCTCCACCGGCCTGGGGCAGGGCGTGGCGATCCCGCACGGGCGCATCAAGGGCCTCAAGGAGGCGCTGGGCGCCTTCGTCCGGCTGGAGCAGCCGGTGCCCTTCGACGCCCCCGACGGCAAGCCGGTGAGCCTGGTGTTCGCGATGCTGGTGCCCGAGCAGGCCACCGAGCGGCACCTCGAGATCCTGTCGGAGCTGGCGCAGATGTTCAGCGACCGGGAGCTGCGCGAGGCGATGGCGCAGGCGGCCGACGCGGCGGCGCTGCAGAAACTGATCGCGGACTGGCAACCGGATGCTGCAGGTCGACGTCGCGCGGCTGCATGAGGACAACCGCGAGGCCCTCGCGCTCGAGTGGGTCGCCGGGCGCGACGGCGCGACGGTGGTGCGGCGCGAGGC
>CAZMDA010000029.1:0-21210 GCA_964564865.1 uncultured Bordetella sp. | reverse complement strand
TTGGGCGAGAGGCCGCGGCCGGCGCAGCGCTGTTCGGCCGCCGCACCCGCACCCGCCCCAACAGCATCCAGGTCATCGGCACCTACGAGGCCGGCCTCGCCGCGCGCTACGACGCCGCGCGCCGGGCCGACCTCGCCGCGCGCCTGATCGCCACCGCGCCCGCGCTGGTGGTGTTCGCCGACGGCGTGGCGCCGTTCCCGGAACTGCTGCAGGCAGCGGAACGCGCGCGCACGCCGGTGCTCGCCTCCAGCGCCTCGGCGGCGCGCGTCATCGAGAAGCTGTCGCGCTACCTGGCGAAGAAGCTCGCCGACATGGTCGAGCGCCACGGCGTGCTCATGGACGTGCTGGGCGTGGGCGTGCTGATCACCGGCGACTCCGGCGTGGGCAAGAGCGAGCTGGGGCTGGAGCTCATCAGCCGCGGCCACGGCCTGGTGGCCGACGACGTGGTGGAGATCTCGCGCATCGCCCCGACCACCCTCGAGGGCCGCTGCCCGCCGCTGCTCAAGGACTACATCGAGGTGCGCGGGCTGGGGCTGATCGACATCCGCGCCATCTACGGCGAGACGGCGGTGCGGCCGAAGATGAAGCTGAAGCTGATCGCGCACCTGGAGAAGCCCGGCAAGGGCGCCGCCACCTCCACGGTCGAGCGCCTGCCGCTGTCGGCCCTGTCCGAGGAGATCCTCGGGGTCACGGTGCGCAAGGTGGTGATCCCCGTGGTGGCGGGGCGCAACCTCGCGGTGCTGCTCGAGGCGGCGGTGCGCAGCTACATCCTGCAGCTGCGCGGCATCGACTCGGCGGCGGAGTTCCTGGCGCGGCAGAAGCGCGCCATGGACGCCGGGGAGTAGCCCCTGCAGCTGGCCCTCGTCAGCGGGCTGTCCGGGGCGGGCAAGAGCATCGCGCTCGGCGTGCTCGAGGACAGCGGCTACTACTGCGTCGACAACCTCCCGGCCACCCTGCTGCTCGAGGTGGCGCAGTACCTGGGCGAGGCCGGGCACGAGCGCGTCGCGGTCAGCGTCGATGCGCGCAGCGCGGCGCTCGCCTCGCTGCCCGTCCACCTCGATACGCTGCGCGCGCGCGGGATCGAGTGCCGCGTGCTGTTTCTGGAGGCGACCTCCCCGGTGCTCCTGCGGCGGTTCTCGGAAACGCGCCGCCGCCACCCGCTCGCCGGGGCCGGCCTCACGCTCGCCGAGGCGATCGAGAGCGAGCGCGCGCTGCTCGCCGGCGTGTCGGGCCTGGGCCACCGCATCGACACCAGCCACCTGCAGCCCCGGGCGCTGCGCAACTGGATCAAGGACCAGCTGGGCCTGGGCGCCGGCGCCCTCGCGATCACCTTCGAGTCCTTCGCCTTCAAGGACGGCATCCCGCTGGACGCCGACTGGGTGGTGGACGCGCGCATGCTGCCCAACCCGCACTACGTCGCCGAGCTGCGCGCGCTCACCGGCCTGGACGCGCCGGTGATCGCCTACCTCGACGGGCAGGCGATCGTGCAGCGCTTCCTCGAGGACCTGCGCGGCTTCCTCGCGCGCTGGCTGCCCGAGGTGGCGCGCGACAACCGCAGCACCCTGACCGTGGCGGTGGGCTGCACCGGCGGGCGCCACCGCTCGGTGTACCTCGCCGAGCGGCTGGCGCAGGCCTTCCGCGCCGACTGGCGCGTGCTGGTGCGCCACCGCAGCCAGGCGAACGCCGCGGCCGGAATGGACGGCGATTGAAGGACGTCCCCGTCTTCCCTCTGGGCACCGTGCTCTTCCCCGGCGGCCTGCTGCCGCTGCGCCTGTTCGAGCAGCGCTACCTCGGGATGGGCAAGGCCTGCCTGCGCGACGGCACGCCCTTCGGCGTGTGCCTGATCCGCGAGGGCTCCGAGGTCGGCGCGCCGGCGACGCACGAGCCGGTCGGGTGCCTGGCCCGCATCGCGCACTGGGACATGCAGCAACTGGGGTTGCTGCAGATCGTGGCGCAGGGCGGCGAGCGCTTTCGCGTGGTCGCGGAAACGGTGCGGCCCGACGGCCTGGTCGTCGGCGAGATCGAGCTGCTGCCCGAAGCCGCGGACGCGCCGGTCGCGGAACGGCACGGCGCCTGCGTGCGGCTGCTGGAGCGCATCGCCGCCGAGCACGGCGAGCGCCTGTTCGCCAGGCCCTGGCGCATGGAATCCAGCGCCTGGGTGGGCGCGCGCCTGGCCGAGGTGCTGCCGCTGCCCGCCGCGATGCGCCAGAAGCTGATGGAGCTGGACGACCCGCTGCAGCGCCTGGACATCCTGCAGCGGCTGCTGGCGCAGCCGGGGGCCGCGCGCAGCGGCTGAATGTGCACGATCGGTAACTTTTGCCGGCCCCGCCGGGGCGTGGGCCGCTAGCGCAGCTGCCGCAGCAGCACCCTGACCGGCGCCGGCACCGCGGCGCGCGGCGCTTCCGCCAGATCCAGCCAGATCCGGCCGCCTTCCTCGGCGCGCGGCTGCGCTTGGCGCACCTCGCAGCGCAACGGCTGCGCCCTCAGCTTGAAGTGCGTGAAGCCATGCTCGACGAGCTCCAGCTTGCGCGGCGAGGCGATGCTGCAGCCCAGCTCCCGGCGGCAATAGCCGGCGACGGCGCCAACCGGTTCCGGAAACGCCCACAGCCCGCCCCACAACCCGGAGGGCGGCCGCCGCTGCAGCAGCACGCGCCCCTGGTGCAGCAGCACGAGCCAGGTCGCGCGCCGCGTCGGCACCGGCTTGCGCTTCTTCGGCGCCGGCAGCTCGGCGACGCGGTCCTCGCGCAGCGCGACGCAGGTCGAAGCCACCGGGCAGCGCCCGCACTCCGGGTTCGCGCGCCGGCACAGCGTCGCGCCCAGGTCCATCAGCCCCTGGGTGTAGGCCTCGATGCCGCGCGCCGGCAGCAGCTTCTCCGCCAGCGCCCACTGCGCGTCCTTGCCCTCCACGCCGAACTGCCGCGCCAGAACGCGCTTCACGTTGCCATCGAGGATCGCGGCGCGCCGGCCGAAGGCGAAGGCCGCCACCGCCGCCGCGGTGGAACGCCCCACGCCGGGCAGCGTCTCCAGCCCCTCCGCGGTGTCCGGGAAGCGCCCGCCCAGCTCACTGGCCACGACCCGCGCCGCCGCGTGCAAGTTGCGCGCGCGGGCGTAGTAGCCCAGGCCGCTCCAGAGGCGCAGCACCTCGCCCACCGGCGCGGCGGCCAGCGCCACCACGTCCGGGAAGCGCGCCAGGAACCGCAGGTAGTACGGGGTGGCCGCCTCGACCTGGGTCTGCTGCAGCATCACCTCGGCCAGCCAGATGCGGTAGGGGTCGCGCGTGCCCTGCCAGGGCAGCCCGTGGCGGCCGTGCCGGCGCTGCCAGGCAACCAGTTTTCGGGCGAATGCGCGCAAGGCGTGGATTGTAGGGCGATCACGTAGAATTCGGCCGCCATGCTCGCCTTCATCCTCCGGCGCCTCGGCCAGGCCGTGCTCGTCATGCTCGCGGTCGGCCTGATCGCGTTTTCCCTGTTCCGCTTCGTCGGCGACCCCGTGGTCTTCATGCTGGGCCAGGACGCCACGCCCGAGCAGCGCGAGGCGATCACGCGGCAACTGGGCCTGGACCAGCCGTTCTACGTGCAGTACGCGCGCTTCGTCGCGCGCGCGGTGCAGGGCGATTTCGGCCTGAGCCTGCGGCAGGTGCAGCCGGTCTCGGAGCTGCTCATGGACCGGCTGCCGGCGACGCTGGAGCTGTCGATCTGCGCCGCGCTGCTGGCGCTGGTGGCCGGCATCGTCATGGGGGTCTACACCGCGCTGCGCCGCGATTCCTGGCTCTCGCAGCTGCTGCTCGCGCTGTCGCTGGTCGGGGTGTCGCTGCCCACCTTCCTCATCGGCATCCTGCTGATCCTGCTGTTCGCGGTGGTGCTGGGCTGGCTGCCCTCGTTCGGCCGCGGCGACACCGTGGACATCGGCTTCTGGAGCACCGGCCTGCTCACCGCGTCGGGCCTCAAGGCGCTGATCCTGCCCGCGATCACGCTGGGCCTGTTCCAGATGACGCTGATCCAGCGCCTGGTGCGCTCGGAGATGCTGGAGGTGCTGCGCACCGACTACATCAAGTTCGCGCGCGCGCGCGGGCTCACCGACCGCGCGGTGCACTTCGGCCACGCGCTGAAGAACACCCTGGTCCCGGTGATCACCATCACCGGCCTGCAGCTGGGCGCGATCATCGCCTTCGCCATCATCACCGAGACCGTGTTCCAGTGGCCCGGCATGGGCTTGCTCTTCATCCAGGCGGTGACCTTCGCCGATGTGCCGGTGATGGCCGCCTACCTGTGCCTGATCGCGCTCTTCTTCGTCGTCATCAACCTCGCCGTCGACCTGCTCTACTACGCCGTGGACCCGCGCCTGCGCATCGACCGCGCCGTCGCCGGACATTAGAGGGAGCCTGCCGCCATGAACGCCCCGATCCAGACCGTCGCGCCCGTCGCCTCCGTGGCCCGCGTGCGCGAGTTCCACGACGAGCTGACCGCGATCCGCCGCGACATCCACGCCCATCCCGAGCTCGCGTTCCAGGAAACGCGCACCTCCGATCTCGTCGCCGCGAAGCTCGCCGCCTGGGGCATCGAGGTGCACCGCGGCCTGGCGAAGACCGGCGTGGTGGGCGTGGTGAAGGGACGCCAGGCCGCCAGCGGCCGCGCCATCGGCCTGCGCGCGGACATGGACTGCCTGCCGATGCACGAGACCGGCGCGGTGCCCTACAAGTCCACCCACGCCGGCCGCATGCACGCCTGCGGCCACGACGGCCACACCACCATGCTGCTGGGCGCGGCGCGGTATCTCGCCGAGACGCGCAACTTCGACGGCACGGCCTACCTGATCTTCCAGCCGGCCGAGGAAGGCGGCGGCGGCGGCAGGGTGATGGTGGAGGAGGGCCTGTTCGAGCGCTTCCCGGCCGACGAGGTCTACGCGGTGCACAACTGGCCCAGCCTGCCGCCGGGCCAGATCGCGGTGCGCCCCGGGCCGATGATGGCCGCGACCGACGAGATCCAGGTGACGGTGCGCGGCAAGGGCGGCCACGGCGCCATGCCGCACCTCACGGTGGATCCGGTGGTCATCACCGCGCAGGTGATCAGCGCCCTGCAGACCGTGACCAGCCGCAACGCCAACCCGCTCGATGCCATCGTGGTCTCGGTGTGCTCGATGGAGACCAGCCAGACCGGCGTGTTCAACGTCATCCCCGACTTCGTGAAGCTGATCGGCACCGTGCGCACGTTCCGCCCGGAGACCCGCGACCTGGCGGAGAAGCGCATCCGCGAGATCGTCTCCGGCGTCGCCGGGGCCATGGGCGGCAGCGCCGACATCGCCTACCACCGCGGCTATCCGGCCACCATCAACACCGAGCGCGAGGCCGCGTTCGCCGCGAAGGTGGGCGCGCGCGTGTTCGGCAAGGACAACGTGTTCACCGACGCCGAGCCCACCATGGGCGGCGAGGACTTCTCCTACATGCTGCAGGCGCGCCCCGGGGCCTACGTGTTCCTGGGCCAGGGCGGCAGCCCGACCAGCTGCTTCCTGCACAACTCCGGCTACGACTTCAACGACGAGGTGATCCCGCTGGGCGCGGGCTACCTCGCCGCGCTGGTCGAGGACGCGCTGCCCCTGCGATGAAGGCCTGATGCGCATGCGCGCCGCCCTCGCCCGGTTCTGGGACCACGACCTCGCGTACAGCTTCCGCCGCTCGCCGGTCACCATCGTCGCCGCGATCACGACGCTCCTGTGCGTCGCCGGCGCGGTGCTGGCGCCGTGGATGGCGCCCACCAACCCCTTCGACGCCGCCTCGCTCAGCCTGGATACCGCCTTCCTGCCGCCGGCGTGGACCGCCGAGGGCCGCGCCGCGCACCTGCTGGGCACCGACGACCAGGGCCGCGACGTGCTCTCCACCATCATGTACGGGGCGCGCATCTCGCTCGCGGTGGGCCTCGCCGCGGTGGTGTTCGCCATGACGCTGGGCGTGGCGCTGGGCCTCGCGGCGGGCTATTTCGGCGGCAGCGTGGACGCGGTCATCATGCGCGTGGCCGACGTGCAGCTGTCCTTCCCGGCGATCCTGATCGCCCTGCTCATCAACGGCGTGGCGCGGGTGGCCCTGCCGCAGCAGATGCACGACGCCATGGTGCTGTACGTCATGGTGATCGCCATCGGCCTGTCGAAATGGGTGGACTTCGCGCGCACCGTGCGCGGCTCCACGCTGGTGGAGAAGAACAAGGAGTACGTGCAGGCGGCGCGCGTCATCGGCCGGCACCCCTTCGCCATCATGCTGCGCCACGTGCTGCCCAACGCCATGGGGCCGGTGCTGGTGATCGCCACCATCAACATCGGCATCGCCATCATCACCGAGGCGACGCTGTCCTTCCTCGGCGTCGGCGTGCCGCCCACCAAGCCGTCGCTGGGCACCCTGATCCGCGTCGGCAACGACTTCCTGTTCTCCGGCGAATGGTGGATCACCGTGTTCCCCGGCATCGCGCTGGTGATCCTGGTGCTGTCGGTGAACCTGCTGGGCGACTGGTTGCGCGACGCGCTGAACCCGAAACTGCGCTGACATGGCCGCCGCCACGCCGCTGCTGGAGGTGAAGGACCTGCGCGTCGAGTTTCCGACGCGGCGCGGCACGCTGGTGGCGGTGGATGGGATCTCGTTCGCCATCGCCCCCGGCGAGGTGCTGGGCGTGGTGGGCGAGTCCGGTGCCGGCAAGTCGCTCACCGGCATGGCGGTGATCCGCCTGCTGGAACCCCCGGGCCGCATCGCCGGCGGCGAGGTGCGGCTGGAAGGCGAGCGCATCGACGACCTGCCGCTGGACAAGCTGCGGCGCATCCGCGGCCGGCGCATCGGCGCCATCTTCCAGGACCCGCTCACCTCGCTCAACCCGCTCTATACCGTGGGCGAGCAGATCACCGAGACCATCCTCACCCACCTGCCGGTGTCGCCGCAGGAGGCGCGCGAACGCGCGCTGGGGCTGCTGCGGGAAGTGGGCATCCCGGCCCCCGAGAGCCGCATCGACCACTACCCGCACCAGTTCTCCGGCGGCATGCGCCAGCGCGTCGTGATCGCGCTCGCGCTGTGCGCCGAGCCGCGCCTGATCATCGCCGACGAGCCCACCACGGCGCTGGATGTCTCGATCCAGGCGCAGGTGATCCAGCTGCTCAAGCGCCTCGCGCGCGAGCACGGCACCGCGGTGATGCTGATCACTCACGACATGGGCGTGATCGCCGAGACCGCCGACCGCGTCGCGGTGATGTACGCCGGGCGCATCGCCGAGATCGGCCCGGTGCGCGAGGTGATCCATTCCCCGCGCCATCCCTACACCGTCGGCCTGATGGGCTCGATCCCCAAGCTGGGCGCGGGCGGCGGCAAGCGCCATATGCGCCTGGCGCAGATCGAGGGCGCGATGCCGCGCCTGAACGCCATCCCGCCCGGCTGCGCCTTCAACCCGCGCTGCCCCAGGCGCATGGAGCGCTGCGTCAGCGAGCGCCCCGTCCTGGTCGCGGCCGGGACCAACCAGACCGCGTGCTGGCTCTATGAGTGACGCGTTGCTGAAACTGGAGGGCGTCGGCCGCGACTTCGACGTCTCGCGGCCCTGGCTCAACCGGGTGCTGGAAGGCCTGCCGCGCCAGCTGCTGCGCGCGGTGGACAGCGTCACCTTGCAGGTCCGCCGCGGCGAGACCATGGCCCTGGTGGGCGAGTCCGGCTGCGGCAAGTCCACCGTGGCGCGCCTGATCGTCGGCCTGTACCGGCCCTCGCGCGGGCGGATCGAGTTCGACGGCGTCGAGATCACCGACCATTCCACGCGCGCCGAGACCAGGCAGGCGCGGCGGCGCATGCAGATGATCTTCCAGGACCCCTACGCCAGCCTGAACCCGCGCTGGCGCGTGCGCGAGGTGGTGGCCGAGCCGCTGCGCGTGCTGGGGCTCGCCTCCAGCGAGGCGGAGATCGACCGGCGCGTCGGCGAGCTGCTCGCGCAGGTCGGCCTCGCCGCCCAAGACGGCGAGAAATACCCGCACGAGTTCTCCGGCGGCCAGCGCCAGCGCATCTCCATCGCGCGCGCGCTCTCGGGCAGCCCGGAGTTCCTCGTCTGCGACGAGCCCACCTCGGCGCTGGACGTCTCGGTGCAGGCGCAGATCCTCAACCTGATGACCGACCTGCAGGAAAAGCTGGGCCTGACGTACCTCTTCATCTCCCACAACCTCGCGGTGGTTTCCCACATCGCCGACCGCATCGGCGTCATGTACCTCGGACGCCTGGTCGAGGTGGCCGATGCGCAGGAACTGTTCTCCCGGCCCCGCCATCCCTACACCCGGATGCTCCTGGATGCGGTGCCCGACCTGGAGATGAGCGGCAAGCAGCGCACGCCGGTGGCAGGGGAAGTGCCCAATCCCCTCTCGCCGCCTTCGGGCTGCGCCTTCCATCCGCGCTGCCCGCACGCCAATGACCGCTGCCGCGGCGAGGCGCCGGCCGCCATCGAGGCGGGCGGCACGATCGTCGCGTGCCATGCGGTGCAGGAAGGGCGGATCTAGCCTTCCCGCTTTTGGCTTTTCACCGATCGCTTCGTTTCCGGCCTTATCGGAAACGAAGCGAAACCCGACCGCCGCATCGCGCTGTCGGTTGATCGACGCGGGGCATGAGTGATCGCGAGGGTTTCGCTGCTTTTCCGATAAAGCCGGAAAAGCAGCGATCGTATAAAACCCGAAAGCGTCCCCGGGCGGCTACCGCCCGAACAACCCCTTCACCTTGTCCCCGAGTCCGCCGGCGCCCTTCTTCACGGTCTCGGTGACGCTGCCCGCGGCCTTGCCGAGCGCGCCGCCCGAGGCGCCCACCAGCGCGGTGTAGTCGATGTTCCAGTCGGGCTTGTCCAGCGCCCCGGTCAGCTTCACCGGGATGGTGATGCCCGTCAGGTCCTTCACGTCCCGCCCGCCCTGCCCCTTCGTCGTCGCCGCCAGCGTCGCCTTGGCGAGGTAGTCGATGGTGTTGTTGCCGATGTCGAGGTTGCCGGCGCCCCCGAGGCGCAGGAAGGGCGATGCCGCCTTGAGGTCGTCGTTGCGCGCCACGCCGTTCTTGATGGCGAAGCTGGCGCTCATCTCGGAGAAGTCGGTCTTCTGCGTCGGGTCGGGCTTGGTCTGCTTCGCTCCCAGCGCGGACTTCAGGTTGCGCGCGCTGTCGGCGAGGTTGACGCCCTTGATGGCGCCGTCCTTCACTTCCACCTTCACCGCCCCGGCGAGGGCCTTCTTGAGCGCCGGCACCGTGCCGCCGGCGGTTTGCACGTCCACGCTGACGTTGCCCCTGCCCTCCATCACGTCCTTCTGCGCCGCGTCGCGCAGCAGGGGCCCGAGGGCCACGTTCTGCAGGTTCTCCTTCACCGCGATGCGGTTGCCGTTGGCATCCGCCACGAGCGCGCCGGACACCGTGCCGCCGTACAGGTTGGCCGAGTGCGGCGACACCTCCAGCTTGCCGCCCGCCAGCTTCACCTCGGCCTTCACGTTCTGCAGCTTCACGCGCTTGGCGGTCAGGTCGCCGATGGCGATCTTCCCGCTCACGGTCTTGCCCTTCAGGGGCGACAGGTCCACGCGGTCGTCACCCTTCCTCGCGTCCTTGGATTCGGCCGGGATGTAGCGGTCCAGGTTCAGCTTGTCGATGCCGACGTCGAAGGTGGCGGCGAGCGGCTCGAGCTTCGTCGCCGCCAGCTTCGCCTGGATGCTCGACTCGTCGAACTTCGTGGACACCTCGAGCGACGCGGTCTGCTTGCCCAGGTCCGCCCTCGCCGCCGCGTTGATGGGCAGGGTCACGGTCTTCTGCGGGATCGCCGGCCCGGCGATGGTCAGGTTGGCGGCGATCTTCGGCAGTTCCCAGGTACGGGCCTGGAGGTTGCCCTTCACCGGCGTGGAGACCCTGCCCTTGACGCTGTTGCCCTCGGCCGAGGCGTCGATGTCCAGGGCCACCGCGGCGAGCGCGAGGTCGCGCGCCGTGCCCTGGATGCCCTCGATGCGGAACACGACGCTCGCGTTGCGCTGCGGGCCCTTCACCTGCACCGTGCCCTTCACCTCGGCGCCGGAGGCCTTGGCCGGCGTGATCTCCACCTTGGGCGCGGCCAGCTCCGCCACCAGCGTGTCCCGGTCCAGCTTGCCCTTGGCCGAGAAGCTGAAGCCGTCGAAGGCGATCTCCTGCCGCGCGAGGTCGAAACGGAGTGCGCCCGCCATTTTCGCGGTCAGGTCCATGTCGGGCTTCCTGCCCGTGATGCGCGCCGACAGGGAGACCGGGCCCGGCGCGCTGCCATCCAGCCGCCCGGTCTTGAAGTTGAAGTCCGAGACCCGTGCTTCCTGCCCGGTCGCCTCGTCGCGGTAGGCGAGTTCCATCCGCTCCACGTTGATGTCGGCGATGCGCAGCTTCGGCGGCTCCCGGTGCGCGTCGTGGCCGGCCTTGTCCGTACCCTGCTCCCCGCCCTTGCCGCCCTCGGCGAGGTCGGCGAAATTGAACCGGCCGTCCCTGGCCTTGACCACGTTCGCCTTGAGTCCGGCGACCTTCAGCACCTCCACCGCGGCCTCGCCCGACATGAGCGGCATCACGCGCAGCGCCACCTCCGCCGAGTCGAGCGACACGAACAGCTTGTCGCTGCCGGGTTCCGAGAGCGTGGTCTTGCCCAGCGCGATCCCGGCCACCGGGAACAGCTTCAGCTGCGGCGTGCCCTCGATGACCAGGGTCCGGTTCTTCTCCTTCATCATGCGCTCCAGCCGCGACTTGACGAAGGCGCCGTCCACGATCACGAGCGCCGCGCCGACACCGAGCACCGCGACGAGAACCAGCCCGCCGATGCCGTACAGGAGGTACTTGATCGCCTTCATGGTCTCACCCCGCCCTGGTTCGCAATGCCGAAGGGTACATGGCCGGTGGCCACGTGCTGGCGGGCGGATTCCACATGCCCGCGCTGGTCGTCGAAATAGAAGTCCGGCTGGAACGCCTTCAGGAACTCGCCCTTGTCCAGCCCGCCCAGGAACAGCGCCTCGTCCACCGAGATGTTCCAGTCGACGAGCGTGCGCACCGCGCGCTCGTGCGCCGGCGCGCTGCGCGCGGTGACCAGCGCCGTGCGCAGGCGCATCGGCACGTCGTGTCCCGCCGCGGCCTGCAGCCGGTGCAGCGCCTCCAGCAGCGGCTTGAAGGGGCCCGGCGGCAGCGGCCTGAGCGCGTGCACCGTCTCGTGCTTCGTGAACGCGTCCAGGCCCTCGCGCTGGTAGACGCTCTCGGCCTCGTCGGAGAACAGCACCGCGTCGCCGTCGAAGGCGATGCGCACCTCGCCGCCGTGGCCGCCCGACTGCGCCGACTCCGGCAGCACCCGCGCCGCCGGGAAGCGCGCATCGAGCGCCCCCATCACGTCCTGCTCGTTGGCCGACAGGAACAGGTTCGCGCGCAGCGCGTCCAGGTACTTGTAGGGGCTGCGGCCGCGGGTGAACACGCCGCGCTCGATGCGCAGCCCGGCGCGCTCGGCCGAGCGGAAGATGCGCAGGCCCGAGACCGGGTCGTTCTTGGACAGGATCACCACCTCCACGCGCTGCGTGTCGGCGGTGTTGAACGCGAGCAGCTTCTTCACCAGCGCGAAGGCGACGCCTTCCTTGGCCGGCACGTCCAGCCTGGAGTACTGCAGGTCGATGTAGGCGCGCTCGCCCCGGGCGTCGAACACCCGGTTCTCCTCCTCGAAATCGAACAGCGCGCGGGAGGAGATCGCGACGACGAGCTTGCCTTCGACCGAGTAGGCCATAGGTTCCCCGGGGCCATGGAGCGGGTGAAGGGAATCGAACCCTCGTATGCAGCTTGGGAAGCTGCCGTTCTGCCATTGAACTACACCCGCGGCGCGCCGATTCTAGCAGGCCCCGCTATCATCGCCGCCATGGCCGACGCCGACCTCGCGATCTGCATCCCGACGCGCAACCGCGCCCGGTTCCTGCGCGACTGCCTGCGCCACCTGGCCGGGTTCACCCGCCTTCGCCTGGAGGTGGTGGTGACCGACAACGCCTCGGAGGACGGCACCGCCGAAGTGGCGCGCGCCTTCGACAACGGAACATTCGCCCGCTTCACCTTCCGGCGCCACGAACGCGACATCGGCATGACGCGCAACATGGACGCCGCCCTGCGCCTGGCGGCGGCGCCGTACCTCTGGGTGCTGAGCGACGACGACATCGCCTACGAGAGCGGCCTCGCGTTCCTGCTGGAGCGCCTGGAGCAGTTTCCCTCGGCGGTGGCGGCCTGCGGGCGCTACGACGCGGTCGCGAGCACCGTCGTCGGCTCGGACCCGTTCCGGGTGCCGAGCAAGATGGGGCTGGTGCCCAGGGGACGGATCGAGTCGCTGGCGGAGTACATCTTCATCACCGACGGCCATCCGGTGATGCGCCGCGAGGCCTACCAGCGCCACTGCGGCATGGAGGAAAAGGGCTTCGGCCTGCTGCCGCTGTATGCCCGGCTGCTGGACCACGGCGACATCCTCTTCATCGAGAGCAGCATCATCGCGCACCTGTCCAACCCCGACAGCCTCTCCAGCCGCCTGCCGGAGCCCTGGTTCGTGGATTTCGTCACCGGCGACATCGAGGTCGCGATGGCGAGCATGGAGCAGCCCGTCGGGCAGGCAGTGGTGTCGCACGTCAGGCGGGCCGTGCTGGGGCTGGTCTACCTCAATGCCGCGCGCTTCGCGCGCATCCGGGGCGACCTGCTGCTGATGCGCCACTTCCTCCAGCGCTCCAAGGCGCTCGAGATGGCCGGGAACGACCTGCTGGCGCACTGGGAGTCCGCGTTCCTCGTCGCCACGGCGGTCCAGCGCCTGGCGCGGCAGCTGGGCGACCTCGGCGCGCGGCGGGTGATCCTGGAGGACGGCGCGCCGATGCGGCTGGTGGCCGCGCAGCTGCAGGCGGCGCTGCCCGGCGCGAAGTGCGAGCTGCGCCTGCAACCGGGCGACGCGGGCGACCCGCACGAGGCCAGCGTGACCTGGGCGCCATCCGGCCTCGACCGCGCAGGGCCGCGCTTCGCGTTCCTGGATGTCGTCGGGTGGTGCCGCGTCACCGCGTTCCCGATGTCCGTCGGGATCGGCGCCGACGGCAGGCTCGCGATCGCGTACGCCGCGCCGGAAGCGGCGGAGCTGCTGCGCCGCGCGCCGCGCGAATTCAGCGTCATGATGCAGGACTACGGCGCGGCCTGAAGCGCGCGTCGCGTTCGCAGCCTTCCCGTAGTCAATGCCGGTGCCGGTGATGCAGGTCCGGCCAGTGCGGATGCGCGTGCGCCATCGGCTCGTGGACGTGGGCATGGCTGTGGCGCGTCTCCGGCGGCAGCCCCTCGTGCGCATGCAGGTGGTGACCATCGTCGTGGCTGTGCTCATGCGCGTGCGCCATCGCCTCGTGCTCGTGATGATGGCCGTGCCGGTCCAATGTCATCAGGGCGATCGCGGCAAGGAACAGCGCAGCCGACAAGGCATGCGCCAGCGTCAGATCCTCGCCCAGGAACGCCGCCGACAGCGCCACGCCGAAGAACGGCGCGCTGGCGAAGACGGTCTGGGCGCGGGTCGCGCCCAGCACCTGCGCGGAGCGGATATACAGCACGATGCTCGCGCCGTAGGCGAGCGCGCCGACCGCGAGCGCAGGCCCCAGGGCGGCGAAGCCGGCCTGCAGCGGTGCGAGCGCCAGGCCGATGCCGAGATTGACGCTTCCCGCGACGAGCCCCTTCCAGAACGTGCTCTGGCTGGGCGAGATGCCGTCGATGAGCGCGGTGAGGTGGTTGTCCAGTCCCCAGCACAGGCAGGCCGCCAGGACCAGCAGCGCGGCGCCGGCGCCGGCGAAGCCCGCCGGACTGGAGAGCGCCAGCGCGCCGCCGAAGGCCGCCGCGACGCCCGCCCAGCCGGCGCGGCCCAGGTGCTCGCGGAACACGAGCGCGCCCAGCAGCGCGGTGGCGGCCAGCTCGAAGTTCAGCCACAGCGAGACCGACGCCGCATCCGCGAGGCCGAGACCGAGCAGCAGCAGCACCGGCCCCGCCACGCCGCCGGCGAGCACCGCGCCCGCCAGCCGGCGGCGGTTGCGGGGATCGCCGCGTCCCGGCAGGCGCAATCCGCCGTGCCGGAGCGTGAACGGCGCCACGCCCGCCGCGGCGCCCAGGTAGAGCAATCCCGCCAGCTGGAACGCGCCCAGCTCGGCGAGCAAGGCCTTGCTCGCCGGCGTGGCGGCGCCGAAGAGCGCCGCCGAGAGGAGCGCGAGGCCGACCGCCGGGCTCATTTCATGACGAAGCGCACCGTGACCGTCTTCGCCGCGTCGCGCCGGATGGTGGCCACCAGGCGCGCCCCGCTGCCCGATTTCACGCCCTTCGCCTCCAGGCGGTTCTCGCCGGCGGGACGGAGCTCCACCTCGCTGGTGTCCTTGCCGACCAGCACCGTGAGCTTACCGGCCATTCCGGCGGTGGCGACCGGCTTGCCGTGGTCATAGACATAGACGATCGCATCGGCGCCCTTCATGACCAGCTCGTACTGCAGGTCGTTGACGGTGCGGACGATGCCGCCGTGCTGGGCCGGCGCCTCGTGGGCGGCGGCGGGCGCGATGGCAAGCAGGGCAAATGAAACTGCAGAGGCAAGAATGGCGATCCGTGTCTTCATGGGCTGTCTCCTGGGAATGAATCAGTAGGCTTCCTGCGTGCCGCCCTCGCCCTCCGTCTCGGCCAGCAGGCGCGCGAGCGCTCGCTCGCCGGCGAGGCGGAACATGAGGGGCGTGAGCAGCGTGTCGAGCAGCGTGGAGCTCACCAGGCCGCCGAAGATCACCACCGCCACCGGGTGCAGGATCTCCTTGCCCGGGGCGTCCGCGGCGAGCAGCAGCGGGGTCAGCGCGAAGGCCGCCACCAGCGCGGTCATCAGCACCGGGGTCAGGCGCTCCAGCGAGCCGCGGATGATCATGGGCTCGCCGAAGCGCTCGCCCTCGAGGCGGCACAGGTTGATGTAGTGGCTGATCTTGAGGATGCCGTTGCGCGTCGCGATCCCGGCCAGGGTGATGAAGCCGATCATCGAGGCCACCGACAGGCTGACGCCGGCCAGCCACATCGCCGCCACGCTGCCCACCAGCGCGAGCGGGATGTTGGCCATGATGATCGCGGCCAGGGTCCAGGAACGGTAGCGCGAGTAGAGCACCAGCAGGATCATGGTCGCCGAGGCGAGCGACAGCCAGAGGATGAGGCGCGCGGCCTCTTCCTGGGCCTGGAACTGGCCTTCGAAGGTGATGAAGGTGCCGGCGGGCAGCCGCGTCTGCGCGATCGCGCGGCGCACGTCGGCCACCACCGCGTTCAGGTCGCGCCCGCCGGTGTTGGCGTAGACCACGATGCGGCGGCGGCCGTTCTCGCGCCCGATCTGGTTAGGGCCGTCGCGCTCCTCCACCGTGGCGATGGAGGCGAGCGGCACGCGGCCCGAGGGCGTGTCGATCAGGATGCGCTCCAGGTCCCGCGGCCCGCGCTTCGCGTCGGGCAGGCGCAGCACGAGTTCGTAGCGCCGGGCGCCATCGACGATCTGCTGCGCGCCGTGGGCGCCGTCGGTGAGCGCCTGCAGGATGCGCACCGCTTCCCCGGGCGCAAGGCCCGCCTGCGCCGCGCGGCGCGGATCGAGGCGCACCACGATCTGCGGCACCAGGACCTGCTTCTCCACGCTCAAGTCCACCAGCCCCGGCACCCCGGCCAGGCGGCCGCGCAGGTCCTCCGCGAGCCCGCGCAGGGAATCAAGGTCGTCGCCGAAGATCTTGAGCGCGATCTGCGCCCGCACGCCCGAGAGCAGGTGGTCGAGCCGGTGCGAGATCGGCTGGCCGATCGCCACCGACGCCGGCAGCACCGCCAGGCGCGCCCGGATGTCCGCCATCACGGCTTCGCGGTCGCGCTCGCTCGCCTTCAGGTCGACGTCGATCTCGGCCGCGTGCACGCCCTCGGCGTGCTCGTCCAGTTCGGCGCGGCCGGTGCGACGGCCCACCTGCACTACCTCGGGCACCTCCGCGATCAGCCGCTCGGCGAGCGCGCCGAAGCGGTCGGACTCCGCCAATGCGGTGCCCGGCTCGAACATCAGCGACAGCACCAGCGAACCCTCGTTGAACGCCGGCAGGAAGCTGCGCGGGAAGAAGGGCACGCTCGCGGCAGCCGCGGCGACCGCCATCACGCCCGCGACGAGCAGTCCCCGCGCCCGCGGGAAGGACCAGCGCAGCAGGCGCTCGTCCTGGCGCTTGAGCCAGGCGACCAGCGGCGAATCGCCCCGCGCCAGCCGCGTCATCCGGGGCAGCAAGTACGCGCACAGCGCCGGGGTGACGGTCATCGACACCAGCATCGAGGCAAGGATGGAGACGATGTAGGCGATGCCCAAGGGCGCGAACAGGCGCCCCTCGATGCCGGGCAGCGCGAACAGCGGCACGAACACCAGGACCACGATCGCGGTGGCATAGACGATGCCAGAGCGCACCTCGACCGTGGCGCGGCGCACCACCTCCGCGACCGGCAGCGGCCGCGTGGCCGCGCGGTTCTGCTTCAGCCGGCGCAGGATGTTTTCCACGCCCACCACCGCGTCGTCGACCAGCTCGCCGATGGCGATCGCAAGTCCCCCAAGCGTCATCACATTGATGGACTGGCCCAGCGCCTGGAACACCAGCGCGGTGACCGCGAGCGACAGCGGAATCGCGGTGAGCGAGATCAGCGTGGTGCGCAGCGACAGCAGGAACGCGAACAGCACCAGCGCGACCATCACCGCGCCGTCGCGCAGCGCCTCGGTGACGTTGCCCACCGAGTTGCGGATGAAATCCGCCTGGCGGAATAGCACCCTGGGCTCCGCGAGCCCCGCGGGCAGCCCCTGCTTCATCTCCGCCAGCGCGGCCTCGATGTCGCGCGTCAGGCGCACGGTGTCTGCCGCCGGCTGCTTCTGCACGCTGACGATGACGGCCGGCGCGCCGTTGTAGCCGCCTTCGCCGCGCTTGAGCGCCGCCGCGAACCGCACCCCGGCCACCTGCGCGAGCAGCACCGGGCGGCCGTCCTTCCACGCCACCGCGACCGTTTCAAGGTCCTCCACGCGATGGGTGCGGCCGACGTGCCGGATAAGGTACTCGCGGCTGTTCAGGTCGACGAAGCCGCCGCCCGCGTTCCCCGCGAAGCCGCGTAACGCCTCCTCCAGCTGGGTGAATGTGACGCCGAACTGGGCCATGCGCGCGGTGTCGGGCTCGACGCGCAGCTGGCGCACCTCGCCGCCGATCGGGATCACCTGCGACACGCCCGGAACCGAGAGCAGCCGCGGGCGCAGGACGAAGTCGGCGAACTCGCGCGCCTGCATCGGCGTGGCGGCGGGCGCTCCCGCTGTCCCACCGGCCGACGCGACCGCCTGCAGCGGCAGTGCGATCAGCATGATCTCCCCCATGATGGAGGACACCGGTCCCATCACCGGGACCACGCCCTGCGGCAGGCGCTCGCGAACGAGTGCCAGGCGCTCTGCGACCAGCTGCCGGTTGCGGTAGACGTCCGTGCCCCATTCGAATTCCGCGTAGGCGATGGACAGGCCGGCGCCGGACACCGAGCGCACCCGCGACACCCCGGGCATGCCGTTCAGCGCGGTCTCGATCGGAAACGTCACCAGCTGCTCGACCTCCTCGGGGGCCATGCCGCCGGCTTCCGTCAGCACCGTGACGACGGGCTTGTTGAGGTCCGGGAACACGTCCACCGGCGCGCGCCAGGCGGTGGCCGCGCCATAGGCCATCAGCAGCCCCGCGAGCGCGAGCACCAGCAGCCGGTTGCGCAGGCTCAATTCGACGATGCGCTCGAACATGCGCGGCTCCTAGCGGATCTGCGAAATGAGGCCCGCGCCGCGCACCACCACGCGGTTGTCGGCGCCCAGGCCGCGGGTGACCACGATGCGCTCGGCGTCGAGCGCCCGGAATTCCACCGGCTGCGCGACGAAGCGCTCCGCGCCGGCCTTGATCCACACCACCGGCTCGTTCGCCGCTCCGCGCACCACCGCCTGCGCCGGCAGCACGACACCCTTGACCCGTTCCTTCAACTCCGCCACCACGGTCAGCGGCTGTCCAATCGCCAGCGCGAGCGGCGCGCCCTTCGCGAGGTGCTCGGCACGGAAGGTGACCGGCAGCGCGCCTTCGCGCAGGCTGCGACCTATGCCTGCCACGCGCAGTGTGATTCCCGGCTGGCCGGCGAGATGCCCCGTCGCAATGCGTTCCGCGAGCGCAACCTCGGTCACCGTGGCCTCGACCAGCACGCGCGCCGGATCGACGATCTCGAACAGCACGTCGCGGGCCTCCACCATCTGTCCGGTGACCGCGGCCGCAAGCGCGATGACGCCATCGACGGGCGCCACCAGCGTCTCGCGCGAGCCGATGCTGCCGGCCACGCGCTGCTCGCGCTCCTGCAGCGACTGCAGCTCGACGCGCGCGGCCTCGATCTCCTTGCGCGGCACCGTGCCCTCCAGCGTCTCCAGGCGCTTGAGGCGCTGCTCCGCGAGCGTGCGTCCCGCGCGAAGTTCCGCCTGTTGCGCCTGCTGGTTGGCCTGCGCGAAGGGCTCGGCAAGGTGGCGCACGTAGGCGAGCGCCTGCCCCTTGCGCACCCGCTGCCCGGCGACCGGCAGTCCGCCCGGCCCGGCTTCGACCCGGCCGCCGTACGCCGGCTGCACGCGGCCGCCCGAGTTCGGGTCCATCACCACGCGCGCGGGCAACTCGACGGTCATCGCGGCCTCGGACAGCGGCGCGAGGACAGTCCGGATCTCGAGCCGCCTCTGCGCCGCCTTGGGCAGGTTCACGCTGCCATCGGGCAGGCGCGCAAGGCCCGAAGGACTGTCGCCGGCGGGTCCGGACAGGTGCTCGCCCCCGGGGCCGTGCGCGCCAGGTGCCGCATCGGCGCCCCCCGGCGCAAGCACGGCCAACGCAGCCAGCATCGCCAAGGCATGGCGCCGCGCTCGGCAACGCCAGAAGTACACCGCGATCGCGACCAACACGAGCGCGCCGGCGGCAGACAGGATCCACTCGAGGACATGGTCGTGGTCGTGGTAATCCGCGCCGGCGACCTCGGTCGGAACGCTGAGCGTGCCATCGAGCAGATCGCTGTCGTCCCCCGCCACGATCCTGAACACCAGCGCGTGTTCTCCCGGCGCGGCGAGCGCCTTCAGCATCGCGGCATCGTCGACCGCGTAGTCGCCGTGGTCGGCATGGAACTTCGCCATCGCCCGCAGATCGCCGAACCGGATTTCCAGCTCGGCGCCCAGCACCGGCTCATTGGTTTCGTAGCGGTCGACGAGGATGGACAACTCGCCTGAGGCCAGCCGGCCGACCAGCTCGAACATCTCCGAGTTCGCCTCGACGCGCGGCGCGCTTTTTCCGGCCGCCGCGGACGCGGGCGCATCCAGGTGCTCGCCGCCCGGGCCGTGGGCGCCGGGCGCCGCCAGGGCGGAGCCGAAGGACAGCAGGAACGTGGACAGCAGGAACACGATCAGCCAGTTCATGGAAGGACTCCTGCGGATTGTTGGGTGCGCGCTCGCGCCAGGCCGAGCCCGGCCCGCTGCCGGACGGCGGCGGCTTCGGCCTGCGCCGCGGCGGCAAGCGTGCGCAGCAGCTCGGGCAGCGCCGTCTCGCCCGCGCGGAAAGACAGTTCGATGAGCCGGGCGCGCTCCCGGAGCAACGCCGCCCGCGATTCCTCGGCCTCAAGACGCGACGCGGCCGACTGCGCCGCCGCGCGCGCCACCGTGAACGCACTCTGCAGCCTCGCGCGCACGCGCTGCTCCTCGGACCTCGCAACATCGAGCTCGGACTGCGCGAGGGCCTCGCGGGGCAGGTTCCGGTCCCGCGTGCCCAGCGGGAGGCGCATCGCCAGGCCGATGCTGTTCTGGGAAGCGGCGCCCGAGGCGGCGACCTCCTGGCGGTAGCGCAGCAGGAGCTCCGGCGGATCGCTGCGCTCGGTGCGAACCAGGTCGAGGCGATCCTGCGCGGCCTGCACGTTTCGCTCGGCGAGCGCGATCTCCGGATGGTCATCCGCCATCGCGCGCGCCTCGGCTTCCGCCACCTCCGGCACCGCGTCCATGCCGGTCAGCAGTTGCCAGGCCGCCCGCGCCGAGTCGAGCCGCTGGCGCGCGCCCTCCATCTCTGCCTCCGCCGCCAGGCGCTCGGCGCGGATGGCAAGCGAATCGCTGCGCGCCAGATCGCCCGCGGCGACCCTGCGCTCGACATCCTCCGCGAGCGAACGCATGCCCGCGGCGCGCGCCTCCGCCAGCGACAGCTCCGCCGCGCCTGCCTGCACATGCCACAGCGCGTCGCGCACCGCGCCAGCCACGCGCAACTTCGCCGCGCGGCCGCCCGCTTCCGCGCTGTCGAGCGCGCCGCGTGCTGCGGCAGCGCGCGCCGCCCGCTGCCCGGGAAGCAGCAGCGGCCAGACGAGGCCGATTTCCGCTTCGCGCTGGCCGGCGACCGAGGACAGCGGGTCGCCGCGATAGCCCAGTTCAACCGAAGGCGGCGCGGCCCATGGCGATTCCGCCGCGGTCTCCCGCGCGCGCGCCACCTCTCCCAGGCCCGCCGTCGCGGGGCGTTCCAGCGACCGCGTCCAGGCGGCCTCAACCGCGCGCCGGAGTTGCACCTCCGGCTGCGCGAGCGCGACCGGCGCGCAGGCGCAAAGCAACAACCACAACCAAGGTTTCATGTCGTACCCACCGCAAGGAATGCAACAAGCGCCGCCTCGCCTGCAATCGGCGGAGCGGACCCAAAGCAGATCAGCGGGTGGTTCGGGGAGGGCGGGTCGGTCCGTCGAGGACCGGTGGCGGTGCTTCAGGCGAGGGATGCGGAAGCACAAAGTCATGCGCCGCGCCGGAGGGGAGGCGCGCCTCGCCCGCGACGAGCGCCGCCGCACCCAGCGCGCCGTCGGCCTGGAGGTGGCGCTGCGACTGCTCCGATTGCTCCTCGTGGAAGGAACCGTCGTCGTGGTGATGGTGCGCTTCCCGGTCCAGGTGCAGCACCGCGTGCGCCAGCCCATCGGCGAGGTGGCCGATCAATCCCTGCCCGGCCCAGGCAACGGACTGGAAGGACATCGAGATCGCCAGCAACAGGAGGATCGCGGTTCTGCGCACGCGCGAAGGCTATCACAGGCCCCGGGCGCGGAGCGCGGCTGCATCGGGTTATAGTGAAATCCATGGGTCTCCTGCAACGCCTCCTCGCCGCCCTGCTCGCCCTCGCGGTCTTCGCCGCCGCGCTGGTGTTCGCCTCGATCGCGCTCGGGGT
>CAZMDA010000028.1:0-41711 GCA_964564865.1 uncultured Bordetella sp. | reverse complement strand
GGTGGACGACGCCATCGTGGTGCTGGAGAACGTCGAGCGCATCATGCACGAGGAGGGCCTGCCGCCGCGCGAGGCCGCGGTGAAGGCGATGCGCGAGGTGACCAGCCCCATCATCGCCATCGTGCTGGTGCTGTGCGCGGTGTTCATCCCGATCGCGTTCCTCGGCGGCCTCACCGGGGAGCTGTACCGCCAGTTCGCGGTCACGATCTCGATCGCGGTGGTGATCTCGGGCTTCGTCGCGCTCACGCTGACGCCCAGCCTGTGCGCGATCGTGCTCAAGGAAGGCACCCAGCGCGCGCCGGGCGGCTTCTTCGGCTGGTTCAACCGCTTCTTCGCGCGCACCACCGACCGCTACGAGAACGGCGTTGCCTGGATGATCCGCCGCGGCGGCGTCAGCCTCGTCCTCTTCGCCGGCATGGTGGCGCTCACCGCGGTGCTGTGGCGCGCCACGCCCGGGTCCCTCGTCCCGGACGAGGACCAGGGCTGGTACTTCGCGCCGGTGATCCTCCCGGACGGCGCGACGCTGGAGCGCACCGACCGGATGGTGGAGCAGGTGACCGAGGCCATCCGCTCCAACCCGTACAACGAGCACGTCATGGCCTTCACCGGCTTCGATTTCGCCGGCGGCTTCGTGTTCCGCGAGAACGCGGCCACCATCTTCGTCACCCAGAAGCACTGGGACGAGCGCCCGATGCCGGTGGGCGCGCTGGTGGGCGAGTTCTACGGCAAGACCGGCCACATCAAGGAGGGCCTCGCCATCGCCTTCCCGCCGCCGGCGATCTTCGGCCTGGGCACCGCGGGCGGCTTCGAGTTCTACATCCAGAACCGCGGCGAGGGCGGCCCCAAGCGCCTGGCCGAGGTGACGCAGCAGTTCCTGGGCGCCGCGGCGCAGAGCCCGAAGCTGGGGATGGTGAACACCTTCTGGCGCTCCAACGTGCCGCAGCTGTACGTGGACGTGGACCGCGCCAAGGCGAAGACCATGGGCGTGGCGCTGGAGGAGATCTTCGGCGCGCTCGCCGCCACCATGGGCTCGTACTACGTCAACGACTTCACCAAGTACGGGCGCAACTGGCAGGTGCTGCTCTCGGCCGAGCCCGGCCAGCGCCTCAGGCCCGACGACGTCGGCGCGGTGTACGTGCGCTCGGAGAAGGGCGCCATGGTGCCGCTGTCGGCGCTGGCGAAGATCGAGTACGCGAGCGGCCCGGGCACGCTGACGCGCTTCAACAACCTGCCGGCGGTGCAGGTGCTGGGCGCGGGCAAGCCCGGCGTCAGCTCGGGCGACGCTATCGCCGAGATCGAGCGCCTGGCGAAGGAGGTGCTGCCGCCGGAGTTCAGCCTGGACTGGAGCGGCGCCTCCTACCAGGAGAAGAAATCCGGCGGCACCTCGGTGCTGGTGCTGGCGCTGGGGGCGCTGATGGCGTTCCTGATCCTCGCCGCGCAGTACGAGAAGTGGTCGCTGCCGCTGTCGGTGCTGCTGGCGCTGCCCTTCGGCACCTTCGGCGCGCTGGCCGCGGTCTGGCTGCGCGGCCTCACCAACGACGTCTACTTCCAGATCGGCCTGGTGACGCTGCTGGGCCTCGCCGCGAAGAACGCTATCCTGATCGTGGAGTACGCGGTGATGAAGCACGAGGAGGGGCTGTCGGCCTCGGCGGCGGCGGTGGAGGCGGCGCGGCTGCGCTTCCGCCCGATCCTGATGACCTCGCTCGCCTTCATCCTCGGCGTGCTGCCCCTCGCCCTGTCCAGCGGCGCCGGCGCCGGGGCGCGCATCTCGGCCGGCACCGGCGTCATGGGCGGCATGCTGGCGGCGACCTTCCTCGCCATCTTCTTCGTGCCGGTGTTCTTCAAGCTGATGACCGACCGGCACCTCACGGAGAAGCGCTCCACCGAGGAGATCAAGGGCGAGGTGCAGGCGGCGCGCGTGGTGTCGCACCAGTCGGTGCCGGCGCCGCACCCCTCGGCGCGCAGCGGGGGCGGCGATGAATAAGCCGGTCCGGATCGTCGTGCTGGCCGCGCTGGCCGCGGCCGGCTGCACGGTCGCGCCGAAGTACGAGCGGCCGGCGGTCGAGTTGCCCGCGGCCTGGGCCGCCTCCGCGCCGGCGCCGTTCACCGACGGGCGCTGGTGGCGCATCTACGGCGAGCCGGCGCTGGACCAGCTGGTCGAGCAGGCCTTCGCGGCCAACACCGACCTTGCCGTGGCCGTCGCGCGCGTGGACGAGGCGCGTGCCCTGGTCCGCGAAGCCGACGCGTCCTTCTACCCGCAGGTGGACGCCAACGTCTCGCGCAACCGCAGCCTGTCCTCCGCGGCGACCGGCCTGCTCCCGCCGGGCACGCCGCGCGAGCGCAACAACTATCGCGCCACGCTGGATGTGTCCTACGAGATCGACCTGTTCGGCCGCCTGCGCGGCGCGGCGGATGCCGCCCGCGCGGACCTGGCGGCGAGCGAGGCGGCGCGCGACGGCGTGCGCCTCGCGCTGGCCGCGCAGGTGGCGAACGGCTACTTCGCGCTGCAGGCGATCGACGCGCGCCGCGACGTCGTGCGGCGCACGATCGCCCTGCGCGAGGAGGCGCTGCAGCTGGAGCGCAAGCGCCAGTCCGCGGGCCTCGCCTCGGACTACGACCTGCGCCAGCTGGAAGCCGAAGTCGCCTCGGTGCGCGCGCAACTGCCGCTCATCGAGCGCGAGCGCGGCGCGCAGGAGGCGGCGCTGCTGGTGCTCACCGGCCGCAGCCCGAAGGACATCCTCGAGGCCTCGCTGGCCGGCACTGAGGTGCGCGAGCCCGGCCTCGGCGCCGCCGTCGTGCCCGCGGGCCTGCCCTCCGAGCTGCTGCTGCGCCGGCCGGACCTGGTCGAGGCCGAGCAGCGCCTGGTCGCGGCCAACGCGCGCATCGCGGTGGCGCGCGCGGCGGCCTTCCCGTCCATCTCGCTCACCGGGTTCCTGGGCAGCGAGAGTTCGGCGCTGTCGAGCCTGTTCTCCGGGCCGGCCGGCGTCTGGCGGCTCGCGATCGCGGCGGCGCAGCCGATCTTCTCCGGCGGCCGGCTGGAGGCGCGCACCGAGGCCGCGCAGGCGCGCGAGCGCCAGGCGCTGGCGCAGTACCAGGGCGCGATCCGCAACGCGTTCCGCGAGGTGCGCGACGCGCTCGCCGCGCAGGCGCGCGCGCGGGAGAGCTTCGAGTCGGAATCCGGGCGGGTCGCGGCGCTGGCGGAAGCCGCGCGCCTGGCGCGGCTGCGCCACGAGCACGGCCTCTCGAGCCGGCTGGAATGGCTCGATGCCGAGCGCCAGCTGCTCGCGGCGCGCAGCGGCCGCATCGAGGCGGCGCGCGCGCACCGCGCGGCGATCGCGGACTTGTTCCGCGCGCTGGGCGGTTAGAATCGCACGATGGACCATTGGCAGCGCATTGAAGCCGCGATAGCGGGAACCGCGACCGACCGCGTGCCGGTCGCCCTCTGGCGCCACTTCCCGGTGGACGACCAGGACCCGGGCAAGCTGGCCGCGCATACCCTTGCATACCAGGGCGCCTGGGACTTCGACCTGGTGAAGTTCATGCCCTCGGGCACCTACGGCATCGAGGACTGGGGCGCGAAGACCGCCTTCGAGGGCGCGGAGAACGGCGCCCGCGTGGTGAAGCAGGTCGGCCTGCACAAGCCCGAGGACTGGCGCAGCCTGCCGAAGCTGGACGTGCGCAAGGGCGTCTACGGTGCGCAGAACGCGGCGCTTGCGACCGCGGCGCAGGAACTCAAGGGCTCGGCGCCCATCCTGCAGACGGTGTTCAGCCCGCTCACCACGGCGAGGAAGCTCGCGGGCGAGGCGACCTTGCAGCACCTGCGGCAGCACCCCGAGGCGCTGGAAGCGGGCCTCAAGACCATCACCGAGGTCACCATCGCCTTCGGCGAGGAGGCGCTCAAGGCCGGCGCGCACGGCTTCTTCTTCGCCACGCAGCTCGCGACCACGGATGTGCTGACCCCTGCCGAGTACGACCGCTTCGGCAAGTGCTGGGACCTGGCGTTCTTCGATCATTTCAAGGGCCGGACCCGGGTCGACATGCTGCACCTGCACGGCCTGAACCCGATGTTCGACGCGCTCGCCGGCTACCCGGTGGGCCTGGTCAACTGGCACGACCGGCTCACGGCGCCGACCCTCAAGGCGGGCGCGGACCGCTTCAAGGGCGCGGTGGTGGGCGGCGTGGAGGAACTCGGCCTGCTGGTGAAGGGGTCGGAGGCCCAGGTGCGCGCCCAGGTGCGCGACGCCATCGCCCAGACCGGCGGCCGGCGCCTGCTGGTCGGCCCCGGCTGCGTGGCGGGAATCGCCGCGCCGGAGCAGAATATCCGTGCCGTCATCGAAGAAGCGAGGAGAACCCCATGAAGCGCACCCTCATCGCCGTCCTTGCCCTGGCTGCCGCCACCGCCGCGCAGGCGCAGTCCTGGCCCACCAAGCCGGTGAAGTTCATCGTCCCGGCCGGACAGGGCGGAACCATCGACCCGCTGTCGCGCTTCTTCGCCGACGCCTACACCAAGGCCTTCGGCCAGAGCTTCGTCATCGACAACCGTCCGGGCGCGCAGGGCAACACCGGCCTGGCGGCGATCGCCAAGGCCGATCCGGACGGCTACACCCTCGGCATGGCGGCCTCGAGCATGATCGCCATCAACCCGCACCTGTATTCGACGATGCCCTACGACCCGCGCAAGGAACTGGCGGGGATCGTGCTGGTGGGCGACGTGCCGAACATCCTGGTGGTGCACCCGGACGTGCCGGCGAAGACCATGGCGGAGTTCACGAGCTACGTGAAGGCCAACCCGGGCAAGCTCAACTTCGGCTCCACCGGCAACGGCAGCTCCATGCACCTCGCCGGGGAGCTGTACAAGACGCTCACCGGCACGCAGATGACGCACATCCCGTACAAGGTGCCGGCGGACGCCACCAACGACCTCATCTCGGGGCGCACCCAGCTCATGTTCCAGCTGATGACCGGCATCCAGGGCCAGGTCAAGGCCGGCCGCGTGCGGCCGATCGCCGTCATGTCCGAGAAGCGCTGGCCGGGACTGCCCGAGGTGCCGACCACGGCGGAGCAGGGCATGGGGAACCTCAAGTCCTCGGTGTGGTTCGCCATCGTCGCGCCGTCGGGCTTCCCGCCGGCGCTCGTCGAGCGCCTCAACGCCGAGACCAACAAGATGCTGGCGGACCAGGCCTTCCGCGACCGCGTGCAGGCGCTGGGCGCGGCGCCCCTGGGCGGCAGCGCGGCCGACTACCGCAAGCGCTTCGACGAGGAGTACGCGCGCTGGGCGCCGGTGGTGAAGGCCTCGGGCGCGAAGATCGACTAGCTCGCCTGGCGGAAGCGCCAGGCGTCCATCGCCAGCGAACCCATCTCGATCCCGGCGTAGAGCCGCTCGGCCCGGTAGTTCCCGCCCGCGGCGCCCAGCGCCACGAACAGCGGCAGGAAATGCTCGTCGGTGGGGTGCGCGCGCACCCCGTGCGGATTGAGCGCGCGGTAGTCCACCAGCGCGTCGATGTCCCGGGCCTCGATCTTCTCCCGCACCCATTCCTGGAACTCGGCGGCGTAGGGCAGCGGGCCATCGTTGGACCCGCCGCGCCGCTCGCGCAGGTTGTGCGTCATGTGCCCGGAGCCGATGATCAGCACGCCTTCGGCCGCGAGCGGCGCCAGCGCGCGGCCCAGTTCGACGTGGTGGCGCGTCTTCAGGTCGGTCTGCACCGCCACCTGGACCACCGGGATGTCCGCCTCCGGGTACATGTGCAGCAGCGGCGACCAGGCGCCGTGGTCCAGCCCGCGCTGCGGGTCCACCGCTGCGGCGAAGCCCGCCGACTGCAGCAGCCCGAGCGCGCGTCGTGCCAGCGCCGGGTCCCCCGGCGCCGGGTACTGCACTTCATAGAGCGGTCGCGGGAAGCCGTAGAAGTCGTGGATCGTCTCCGGCTTCGCCGCGCCCGTGAGCGCCGGGATGTTCGTCTCCCAGTGCGCCGAGGCGATCAGGATCGCCTTCGGCTTCGGCATGTCGCGCGCAATGCCCTGCCAGACGGCGCGCACCGCGCCGGGCTGGATGGCATGCATCGGCGAGCCGTGGGAGAGGAACAGGACCGGCAGCGTCATGGCCGCTACTTCACCAGGCCCTCGGCCACTGTCATTTGAGAAGGCCTTCGGCCTTCAGTGTTTCCTGCACCTTCGGGCGCGCGGCGACGCGCTTGTGGTACTCCTGCAGCGACGGCCACTTCGAGAGGTCGAACTTCGACGGCGCCGCCCAGTTGAGGATGGTGAACAGGTAGGCATCGGCGACGCTGAACTGCTCGCCCATGAGGTAGGGCTTGCCGCCCAGCTGCTTCGCCACCCAGTCCAGGCGCACGCCCAGCCGGTCGGTGACCGCCTGGCGCCAGCCGTCGTTCATGGCCGGGTTGAAGAAGTTGCCCATGCCCTTGTGGATCTCGGAGGTGATGAAGCTGAGCATCTCGGCCATCTTCAGGCGCGCCTTGTCGCCCGCCGCGGGGGCGAGGCCCGAGCCGGGCTTCTGGTCGGCGATGTACTGCAGGATCACCGGGCACTCGGTGAGCACGCCCTCGGGCGTCTCCAGCGCGGGCACGTAGCCCTTGGGGTTGACCGCCTTGTAGTCCGAACCCTCGACCTGCTTGGCCTTGAGGTCCACTTTCTTCAGCTCGACCGGGATGCCGGCTTCGCGCAGGGCGATGTGGGGCGCCAGGGAGCATGCGCCAGGGGAGTAGTAGAGCTTCATCGGGCATTTCCTTTCATGGAGTCGATCATGGATTCAAAGGTCGCGGCGAGGCCCTCGGCCTCGCGCGCGCCCAGGTGCTTGCCGAAAAGGGTGTCGATCTGCTTCTTGTACACCGGCCACATCTTCGCCCGGAGGGCGCGGCCCTTCGCGGTCAGTTCGCAGACCGTCCCGCGGCCGTCCTCCGGGCAATCGCGGCGCGCCACCAGGCCTTCCTTCTCGAGCCGCTCGGTCAGCCGCGTGACGTTGCTGCGCGACACCACGGCCTTGCGCGCCAGCTCGGCCGAGCGCAGGCGGCCGCCCTCGGCGCTCTCCAGGATCCAGAGCACGTCGTACCAGGCGAGCGGCGGCAGTCCGGCCCCGGCGAAGGCGGCCTCGATGCGCTCGAGCAGCATCGCCTGGGCGGTGACGAAGCGCGCCCAGGCGCGCTGGCGGGGGTCGGCAACGGTGGCCATGCCCGAAGTCTAGCGCATAGTAGTTGCAAATGCAACCAGATGCCCATATAATTGCAACTGCAACGACATTGGTTGCCCATTCACCCCACAGGAGACTGCCATGACGAAGATCCTCACCCGCGCCGACCTTCAGGCGCGCCTCGCCGCCAACCCCGGACTGGTCCTGCTGGAGGCCCTGCCGGAGAAGTACTTCAACGACGGCCACCTGCCGGGCGCGCGCCACTTCCCGCACGACCGGGCCCGGGCGCTGGCCGGCGCGGTCGTGCCGGCCAAGGACGCCGAGGTCGTGGTCTATTGCGCCAGCGCCACCTGCCAGAACTCGCACATCGCGGCGCGGACGCTCTCGCAACTGGGCTACGGCAACGTGTCGGTTTACGCCGGCGGCAAGCAGGATTGGGTCGAGGCGGGTCTCGCGCTGGAGCAGGCGCTGGCGGTCACCGCCTAGGCCGGCGCGTCGATCCTCGATCCCTCGAACACGGCAACGGCAGCCGGCGCCCCGGGCACCGGCTGCGTCATCGAACCCGGCGCATCCCAGGCCTCCAGGATGTAGTGCCGGCCGGGCCCCAGGACGGGAACGAGGAACGACGCCCAGCGGCAGCCGTTCGCATGCACCAGCGCGGGCAGGCGCTGCTGGACGATGGTGGCCACTGCCGCATCGTCGGCGGAATCCGGAGCCGAGAGTCGCACCGTGCCAGGTGCCTGCGTGCCGTGGCCATCGCGCAGCACTTCCACGAGGATCGAGGCCGTCACGTCGCGGCGATGCGCCACCATCTCGCGCGTGAGCGGGTCCTGGCGGGCCTTCAGTTGCCCGGGCGTGGGCGCGAGAAACGCGCGCGCGTTCTCGGTGCCGAACAGCGCGAGGTAGCGGCCGGAACCGTCCAGCGCCGCGTAGTGCGCCGCCCAGGCATAGCCGGGACGCGCGAGCTTCTCCGGAATGTGCACCTTGTGGAACCAGTCCAGGTACTCGGCGGGGCGCACCCCGTCGAGCGAGTAGCAGATGGTCCAGACGCCGGAGGCCATTGCCCCGCCTAGGCCTGCGCGGTCCGGCGCAGCACGCGCCCGGGGCGCTCGCCGGTCGGCTTGCCGTCGCGCCAGGTGACGCGGCCGTTCACGATCACCGACTCGATGCCTTTCGCGGGCTGGATCGGCCGGGCGAAGGTCGCGGCCTCGTCCACCGTGCCGGCATCGAACACGCACAGGTCGGCGAAATTGCCCGCCTTCAGGACGCCGCGGCCCTCGAGCCCGAAGGTCTTCGCGGTGAGGCCGGTCATCTTGTGCACCGCGGTTTCAAGCGGAAACAGGCCGAGGCCGCGCGCATAGTGCCCCAGGACCCTGGGGAAGGTGCCCCACAGGCGCGGATGGGGCGCGGCGTCGTGCGGCAGGCCGTCCGAGCCCACCATGCTGGGTTCGAAGGCGAGCACGCGCTGGACGTCGTCCTCGTCCATGGAGAAGTAGATCGCCCCGGCCGGCAGCAGTTTCTGCACCGCGGCCTCCTTGTCCAGGCCCATCCTCTTCGCCGCCTCGTCCAGGTCCATGCCGTTGAATTCCGGATGGGGCTTGGACCAGGTGATGAGCACCTTCATCGCCACCCAGGTGCGGCTCCAGGACAGGATGGTGGAGGAGGCGCAGTACGGGTAGCAGTCCAGGCCGATCTCCTGGTCCTTCATCTTCTCGGCGATGAAGGGGAGCGTTTCCTTCATGCGGCCGAAGTTCGGCGCGCCGGCGACCTTGTGGTGCGACACCACCACCGGCACCCCCAGCGCCTTGCCGATGCGGAAGGTTTCCTCGAGCGATTCCATGACGCGGTCGCCCTCGTCGCGCATGTGCGTGCAGTACAGGGCCCTGCGCGCGCTGAGCGGGCGGCAGACCTCGATCACCTCCTCGGTGCTCGCCGCGCTGGCGGGCTCGTAGTACAGGCCGGTGGAGCAGCCGATCGCGCCCGCCTCGAGCGCCTCGGACACCAGGTCGCGCATGCGGGCGATCTCGGCGGCGCTCGCCGTGCGGTCGAGCCGGTCCATGACGGCGACGCGCAGGGTGGAATGACCGACCAGCAGCGCGCCGTTGGTCGCGGCGGGCTTCGCCTCCAGTTCCTCGACGAAGGCGCGGAAGCTCGGATAGCGGTACGCCGCGCCGTCGCCGATCAGGTCGAGCGGCGGCGGCGCCGCGCGATCCCCCAGCACCAGCGGCGCGAGCGACACGCCGCAGTTGCCGGCGATGACCGTGGTGACGCCCTGGCTCGCCTTGGGCGCCATGTCCGGCGCCGAGAGCATCAGGCGGTCGTCGTGGGTGTGGGCGTCGATGAAGCCGGGGGCGACGATCTTTCCCGAGGCGTCGAGGTCGCGTTCCGCCCGGTCGCCGGAGAGGTCGCCCACCGCGGCGATGCGCTCGCCGCGCACGCCGACGTCGGCGCGGAAACGCGGCGCGCGCGTGCCGTCGATGACGGTGCCGCCGCGGATCAGGAGGTCATAGGTCCCGGGCATCCGGCGATGGTACGGCATCGCCGGGGCCCGCGGCGGCCGCGCACCGGCTAGCGCTCGACGCGCACCAGCCGTCCGCCGTCGGGGTGGTGACGGGGCCTGAAGCCGTGGCGGCGCGCAAGCGCCAGCATCGCCACGTTGTCGTGCAGCACGTCGCCGTGCAGGCGCGCGATGCCCCTGTCGGCGGCATGGCGCAGCAGCTTGCCGAACAGGCGCGCGCCGAGGCCGCGGCGCTGCCAGTCGTCGGCGACCACGATCGCGAACTCCGCGCCGCCGGGACGGTCGATGGCCGGCGCGTAGCGCGCCTCGCCGACGAGGCGCTTGCCGGCGCGCTCGTAGAGCACCGCAACGAAGGCCATGCGCGCGCCGTAGTCCACGTCCAGCAGCTGCGCAAGCAGGCCCGGCGGCAGCTCGCGCAGGCCGTTCTGGAAGCGCTGGTGGCGCGATTCCGGCGAGAGCCCGCGCACGAAGTCCTGCAGCAGCGGCGCGTCGGCGGCGACCAGCGGCCGCAGCAGCAGCGGCCGCCCGTCGTGCGCCGCGCGCAGCTCGACCGCCTCGCTCGGGAAGCGCGGCGCGAGCCGCGCGCGGGCGAGGGGCTCAGCCATGGCCCGCCAGCCCGCACCCGTCGCGGCGCAGGCCGATGTCCGCCAGCTCGCGGTCGCTCATGGCGAACAGGACCGCGCGATCGCGTGCGGCGCGGTGGGCGGCCGCCCAGCGCGCGGGCAGGGCGCGCAGCCGGTCGAACAGCGAGGGCGGCGCGGGCGGGCGCGCGGGTTCCGCGCGCAGCAGCCGCGCCTCGCCGTCCAGCGCGGCCACGATGGCGAGGCCGGGCCGGTCCAGCACCAGGTCTTCGCCGGGCGCGAGCACCACGTCGCGCGGGTCGCCATCCTGCGTGACCCAGACGTGGCCGCTGGCGACGGCGATCCGCTGCCCGGCCGGGTTGCTGAGGCGCAGCGGCGCGTCCGGCCGCACCGGAACGGGATTGCCCCATGCACTGAGATCCATGACTGGCTCCTTGACAGATGTTTCAGACGCATGCATTTTTCGCCTTGGCCAGCAGATGAACAAACGGTATTTCGGCATGGGATGCATGCATGAAGGGAATGAATAGCCGGCACTGGCAGGTGCCCCCCCTCGAGCTGCTGCTCGCGTTCGAGGCCTCGGCGCGCCACCTGTCGTTCACCCGGGCGGCGGAGGAGTTGTTCCTTACCCAGTCCGCGGTCAGCCGCCAGATCCAGGCGCTGGAGGCGAGCCTGGGCGGGAAGCTGTTCGAGCGCCGCACCCGCGCGCTGCTGCTCACCGAGGGCGGCCAGCGCCTGTACCGCACCGTGCAGGCGGTGCTGGGCGAGCTGCAGGCGGCGACGCAGAAACTGCGCGGCGTGCAGGCCGCGCGCACGGTGACGGTGACCACCATGCCGGGCTTTGCCTCGCTGTGGCTGATCCCGCGCCTGAACGGCTACCTGCAGGCCAACCCGGGCGTGGACGTGCGCATCTCGGCCTCCAGCGAGCTGGTGAACCTGGAGCGCGCCGGCATGGACCTCGCGATCCGCTACGGCGCCAGCGCGGCGATGGGCGGGGCGCCGCTGCTCTTCGGGGAGTCGGTGATCCCGGTGTGCAGCCCGGCGCTCGCCGCCGACCCGTCGCGGCCGTTGCGCCGGCCCGAGGACCTGCGCCGCCACGTGCTGCTCAACCTGGACAATCCGCGGGCGGCCTGGCTGGACTGGGACATCTGGCTCTACGCCAACGGCGCCGGCGGCCTGGAGCCGGCCGGCACGCTGCTGTTCAGCCAGTACGACCAGCTCATCCAGGCCGCGGCGAGCGGCCAGGGCGTGGCCCTGGGCCGGCTGCCGATCGTGCGGCGCATGCTGCGCGAGGGGCAGCTGGTGGCCCCGTTCAAGCGCTCGGTGCCCTCGGCGCGCGGCTACTTCCTGGTGCGCTCGGCGCGCACCGGCGCCAAGCCCGAGGTCGCCGCCTTCGCCGACTGGCTGCTGGCGGAGACGCGCCGCGACGCCGAGGCCGGGGCCTAGCGCCCGCCTACCAGCCGCCGAAGCGCGGCCAGGTCGCGTCGATCCGGCGCGAGGCCTCGACCACGTGGTAGCGGTCGTGCTGCGCGCCGGTGGCGCAGGCGTGGTTGGGCAGGATGCGCAGGCGCGTGCCGACAGGAAGCTCTGGCGGCTTGCCGCCGCCGCGCCGCGCGACGATGCCGTGCTCCTGGTTGGCCTCGGTGACGACGAGGTCCTCGATCGGGCGGCCGTCGAGGTCGCAGACCACGCCGTAGCCCTGGTCCACGCGCTGGCGCGCGGTGCCGCGGTCGCGCGACAGCGCCATCCAGCCCGCGTCCACCAGGATCCAGCCCTTGTCGGCGCGGTGGCCGATCACCGTCGCCAGCACCGAGAGGGCGAGGTCCTCCGTGCGGCAGACGCCGATGCCCGCCATCACCAGGTCGAAGAACACGAACACGCCGGCGCGCACTTCGGTGACGCCCTCCAGCGTGCGCGCGAAATGCGCGGTCGGCGTGGAGCCCACGCTCACCACCGGCGCGGCGAAGCCCGCCCGGCGCAGCGCCTGCGCCGCGGCCACGGCGCCCGAGCGTTCCTGTTCGGCGATGGCCTCGATCTGGGCGGTGCTCGCGCTGTCGTAGGAACCGCCGGCATGGGTGAGCACGCCCGCCGCGGTGCCGCCCGCCTGCTCCAGCGCCCGCGCGATCGCCACCAGCGTCTTGTCGTCGTCCGGCTTCACCCCGGCGCGGTGGCCGTCGGTGTCGATCTCGATCAGGACCGGGAATCCGCTGATCGCCCGCGCGGCTTCCACGCTGTCCACCAGCAGCGTCAGCTTCGCCCCGCGCCTGGCCAGCGCCTGCGCGCGCGCGAGCTTGTGCGGGCCGAAGCCCACGGCATAGAGGAGGTCGCGGTAGCCCGCGTCGAAGAACTGCTCGGCCTCCTTCAGCGTGGATACCGTGACCGGCGCCTTCTCGCCGCCCAGCACCAGCGCCGCGACCTCGGCGCATTTCGCGGTCTTCACGTGCAGGCGCAGCGGCACGCCGAGCGCGGCGAGGTGCGCCTTCAGGCGCGCGGCATTGGCGGCGACCTTGCCGCGATCCAGGACCAGGCAGGGGGTATCGAGGTCGTCGAGCGTGGGCATGGTCAGTCCTGGAGGAATGGCAGCAGTTCGCGCAGCGTGCGGCGCTCGGCGAAGGGTTCCGGCGCCTGCGGCGGCTTCGCGATGCCGGCGCGGTTGTGCCACAGGGTCTGCATCCCGACCGCCGCGGTGCCGATGAGGTCGAAGCCGGAGCCGGCGACGAAGGCGACGCGGTCGGCGTGCAGGCCGAGTTCGGCGAGGGCAAGGCGGTAGGGGACGGGATTCGGCTTGTAGAAGCCGGCGCGCTCGGAGGTCACGACCACCTCGAACGGAATGCCCACCGCCGCCGCGGCCCGCCGCCCGAGCCGCTCCGAGCAGTTGGTCACGACGCCGAGCCGGTACCGGGGCGCGAGCGCGGACAGGATCTCGCGCGCATCGTCCCAGGGCTGCAGGTCGTCCCAGGCGGCTTCCAGCGCCTGGGCGTGGGAGGCGGAAAGCCCGGTTGCCTCGGCGGCCTCGCGCACCAGCGTTTCGTAGGGCCGGTAGGCGCCGCAACCGTAGGTGAGCTCGAGGTAGGCGGCGCGCCAGCGGCGGCCCGCCTCCCGATTCCCGGCGGCACGGTCCCACACGGTCCACGAGTCAAGCAGCGCGGTGAGGAGGTCGAAGAGGACTGCTTGCCGCGCCGCCATGGCGCGATTATGCGGCCGCCGCCGCCGCCCCTGCGCTCCAGCCCGCGATCCGGCCGAACACCGCGCCGTTGGTGAGGCCGGTGCCGCCGGGGTAGTTGAACCAGAAGATCCCGCCCACCAGTTCGCCGGCGGCATACAGGCCCGGGATCGGCGGCCCGTCGGACGACAGCACCTGCGCCTCGGTGTTGATCTTCAATCCGCCGAAGGTGAAGGTGACCCCGCAGGTCACCGCGTAGGCTTCGAAGGGCGGGGTGTCCAGCGTGTTGGCCCAGTTCGACTTGGGGATCGCGAGGCCCTTCGTCCCGCGCCCGTCCTTCACGTTCGGGTTGAACGGCACGCTGGTGTCCACCGCCGCGTTGTAGGCCTTGAGTTCCGCGAGCGCCTGCGCCTGGTTGGTGTCCTCCAGCTTCGAGACCAGTTCCTCAAGCGTGTTGCCGGTGCGCTTGGTCACCTGCCGGATCCTGTACTCGTCGCGCAGCTGCGCCTTCACCTTGGCGTCGAACACCTGCCAGGCGAACTGCCCGGGCTGCGCGAGGATCACCCGCCCGTACTTGGCGTAGGTGTAGTTGCGGAAGTCCGCCCCTTCGTCGACGAAGCGCTTGCCCTCGGCGTTGATATACACGCCCCAGGGGTAGGAGTGCTTCTGGAACTGGTCGCCCACCGCGAGGTCGCCGAATTCGGGCGCGTTCCTCTCCCAGGCCACCGCGTGGCACCCGGACCAGTTGCCGGTGGGTGCTGCCCCTGCCTCGAGCGCCATGCGGATGCCGTCGCCGGTATTGAAGCGGGTGCCGCGCACCTTGGCCAGCTCCCAGCCCGGCCCCAGGTAGCGGGTGCGCATCTCGGGGCTGGACTGGAAGCCGCCCGCGGCCAGCACCACCGCCTTGGCCTGCAACGTCTTCATCCTGCCCTGGTGGCGCACCACCACGCCCTTCACCCCGTCGTCGTCGACGACGAGCGACTGCGCGCGCGCCTCGAACCAGACCTCGATGCCGTTCTTCCTCGCGATCGAGGTCAGGGATTCGACCAG
The DNA here is from genome assembly GCA_964564865.1 of uncultured Bordetella sp. GTDB lineage: Bacteria > Pseudomonadota > Gammaproteobacteria > Burkholderiales > SG8-39 > RBG-16-66-20. The sequence goes on along the minus strand of CAZMDA010000028.1, from coordinate 27,258 downwards.
CCCGGGCCCGCCGCCCACCGCTTCCACCGTCAGCCCGCCCCAGAACTTGAAGCGGCCGTTGATGTTGAACGCCTGCCGGCCCCAGGCGGCGGTGAAGCGCACGCCCTTCTCGCGCATCCAGGTGACCGTTTCCAGGCTCTTCTTCACCAGGATCTCGGTCAGGTCCGGGTCGCAGCGGTACTCGGTGACCCGCGCCATGTCGTCGAGGAACTGGTCCTCGGTGTAGGTGCCGAAGTCGGTGCGCGCGATTTCCTCGGCGCCCAGGTCCGGCATCACCTTCTTCAGGTCCTCCACCCCGCCGTAGGCCACGCGCATCAGGCCCGCGGTGTAGCGCGAGTTGCCGCCGGAATCCGCCTCCGGCGCGCGCTCCAGCACCAGCACCTTGCCCACCTTCTCGCGCGCGGCCAGCGCCGCGCAGAACGCGGCGTTGCCGGCGCCCACGATCACGACGTCGTAGACGGCTGTTGCCGGTTCCCGTTCCTTCATTTCGCAACTCCTGTTTCGTGCGCGCGCGTGGGCGCGCCGTGCTTTGCGTACGCGCGGCTACGTACCGCGGCCGACCGCGGCGCCGATCAGCGCCAGTTGAGCCTCTCGAGCAGCGCGCGGCCCATGATCCAGTCCTTGTCCGCCTCCGAAAGAAAGTCCAGCTCCTCGGTGAAGTGCGTGACGCGCTGGCGGTACGTGGCGCGCGCGAACTCATTGGTGAGGTCGGTGCCCCAGTAGCAGCGGTGCGGTCCGAAGGCGTCGAACAGGCGGCGGATGTGCGGCGTCATGTCTCGGAACGGATAGGGCTGGGAGGAGTAGTTCGGCGCGGCGGACAGCTTGACCGACACGTTCGGGTACCGCGCGAGCGAGGCCGCATGGTCGATGGCGCTCGCGGTCCGCCCCGCGCGCACCACGCCGGTCACCAGGCCCATGTGGTCGAGGATCAGCGCCAGGCGCGGATGCCGCTCGGCGATGCGCGCCAGCGCCGGGCCCTTCTCGGCGGCGAGCAGCATCACGGGGATCCCGGCGCGTTCGGCCGCCGGCCAGAACCAGTCCGCGGTACCGTCCTCCAGCCATTTCTCCGTCGGCCCGAGGAAGGTGATGCGCACGCCGAGCATCCCGGGCTGGCTGCGCCATGCGGCGAGCTGCGCCGGCGCGGCGGGGTCGCGCAGCGCGATGCGACCCATGACGGCGAAACGCCCCGGGTGGCGGCCGCTTGCCTCGAGCGCGTAGTCGTTGCGGTCGCCCGTCCAGGAGGGCGGCACGACGACCATGCGGTCCACGCCCGCCGCGTCGGCGAGCGGCAGCGCGCGCTCGATGGTGAAGGGCTCGGCGAGCTGGGGCTTCTGTCCCGGAACCCAGCGCCAGTCCGGTCGCTCCGCTGTCCACAAGTGCACCTGGGAGTCCACGATCAGGCGCCGGCCCGAGGACATCAACCCGGAAGGCGCGCAGCCCGCTGCCGCAAGGGCCGCGCCAGCGCCCAGCAGGCGGCCAAGGAACTCGCGCCGGGCACTCACTTCATGAACGGTAGTTCGAGCCATCGCCGGCGCCCCCTAGTCCGCCTTGATGTTCGCGGTGCGCACCACCTTGCTCCAGCGCTCCTGCTCGCGCTTGATGAAGGCGGCGTACTCCGCCGGCGTCGAGCCGACCCCTTCCGCGTCGTCCGCGGCGAAGCGCTCGGCCACGCGCGGGCTCTTCGCGGCCTTGGCCGCCTCCTCGGCCAGGCGCCGGATGATCGCCTCGGGGGTCTTCGCCGGCGCGTTCAGGCCGTACCACTGCGAGGTCTCGAATCCGGGGTAGCCCTGCTCGGCGACCGTGGCCACCTCCGGCATGGCGGGCAGGCGCTTGGCGCCGCCGGCGGCGATGACGCGCAGCTTGCCGCTCTTCACGTGCGGCATCAGCGGCGGCGTGCCGGCCGCGGCGGCCTGCGTGCGGCCCACGATCAGGTCGGCCACGTTGGGGCCGGTGCCCTTGTACGGCACGTGCTGGATGTCCAGTCCCGCCACCTGCTTCAGGTACTCCATGGCGAGGTGCCCCGCGGAGCCGTTGCCGGCGCTGCCGTAGAAGAGCTTCCCCGGCTGCTTCTTCACCAGCGCCACGAACTCGCGCAGGTCCTTCGCCGGCACGCTCTCGTGCACCACGAAGATCGAGGGCACGATGGCGAGCAGCGACACCGCCGCGAAGTCGGCGTTGGTGTCGAACGGCAGCTTCGAGTACATGTACGGATTCACCGCCAGCGAGCCGATGTGGCCGATGATCAGGGTGTAGCCGTCGGGGTCGGCGCGCGCGACCTCGGCCATGGCGAGGTTGCCGCCGCCGCCGCCCTTGTTGTCGATGATGATGGTCTGGCCGAGGCCCTTCTCCATCTCCGCGGCGACCGCGCGCGCGACGATGGAGGAACTGCCGCCCGGGGCGAAGGGCACCACCAGGCGGATGGGCTTGGTGGGGTAGGTCTGCGCGAGCGCCGGGATGGCAAGCGCGCACGACAGCAGGACAAGCAGTCGCTTCATGGTGTTCTCCTCAGAACTGGTACTTCCGCAGCCCGCCGTCCACCGGGATCACGGCGCCGGTGATGTAGCGCGCGCGCGGCGAGGCGAGGAACGCCACCAGGTTGGCGATGTCCTCCGGCTGGCCGTACTCGCCCACCGGGATCTCGTGCTCGGACTGCCACTGGCGGTACTCAGGGGTGTAGTTGCGCAGGATCTGCTCGCTGATGATGCGGCCCGGCGGGATGCAGTTCACCGTGATGCCGTGCTTGCCCACCTCGCGCGACAGGCCCTTGGCCCAGGAGTGCATCGCCGCCTTGGCGCAGAAGGCGCCGTTGATGCCCTCGGGCTCGGACTTGCCGGTGAGGTTGACGATGCGACCCCACTTGCGCGCGATCATCTGGTCCACGAGGCGGTCGGCGAGCTGGCGCTGGCGGGTGAAGTTGAGCGTCATCGCCTCCTGCCATTGCGCCTCGTCCGTGTGCAGCTGGAACTTGCGCGAGCCGCCGGCGTTGTTGACCAGGATGTCCACGCTGCCCAGGCCGGCAAGCGCCGCATCCGCGATGCGCCGGGGCGCGTCCTCGGCCATCAGGTCCTGCTCGATGATCACCAGCTTCGCGCCGATTTCCTTCTCCAGCGTCTCGAGCAGCTCGCGCCGCCGCGCCACGACGGCAAGGCGCGCGCCCTCGGCGGCCAATGCCCTGGCGATGGCGCGGCCGATGCCGACGCTGGCACCGGTCACCAGCGCAGTCTTGCCTGCGATTCCCAGGTCCAAGCGGTGTCCTCCGACGGGTTGCGGTTACTTCTGGCCCAGCGCGGGCGGGCGCCAGGCGAGCGGCAGCGGCCCCGGCGCGCGCAGCAGGCGGATCATGCGCAGCGCCGACTCGCGCCCGGCGTAGTACCCGGGCACCAGCACCGTCTCGGAGAAGCCGAGCGCGCGGTAGAAGCGCTTCGCGGCCTGGTTGCCGGAGCGCAGCTCCAGGTGGATGCTGGCGATGCCGGCGGTGAGCGCGGATTCCACCAGCCACTCGACGAGGGCGCGGCCGATGCCGCGCCGGCGGTGCGCCGGCTGCACCGCGAGCAGGGTGAGGTGGGCGCGCTCGTCGCCGAACTCCATCGCGGCGAAGCCGCGCAGCGCATCGCGCCGGCCCTCGGCTTCCAGCGCGGCGAGCACGATCATGTCGCGGTGCCGGATGGCGCGCGCGATGCGCGGCGCGTCGTACTTCCAGCCCAGGCCCGACTCGATATGGTCGCGCGACATCACGGCGATGCCGTGCGCATCGCCGGCCTCGGCCAACCGGATCGTGAGGTCGCTGGTCACGGTTTCGATTGTATGCCCATCGCCCGCGTTCCGGGAGCATCGCCGGCGGGTGTGCCGGGCCGCAGGATCCGGCGCCGCAGCCACGAGCGCAGGTCGCGGCCGGTCGCGTGCCCGAACGCGCGCACGAAGTCGCGCCAGTCGGCCGCGCCCCAGGCGTGGCGCCGGACGAACGAGCGCAGGGCGCGGCGGAAATGCGCCGGGCCGAGCTCGCGTTCGGCCTGGCGCAGCATGGCCGGCGCGGTGCAGTAGACGATGTCGGTGTACACGGAGCGCGCCGCGGCGAGGTTGGCGAGCGGCACGTGGAGCGCCGGCGCGGCCGGTTTGGCCGCGGCGCGGCGGCCGGCCTCGGCCAGTTCCGCCCAGGCGCGCGCGCCGTCGAACTCGGGGGCGAGCGCCGGCAACGCCCCGTAGGCGAGGAAATTGGCGAAGCCCTCCTTCAGCCAGAGATCGTCGAACCAGCGCATGGTGACCAGGTTGCCCATCCACTGGTGCGCGGTCTCGTGCAGCAGGAGCAGCGCGCGGCGCCGGCGCCAGTACTGCGAACGCGGATGGCGCAGCAGGATGCGGTCCTCGCGCAGGAAGGTGGCGCCGGCGTGCTCCATGCCGCCGTAGTGGAAATCCGGGATGAGGACCAGGTCGTACTTGGCGAAGGGGAACGGATGGCCGCAGAACCGGGCGAAGCGGTCCATCGCGGCGCGGTTGAGGCGCAGCAGGTCCGGCGCCACCGCCCGCGCCCTCGCCAGGCGCGACCGGCGGGCGAACAGCCGCACGGATTCGCCTTTCTTCTCCACGACGCGGAACGGCCCGGCGGCGAAGGCGAACAGGTAGGTGGAGATGGGCGGGGTTTCGGCGAAGCGCGCGTGGCCGGCGCGTTCCTCCAGCGCCGGCGCGTTCGCCACGGCGCGCCAGCCCTCGGGCAGGTCCAGCGCGAGGCGGAAGCGGCCCTTCAGCCCCGGCTGGTCGAAGCAGGGAAAGAGCGCGCTGGCGTCGGCCGGCACCAGCAGCGTGTACAGGTACTCGGCGCCGTCGCCGGCGTCGCGGTAGCGGCGCAGCGGCCCGCCGGCGCGAACCGGCGCGGAGAACGCCAGCTGCACGGTGTTCCGTCCGCGCCTCAGGTCGCGGCGCGGGATGACGAGGTGCTCCTGCCGGTGGCGGATCGTCGCCGGCCGCCCGTTCACCAGGACGTCGCGCACCGGCCCGCCGCGCCAGTCGAGCACCAGGTCCACCGGGCCGCGGGGCAGGGTCAGCGCGAGCCGGAGCGTGCCCGGGACGGACTTCGCGCCGGCGCGCAAGCGGAAGGCAAGGTCGTAGCGCGGCGCCCGGTAGTACCGCTCGCGCCACCGCGCGAGCGCGCGCGGGACGCCCGGGTCTAGGCGCGGCGGACGGGGGCGCGAGGGCACGGGGGCGGGCGCAATGTAACCGATCGGTTACATCGGCCGGCTACGGCGCCCCGATCCGCCGCAGGAACAGCGGCACCGGCTGCTCCGCGGCGAGCCCCACCACGAAGAACACCGCCTTCGCGGCGTCGGCCTTGTCGCGCCCGCGGCAGAACGCCTGGGCCACGTTCTGGATGCAGGCGAAGTCCATCCTCCCGCTCCACTCCGGCGGGAAGTAGGCCGCGACTTCCTTCTTCGTGCTGTCGCGGTAGTCGCAGCCGCGCGCGCAGCTCACCGTTTCCCACGACGCGCCCGGCTTCCTGCCCTCCATCACCCACTGCGCGCCCTTGCGCGAGAGCCGGTACTGCAGCTCGGTGGGCTTGAAGTCGCGGTCGAGAACGACGAAGGTGCCGGTGTCGCGCGCGGTGAGCTGGGCGAGGGCGGGCGGCGCGCCGAAGAGCAGGGCGAGCGCCAGCGCGAGAAGGTGGGAAGGGCGCATGGTGTCGGGCCTCAGTGCCAGCCCTTCAGCAGCCCGGCGGTCCCCAGCCCGGTGCGCGTCGCCTCGGTGTCCACGATCGCCGCCGGCGGCACGTTGGCGAGGTTCACGTCCGGGCCGATGGCGTTCACCAGCGCCTTCTTCATGTCCTCGATGTCGCAGCTGCGCACGTCGCTGATCCACGGCCCGGGCAGCTCGATCATGACGCGGGACATGTCCAGGCGCCGGCGCAGCAGGTCGATGGTCTTCTTCTTCAGCTTGCCCTTCTCGACCAGCTCGGCGGCCTCCACCAGCACCAGCGCCGCGCCCGCCTCGAAGCACAGCTCGGCCTGCTTCACCAGCAGGCCGGGGTTGCTCAGGGTTTCCTTGGAGCCCACCTCGCCGTAGACGACCAGGCCGGTGCCGGCCGCGGCGCGGATCTGCCGGCGCCGCTGCGCATCGGTGAGCGGCACGGTGTTGTCCGAGATCTCGATCGCCTCGAAGCCCAGGGCGAGCGACTCGGCGTAGTACCTGGGCAGCGCCTGCTCGCCCTGCGTGGCGAAGACATACTCGTGGAACTGGCCGCCGAGGAACGGCTGCACGCGGTGGCGCTTGTACAGGCGCAGCTTCGCCGCCAGCAGCGCGCGCGGGTAGAAGCGCGCGGTGCCGGTCTTGATCTTGGCGAGGTCCACGTAGGCGCCGCCGAGCGCGAGCAGGTCCTTGGTCGCGCCCAGCGGCAGGCCGTCGTCCACGATCATGGTGCGGCCGTTGGCGCGCGGCTTGCGGGTGGAGCGGCTGGCGGGGAGGGGAACGAAGGCGAAGGGGGCGCGGCTCATGTCGATGTCATCTCTCCGGTGCGGCGGCGCCCAGGCCGGGATCGCGCCCGTCGGGCGCGAGGTGCAGGCGACGCCGGTTGTTCGGGATGTAGAGCTCCTGGTAGTAGATCGGGCTGTCGCGGCCGACGCAGGCGGCGACTTCGAGATGCTGGCCGCGGGCGCCGCGCGGGACGCGCACCGCGCGCGCGGCCTCCGGCGGCAGCGTCACCTGGGACAGCGTGCGATCGAGCGGGCCGACCGACTGGCGGGTGTCGCGCCAGATGAGGTCCTTGAAGTTCTCGCCCGAGAGCTTGCGCAAGGGCAGCGCATGCAGCGAGGGCAGCCGAGCCGGATCGAACCAGAAGCGGCCGAAGACGCGGAACTCGTCGGCGATGCGGAACACCCGCTCGATGCAGGCGATGCGGCGCGCCCGCAGGTGCGCGCGCCAGGGGCCCTCGCGCTCCTCCTCGAAGCGCGCCAGCACCGACGGGTAAACCGGCAGGTAGCCGGTGCCGTCGTCGTTCACGAACCGGCAGTGCAGCGGCGCGCGCATCTGTCCGGCGGCGGGCGCGGCCGCGACGAAGGAGCCCTGGCCCTGGCGCCGCGTGATCACGCCCTCGTCGGCGAGCGCGCGCAGCGCGCGCTGGATGGTGCCCAGCGACAGCGGCAGCGCCGCGGCGACCTCGGATTCCGTCGGCAGGCGGGCGTTGGCCGCGCATTCGCCGGAGGCGATGGCATGGGCGATGGCCTCGCGCATCGCGACGTACTTCGGCACGCCCGGGCGCGCGTAGCGGGCGAAATGGCGAAACAGGCTGGCAGGGGTCGCGGCCGGGGGCATCAGCGCGTTACTATATAGTAACCAGGTCATCACCGAACGGATGGAGGGAAGGCGTTTTGAAAGCCCGCAACCTGCTGGTCATCATGTCGGACGAGCACAACCCGAAGGTGCTGGGTTGCGCCGGCCATCCCGTGATCCACACCCCGAACCTGGACGCGCTCGCCGCGCGCGGCACGCGCTTCAGCGCCGCCTACACCACCAGCCCGGTGTGCATCCCGGCGCGCGCGGGCTTCGCCTGCGGCAAGTACATCCACCAGATCGGCTACTGGGACAACGCCGACGCCTACGACGGCGCCGCGCCCTCCTGGCACCACCACCTGCGCGAGCGCGGCCACCGCGTCGCCTCGGTGGGCAAGCTGCATTTCCGCCTGCCCGGGGAGGACCATGGCTTCTCCGAGGAAATCATCCCGATGCACATCTACGAGGGCAAGGGCGACCTGCTGGGACTCATCCGGGACGACATGCCGCAGCGGGGCAACTCGAAGAAGATGATCGCCATGGCGGGGCCGGGCGAGTCCACCTACACCTTCTACGACAAGGACATCTGCTCGCGCGCCCAGGTCTGGCTGCGCGAGGAGGCCCCCAAGGCGAAGGACAAGCCCTGGGTGCTGTTCGTGTCGTTCGTGGCGCCGCACTTCCCGCTCACCGCGCCGCCGGAGCACTACTACCGCTACTGGGGCCGCGAGCTGCCGATGCCGAAGCTCTACGCGCGCGAGGAGCGGCCGACGCACCCGTACCTCGCGGACTACGGCCGCAACTTCAACTACGACGACTACTTCGAGGGCCCGCAGGACGTGAAGAAGGCGCTCGCGGGCTATTTCGGGCTGGTGTCGTACCTGGACGAGAACATCGGCAAGGTGCTGGGCGCGCTGCGCGACTCGGGCATGGCCGAGGACACCGTGGTGATGTACACCAGCGACCACGGCGACAACCTGGGTTCGCGCGGCCTGTGGGGCAAGTCGACGATGTTCGAGGAAATCGCGGGCGTGCCGTTCCTGCTGGCCGGCCCGGGCGTCCCCGCGGGCAGGGTGGTGGACACGCCGGTGAGCCACGTCGACGCCTTCCCCACCATCGTGGAGCTCGCCGGCGAACCGATGCCCGAAGGCTTCCCCGGGGTGAACCTGGTGCGGATCGCCGAGGGCCTGCAGCCGGAGCGCACCGTGCTCTCGGAGTACCACGGCATGGGTTCCAGCACCGGCGCCTTCGCGGTGCGGGTGGGCAAGTGGAAGTACGTGCACTACGCCAAGTACCCGCCGCAGCTGTTCGACCTCGCGGCCGACCCGGACGAGACGCGCGACCTCGCCGGGCAGGCGGCCTACGCCGAGGCGCAGGAGCTGTGCCGGCGCAAGCTCTACGCGATCTGCGACCCGGTGGAAGTGGACCGGCGCGCGCGCGCGCGGCAGGCGGAACTGCTGGCGGCGAACGGCGGGCGCGAGGCGGTGATCGAGCGCGGCGACTTCGGCTTCACGCCGGCGCCGGGCACGGTGGCGGATTTCAGGTAGCTCAACGGCAGGCAAAGGAGGACGGACCATGAGAACACTGTTGCTGGCATTGCTCCTTGTTTCCGGAACGGCGGCGGCGCAGACCTGGCCGTCGAAGCCGGTGCGCGTGATCGTCGGCTACCCGGCGGGCGGCGGGCACGACTTCACCGCGCGCGTGGTGGCCACGCGCCTGGCGGAGATCCTGAAGCAGCCCTTCGTGGTGGAGAACCGGCCCGGGGCTTCCGGGACCATCGCCACCGACGGCATCGCCAAGGGGCCGGCGGACGGCTACTCGTTCATCGTCGCCTCGCCCGCCGAGACGGTGGTGGGCGCGGTCGCGGGCCTGAAGATGGCCTACGACTGGGAGAAGGACCTGGCGCCGGTGACGGTGATCGGCGACACGCCGCTCGCCATCGCGGTGCACCCGAAGGCGGGGGTGTCCACCATCCAGGAACTGCTGGCGGTCGCGAAGAAGAACCCGGGCAAGCTCTCCTACGGCACGCCCGGCTCGGGCAGCTCGATGCACTTCGCCGGCGAGTCGCTGAAGACGCTCGCGGGGGCGTTCATCGTGCACATTCCCTACCGGGGCGCCGCGCCGGCGGTGTCGGACCTGCTGGGCGGCCAGGTGGAGGTGGGCATCGTCGGCATGCCGCCGGTGGTCGGGCCGCACAAGGCGGGCAAGATCCGGATCGTCGCGGTGACGAGCGAACGCCGCTCGGCCGCGACGCCGGACATCCCGGCCATGGCCGAGCTGCCCGGCTTCCAGGGCTACAGCTTCACCAACTGGACCGGCGTGTTCATGGCGGCGAAGACGCCGCCCGCGATCATCGAGCGCATCGCCACGGAGATCGGCCGCATCGTGAAGGAGCCGGGGGTGCGGGAGAAGCTGCTCGCCGCCGGGGTGGAGCCCCTCGGCCTGCCCACCGCCGAGGCGGTGAAGTTCTTCGAGCGCGAGAAGGCGACCTACGGCAAGCTTGCCAAGGCGCGCAACATCAAGGCGGACGACTGAGATGAAGAAGCCGAACATTCTGGTCATCCTGATCGACGACCTGCGCTACGACGAGTTCGGCGCCGGCGGCCACCCGTACCTGAAGACGCCGCACATCGACCGCCTGGCGCACGAGGGCGGGATGTTCGAGCGCGTGTTCCACACCACCTCGATCTGCTCGCCCAACCGCGCCTCGATCGTCACCGGCCAGTACGCCAGCCGCCACGGCATCATCGACAACGTGGCGCGCGGCGCGATGAGCCACCGGCTGCCCAACTACCACCTCGAGCTGCAGAAGCTGGGCTACCGCACCGCGCACATCGGCAAGTGGCACATGGGCAACGACGGCATGCCGCGCCCGGGCTACGACACCTGGGTGAGCTACGACGGCCATGGCCGCATCCTCGACCCGCGCCTCAACCACGACGGCCGGTACGTGCAGCACAAGGGCCACATCACCGACATCATGAACGGCCTGGCGGTGGCGTTCCTCGAGAAGCAGAGGAAGGGCAAGCCCTGGTCGCTGTTCTTCGCCCACAAGGCGGTGCACCCGGACGCCGAGCAGGCGGCCGACGGCACGGTGGCCTTCGGCAAGCTGGGCGGCTACATCCCGGCGGCGCGCCACCGGGACCTGTACAAGGGCGCCATCTTCCCGAAGAAGCCCAACATGCTGCCGCCGCACGAGGTGGTGAAGCAGAAGCCGGCCTGGAAGGAAACCTTCCACCTGCGCGCGAAGAAGCAGTCGCGCGAGCTGCTCGCCGCGATCCACGCCGGCACGCAGGAGGAGATCCGCCTGCGCGCGCGCATGATGGCCTCGGTGGACGAGGGCGTGGGCGAGATCCTCGCCACGCTGGAAGCGAAGGGCATGCTCGATGACACGTTCATCGTGTTCCTCGGCGACAACGGCTATTTCTTCGGCGAGCACGGCCTCGGGCCGGAGCGGCGCTTCGCCTACGAGGAAGGCATCCGCTGCCCGTTCCTCGTGCGCTACCCCGCGAAGGTGAAGGCGGGCGCGCGCTTCCGGGACCTCATGATCTGCCAGGACATCGCGCCGACGCTGATCGAGCTCGCGGGCGGCAAGCCCGGGCCCCAGATCCAGGGGCGCTCGATCCTGCCGCTGCTGTCGGGACGGCGCGCCGGCTGGCGCAAGTCCGTCCTTGCGGAGTACTGGGCCGAACAGGCCTATCCCTGGCTGATCGGCATGACCTACAAGGCGATCCGGACCGAGCGCTACAAGCTCATCCACTGGGTGAACAAGGGGCGCGCGGGCGAGCTGGACGAGCTCTACGACCTGGAGCAGGACCCGTACGAGTTGAAGAACCTGATCCGCAGCCGGGCGCATGCCGCGGTGCGGGAGAAGCTGCACCGGGAGCTCAAGGTCCTGGTCGCCGAGGCCACGGGACTGTAGCCGCGGGCCCTAGCCGCACCGGGCTGATTGGACTAGCATGGGCTTCCTTGCGCGCGTTCGGGAGGTCGGACCATGCAGGTCAAGGAGATCCTGAGGGTCAAGGGCAGCCGGCTGCTCAGCATCGAGCCCGGCGGTCGCGCGGTCGACGCGGTGAAGACCATGGCGGAGCAGAACCTGGGGTCCCTCGTGGTGCTGGACCAGGGCCGCATGGCGGGCATGCTCACCTTCCACGAACTGCTGGGCGCGCTGGCCAAGGCCGGCGGCGCGCTGGGCGAGCTCAAGGTGAAGGACATCATGGTCGCCAATCCCGTGACCGCGGGTCCCGACATGGAAGTGAACGACCTGCGCCGCATCATGCTGGAGTCCGGCGCGCGCTACCTGCCGGTGATGCAGGACGGCAAGCTGCTCGGGGTGATCTCGTTCCGCGACGTCGCCAAGGCGGTGCTCGAGGAGCAGGACTTCGAGAACAAGATGCTCAAGGGCTACATAAAGAATTGGCCGGCGTAGCCGGCCAATGATCGAACTGGCCTCCGCCATCTGAAGCGACGGATCCTTCTTCTCGGTGGCGCCGCGCTCGCCGGCGCCGCGTCGCTCGCGGTCTGGCGCAACTGGCCGGAGCAGGGCCTGTGGAACCCCTGCCTCGCGCGGCTGCCCGCCGGCCTGGCGAACCACGAACTGGTGCAGTCCGCCTGGGACGGGCTCGACCCGGCGAGGATCTGGGACGCGCACGCGCACTTGGTCGGCACCGGCGATTCGGGCAGCGGCGTCGAGGTCAACCCGCGCATGAACAGCCTGCTCAACCCGGGCGAGTACGCGCGGCGCCTGTTCTTCCTCAACGCCGGCTGCGCGCATGAATCGGAAGGCAGCGTGGACCTCGCCTACGTCGAGCGCATGCACAACCTGGTGGACGGGTTGCGGCCCGGGGTGAAGCTGCTGCTGTTCGCCTTCGAGCGCGCCTACGGCGAGGACGGCCGCGCGATCGCGGATCGCACCGGATTCCACGTGCCCGATGCCTATGCGCGCGACACCGCCCGGCGCCACGCGAAGTACTTCGAGTGGGCGGCGTCGATCCATCCCTACCGCGCCGACTGCGTCGAGGCGCTGGAGAAGGCGAAGGCCGACGGCGCGCGCGCGGTGAAGTGGCTGCCCGCGGCGATGGGCATGGACCCGGCCTCGCCCCGGTGCGACCGGTTCTATGCCGCGCTCGCGCGGCTGAACCTGCCGCTGATCACGCACGCCGGCCTGGAGCGCGCCGTCACCGGCGCGGACGTGCAGGAGTACGGCAATCCGCTGCGCCTGCGGCGCGCGCTCGACGCCGGGGTGCGCGTCGTGGTCGCGCATTGCGCCTCGATGGGCCAGGACCGGGATACGGACAAGGGGGAGGGCGGCCCGCTGGTCGACAGCTTTGCGCTGTTCGAGAGGCTGATGGGGGAGAAGCGATACGAGAAGCATCTCTTCGGCGACCTGTCCGCCATGACGCAGGTGAACCGCGCCGGCCCGGCGCTGGCGAAGGTGGTCGAGCGCAGCGACTGGCACCCGCGCCTGCTCAACGGCTCGGATTACCCTCTGCCCGGGGTGATGCCGATCTTTTCCGTGGACTACCTGGTGTCGCTGGGGCTGGTGCAGCCCGCTGCGGCGGGGATCCTGAAGCAGGTCCGCTCGCACAATCCGATCCTGTTCGACTTCGTGCTGAAGCGCCACCTGCGCTCGGGCGGCAAGGCGCTGGCGAAATCGGTGTTCGAGACCCGGGGGTTCTTCGAATCCCCGGGTGCTAGACTCGCCTGACGACCATGTCCGGCAACACCTTCGGCACCCTCTACTGCGTCACCTCCTTCGGCGAGTCCCACGGCCCGGCCTACGGCGGCGTGGTGGACGGCTGTCCGCCCGGCCTCGCGCTGGAGGCGGCCGACATCCAGAAGGAGCTCGACCGGCGCAAGCCCGGCAGCTCGCGCCACGTCACGCAGCGGCGCGAGACCGACACGGTGGAGATCCTCTCCGGCATCCACGAGGGCCGCACCACCGGCACCGCGATCGGCCTGCTCATCCGCAACGAGGACCAGCGCTCGAAGGACTATTCGGCGATCGCGGACAAGTTCCGCCCGGGCCACGCCGACTGGACCTACACGCAGAAGTACGGCCTGCGCGACCCGCGCGGCGGCGGCCGCGCCTCGGCAAGGGAAACGGTGATCCGGGTCGCCGCCGGCGCGATCGCGAAGAAGTGGCTGGCCGAGCGCCATGGCGTGAAGGTGCGCGGCTACCTCGCCCAGCTGGGGCCGCACCCGGTGCCGTTCGTCTCCTGGGACGAGGTCGGCAACAACCCGTTCTTCGTGCCGAACCGTGCGCTGGTCCCGCAGCTGGAGGCGTTCATGGACCAGCTGCGCGAGGCCGGGGATTCCTGCGGCGCGCGCGTCAACGTGGTCGCAAGCGGCGTCCCGGTGGGCTGGGGCGAGCCGGTCTACGGCCGGCTGGACGCCGACATCGCCGGCGCCATGATGTCCATCAACGCGGTCAAGGGCGTGGAGATCGGCGCCGGATTCGCCTCCGTTGCGCAAAACGGCAGCGAGCACGGCGACGAGATGACGCCGCAGGGGTTCCTGTCCAACAACAACGGCGGCGTGCTGGGCGGCATCTCGACCGGCCAGGACGTGACCGTGTCCATCGCGCTCAAGCCCACCTCCAGCATCCGCATTCCCCGGCGCACCATCGACGCCAGGGGACAGCCGGCGACGGTCCAGACCACCGGCCGCCACGACCCCTGCGTCGGGCTGCGCGCCACCCCCATCGCCGAGGCCATGCTAGCCTGCGTGCTGATGGACCACGCGCTGCGCCACCGCGCGCAGTGCGGCGACGTGACGCCGCCCGTCCGGATTGGCTAGGAAAAGCCAAAATATTCAATTACAGTAGCAGTTCAAACCTCGGGAAAAGAGGGTTCCAGATGAGCAACAAGGGCCAGCTGCTACAAGACCCGTTCCTGAACACCCTGCGCAAGGAGCACGTGCCGGTCTCCATTTACCTGGTGAACGGCATCAAGCTGCAGGGCCAGATCGAGTCCTTCGACCAGTACGTGGTGCTGCTCAAGAACTCGGTCACCCAGATGGTCTACAAGCACGCGATCTCCACGGTCGTGCCCTCGCGTGCCATCACGGTCGCCGTTGACCACGGACCGGGCGGCTAACCCAGCTTCCAGCCCGGACCCCGGCGCCGCCGTCCTCGTCTGCCTGGATTTCGGCGACGAAGGCTTCGAGCCGGGCATCGAGGAGATCACCCGGCTGGCCCAGAGCGCCGGCGCGCGCCGCACGCGCGTGGTGCGCGGCCGCCGCCAGCGCCCGGATGCCCGCTTCTACGCCGGCAGCGGCAAGGTCGAGGAGATCCGGCGCGCGGTGGCCGAGTCCAACGCCGGCTTCGTCATCTTCAACCACGAGCTCTCGCCGGCGCAGCAGCGCAACCTGGAGCAGGAGATCGGCCAGCGGGTCCTGGACCGCACCGACCTGATCCTGGAGATCTTCGCCCAGCGCGCCCAGACCCGCGAGGGCAAGCTGCAGGTGGAGCTGGCGCAGCTGCAGCACGCCGCCACGCGCCTGGTGCGGGGCTGGACCCACCTCGAGCGCCAGCGCGGCGGGCTGGGCAAGACCGGCGGCCCCGGCGAGAAGCAGATCGAGCTCGACCGGCGCATGATCGCCGCGCGCATGCGGGTGCTGAGGGACAAGCTGGCGACGCTGGGCCAGCGCCGCGGCGTGCAGCGCCGGGCGCGCAGCCGGCGCGAGGTGTTCTCGGTGGCGCTGGTGGGCTACACCAACGCCGGCAAGTCGACGCTGTTCAACGCCCTCACGCACCCCAGGGGCGGCGCCTACGTCGCCGACCAGCTGTTCGCCACGCTGGACACCACCGCGCGCAAGCTCTGGATCGAGGACGCGGGCGAGGTGGTCATCGCCGACACCGTGGGCTTCATCCGCGACCTGCCCCACGGCCTGGTGGCGGCGTTCCGCGCCACCCTGGAGGAGACGGTGCGCGCCGACCTGCTGCTGCACGTGACCGACAGCGCCTCGGCGGTGCGCGAGCGCGAGGCCGCCGACGTCAACCGGGTGCTGGCGGAGATCGGCGCCGATGCGGTGCCCCAGGTCGCGACGTGGAACAAAATCGACCTCGCCGGGCTCGAACCCGGAGTGGAACGCGATGAATATGGTAGGATTTCGCGCGTTTTCGTGAGCGCGCGGACCGGGGCGGGGATCGCCGGATTGCGCCTTGCGATCGCCGAGGCGGCGCGGCTGCACCGGCGGGCCGGCCAGACCCGAGAATCCCTTCCCGAGAACCTCTTCCCGAGATCCTTTTCCTAGAACGAGCATGCCATGTCGCTGAACGACCCCAACTGGGGGCGCGGTGGTGGAAACCGCGGCCCGGGCGGAGGCAACCAGGGCCCGCCGGATCTCGACGAGATGTGGCGCAACTTCAACCGCCGCCTGCAGGACCTGTTCGGCAAGCGCCGCGGCGGAGGCGAGGAGCCCCCGCGCATGCCCACCGGCGCGCAGTTCGGCGGCGGCGCCGGCATCCTCGCCGGCATCGTGGCGGCGATCTGGCTGGCAAGCGGCTTCTACATCGTGGTCGAGGGCCAGCGCGGCGTGGTGCTCACCTTCGGCAAGTTCGCCGAGGAGACCAACCCCGGCCTGCGCTGGCGCCTGCCCTGGCCGGTGCAGAGCCATGAGACGGTGAACCTCGCGCAGGTGCGCTCGGTCGAGGTCGGCTACCGCGGCAACGTCAAGACCAAGGTGCCCAAGGAATCGCTGATGCTGACCGACGACGAGAACATCGTCGACGTGCAGATCGCGGTGCAGTACATCGTCAAGGACGCCAAGGACTACCTGTTCAACAACCGGCGCCCGGACGACAGCGTGCTGCAGGCCGCCGAGACCGCGCTGCGCGAGGTGGTCGGCAAGAGCAAGATGGACAACGTGCTCAACCAGGGCCAGCGCATCGCCGAGGATTCGATGCCCCTGATGCAGACCATCCTGGACCGTTACCGGACCGGGATCCAGGTCGCCAAGGTCAACATGCAGAACGCGCAGCCGCCGGAGCAGGTGCAGGCGGCCTTCGACGACGCGCAGAAGGCGGGCCAGGACCGCGAGCGGCAGAAGAACGAGGGCGAGGCCTACTTCAACGACGTCGTGCCCAAGGCGCGCGGCGTCGCCTCGCGGCTGCTGCTGGAGGCCGAGGGCTACCGCTCCCGCGTCATCGCCACCGCCGAGGGCGACGCGACCCGCTTCCGCCAGGTGCTCACCGAGTACGCCAAGGCGCCGGCGGTGACGCGCGAGCGCATCTACATCGAGACCATGCAGCAGATCCTGTCCTCGACCTCCAAGGTCATGCTCGATTACAAGGGCAGCGGCAACCTGCTCTACCTGCCGCTGGACAAGCTGATGCAGCAAAGCGGCGCGCCGGTGGTGGACAACCTCGCGCCGCAGGTGGCGCCGTCCGCGCCCGCGGCCGCGGCGCCCGAGGCCGGGCCGCGCTCGCGCGAGACGCTGCGCGACCGCGAAAGGGGGGCGCGATGAAGGCCATCGGACCGGTCCTCGCTGCCGTCGCCGCGCTGGCGATGCTGGCGAGCTCGATGATGTTCACCGTGGACCAGCGCCAGAACGCGATCGTGTTCCAGTTCGGCGAGGTGCGCGACGTCATCACTACGCCCGGGCTGCATTTCAAGCTGCCGCTGGTGCAGAACGTGCGCTACCTGGACACGCGCATCCTGACCATGGACGACCCGGACCCGCAGCGCTTCATCACCGCGGAGAACAAGCCGGTGCTGGTGGACGCCTTCGTCAAGTGGCGCATCATCGACGCGCGCGCCTACTACATCGCGGTATCCGACGAGCGCGGCGCGGCGAACCGCATCGGCCAGACCGTCAACGGCCTGCTGCGCGAGGAGTTCGGCAAGCGCACCGTGCACGAGGTGGTGTCCGGCGAGCGCGAGACCATCATGACCAAGGTGCGCGAGCGCGTCGACCAGGACGCGAAGAACATCGGCGTCGCAATCGTGGACGTGCGCCTGAAGCGCGTCGACCTGCCGCAGGAGGTGAGCGCGGACGTCTACCGGCGGATGGAATCGGAGAGGAAGCGCGTCGCCTCCGAGCTGCGCTCGACCGGCGCCGCGGAAGCCGAGCGCATCCGCGCCGAGGCCGAGAAGCAGCGCGAGGTGATCCTGGCCGACGCCTACCGCGACGCCCAGCGCGTGCGCGGCGAGGGCGACGCCAAGGCCGCCGGCATCTACGCCGGGGCGTTCTCCCAGAACCCGGAGTTCTATTCCTTCTACCGCTCGATGGAGGCCTACCGCTCCACGTTCCGCAGCCGCTCGGACGTGATGCTGCTGGAGCCCAACTCGGAGTTCTTCCGCTACCTCAAGGACGCCGCGGGCCGGGCGGCGCCCAGGAAATGACCCCCGATGGCCACGGCGCTGATCACCGCGATCGCCCTGGTGCTGATCATCGAGGGCCTGCTGCCGTTCCTCGCCCCTAGCGCCTGGCGCGAGACCTTCCGGCGCATCCTGCAGCTGTCCGACGGCCAGATCCGCTTCTTCGGCCTCACCGCCATGCTCATCGGCCTGCTGCTGCTCGCCGCCCAGGGCCTGCTGCAGGGCGGGCCCTGACGCCCATGCGCTGGCTCCTGCCCGAGCACATCGAGGACGTGCTGCCCGCCGAGGCGGCGCGCATCGAGGCGCTGCGCCGGGCGATCCTCGACCTGTTCGCCGGCCGCGGCTACGAGCTGGTGATGCCGCCCATGCTGGAGTACCTGGAGTCGCTGCTCACCGGGACCGGCCACGACCTCGACCTGCGCACCTTCAAGCTGGTGGACCAGCTATCGGGCCGCATGATGGGCGTGCGCGCCGACATCACGCCGCAGGTGGCGCGCATCGACGCGCACCTGTTGAATCGAAAGGGCGTGACGCGGCTGTGCTACTGCGGCAGCGTGCTGCACGCGCGCCCGGCGACGCCGACCGCGCTGCGCGAGCCGGTCCAGATCGGCGCCGAGATCTACGGCGACCCCGGCATCGCCGGCGACCTCGAGATCCAGCAGCTGCTGATCCGGGCGCTCGCGCTGGCGAAGGTGAAGGGCGCGCGCATGGACATCGGCCACGTCGCGGTGTTCCGCTCCATCGTGCGCGCCGCGGGCATCGCGGGCGAACTCGAGCGCGAGCTGTTCGAGGCGCTGCAGCGCAAGGACCTGCCGGAGCTGCGCGCGCTGGCGAAGCGGGTGGGCGGCCGCACGCGCGAGGCGCTGCTGCTGCTGCCGGAGCTCTACGGCGACGCCAGGGTGCTGGGGATCGCCGCGCGCCGGCTGCCGCCGCTGCCGGAGCTGAAGCGCGCGCTGGCCACGCTGCGGTCGCTGGCGCGCGCCTGCACCATCCCGGCCAGCTTCGACCTCGCGGAGCTGCGCGGCTACCATTACCACTCGGGGGTCGTGTTCGACGCCTACTGCGACGGGGTTCCGGGCCCGGTCGCCCGCGGCGGGCGCTACGACGAGGTCGGCAAGGCCTTCGGCCGCGCCCGGCCCGCGACCGGATTCTCCATCGAGCTGCGCGAACTCGCGGCGGTCACGGGCATCCGCCCGTGGCAGGCAAAACGGAACAAGTGACACGCACATGACCAAGCAGGCGCGCAACGTGGTCGTCGTCGGCACCCAGTGGGGCGACGAGGGCAAGGGCAAGATCGTCGACTGGCTCACCGACCGCGCGCAGGGCGTGGTGCGCTTCCAGGGCGGGCACAACGCCGGGCACACGCTGGTCATCGGCACCAGGAAGACCGTGCTGCACCTGATCCCCTCCGGGATCCTGCGCGGCGACGTCGACTGCTTCATCGGCAACGGCGTGGTGCTCTCGCCCGAGGCGCTGCTCGCGGAGATCGACGAGCTCGAGGCCGCCGGCGTGCGCAACGTCGTGGCGCGCCTGATCATCTCGGAGGCCTGCCCGCTGATCCTGCCGTACCACGTCGCGCTCGACCGCGCCCGCGAGGCGGCGAAGAAGATCGGCACCACCGGCCGCGGCATCGGCCCGGCCTACGAGGACAAGGTCGCGCGCCGCGCGCTGCGGCTGCAGGACCTGCTCAACCCGGAGCGCTTCGCGGCGAAGCTGGAGACGCTGCTCGACTTCCACAACTTCGTGCTGCAGAACTACTACCAGCAGCCCGTGGTCGACTACCGGAAGACCCTGGAGGACACGCTGGCGCTGGCGCCGCGCCTGGTGCCGCTGGTGGCCGACGTGCCGAGGGCGCTCTACCACGCCAACAAGGCGGGCAAGAACCTGCTGTTCGAGGGCGCGCAGGGCGCGCTGCTCGACATCGACCACGGCACCTATCCGTTCGTCACCTCGTCCAACTGCGTCGCCGGCGCCGCCGCGGCCGGGGCCGGCATCGGCCCGATGCACCTGCACTACGTGCTGGGCATCACCAAGGCCTACAGCACGCGCGTGGGCGAGGGGCCGTTCCCGACCGAGCTGTCGGACGACGTCGGCGAGCGCCTGCGCCAGCGCGGGCAGGAGTTCGGCGCCACCACCGGGCGGCCGCGCCGCACCGGCTGGTTCGACGCCGCGGCGCTCAAGCGCTCGGTGCAGCTGAACGGGGTCTCGGGGCTGTGCATCACCAAGCTGGACGTGCTGGACGGCGCCGAGACGCTGAAGATCTGCGTCGGCTACAAGGTCGACGGCCAGCTCTCGGACATCCTGCCGGTGGGCGCCGAGGAGATCGAGCGCTGCGTGCCGGTCTACGAGGAAATGCCGGGCTGGCAGGAGAGCACCGTCGGGGTCCGGGCGCACGAGCGGCTGCCCAGGGCCGCGCGCGACTACCTGGCGCGCATCGAGGCCCTGTGCGGCGTCCCCATCGACCTCATCTCGACCGGTCCGGAACGGGACGAGACCATCGTCCTGCGCCATCCGTTCGGGGCATGAGCCGTGCCGGGGGCGTAGACTTCGCCCATGGCCGCGGACGAACCTGACGTGGACGTCCTGCTCGTCGAAGACAACCCCAACGACGCCGAGCTGACCATGCGCGCCCTGCGCGCCTCGGTCCGCGGCGAGCGCTTCCTGCACGCCGAGGACGGGGTCAAGGCGCTCGGCATGCTGTTCGCAGACGGCGACGCGCCGGCGCGCCTCGCCAAGCCGCCGCGCATGATCCTGCTCGACCTGAAGCTGCCCAGGCTGGACGGGCTGGAGGTGCTGCGGCGGGTGAAGCAGGACGAGCGCACGCGCAGCATCCCGGTGGTGGTGCTCACCTCCTCCCGGGAGGAGCGCGACATCCTGGAGAGCTACCGCCTGGGCGCCAACAGCTACCTGGTGAAGCCGGTCGGCTTCGAGGAGTACATCGCGGCGATCAAGGAAGCCTGCCGCTACTGGCTGGTGCTGAACCAGCCGCCGCTTCAGGGGGCGGCGCGTTGAGTCGCGGTTGCTTCTGGTGCCGAGGAAGGGACTCGAACCCCCACAGTGTTGCCACCGCATGGACCTGAACCATGTGCGTCTACCAATTCCGCCACCTCGGCAGGGGGAGCGGATTTTAGGGTCCTTGCTGCACCATGTCAAAGAATAGGCGAACGAATTCCCGCGCCGGGTCCCGCCCGCAGCCGCAACGGCGCCGGTCGGGCGCGCCGGAGACGGACCACGGCAGCGGGATCCTGGAGGCCCTGGAGCGCGCCGGCGCGCCGCTGACGCGCCGCGAGCTGGAGCAGGCCGCCGCGGGCGCCCGCGACAAGGCCGGATTCGGCGCCGCGCTGGAGGCGCTGGAGCGCGCCGGGCGCGTGGTGCGCAACCGCGCCGGTAGCTACCTGGTCGCCAGGCGCATCGACGTCGTCGCCGGCCGCATCGAGGGCCACCGCGACGGCTACGGCTTCCTGGTGCCGGACGACGGCAGCCCGGACGTGTTCCTGCCGCAGGAGGAAATGCGCCAGGCCATGCACGGCGACCGCGTGGCGGTGCGTATCGGCGGCAAGGACTCGCGCGGCCGGCCGGTGGGCGTCCTGGTGGAGGTGCTGGAGCGCAGCAACCGGCGCATCGTCGGGCGGCTGCATGCCGAGCACGGGGTGCTGTACCTCGCGCCGGAGGACAAGCGCTACGCGCAGAACATCCTGGTGCCCCCGGCCGAGGCCGGCAAGGCGAAGGCGGGGCAGGTGGTGACGGTGGAGCTGGTCGCGCAGCCCTCGAAGCGCGCGCAGCCGGTCGGCCGCGTCGCCGAGGTGCTCGGGGCCTGGGACGACCCCGGCATGGAGATCGAGATCGCGCTGCGCAAGTTCGACCTGCCGCACGCCTTCTCGAGGGGGGCGCAGGCCGCGCTGCGCGCCGTGCCGGACGAGGTGCGCGAGGCCGACCTGAAGGGGCGGCGCGACCTGCGCGCGCTCAACTTCGTCACCATCGACGGCGAGACGGCGAAGGACTTCGACGACGCGGTCTGCGCGGTGCGCGAGGGGCAGGGGCACCGCCTGTGGGTGGCGATCGCCGATGTCTCGCATTACGTGCGCGACGGCGAGCCGCTCGACCGGGACGCGCGCGAGCGCAGCACCTCGGTGTACTTCCCGCGCCGCGTCATCCCGATGCTGCCGGAGAAGCTGTCCAACGGCATCTGCTCGCTCAACCCGCAGGTCGACCGGCTGGCGATGGTGTGCGAGATCGCGATCACGCCCCGCGGCACCATCGCGCGCTACGAGTTCTACGCCGCGGTGTTCCGCTCGCATGCCCGGCTCACCTACGACGAGGTCTGGAAGCGCCTCGCCTCGGGCAAGGCGCCGGCGCACCTGCAGCACCTGCACGAGGTGTTCAAGGTCCTGCTCGCGGCGCGCTCGCGCCGGGGCGCGATCGACTTCGAGTCGGTCGAGACGAAGATGGAGTTTGCGCCCGACGGGCAGATCAAGCGCATCGTCGCGGTGCCGCGCAACGACGCCCACCGCCTGATTGAGGAGTGCATGCTGGCGGCCAACGTCTGCGCCGGCGACTTCCTCACCGGCCGCGGCCACCCGGCGCTGTACCGGGTGCACGACAACCCGGCCGAGGAGAAGGTGAAGGCGCTGCGCGAGTTCCTCGCCGAGCTGGGCCTGGCGCTGGGCGGCGGCGACAAGCCCAAGCCCAAGGACTACGCCGAGCTGCTGGAGAAGATGAAGGGGCGGCCCGACTTCACGCTGCTGCAGACCATCCTGCTGCGCTCGCTCAAGCAGGCGGTCTACAGCCCGAGGAACCTCGGGCACTTCGGCCTCGCCTTCGACGCCTACGTCCATTTCACCTCGCCCATCCGGCGCTATCCGGACCTGCTGGTGCACCGCGCGATCAAGGCCTGCCTCGCCGGCGCGCGCTACGAGGGGCAGGACTGGGAGGAACTCGGCCGCCACGCCTCGGAATGCGAGCGGCGCGCCGACGAGGCCAGCCGCGACGTCGAGAACTGGCTCAAGTGCCGCTACATGCAGCAGCACGTGGGCGGCACCTACGAGGGCCGCGTCACCGGGGTCACCGCCTTCGGCCTGTTCGTGACGCTGGATGACTTCTTCGTCGACGGCCTGGTGCACATCTCGGAGCTGGGGCGCGACTACTACCGCTTCGAGCCCGCCCGCCACATGCTGCTGGGCGAGCGCACCGGCAAGCGCTACCGCCTGGCCGACCGCATGAAGGTGAAGCTGGTGCGGGTGGACGTGGAGTCGCGCAAGATCGACTTCGTGCCGGCGGAGAAGGCATGAGCGGTCCCGGCGGCGCGGAGCCGCGCATCGTCTTCGGCTTCCACGCCGTGCTGGCGAGCCTGCGCGCCGACCCGGCTTCGGTGATCGAGATCCTGCTCGACGAGGCGCGCCAGGACGCGCGGGCGAAGGACCTGGCGGCGGCGGCGGACAAGGCGGGCATCAAGGTGATGCGCGTGTCCGCGAAGCGGCTGGACGGGTTCCAGGGCGGCGGGCGGCACCAGGGCGTGGTGGCGCGCGTGCTGGCGCGCAAGCCCGGCCACAGCGTGGACGAGCTGCTGGAGACCATCGAGCGCCCGCTGCTGCTGGTGCTGGACGGCGTGACCGATCCGCACAACCTGGGCGCCTGCCTGCGGGTGGCCAACGCCGCCGGGGCGCACGGCGTGATCGCCCCCAAGGACCGGGCCGCGGGCGTGAGCGCGGCGGTATCCAAGGTGGCGAGCGGCGCGGCCGAGATCACGCCCTACTTCATGGTGACCAACCTGGCGCGCACCCTGCGCGAGCTGAAGGAGCGCAACATCTGGGTGGTCGGCACCGACGAGCGCGCCGACAAGACGCTCTACGAGGCGGACATCCCGGATTCGGTGGCCTGGGTGCTCGGCGCCGAGGGCGAAGGGATGCGGCGGCTGACCCGCGAGACCTGCGACCTGCTGGTGCGGATCCCCATGCTGGGGGCGGTGCAGAGCCTGAATGTCTCGGTGGCGGCGGGGGTCTGCCTGTACGAGTCCGTGCGGCGGCGCGGCGCCTTGCCCAAGCCCTAGATTTCATTGTAGAATCCGCGCCCTTCCTTGCCATACCACTTCGCATGGTGGATGGCTTACCCATAAGGAGAACGTCCGAATGCGGCATTACGAGATCTGCTTCATCGTCCATCCCGACCAGAGCGAGCAGGTGCCCGCGATGGTCGAGCGCTACAAGGGCATCGTCGCCGCCCGCAAGGGCACGGTGCACCGCCTCGAGGACTGGGGCCGCCGCCAGCTCACCTATCCGCTCGCCAAGGTGCACAAGGCGCACTACGTGCTCATGAACATCGAGTGCGACGCCGAGACCCTGGCCGAGCTGGAGCATGCCTTCCGCTTCAACGACGCGGTGCTGCGCCACCTGACGGTCAAGATGACCAAGGCGGTGACCACGCCCTCGCCGATGATGAAGGAGGAGAAGTCGCGCTCCATGATGGCCGGGCGCGACGGCGAGGCGAAACCCGCCGAGGCCAGGGCGCCCGAGGCCGCGGCCGCCGCTTGAGCGGCGCCAACCGCCTCGAGATCTCCGGCACCGTCGCCGAGCTGAAGGGCCTGCGCCACACCCCCGCCGGCATCCCCGTGGTCGAGTTCCGCATCCGGCACGAGTCGGAACGGGAGCAGGCCGGGGCGCCGAGGAAGGTGAACGCGGAGGTCGAGGCGATCGCCTTCGAGACCCTGGCGCGGCTGGTGGCCGGAAGCGAGCCCGGCAGGAAAGTGAAGGCGGAAGGATTTTTGTGCGCGCGGAGCCGGCGCTCGAGGAAGCCGGTGCTGCACGTGACCCACATCGAATTCGAATGAACAGATAGAGCAAAGGAGCACGACATGCCTCCCCCCCGGAAAGGCAAGGGCAAGTTCAAAGGCAAGGGCAAGGACAAGAAGGACCGCGGCCAGCGGGCCCTGTTCCGCCGCCGCAAGTTCTGCCGCTTCACCGCGGAGAAGATCGAGTGGATCGACTACAAGGACGTCGACCTGCTGAAGGACTTCATCGGCGAGAACGGCAAGCTGATCCCGGCGCGCATCACCGGCACCTCCGCCGGCTACCAGCGCCAGCTGTCGGCCGCGGTCAAGCGCGCGCGCTTCCTCGCGCTGCTGCCGTACACCGACCTGCATTGAGGAGCCCGAGATGCAAGTGATCCTGATGGAGAAGGTGGCGAACCTGGGCAACCTCGGCGACGTGGTCAGGGTGAAGGACGGCTTCGCGCGCAATTTCCTGCTGCCGCAGGGCAAGGCGAAGCGCGCCACGGAGGCCAACATCGCGGCCTTCGAGGTGCAGCGCGCGGCGCTGGAGAAGGCCCAGGCCGAGGCGCTTGCGCGCGCGCAGGAGCGCGGCGCGAAGCTGGACGGCCTCACCCTGCAGATCGCGCAGAAGGCGGGCGTGGACGGGCGGCTGTTCGGCTCGGTCACCAACTACGACATCGTCGAGGCGCTGAAGGCGCAGGGCCACGAGGTCGAGCGCGCCATGGTGCGGATGCCGGAAGGGCCGCTGAAGCAGGTCGGCGACTACGAGATCCAGATCCAGCTGCACACCGACCTGGTGGTGACGGTGAAGATCTCGGTCCTGGGCGAGACCTGAGCCGAAAAGCGCAGCATAAACAGCGCGTAGAAAAAGGGCTGGCGACAGCCCTTTTTCTTTTGTAGCATCGCTGACCCCCATGGCCCAACCCCAGGTACGCCAAGCCCGCCAGGGCGAGCCCGCCGACCCGCAGCTGCTGGCGCTGAAGGTGCCGCCCAACTCCGTCGAGGCCGAGCAGTCGCTGCTGGGCGGCCTGCTGATCGACAACACCGCCTTCGACAAGGTCGCCGACCTGGTCAGCGCGGAGGACTTCTACCGCGACGACCACCGGCGCATCTGGCGCCACGTCGTCAAGCTGCTCGAGGCCGGCAAGCCCGCCGACGTGGTCACGGTCGGGGAATCCATCGAGGCGAGCGAGGACAAGGACCGCGCCGGGGGCAGCGCCTACCTGGGCGCGCTGGCGCAGAACACCCCCAGCGCGCTCAACATCCGGCGCTACGCCGAGCTGGTGCGCGAGCGCTCGGTGCAGCGGCGCCTCGCGCAGGTCGCCACCGAGATCGCCGAGACCGCCCTCAGCCCGTCGGGCAAGGACGTCAGCCAGCTGCTGGACGAGGCCGAGTCGCGCATCATGGAAATCGGCGAGGCCGGCAACCGCGGCACCCAGGGCTTCGAGGGCATCCAGCCGGTGCTGGCGCGGGTGTTCGAGCGCATCGACCACCTGTACCACCAGGACAACAAGTCGGATGTCACCGGCGTCGCCACCGGGTTCACCGACCTGGACGAGAAGACCGCCGGCTTCCAGCCCGGCGACCTGATCATCGTCGCCGGGCGCCCGTCCATGGGCAAGACCGCCTTCGCCCTCAACATCGCCGAGCACGTGGCGATGAAGGAAGGCGGGCCGGTGGCCATCTTCAGCATGGAAATGGGCGCGACGCAGCTGGCGATGCGCCTGCTGGGTTCGCTCGCCCGCGTCGACCAGCACAAGATGCGCACCGGGCGCCTGAACGACGAGGAATGGGAGAAGCTCTCCACCGCCATGGGCAAGCTGCACGAGGCGCCGATCTTCATCGACGAGACCGCGGCCCTCAACGCCCTCGAGCTGCGCTCCCGCGCGCGGCGCATGTCGCGCCAGTACGGCAAGCTGGGCCTGGTGCTGGTGGACTACCTGCAGCTGATGTCGGCCTCCTCGGCGGGCGAGAACCGGGCCACCGAGATTTCCGAGATCTCGCGCTCGCTCAAGGCGCTGGCCAAGGAGCTGTCGGTGCCGGTGGTGGCGCTGTCGCAGCTCAACCGCGCCCTCGAATCGCGCAACGACAAGCGGCCGATGATGTCGGACCTGCGCGAATCGGGCGCCATCGAGCAGGACGCCGACGTGATCCTGTTCATCTACCGCGACGAGGTCTACTACCCGGAGAAGCCTGAGTCCCGGGGCACCGCGGAGATCATCATCGGCAAGCAGCGCAACGGCCCGATCGGCAAGGTGGACCTCACCTTCCTGGGCGAGCACACCCGGTTCGAGGACCGGGCGCGGGATCCGTACCGGTAGTCACCCGAACCAGGGAGGTCCCGATGGCCGAGCCGCAGATTCCCCAGAAGTCCCCCTACGCGGTGGAGCTGGCCCCCGGGGACTACTGGTGGTGCGCCTGCGGCCGGTCGAAGCGCCAGCCGTTCTGCGACGGCTCGCACAAGGCCGAGGGCGCGTTCAGCCCGGTGCGGTTCTCGGTCTCGGAGGCGCAGAAGGTGTGGCTGTGCGGCTGCAAGCACAGCGGCGCGAAGCCGTACTGCGACGGCTCGCACCAGAAGCGCTAGCTACTTCTTGGCCGCGCTCCAGCGGCCTTCCTTGCCGTCCTCGGAGCGGAAGCTGCCCTCCATCTTCTGCCCGACGACGCGGCCGCTGAAGTCGCGCCGCACGCCGTTGTTGTCCACGAACGAGAACGAGATCGCGAAGCCGCGCAGCCGCGCGTCGCGCAGGCCGCCCTGCATGGTCGGGCTCAGCGTCACCTGCCCCTCGATCTTCTGGTAGCGCTGCTCGAAGCTGAGCTGCAGCCGCTCGGCGCCGGCCTCCAGCGTCCAGTTGCCCATCACGTTCGCCGGCACCACCCAGAAGTAGGCGCGGCGGCCGTCCATGTTGGAGGTCTCGTCCGGCT
>CAZMDA010000027.1:0-43062 GCA_964564865.1 uncultured Bordetella sp. | reverse complement strand
TGGCCGCGCTGGCGCGCGCCGACGCGGAACGGGAAGCGGCGGCGGCATCCGCGCGCGCCGCCGCCGCCGCGCGCGCGGCGACGGACGAGGCCAGGGCGCGCGCCGAGGCCGAAGCCGCCGCGGCAAGCGCAAGCGAACGCCGCGCGAAGGACGAGCAGGAAGCCCAGGCGCGGGCCCTGGCGCAGGCGCAGGCGGCGGCAAAGGCGGCGGCGAGCGCGAAGATGCGGGCGCAGGCGGAGGCCGGCGCGGCGCAGGCCGCGGAGGCCCGGCTGCTGGCGGAGCGGGAGGCGAAGCGTGCGGTGCTGGAGCGCTCGACGGCGGAGCAGGAAGCCGCGGCGCAGGCCGGGCGGCGGGCGGCCGCGGAGGCCGCGGCGCGGACGGAGGTCTAAGCCCGCCGGATCGCGGAAGCGGACCTGGCAAAGGCGGCGCGCGTTCGCGAGCGCATGGAAGCCGAGGCGCGGCGCAAGGCGGCCTCGAGGGAGAAGGCGGAGGCGCGGGCGCAGCGGCCGGTTGCGGAACGGAGTTGGCGTGGCGCAATCGCGTGGCTGGGCGGCGCGGTGGCGCTGGCCGCCTTCGTCGGGGTCCTGGTTTCGGGGGCGCGAAAAGATGCGCCCCCGATCGTGGAAGTTCAAAAGCAGGTTCCGGCGATGTTGCAGCTTGACCGCGATGTTGACGGCTTCATGAAGCGGATCGCCAATGAACCCAGTCGTTGACCTTCGTTCCGACACCGTGACCCGCCCCAGCGCGGCGATGCGCCGCGCCATGGCGGAGGCCGAGGTGGGCGACGACGTGTTCGGCGACGACCCTACGGTGAACCGGCTGCAGGCGCGCGCGGCGCAGATGCTGGGCTTCGAGGCGGCGCTGCTGTTCCCGACCGGGACGCAGTCCAACCTCGCCGCGCTGATGACGCATTGCGGGCGCGGCGACGAGGTCATCCTCGGCCAGGAGGCGCACACCTACCGCTACGAGGCGGGCGGCGGCGCGGTGCTGGGCTCGATCCAGCCGCAGCCGCTCGCGAACCGGCCCGACGGCACGCTGGACCTGGCGGAGGTGGAGGCGGCGATCAAGCCGGACGATGCGCATTTCGCGCGCACGCGGCTGCTGGCGCTGGAGAACACCATCGGCGGCAAGGCCATCGGCCGCGCCTGGTTCGACGAGGCGCTGGCGCTGGCCAGGCGCCGGGGCCTCGCCACGCACCTGGACGGCGCGCGCCTGTTCAACGCGGCGGCCAAGCTGGGGCTGGAAGCGCGCGAGGTCTGCCGCGGCTTCGATTCGGTGTCGGTCTGCCTGTCCAAGGGCCTGGGCGCGCCCGCGGGCACGCTGCTGCTGGGCGGCGCGGATTTCATCGGCCGCGCCAGGCGCGCGCGCAAGATGCTGGGCGGGACCATGCGCCAGTCGGGCGTGCTGGCCGCCGCGGGCCTGTACGCGCTGGAGCACAACGTGGCGCGCATCGCCGAGGATCACGCCAATGCAGACCGGCTGGCGGCCGGGCTGGCGTCGGTGCCGGGGCTGCAGGTCGAGCCGGCGCAGACCAACATGGTGTTCGTGCGCGTGCCGGCGGCGAAGCTGGCCGGACTTTCGGAATACCTTTTGCGGCAGGGCGTGGTGGTGCTGCCGGGTGCGCGGATGCGGCTCGTGACGCATCTTGACGTGGACCGTGAAGGAATCGAGCGCGCGCTGGCGGCATTCAGGGGATACTTCGCCGTGACATGACCATCCGGGGCCGCCTGCAATTGCTGGCTGCAGCGATGCTGCTGCCCTATCTCTTGTACGCGGCCTACAGCGTCTGGGACGTGCACGAGCGGGCGGTGCGCGGCGCGATCGAGCAGAGCGACCGCGACGCGCGCCGGGTGGCGCGCTTCCTGGAGGTCCATGTCGACCGCATCGGCGCGCTGCTGGGCGCGGCCGACGCCCTGGCGGGCGGGCCTTACGCGGATCCCGTGGAAGTCGAGGCGCGCCTGCGGCGCCTCGGATTCGAGGTCCCGGAGGCGGTCTCGGCGCTGGCGCTGTTCACCCTCGAGGGGCGGGTACGGGCGGCGACCACCTGGTCGCCCGCGGAACGCGAGCGCATCAACGTCTCGGACCGGGACTACTTCACCAACGCGCTGCGCACCGGCGCGCTCGCCATCGGCGCGCCGATCCAGGCGCGCGGCACCGGGCGCTGGGTGGTGCCCCTGGCGCGGCCGGCGGCCGACGAGGGCCAGGTCTACGGCGTGCTCGCGGCCACCATCGAGATGGACGCGCTGGAAGCGATCCTCGCCACGCGCATCGACGCCGCCGGCCAGCTGCTGATCGTCGCCACCGACCGCGGCATCGCCTTCGCCGGGGCGCCGGGCGGGGCCGCGCTGCGCGGCCGCGACGTCAGCGCGAGGCCGTACTTCCGCGTTGCGCGCGACGGCTCGGCCTTTGCCGGCCGCGCCACCACCGAGGACGGCGTGACGCGCTTCGCCGCCAGCGTGCCGGTGGCCAACGCGCCCTGGCAGGTGTTCGTCGGCACGCCGGTGCAGACGGCGCTGCAGCCGGCCTACGCCATCCTGCGCGAGCACCTGCTGGTGGCGGCGCTGATGCTGGTGCTGGCGGTGCCGGTGGCCTGGTGGTTCGGCCGCGGCCTGGTGCAGCCGATCCTGAGCCTGCGCCAGGGCGTCAACGCGCTGGCGCGCGGCGAGCTGGCGCACCGGGTCGAGGCGCGCGCCAGTGGCGAGGTGGCGGCACTGGCCTCGGACATCAACCGCATGGCGGCGAAGCTGGGCGAGGCCGAGCGGCGCCTGCGCAGCCTGGCCGCGCTGTCCTCCGATTTCTTCTGGGAGACCGACGCCGGCAACACCTTCACGCGCCTGGAGGGCGAGGTCGGCAAGGCGCTCGGCATGCCGGCCGCGGAGGCGCTGCGCAAGCCGGTGTGGGAGCTGGGCCTGCGCGTGAACGGCGACCTCGCCGCGCACCTGCGCACGCTGGAGCGCCGCGAGCCGTTCCGCGACGTCGAGTTCGTGCGGCTCGCGCCCGGCGGCGCGATCGCCACGGTGCTGATGGTGAGCGGCGAGCCGCGCCTGGGCGACGATGGCGGCTTCCTCGGCTACCGCGGCGTGGCGCGCGACGTCACCGAGCGCAACCGGCTCGCGGCCGAGGTGACCCGGGCGCACAGCTCGCTCGCGCGCAGCGAGGAGCGGCTGCGCAGCGTGGTGGAAATGTCCTCCGACTGGATCTGGGAGACCGATGCCGAGCACCGCATCACCTACGTCTCCAGCGGCGTCGAGCGCGCGCTCGGGGTCGACTCCCGGCCCGCGCTCGGGCGCACGCGCTGGGAGGGGCCGTTCCTCAACATGACCGAGGCCGACTGGGCCGAGCACCGCGCGCAGCTGGACGGGCGGCTGCCGTTCAGCGACCTGCGCCTGGAGCGGCTCAACCTCGCCGGGCGGCGCACGGTGCAGTCGGTGTCCGGGCGCCCGGTGTTCGGGCCCGCCGGCGAGTTCCTCGGCTACCGCGGCGTCGGCCGCGACGTCACCGCGCAGGTCGAGGCCGAGCGCGCGCTGCTCGCCGAGCGCGACCGCCTGGCGCGCGTGCTGGAGACCATGGCCGAGGGCCTGTCGATCCTGGACGCGGAGGGGCGCTACGCCCTGGTCAACGCCTCGGCCGAGCGCATCCTCGGGGTGCGCCGCGATTCCCTGATCGGGCGCGCGTTCACCGACGTGCCCTGGAGGCGCGAGCCGGTGGCGGGCGGGCGCGGCGGCACGCCGCAGGACGTGTTCGAGCGCATGCGCGGCGGCGAGGTGCGGCACGCCGGGCCCGAGACCTACGTCATGGTCAGGGCCGACGGCGGCCGGCGCATGATCCGGCACCAGGCGGCGCGGCTGGACGACGGCGCCGGCGCCTTCGGCGGCGTGCTGGTCACCTTCGAGGACATCACCGAGCGCGTCGCGGCGCAGGAGGCGCACGAGCGCGAGGTCCTGGAGCTGAACGCCGACCTGGAGCGGCGCGTCGAGGCGCGCACCGCCGAGCTGACCGCCGCCTACAAGGAGATGGAATCGTTCTCCTACTCGGTGTCGCACGACCTGCGCGCGCCGCTGCGCGCCATCTCGGGCTTCTCGCGCATCCTGCTGGAGGACTTCCGCGGCGAGTTCCCGGCCGAGGCGCAGCGCCTGCTCGGCCGCATCGCGCAGAACGCCGAGCGCATGGGCGCGCTGATCGACGGGCTGCTGGAGTTCGGCCGCCTGTCGCGCCAGCCGCTGCGCCAGCAGCGCATCCGGCCGGCCGACCTGGTGCGCGAGGTGCTGGACGACCTCGCGGCGCTGCGCGAGGGCCGGCGCCTCGACATCCGCGTCGGCGACATGCCCGAGTGCAGCGCCGACCGGGTGCTGCTCAAGCAGGTCTACGCCAACCTGATCGCCAACGCCATCAAGTACACCGGGTTGCGGCCGGAGGCGAGGATCGAGGTCGGCTCCATCACCATGGGCCTCGGGCCGGTGTACTACGTGCGCGACAACGGCACCGGCTTCGACATGGCCTACGCCGGGAAGCTGTTCGCCATGTTCGAGCGCCTGCACCTGCCCACGGAGTTCGAGGGCAACGGCGTCGGCCTCGCGCTGGTGCGGCGCATCGTCGAGCGCCACGGCGGCAAGGTCTGGGCCGATTCGGCGCCGGACAAGGGCGCCACCTTCTTCTTCCGCCTCGGGGACGAGGCGCCCGCGGCGGCCAGGGATGCGGGCCGGGCGGCTGCCTAGGCCGAGTCCGGCTGCGCCGGCGCGCGCGCGCCGTACTGCGCCCAGGCCACCCCGGCCATCACCACCGCCGCCGCGCCGAGCTTCAGCCAGGTGAAGGTCTCGCCCAGCGTCAGCCAGGCCACCACGCCCGCGATCGGCGGCATCAGGTACTGCAGCGGCGCGCTGCGGGCGACGCCGCGCACCGCGTTGACCCAGGTCCACACCAGCCAGCCCAGGAACGAGGACACCAGGATCGCCCAGGCGAGCGCGAGCCACAGCGCCGGGCTCACCGCGGCCAGGTCCGCCGCCAGGAAGGCCGGCAGGCAGGCGAGGAGCATCGGCGGCGCGCCGAAGGCGAGCGACCAGGCGAGCAGCATCAGCGCGCCGTAGCGCTCGGCCAGCGGCTTCGAGATCACGGTGTAGAGCGAGAAGATCGCCGCCGCGGCCAGCAGCGCCAGGTCGCCCAGGCCGGCGCGCGCGAAGCCGGCGGCGAACTTGTCCGACAGGAACAGCACGATGCCGGCGAAGGCCGCCAGCGTGCCCGCCACCTGCCGCGCGTGCAGTCGCTCCACGCCCATCGCCGCCAGGATGAGCAGCGTGAACAGCGGCGCGCTGGTCAGCACCAGCGAGCTGGAGAAGGCCGTGGACAGGTCGATGCCCCACATCACGATGCCGACGTGCAGGAAATGGCCGAGCAGGCCGGCGGCGGCGAAGCGGGGCAGGTCCGCGCGCCGCGGCAGCATGCGCCGCGGCTGCCTCCGGAACACGTACGCGAGCAGCGCCGCGCCCAGGACCAGCATGACGGCGAAGCGCACGAACAGGAACGTGCCGACCCCGACGCCGTCCAGGATGTACTTGGTGAGCGCGAAGTTGCAGCCCCAGACCACCATGATCCCCAGGGCGGCGACGAGCGACAGGCGGGCGGCACGGGCGGGATCCATGGAGCGGCGCAGGTTACCTCAAGTTACACTGCGCGCATGCTCGCCGCGCGCGCCGCCGTCCGCTCCCTGCCCGCCTCCAGGATCCGCGAGCTGGTCAACGCGGGCCTGGGCCGCGAGGACGTGCTCGCGTTCTGGGTCGGCGAGCCCGACGAGCCCACGCCGGAGTTCATCCGCCGCGCCGGCATGGACTCCATCGCCGCCGGCGAGACCTACTACTCGCACAACCTGGGCATCCCGGAGCTGCGCGAGGCGCTGGCGGCCTACGTCACGCGCCTGCACCGGCCCACCGCGCCGGAGGAGGTGGCGGCGACCAGCGCCGGCGTGAACGCGCTCATGCTCGCCTCGCAGCTGCTGGTGGACCCCGGCGACCGGGTGGTGGAGGTGGTGCCGCTGTGGCCCAACCTGCAGGAGATCCCGCGCATCCTGGGCGCCACGGTGGAAACGGTGCCGCTCGCGTTCTCGCGCGCGGGCTGGACGCTGGACCTCGACCGGCTGCTCGCCGCGCTCAGGCCCGGCACCCGCGCGCTGTACCTGAACTCGCCCAACAACCCCACGGGCTGGACCATCGCGCAGGCGGACCAGCGCGCGATCCTGGAGCATTGCCGCCGGCACGGCATCTGGATCTTCGCCGACGACGCCTACGAGCGGCTCTACTACGAGGCGCCGGGGGTGGCGCCGTCGTTCCTCGACCTCGCGGATCCCGGGGACCGCCTCATCAGCGCCAACACCTTCTCCAAGACCTGGCTGATGCCGGGCTGGCGGCTGGGCTGGCTGGTGGTGCCGCCGTCGCTCAGCGCGGACCTGGGCAAGCTGATCGAGTACAACACCTCCTGCGCGCCGGTGTTCGTGCAGCGCGCCGGGATCGCGGCGATACGCGACGGCGAGCCGGTGATCCGCCGCACGCTGGAGCGGTTCCGCCGCGCGCGCGACTTCCTGGTGCGCGAGCTCAACGCCATCGACGGCGTGCAGGCCGCGACCCCGAGCGGCACCCTGTACGCGTTCTTCCGCGTCGAGGGCGTCACCGACAGCCTCGCGTTCTGCAAGCGGCTGGTGCGCGACGCGGGCCTGGGGCTCGCCCCCGGCTCGGCCTTCGGCCCCGAGGGCGAAGGCTTCGTGCGCTGGTGCTTCGCCTCGGGCGAGGAGCGCCTCGCGCAAGGCATCGAGCGGCTCCGAAGCGTGCTGGTGCACCAAGTTGGGTAGTCGCACCAACCCGGTGCGCGCTCCGTCCGGGCGCGCGCCGGCCGTTTAGGAAAGCCTTCTGATTCATGTGCCTGCGCCGGATTCCCGGCCGGGCATGGACGTTGCATTGCGTCTCCCAGCAGCTCGCTCATCCAACCGCCTCAACGAACAGACAGGGGAGATTTCATGAAACGTCGCATGTTCATCAAGCAACTGGCCCTGGCGGCCTCGGTCGCCGCCATCGGCATGGGTTCCACCAGCCTCTACGCCCAGGGCAAGACGGTCAAGATCGGTGTCCTGCATTCGCTCTCGGGCACGATGGCGATCAGCGAGACGGTGCTCAAGGACACGGTGCTGATGGCCGTGGAGGAGATCAACGCCAAGGGCGGCGTCATGGGCCACAAGATCGAGCCGGTCGTGGTCGACCCGGCCTCGAACTGGCCGCTGTTCGCGGAGAAGGCGCGCCAGCTCCTCACCCAGGACAAGGTGGCGGTGACCTTCGGCTGCTGGACCTCGGTGTCCAGGAAGTCGGTGCTGCCGGTGTACGAGGAGCTGAACGGGCTGCTGTTCTACCCGGTGCAGTACGAAGGCGAGGAAATTTCCAAGAACGTGTTCTACACCGGCGCCGCGCCCAACCAGCAGGCGATTCCGGCGGTGGAGTACCTGATGTCCAAGGACGGCGGCTCGGCCAAGCGCTGGGTGCTGCTGGGCACGGACTACGTCTACCCGCGCACCACCAACAAGATCCTGCGCGCGTTCCTCAAGTCCAAGGGCGTCGCCGAGGCCGACATCATGGAGGAGTACACGCCCTTCGGCCACAGCGACTACCAGACCATCATCGCCAAGATCAAGAAGTTCTCGTCGGAAGGCAAGAAGACCGCGGTGGTCTCGACCATCAACGGCGACTCCAACGTGCCGTTCTACAAGGAACTGGGCAACCAGGGCCTGAAGGCGACCGACGTGCCGGTGGTGGCGTTCTCGGTCGGCGAGGAGGAGCTGCGCGGCGTGGACACCAAGCCCCTCGTCGGCCACCTGGCCGCCTGGAACTACTTCATGTCCATCAAGTCGCCGGCCAACACCGAGTGGACCAAGAAGTGGGCCGCCTACGCCAAGGCGAAGAACATCGCCGGCCACAAGGACAAGCCGCTCACCAACGACCCGATGGAGGCGACCTACATCGGCATCTACATGTGGAAGCAGGCGGTGGAGAAGGCCAAGTCCTTCGACGTCGACAAGGTGCGCGCGGCGATGGCCGGGCAGACCTTCAAGGCGCCCTCGGGCATCACCTCCAAGATGGACGAGAAGAACCACCACCTGCACAAGGCGGTGTTCATCGGCGAAGTGAAGGCCGACGGCCAGTTCAACGTGGTCTGGAAGACCAAGGGACCGGTCAAGGCCCAGCCCTGGAGCCCGTTCATCCCCGGCAACGACAAGAAGAAGGACGAGCCGGCCCTGATGGCGGAAAAGAAGAAGTGATCCACGCGTAACCTGCGCAAGGAAGAGGGCCGGTTCGCCGGCCCTCTTCACGTAGAGGCGTGAACCATCCATGAAGACGCTGTTCCTGGCCCTGCTGCTGTCGTTCGCCGGCACCGCCGCGGCGATCGACAAGGCCGCGGTGGAGAAGCTCGCGACCGGCGACGCCGACGAGCGCAGCGCCGCCATCTCGGCCCTGGTGGCCGAGGCCGACCCGCGCGCCGCGGAGGTGCTGTCCGCGCTCGCCGAGGGCGAGATGCAGGCCGTCCCGGGCAAGGACGGCGTGCGCGTGCTGATCGTCAAGGGCGAGGAGGCCGTGGACGCCGTCACCGGGGCGAAGGTCGCGCCGCTGCCCGAGGAGCGCGAGGAGGTGATCGCCAACAACCGGCTGCGCGGCCAGCTCGAGGGCGCGCTCGCCGCATTGAAGCTGCTGTCCCCGGAGCGCGCCGTGCGCCTGGAGGCGGCCCGGCAGCTCGCCGCGGGCGCCGACGAGGCGCTGCTGCCGCTGGTGAGGAAGGCGCTGGAGAAGGAAACCGATGCCGCGATCCGGCCCACGCTGGAGCTGATCGCCGCGTCGCTGGAGATGAAGTCCGGCGGCAAGGAGGCGCGCGTCGCCGCCATCCGGCGCCTTGCGGCCTCGAGCAGCCCCAACAGCCGCACCCTGCTCGCCGCGGCGGTCAACGACCCGGACGAGGACATCAAGTACGAGGCGCAGAAGGCGCTGCGCGAGGTGCAGGGGCGCCTCGCCTGGGGCGAGCGGGCGGGATTGCTGTTCGCCGGCGTGTCGCTGGGCTCGATCCTGCTGCTGGCGGCGCTGGGGCTCGCCATCACCTACGGCCTGATGGGCGTCATCAACATGGCGCACGGCGAGCTGATCATGATCGGCGCCTACACCACCTACGCGGTGCAGGTCGCGTTCCGCGGCTCGGCCTGGTTCGACTGGTACCTGCTGCTGGCGGTGCCCGCGTCCTTCGCGGTGTCCGCGGCGGTGGGCATGGCGCTGGAGCGCTCGGTGATCCGCTGGCTCTACGGCCGGCCGCTGGAGACGCTGCTCGCCACCTGGGGCATCAGCCTGATGCTGATCCAGTCGGTGCGGACCCTGTACGGCGCGCAGAACGTGCAGGTGGAGAACCCGGCCTTCATGTCCGGCGGCATCGAGGTGTTCGCCGGCGTGGTGCTGCCCTGGAGCCGCATCTCGATCATCGCCTTCGCCGCGCTGGTGCTGCTGGGCATGTGGCTGCTGCTGACGCGGACGCGGCTGGGCCTCTACGTGCGCGGCGTGACGCAGAACCGCGAGATGGCCGCCTGCGTCGGCGTGCCCACCGGGCGCGTGGACACCTGGGCGTTCGGGCTGGGCTCCGGCATCGCCGGGCTGGCCGGCTGCGCGCTGTCGCAGATCGGCAACGTCGGCCCGGACCTGGGGCAGGGCTACATCGTGGACTCGTTCATGGTGGTGGTGTTCGGCGGCGTCGGCCAGCTGGCGGGCACGGTGTACGCGGCGCTGGTGCTGGGCTTCGCCAACAAGTTCCTGGAGTCCTGGTCGGGCGCGGTGATCGCCAAGATCGTGGTGCTCGTGTTCATCATCATCTTCATCCAGCGCCGGCCGCAGGGCATGTTCGCCCTCAAGGGCCGGGCGGTGGAGGCCTGATGGGCACCTTCACCCGCCTGTACGGCGCGAAGGGCTGGGTCGCGCTCGGCATCGCGGCGCTGGTGATCTTCGTCCTGTTCCCGGTCCTGAGCCTCGCGGTGCCGCCCGGGAGCGCCTTCCACGTCTCCTCCTACTGGGTGACGCTGCTCGGCAAGATCATGTGCTACGCCATCGTCGCGCTGGCGATGGACCTGATCTGGGGCTATTGCGGCATCCTGTCGCTGGGGCACGGCCTGTTCTTCGCCCTCGGCGGCTACGCCATGGGCATGTACCTGATGCGCCAGATCGGCCGCGAGGGCCAGTACCAGTCGGACCTGCCCGACTTCATGGTGTTCCTGGACTGGAAGGAACTGCCCTGGACCTGGTGGATGAGCGACCAGTTCTGGTGGGCGATGGTGCTGGTGGTGGCGGTGCCGGGGCTGCTGGCCTTCGTGTTCGGCTACTTCGCCTTCCGTTCGCGGGTGAAGGGCGTGTACTTCTCCATCATCACCCAGGCGCTCACCTTCGCGGCGATGCTGCTCTTCTTCCGCAACGCCACCGGCTTCGGCGGCAACAACGGCTTCACCGACTTCAAGCGCATCCTCGGCTTCCCGATCGCCACCCCGGAGACGCGCATGGCGCTGTTCGCGATCACCGGCGCGGTGCTGCTCCTCACGCTGCTGGGCTGCCGGTACCTGGTGACCTCGAAGTTCGGCCGCGTCCTGGCCGCGATCCGCGACGCCGAGTCGCGCGTCGCCTTCTGCGGCTACGACACGGTGCACTACAAGCTGGCGGTGTTCACGCTCTCGGCGGTGATCTGCGGCATCGCCGGCGCGCTGTACGTGCCGCAGGTCGGGATCATCAACCCGGGCGAGATGTCGCCGGCCAACTCCATCGAGATCGCGATCTGGGTCGCGGTGGGCGGCCGCGGCACGCTGGTGGGGGCGATCGCCGGCGCGGGCCTGGTCAACGGCGCCAAGAGCTTCTTCACCCAGGCCTTCCCGGAGTTCTGGCTCTACTTCCTCGGGCTCCTGTTCATCCTGGTGACGCTGTTCCTGCCGCAGGGCGTGGTGGGCCTCGCGCAGAAGCTGCGGCGGCGGTACTTCGGGAACGCCGCATGAGCTCCAACGCCCTGGCCGCCAACGAAGGCGGCGCCTTCAGCCACCTCGCCACCGCGGGCCTGGATGCCACCCACGGCGTGGTGCTGTACCTGGACGACATCTCGGTGTCCTTCGACGGCTTTCGCGCGCTCAACCGGCTGTCGCTGTCCATCGACCTGGGCGAGCTGCGCTGCGTCATCGGCCCCAACGGCGCCGGCAAGACCACCATGATGGACGTCATCACCGGCAAGACGCGTCCGGATTCCGGCACCGCGTTCTTCGGCCAGACGATCGACCTCACGCGCCTGTCGGAGGCGCAGATCGCGCACGCCGGCATCGGGCGCAAGTTCCAGAAGCCCACCATCTTCGAGCACCACAGCGTGTTCGAGAACCTGGAACTGGCGATGAAGGCCGACAAGCGGGTGCGCACCACGCTGTTCGCGCGGCTCGCGGACGCCGAGCGCGACCGCATCGCCGACATGCTGCGCCTGGTCCGCCTCGCCGACGCCGCCGACCGCGTCGCCGGGCTGCTGTCGCACGGCCAGAAGCAGTGGCTGGAGATCGGCATGCTGCTGATGCAGGAGCCCAAGCTGCTGCTGCTGGACGAGCCGGTGGCCGGCATGACCGACGACGAGACCGACCGCACCGCGGACCTGTTCCTGTCGCTGGCGGGCAAGCACTCGCTGGTGGTGGTGGAGCACGACATGGCCTTCATCGAGAAGATCGCGCGCAAGGTCACGGTGCTGCACGAGGGCAGCGTGCTCGCGGAAGGGCCGATGGCGCAGGTGCAGAACGATCCGAAGGTGATCGAAGTTTACCTGGGCCGCTGATGCTGAAAGTCGAAAGCCTCAATCAGTATTACGGCGGCAGCCACATCCTGCGGGATCTCACGTTCGAGATCCCGACGGGCAAGGTCACCACGCTGCTGGGCAGGAACGGCGTCGGCAAGTCCACGCTCCTGCGCACGCTCATGGGCATCGTCCCGGCGCGCACCGGCGCCATCCGCTTCGGCGAGGCCGACCTGACGCAGGCGAAGCCGCACGAGCGCGCGCGCGCGGGCATCGGCTACGTGCCGCAGGGCCGCGAGATCTTCGCCCGGCTGACGGTGGCGGAGAACCTGGCGATGGGCCTCGCCACGCGGCCGCGCGGCGCCACGGTGCCGCCGCGGGTGTTCGAGATGTTCCCGGTGCTCGCGCAGATGATGCGCCGGCGCGGCGGCGACCTCTCCGGCGGCCAGCAGCAGCAGCTCGCCATCGGGCGCGCGCTGGCGATGAACCCGAAGCTGCTGATCCTGGACGAGCCCACCGAGGGCATCCAGCCCTCCATCATCAAGGACATCGAGCGCGCCATCCGCTCGCTCGCGGCCACCGGGGAGATGGCCATCCTGCTGGTGGAGCAGTACTACGATTTCGCCCGCTCGCTCGCCGACCAGTACCTGGTGATGGAGCGCGGCGAGATCATCGCGCGCGGCGCCGGCGCCGACATGGACCGGGATGGCGTGCGGCAACTGCTGTCGGTCTGACATGGGCGCGGCGGTATCATCCCCGCATGCGCGTCGCCGAACCGATCTCCGCTGCCTGGCGGGCCGAGCTGGCACTGGGCTTCGAGCGCGCCGCGGGGAAGACGATGCTCGCGCGCCGGCGCCACGACGGGCCGCTGGTGGTGCAGAAGCCGCTCTACCCGGAGGGCGAGGCGGTGTGCCACGTGATCGTGGTGCACCCGCCCGGCGGGATCGCGGGCGGGGATGCGCTGCAGATCGCGATCGACGCGGGAGCGGGCGCCCATGCGCTCCTCACCACCCCGGGGGCGGGCAAGTGGTACCGCAGCGCCGGCCCGGAGGCGAGCCAGTCGGTGGTGCTGGAGGTCGCGGCCGGCGCCACGCTGGAATGGCTGCCGCAGGAAGCCATCGTCTTCAGCGGCGCGCGGGCGCGCATGGCCACCGAGGTGCGGCTGCAGGGCGACGCGGGCTACCTCGGCTGGGAGATCGTTTGCCTGGGGCGCACCGGGTCGGGGGAGCGCTTCGCCACCGGCGAGAGCCGCTTCTCCAGCGCCATCCTGCGCGACGGCCGGCCGCTGTGGCTGGAGCGCGGCCGCGTGGCCGGGGACGGCGCGCCGATGGCCTCGGCCGCGGGCCTGGCCGGGCAGCCGGTGTTCGGCACGCTCGCGGCGGCGTTTCCGGCCCTGGGGCGGGCGGAGCGGGACGCCTGCCGGGCCGTTTCGCCGGAGGAAGGGCGCGGCGGCATCACGCTCCTTCCCGGCGTGCTGCTGGCGCGCTATCTTGGCGCCTCGACCGAGTCCGCCCGGCGCTGGTTCACCGCGCTGTGGCGCATCCTGCGTCCGGCCTGCGCCGGGCGCGAGGCGGTCGAGCCCAGGATCTGGAGGACCTGAACCGCATGCGCACCGACCTGATTGCCAGCCTGCTCGTCCATGCCCGCCGCACCGGCCAGCCGATGGTGGTGCCGGAGAAGTCCGCGATCCGCACCGACGTCATCGCCTACCGCGTGCAGGACAAGGTCTTCGCCAGGCTGTGGCCGGGCGCGCACCCGGCGGCGTGGAAGGCCGGCGGCCCGAGCGACAAGGTGGAGCCGACCGCGGCGCCGATCGCGCCCGAGCTGGTGCTGAAGAACCCGGCGAAGGTCTCGGCCAAGGCGCTCGGCATGGTCGGCGTGGAGGGCGAGGTCGCCTTTCGCCTCGCGAAGGACCTGCCGCCGCGCGACCAGGCCTATGGCGAGGAGGAAATCGCCGCCGCGGTCGCCGAGGCGGTGGTGACCATCGAGGTCTGCGCCTCGCGCCTGGCGAAGTGGAAGGCCGCGCCCGGCGGCTGGCAGCTGGCGGATTTCCAGAACCACGGCGCGCTGGTGGTGGGCAGCGGCACCAGGGACTGGCGCAGGATCGATTTTCGCGCGCAGCCGATGGAGATCCGCGTCGGCAGCCGGGTCGCGAAGGCGACCGGCGCCCATTCCTGGGGCGACCCCTTCCGCCTCATGCCCTGGATCGTCGCGCACTGCGGCAAGCGCGCCGGCGGACTGAGGAAGGGCGACATCGTCACCACCGGCGCCTGGACCGGGCTGGAGGCGGCGAAGGCGGGCGACGAGGTGGTGGCGAGCTTCCCCGGCATCGGCGAGGCGAGGCTGCGGATCGAATGACATGGAACTGACCCCGCGCGAGAAGGACAAGCTGCTCATCTTCACCGCCGCGCTGCTCGCCGAGCGGAGAAAGGGCAGGGGCCTGAAGCTCAACTACCCCGAGGCGGTGGCGTTCATCTCCGCCGCCATCATGGAAGGCGCGCGCGACGGCCGCAGCGTCTCGGAGCTGATGGGCTGGGGCGCCACGCTGCTCAGGCGCGACGAGGTGATGGAAGGGGTGCCGGAGATGATCCCGGAGATCCAGGTCGAGGCCACGTTCCCGGACGGCACCAAGCTGGTGACCGTCCACAACCCGATCGTCTGAAGGGGAAGGCATGCGCAAGCTGTGCGTCACGACGTTCCTGTTCCTGTCTGCCGGCGCGGCGTTCGCGCATCCGGGCCACGGCGCGCTCGAGATCCACTGGCATGCCGACGACCTCATGTGGGCGGCGCTCGGCGCCGCGGCCGTGGCCGGCGTCGTGATCCTGCTGCGGAGGAAGTCCAAGCGATGATCCCGGGCGAGATGCGGGTCGCGGCAGGCGAGATCGAGCTCAACAAGGGCCGCAGGACCGTCACGCTGAAAGTGACCAACAGCGGCGACCGCCCGGTGCAGGTGGGCTCGCACTACCACTTCTTCGAGACCAACGAGGCCCTGAAGTTCGAGCGCAAGGCCGCCTATGGGATGCGGCTCAACATCGCCGCCGGCACCGCGGTGCGCTTCGAGCCGGGCCAGTCGCGCACCGTCGAGCTGGTCGCGGTCGCCGGCAAGCGCGAGATCTACGGCTTCGCCGGCAAGGTGATGGGCAAGCTCAAGTGAGCATCACCCGCCAGGCCTACGCCGAGATGTTCGGCCCCACGGTGGGCGACCGCGTCCGGCTGGCCGACACCGAGCTCTGGATCCAGGTCGAGAAGGACTACACGATCTACGGCGAGGAGGTGAAGTTCGGCGGCGGCAAGGTGATCCGCGACGGCATGGGGCAGAGCCAGCTCCCCTCGGCCAAGGTGGCCGACACCGTGATCACCAACGCGCTGATCGTGGACCACTGGG
Source organism: uncultured Bordetella sp. (assembly GCA_964564865.1). Classification (GTDB taxonomy): domain Bacteria; phylum Pseudomonadota; class Gammaproteobacteria; order Burkholderiales; family SG8-39; genus RBG-16-66-20. The sequence goes on along the minus strand of CAZMDA010000027.1, from coordinate 27,875 downwards.
GCATCGTCAAGGCCGACATCGGCATCAAGGCCGGCCGCATCTGGAAGATCGGCAAGGCGGGCAACCCGGACATCCAGCCGGGGGTCACGATCCCGATCGGCGCCGGCACCGAGGTGATCGCGGCCGAGGGCATGATCGTCACCCCCGGCGGCATCGACTGCCACATCCATTTCATCTGCCCGCAGCAGATCGAGGAGGCGCTGATGTCGGGCGTCACCACCATGATCGGCGGCGGCACCGGCCCGGCCACCGGCACCTTCGCCACCACCTGCACGCCGGGGCCGTGGCACATCCACCGCATGCTCGAGGCGGCCGAGGCCTTCCCGATGAACCTGGGGTTCCTCGGCAAGGGCAACGCCAGCCTGCCGGGGCCCCTGCTGGAGCAGATCAAGGCGGGCGCCATCGGCCTCAAGCTGCACGAGGACTGGGGCACCACGCCGCAGGCCATCGACACCTGCCTCGAGGTGGCCGAGAAGACCGACACCCAGGTGGCGATCCACACCGACACCCTGAACGAATCCGGCTTCGTCGAGACCTCGGTCAAGGCGATGAAGGGCCGCAGCATCGCCACCTTCCACACCGAGGGCGCGGGCGGCGGCCATGCGCCGGACATCATCCGCATCTGCGGCGAGCCGAACGTGCTGCCGTCCTCGACCAACCCGACCATGCCCTACACGGTGAACACGGTGGCCGAGCACCTGGACATGCTGATGGTGTGCCACCACCTCGACCCGGCGATCGCCGAAGACGTCGCCTTCGCGGAATCCCGCATCCGCAAGGAGACCATCGCCGCCGAGGACATCCTGCACGACCTGGGCGCGTTCTCCATGATGTCCTCGGATTCGCAGGCCATGGGCCGCGTGGGAGAGGTCATCATCCGCACCTGGCAGGCGGCGCACAAGATGAAGCTGCAGCGCGGCGCGTTGCAGGGCGACCCGAAAACGCACGACAACGCGCGCGTGAAGCGCTACGTCGCGAAGTACACCATCAACCCGGCCATCGCCCACGGCGTGTCCCACGAGGTGGGCTCGATCGAGCCGGGCAAGCTCGCCGACCTGGTGCTGTGGCGGCCGGCGTTCTTCGGCGCCAAGCCCTCGCTGATCCTCAAGGGCGGCGCCATCGCCGCGGCGGCGATGGGCGACCCGAACGCCTCCATCCCGACCCCGCAGCCGGTGCACTACCGGCCGATGTTCGGTTCGTTCGGCAAGGCCTTGTCCACCTCGGTGACGTTCGTGTCGAAGGCGGCCATGAAGAACCCGGCGATAGGCAGGCTGAAGCTGAACAAGCCCCTGGTGGCGGTGAAGAACATCCGCACCGTCGGGAAGAAGGACATGGTGCACAACAGCTGGCAGCCGAAGATAAGCGTCGATCCGGAGACGTACGAGGTGCGCGCCGACGGCGAATTGCTCGTGTGCGAGCCGGCCAAGGTCCTGCCGCTGGCGCAGCGCTACTTCCTCTTCTAGAACAACCATGCTCGAGATCAAGTCCAAGCTGAAGATTCCGCGCTCGGCCTACAAGGTCGAGGTCAAGGGCCAGTTGCGCCTGCCGTTCGACTCGCGGCAGAAGAGCCGCCTGAAGACCAAGCTCGTGTCCGGCGAAGAGGTCGGCCTGATGCTGCCCCGCGGCGAGGTCCTGCGCGGCGGCGACCTGGTCACCGCCTCCGACGGCCGCGTCATCGAGGTGCTCGCGGAGCCGGAGAAGGTGGTGCACGTCACCTGCGCCTCCGCGGTGGAGCTCGCGAAGGCGGCCTACCACCTCGGCAACCGGCACGTGCCGGTGCAGGTGGGCGACGGTTTCCTGCGCCTCGCGGCGGACCACGTGCTGGAGGAGATGCTGGTGAAGCTGGGCGCGACGGTGGCGCACCTGGAGGCGCCCTTCGAGCCCGAGGCGGGCGCCTACGGCGGCGGCCACCGCCACGACGAGATGGGCCACGGCGGCAAGATCCACGACCACCACCATGATCACGACCACCACCACCACGACCACGCCCATGTGCACGATCGTGCACATTCGCACGACCACGGCCATGTCCACGACGAGCATTGCGGGCATGACCACTCTCACCACCATCATCACAAGAAATGAAGCTGGCCAGGCTGCTGCAGCTCGCCAGCCCGGCCCTGCCCGTGGGCGGCTACAGCTATTCGGGCGGGCTGGAGGCGGCGATCGAGGCCGGCGCGGTGAACGATGCCGCCTCGGCGCAGCGCTGGATCGAGGAGGTGCTGGCGCAATCCGTCGCCCGGCTCGACGCGCCGATGCTGCTGCGCATGATGCAGTCCCCTGAACCCTGGAACGCGCGCTTCCTGGCCGGACGCGAGACCGCGGAGCTGCGCGCGGAGACGGTCCAGATGGGCTATTCGCTCAACCGGCTGCTGCCCGACCTGGGCGTGCCGCCGCTCGCGCTGGAGGAACCCTCGTTCCCGGCCGCGTTCGCGCACGCGGCGAAGGCCTGGGGCATCGCGCCCCGTGAGGCGCTGCTCGCCTACCTGTGGTCCTGGGCCGAGAACCAGGTCATGGCGGCGCTGAAGGCGGTGCCGCTGGGACAGACCGACGGGCAGAGGATCCTGCTCGCGCTGGGGGCGCGGCTGGAAGCGGTGGCCGGGGAGGCCGGGGCGATGGCGGAGGACGAGATCGGCAGCTTCGCGCCGGCGCTCGCCATCCTGTCCTCGCAACACGAAACGCAGTATTCGAGGCTGTTCCGCTCATGACGCTCAGAGTCGGCATCGGAGGGCCCGTCGGCTCGGGCAAGACCGCGTTGACCCTGGCCCTGTGCCAGGCCTTCCGCGACCTCTACAACATCGCGGTGGTCACCAACGACATCTACACCGAGGAGGACGCGCAGTTCCTGGTGCGGAACCAGGCGCTCGCGCCCGAGCGCATCATCGGCGTCGAGACCGGCGGCTGCCCGCACACCGCGATCCGCGAGGACGCCTCCATCAACCTGGAGGCGGTGGCGCGCCTGAACCGCCGCTTCACGGGCCTGGACCTGATCCTGATCGAGTCCGGCGGCGACAACCTCGCCGCCACCTTCAGCCCGGAGCTCTCCGACCTGACGCTCTACGTCATCGACGTCGCCGCCGGGGACAAGATCCCGAGGAAGGGCGGGCCGGGGATCGTCAAGTCCGACCTGCTGGTCATCAACAAGATCGACCTCGCGCCCATGGTGGGGGCTTCCCTCGAGGTGATGGAGCGCGACGCGAAGCGGATGCGGGGTACCCGACCTTTTGTATTCACCAATCTCAAATCGGGAACTGGTCTCCCGGAAGTCATCAAGTTCATCGAGTCGGAAGGGATGCTCCAGACCAAGACCGCGTAGGCGCAGTTGCGCCGCCGCCGCGTCCCGTCCTGCGTCTATACTCCAGCCACACGAGGCGGGGAGGGCACGTGGGTGCGAGGGACAGCTTCTGCAGCGGTAAGGGATGTGAATGGTTCTTGGAATCCAGTGCCGATAGCCTTATAATTGCGCCCCACTTCCCCCCCGTCCGATCTGCCGCAAGGCCCGGACGGGGTTATTGTTTCTAGGGGGCTGAATGGCAGCAGAGCCCCCGGTCAAGCGCGCCGTCGCCTTCGTTGACGGCCAGAACCTCTTCCACGGCGTCAAGTCCGCGTTCGGCTATACCTACCCGAACTACGACGTAATGGCGCTCGCCGCTTCGATCTGCGGGCAGAAGGGGTGGCAACTCCAGCAGACTCGCTTCTACACAGGGGTTCCAGACGCCAGGGACAACGCCTTCTGGAGCGGATTCTGGGCGAAGAAGCTCCTCGCGATGAGTCGCGGAGGTGTCTGGACGTTCTCCCGTGCGCTTCGCTACCGCAACCAGACGGTCAAGCTTCCTGACGGATCCGAACACGCCTTCCTGGCCGCTGAGGAGAAAGGCGTCGACGTCCGCATTGCGGTGGATATCATCCGGATGGCGCACCGGAACGAGTACGACGTGGCACTGGTGTTCAGCCAGGATCAGGACCTTTCCGAAGTCGCGGGCGAGGTCCGCGTCATCGCTGCGGAGCAGAACCGGTGGATCAAGATGGCCTGCGCCTTCCCGGATAGCCCCGCCGCTCGCAACCATCGAGGCATCAACAGTACCGACTGGATCCGCGTCGACCGCGGAATGTACGACGCTTGCATAGACCCGCGCGACTACCGCATTTGAGCTGACCGACATGGCAATCAAGAAATCTGAACTCTATTCCTCCCTCTGGTCCAGCTGCGATGAGCTCCGCGGCAGCATGGACGCAAGCCAGTACAAGGACTACGTCCTCGTCCTGCTGTTCATCAAGTACATCAGCGACAAGTATGCCGGGCAGCCCTACGCGCCAATCAAGATCCCGAAAGGCGCGAGCTTCAAGGACATGGTCGCCCTGAAGGGCAGGCCGGACATCGGCGACCAGATCAACAAGAAAATTATCGCCCCGCTGGCGAAGGAGAACAAGCTCTCCGATTTTCCGGACTTCAACGAGGCAGGGAAGCTGGGCAGCGGCAAGGAGATGGTCGATCGGCTCACCAACCTGATCGCCATTTTCGAGAACCCGGCGCTCGACTTCTCGAAGAACCGCGCCGAGGGCGACGACATCCTCGGCGACGCTTACGAATACCTGATGCGGTACTTCGCCACCGAGAGCGGCAAGAGCAAGGGCCAGTTCTACACCCCCGCCGAGGTGAGCCGCGTCATCGCCCAGGTCATCGGGATCCGTGGCGCGAAGACCAGCGCCTCCACCACCGTGTACGACCCGACCTGCGGGTCCGGATCGTTGCTCCTGAAAGTCGGCGATGAGGCCGGCACCGCCATTACGCTCTACGGGCAGGAGAAGGACGCCGCCACCAGCGGCCTGGCGCGGATGAACATGATCCTGCACGACAACCCCACCGCGCTGATCGTCCAAGGCAACACGCTGGCTGATCCCAAGTTCAAGGACGGCGACAGCCTCAAGACCTTCGACTACGTCGTCGCCAATCCTCCGTTTTCCGACAAGCGCTGGAGCACTGGCATTGATCCCCTGAATGATCCCTTCGATCGCTTCCAGCCCTTCGGCACGCCTCCAGCGAAGCAGGGCGACTACGCCTACCTGCTCCACATCGTGCGCTCGCTCAAAAGCACCGGCAAAGGCGCCTGCATCTTGCCGCACGGCGTGCTCTTTCGTGGTAATGCCGAGGCAGACATCCGCCGGGCGCTGGTACGCAAGGGCTACATCAAGGGGATCATCGGCCTGCCAGCCAACCTCTTCTACGGGACTGGCATTCCCGCTTGCATCGTGGTCATCGACAAGGCGGATGCCCAGGCCCGCAAGGGCATCTTCATGATCGACGCCAGCGGCGGCTTCATGAAGGACGGCCCCAAGAACCGCCTGCGGGCGATGGACATCCACAAAATAGTAGACGCCTTTAGCAAGCGGCTCGACGTCCCGAAGTACGCGCGCATGGTTCCCCTCGAGGAGATCGAGAAGAACGAGTTCAACCTAAACCTGCCGCGCTACATCGACAGCCAGACGCCCGAGGACCTGCAGGACATCGCCGGCCACCTGCAGGGCGGCATCCCCGCCGTCGACATCGACGCGCTGGAGCGCTACTGGACTGTCTGCCCGAAGCTTCGCCACACCCTGTTCAAGAAGCGCCGCCCCGGCTATCTCGACCTCGCCGTGGAAAAGGCGGCCATCAAGCCAGCCATCTACGAGCACCCCGAGTTCGCCACCTTCATCGCCGGCATGAACTCGCACTTCGACGCCTGGCGCAAGAAAAGCGCCGCCGCGCTCAAGGCCCTGAAGGCCGGCTGCCATCCCAAGGAAGTCATCGGCGGACTTTCCGAGGGCCTGCTCGCCCACTACGCCGGCAAGCCGCTCATCGACCCCTACGACATCTACCAGCACCTCATGGATTACTGGGCCGGGACCATGCAGGACGACGTCTACCTCATCGCCGCCGACGGCTGGAAAGCCGAGACCAGCCGCATCATCGAGAAAGACAAGAAGGGCAAGGAAAAGGACAAGGGCTGGACCTGCGATCTCATCCCCAAGCCCCTCATCGTCGCCCGCTATTTCGCCAAGGAGCAGGCCGCCCTCGACCAGCTCGCCGCAGACCTGGAAAGCGTCACCGCCCGCCTCGCCGAAATGGAGGAAGAGCACGGCGGCGAAGAAGGCGCCTTCGCCGAGCTCGACAAGGTGAACAAGGCCAACGTTGCCGCGCGGCTGAAGGAAATCAAGGGCGACAAGGACGCGAAGGACGAAGCCGCCGTGCTGAACGACTGGCTGAAGCTCAACGACCAGGAGTCCGACCTCAAGAAGCGCCTCAAGGACGCCGACGCCGCGCTCGACGCCACGGCCTACGCGAAATATCCCAAGCTCACCGAGACCGAAATCAAGTCACTGGTCGTCGACGATAAATGGCTCGCTGCCCTCGACGCCGCCATTCACGGCGAAATGGACCGCGTGAGCCAGCAACTCACACAGCGTGTGAAAGAACTCGCCGAACGCTACGAAACCCCACTGCCGCATATGGCGGGCCTCGTGACCCAGCTTGAGGCAAAGGTGAACCGCCACCTCGAAAAGATGGGGTTCGTTTGGAAGTGAAGGAGCCCAGCGCGAAGTACCTCGCCCGGCCTCGCTATAAGCAAACCGAGCTGGGATCCTTCCCGCACGAATGGACACTCGCCAATCTCGAGACCTTGTCCGCCTTTATCACTAAGGGCTCAACCCCCACGACCTATGGCTTCAGTTGGCAGCCGGACGGCGTTCTGTTCTTGCGCAGCGAATGCGTGGCGGAAAATGGACTGGACCTTTCGGAATCGATGTACATATCTGATGCCGCACATTCGTCTCTGCGGCGCAGCGAAATCAAAGAAGGGGATTTGCTGATTACAATTACCGGTAACGTTGGGCGTGTTGTTGTATTCAAGAATTCCGCACGAGCGAACATCAATCAACATATCGCCCGCGTGCGCATTACAGCCCCCGAAGTAGACCGCGACTTTGTCTTTCATTTTCTGTCGCTTCCGCAGTACAGGCGACACTTCATTTCGATCACCACTGGGCAGGCGTATCCGCAGATAAGCCTTAAGCAGGTCCGCAAAGCATCGGTTCCTCTCCCGCCCACTAAAGCCGAACAAGAGGCGATCGCAACAGCGTTAAGTGATGCGGATGGCCTCATCGAGTCCTTGAAGCAACTTCTCGCCAAAAAGCGGCAGATCAAGCAAGGCGCTATGCAGGAATTGCTCACCGGCAAGAAGCGGCTGCCTGGGTTTAGTGGAGAGTGGGAAGTCAAGGCGCTTGGCGAATTGTTCACCTTCAGCGGCGGGCTCGCGGCCTCGCGAGATCAGCTTTCCGCAGAGGGGCATTGCTATCTGCACTATGGCGACATTCATCTATCTACCAAATCGTTCATCGATGTTCGTGGAGAGTTTCAGAACATCCCGAAGCTCAAGGTCCCGCTCAACAAGGTCGCGGCTAAGTCGCTACTCGAAGACGGTGATGTCGTCTTCGTGGATGCATCGGAAGACGACGAAGGCGCAAGTAAGCATGTGGTCGTGGTCAATCCAGATAGCACCCCGTTCATTTCAGGGTTGCATACCATCGTGGCGAAGGGACGATCGGCCGAACTGGGCCATCGGTATCGGCGATATTGCTTTCAAACGCATGCGGTCAGAGCGCAATTTCGCTTCTTCGCTGTTGGCACGAAGGTTTCTGGGATCAGTAAGACAAATATTGCGAAAGTGACCTTGCCTGTTCCCTCCGTCGCTGAGCAATCTGCAATCGCATCTATTCTGGCGGACATGGATACAGAGATCGATTCGCTAGAGGTGAAGCTCGCTAAGGCGTGTGACATCAAACAGGGCATGATGCAGGAGTTGCTTACTGGGAGGATTCGCCTCGTATGAGCGACGCTGCGATCTGCTTGAAGCCGATCAATGACCTCCTAAAGGAGAGCTTCTATGTGCCGTCCTACCAGCGCGGTTACCGCTGGACCGAGCGGCAGGTCGAGGATCTGCTGAAGGACGTTTGGGAGTTCCAAGCATCGTCGGAGGGCACTGAGAAGGCTTCGTTCTACTGCCTCCAGCCGATTGTGGTGAAGAAGCGGCCGAACGGTGAGTGGGAGCTGGTTGATGGGCAGCAGCGCCTGACGACGATTGCCTTGCTCCTCACCTGCCTGAAGCCACTGGTCGAAGCGCTTGGAAAGACACCATTCGGAATTGCTTTTGAGACGCGAAGCGAGACGAGCGGGGCATTTCTCAAAAAGATCGACCTGTCGCAGCGCGACGCCAATATCGATTACCACTACATCTGCAACGCCTTCGAGGCCATCGACAAGTGGTTTGCCGGACGCGATGGTACGCACAAGCTTCGGTTTCTTCAGTGCCTCCTGAACGACGACCAGGTCGGCCGGAACGTCAAGGTGATCTGGTACGAGCTGCCGACTGCGGAGGATTCGGTCGAGGCCTTCACGCGCCTAAACGTAGGCAAGATTCCGCTGACCAACGCAGAGTTGATCCGCGCGCTTTTTCTGCGCTCGCGCAACTTTCCGCACAACACAGTTACGCAGCAGCAATTGCGGATCGCACAGGAATGGGATGCCATCGAGAAGGTATTGCAGACCAACGAGGTCTGGTACTTCCTGCAAGGGAAGGATGACGCACAGGCTACGCGTATTGAGTACATCTTCCAGTTGATCGCCCGCGAAGAGGGCGGGGACGAGGCGGGTTTCGATGATCCGTACGCCACCTTCCACTTTTACAACGGCCGGTTCGGCGAATCCGGCGCGAAAGCCGATGACGAGTGGCTGAAGATCAAGCGTTACTTCATGACGCTGGAGGAGTGGTTTCAGGACGGCGATCTCTATCACCTCATCGGCTATCTCATCCAGGATGGGGACGATGTTCTCGCGATTCGCGAGCTGGGGGTTGCGGCGGCGAAGAGCGCCTTTCAGCGCACGTTGAAGGAGCGAATCTACAGGCGCCTTATTAGGGGCGACATACCCGCGCGCGAGCAGTTGGGGGAGGTGCTGGAGCAGGAGTTGGGCGGTCTGGACTACGAATCGGATGCGGGAAGGATTCGCAAGGTCTTGCTCCTTTTCAATATCGCGACCCTGCTCGAGAACCGGGATTCAAACCTACGATTCCCCTTTGAGACCTTCAAGAAGAAGGAATGGGACATCGAGCATGTCCGCTCTGTCGAGTCCGGCAAGCCGGGCCGCATCGACGCGCAGCGACTGTGGCTGGAGAACGTCCGCGACTACCTGGTTGAGGCGGGCGATGGGGAAAGCCTGGTTGCGCGCGCGCAGGAGGCGCTCGGGGCGAGCCAGTTCGACACGGATGAGTTCGACCAGATTTATGCGGACATCCTGGCGCACTTTGGGGAGGCGGACGGCGCGGATACGGACCATGGAATAGGCAACCTGGCTCTGCTCGATGCGGGAACGAATCGGAGCTACAAGAACGCCGTATTCCCCGTAAAGCGCAAGAGGATCCTCGGACTCGACCGCGCCGGGACGTTCGTGCCGCTTTGCACCAAGAACCTTTTCCTCAAGTGCTACAGCGAGAAGATCGGGAACATGATGTTCTGGACCCGGAGCGACAGCGAGAGTTATCGCAGGGCCATGGTGGAAACACTGGTGCGATTCTTCGCCGGAGATAGCGAGGCTGGCGAGTGAGCGACGCCGCGCAAACGCCAGCCGGCGCGAGAGCCACGTTCCGGCAGCTGTTAGACAGGCACCCGTTCGTGGAAGTGCCGATCGTTCAGCGTGACTATGTCCAGGGAAGGGAGTCGGCCTCTGAGGTAAGGGCGGGATTCCTGGACGCCCTTTACACGGCGCTAAATAAGCCGAAGGAGGATCCGAGCCTGCCGCTCGATCTGGACTTCGTTTATGGAAGCGTGGAGGGAGCGGATCGGCAGTCGTTCAGCCCGCTGGACGGGCAGCAGCGACTGACAACGCTCTATCTCCTGCATTGGTATCTTGCCTGGCAAGACGGGAAGCTAGCGAAGTTTCGCGCATTCGCGCTGAGCGGCGGCAAGTCGCGATTTGCCTACGCCGTTCGCCCGAGCAGCGGCGAGTTCTTCGATGCGTTGGGGTCATGGGACCCGGGCATGAAGCCGCGCGAGGTCAGGATTCTTTCCACCTTGATCGCAGACCAGCCGTGGTTCTTCCGTTCGTGGAGGCTTGATCCCACGATCCAGGCAGTGTTGACCATGCTCGACGCGCTTCACGCCAAGTTCGGTCAATGTGAGGGACTGTACGAGCGTTTGGTCGATGCCGAGCGACCGTGCATCACGTTCCAGCTCCTGGATCTCCGCAGCTTCGGCCTGTCGGACGACCTTTACATCAAGATGAATGCCAGGGGAAAACCTCTGACTCCGTTCGAGACCTTCAAGGCAAGGTTTGAGCAGCACCTTGATGCGGTCTTTCCCGACGAAAGGCGAGAACTGCGCGGTATCCAGGTTTCGGTAAAGGACTATTTCAGCCAAATGATCGACACCGATTGGGCTGATCTTTTCTGGCGCCATCGGGACAAAGAGACCCAACTGTTCGATGACCGTGTCATGCAGCTTATCCGGGCACTCGCGATGGTCACCCGAGACCCCGACGGCCCTGCGGCAGACCATGTGCTGGATGCGCTGGGGAGCCGAGGAAATGCCTACGGCTTTCTCAAGCTGAAGGAAGACGGGTGCCTCGACAAGCCGCTGCTGGAAACGCTGATCGCCGTGCTCGATGGCTGGTGCGGCCCAGGTGGGCAACTGCGAACGCACCTCAACAGCACCGAATTCTTCGATGAGGGACGGATCTTCGAAAGGGCAATCACGAGGGGCGCGAAACTCACTTATGAGGAGTTGATCCAGCTCCACGCGTACTGCGCTTACGTCCTCAAGCATGGCCCCACACTATCTCCAGGGCCATTCAGCGAATGGATGCGCGTGATCCGCAACCTGTCGGCCAATTCCACCTATGACCGTGTTGAGGACTACAAGCGCAGCATTCGCTCGCTTAAGAAGTTAATCGAACAATCGGGCAATATTCTGGAGCATCTCTCGGCCCCCGAAGTCGAGGTGCCAGGTTTCAATGAGCAGCAGGTGCAGGAAGAGAAGCTTAAGGCGCAACTGCTCAGGAGCGGAAAGGAATGGCGCCCGCTCATCCTCGAAGCTGAGCGGCATGGATACTTCAGGGGGCAAATCGAGTTCCTGTTCAAGTTCTGCGGTGTTCTTGACCGCTGGGCTAATGCAAGCACCGTTGACTGGAGCGCGACAGAAGACGCCTCGCTTAGAGAGGCATTTGTCGGTTATCTCGCAAAGGCTAGCGCGATTTTCTCTGATCAGGGACTCAAGGACTTCGGGGAGTTCCGATGGGAGCGGGCGCTCCTGGCGACCGGCAACTATCTCCTTCCGAAGAGCAGTAACGAAAGCCTTCTGAACGACGGCGATCGCGATGCCAGCTGGAAGCGCCTGCTGCGCAGCGGAACTGAGGCGATCGAGGCAAAGAGATTGTATGTAAAGACGCTGCTAGACGAGATTGATCTAAACATGGGCATTCCACAATCGCTGGATGCAGCGATTGCCAGTAGCAGCCCGTCCGACGAATGGCGACGCCTCATTGTCAACAGACCTGAAGCGGTCGCGTACTGCAAGAACAGGATGATTCGGGCGCAGTCGCACGATCTTGTGTACCTGATGAGCAAGACCAGGATGAGTGGAGAGCACGCTGAATTGTTCAGCTATGACCTGTATCTCGGCTTGCTCACGGACAAGCAGCGTCGAAGGGAATTGACTCCATTCGATGAGCTGGGATACACGACAGTGCATTCGGACTGGGAGGAGCCGCGAGCCTATCTCGTTTGGCAGCATGACGAGGATGAGGCGACCGTTCTCAAGGTGACGAATCGGTCCGGCAAGTTCGAGTTGAAACTGAGCGGCGGGCAGAGCGGATTACGCGATGAGTTGAAGGTCAAACTTGTTGCGTACACCATCGAACCGGACGGAACCGCGTTTAGAGTCGTCGAACGGGATGGCGTTGAGCAGGCTCTTGACGAGCTTGTAAGAATTGCCAGGAGCATCCCCGGCAAATGATTACTGTTGGGCAGCCCGAGCGCGCAACTCAGAGCCGGGTCATCGCGCTGTTTCGGGACGATCTGGGCTATCGCTATCTCGGCGACTGGATCGACCGCGAAGGCAACAGCAACATCGAGGAGAGGGTTCTCTCGGAATGGCTCACAAAGAGCGGCTGCGCAACGGAGCAGATTAGCACTGCACTGCACAAGCTACGCACGGAGGCGACGAACCACAGCCGGACGCTCTACGGGAACAATCAGGCGGTCTACAACCTGCTGCGCTACGGCGTGCCGGTGAAGGTCGAGGCGGGGAGGGTGACGGAGACGGTTCATCTCGTGGACTGGAAGCATCCCGAGAAGAATGACTTCGCGATCGCCGAGGAGGTGACGCTCGCAGGAAATCATGAGCGGCGGCCGGATCTGGTGTTGTACGTCAACGGGATCGCGGTCGGTGTCCTGGAACTGAAGAACAGCCGCGTCAGCATCGGCGACGGCATCCGGCAGTGCCTGTCGAACCAGACGCCGATGTTCCATGAGTGGTTCTTCAGCACGGTGCAGTTCATTTTCGCGGGCAATGATTCCGAGGGGCTGCAATACGGCGCGATAGGGACGCCAGAGAAGTATTTCCTGAAGTGGAAAGAGGACGAGCAGGACAACAGCCGCTTCAAGCTCGACAAGTACCTGCTGAAGATGTGCGAGAAGCGGCGGCTGCTGGAGCTGATTCACGACTTTGTGGTGTTCGACGGCGGTGTGAAGAAGCTGCCGCGGGCGCACCAGTACTTCGGCGTCAAATCTGCACAGGCGCACGCAAAGGACAGGAAGGGCGGGATCATCTGGCACACGCAGGGCAGCGGGAAGAGCATCGTGATGGTGCAGCTTGCGAAGTGGATCCTCGAGAACAACCCCAACGCCCGCGTCGCGATCATTACCGACCGCGACGAGCTGGACAAGCAGATCGAGCGGGTGTTCACGGAAGTCGGCGAGGCGATCAAGCGCACTAGCAGCGGCCGAGACCTCATGAACCAGCTCGGCCAGGCCAAGCCGCGGCTGCTGTGTTCTCTGGTCCACAAGTTTGGTCGCAGGGATGTGGACGATTTCGAGGCTTTCATCAAAGAGCTGGAGGCGCAGCCCAGTCCGACGGTGGGCGAGGTGTTCGTGTTCGTGGACGAGTGCCACCGCACGCAAAGCGGCAAGCTGCACCGGGTGATGAAGGCGATGATGCCCAGCGCGATTTTCGTGGGCTTCACCGGCACCCCTCTGCTGGCGAAGGACAAGGCGACGAGCCTGGAGGTCTTCGGCGGATACATCCACACCTACAAGTTCAGCGAGGGCGTCGAGGACGGGGTGGTGCTGGACCTGATCTACGAGGCGCGGGATATCGACCAGCACCTGGGCTCACAGGACAAGATCGACGCCTGGTTCGAGGCGAAGACCAAGGGGCTCAACGACTGGCAGAAGGACGAGCTGAAGAAGGCCTGGGGCACGATGCAGAAGGTGCTCAGCTCCAAGTCCCGCATGGACCGGGTGGTGAGCGACATCGTGTTCGACTTCAGCGTGAAGCCGCGCCTCTCAAGCGAGCGCGGCAACGCGATCCTGGTGGCCTCCAGCATCTACGACGCATGCAAGTACTTCACCCTGTTCCAGAAGACCCCGTTCAAGGGCAAGTGCGCGGTGGTGACCTCCTACAACCCGCTGGCGAAGGACGTGACGCTGGAGGAGACCGGGGCGGGCACAGAGACCGAGAAGCAGTTCATCTACAACACCTACACCGAGCTGCTGGAGGGCGTCGAGGCCAAGCCGGGGATGAACAAGACCGAGACCTATGAGGAGCGGGCGAAGGCGCTCTTCACCAGGGAGCCGGCCAACATGAAGCTGCTGGTGGTGGTGGACAAGCTGCTCACCGGCTTCGACGCACCGCCCTGCACCTACCTTTACATCGACAAGTCCATGCAGGACCACGGCCTGTTCCAGGCCATCTGCCGCACCAACCGGCTGGATGGGGAGGACAAGGACTTCGGCTATATCGTTGATTACAAAGATCTGTTCAAGAAGGTCGAGAACGCGATCGCGGTTTACACCTCGGAGCTGGACCGCAGCGCCGGCGGCGCCGATCCGGAAGTGCTGCTGCAGGACCGGCTCAAGATGGGGAGGGAGCGCCTCGACAACGCGCTGGAGGCGCTCGCCCTATTGTGCGAGCCGGTCGAGCCGCCCAAGGGCGAGCTGGAGCATATCCACTATTTCTGCGGCAACACCGAGATCAAGACCGATCTGGAAGAGCGCGAGCCGCAACGGGCGGCGCTCTACAAGGCGACCGTAGCGCTCGTGCGCGCCTACGCGAATGTCGCCGACGAGCTGGACCGTGCGGGGTACGACCAGGCGGATGTCACGCGCATCAAGGATCGGCTCAAGCACTACCTGAACGTGCGCGAGATCGTGCGCAAGGCGAGCGGCGAGAGCCTGGACCTCAAGACTTACGAAGCCGACATGCGCCACCTGATCGACACCTACATCGAGGCGGACGAGCCGAGGAAGATCTCGCCTTTCGACGGCATGGGCCTGCTGGAACTGATTGTGAAGTCCGGCATTGCCGAGGCGATCGTCAAGCAGCTTGGCGAGATGAAGGGAAACCGGGGCGCCATCGCCGAGACCATCGAGAATAACGTCCGGCGCAAGATTATCAAGGAGCAGCTCACCGACCCGGCCTACTACGAGAAGATGTCCGCACTTCTCGACGAGATCATCGCGGCGCGCAAGGCCAAGGCGATCGAGTATGAGGAATACCTGAAGCGCATCGCGGAACTGGCCCGCAGGGTAGAGGCGGGGCTTGCCGACGACACGCCCGAGCCCTTGAAGCGCAGCCCAGCGCTCCGGGCGTTGTACAACAATCTGCTCAGTATGTCCGTCCCGGGTGCCCAGGCGGCCGAGGCTGACGGCGTGTACACGGCTTCCAAGGAGAAGACTCTGCGTCTTGCGCTCGACATTGATGAAGCGATCAAGCGAGTGCGGCCGGACGGCTGGCGCGGCGTCCAGGCCCGGGAGCAGGTCATCAAGGCGGAGCTGTACAAGTACCTCAAGGACGTCGCAGAGGTGGAGCGCCTGTTTCTCATCGTCAAGGCGCAGCGCGAGTACTGATGGCGTCTCAGATCAAGCTGGGCGACATCGCGGTGGACGTGGTCCTGAAAGACATCAAGAACGTTCACCTGAGCGTCCATCCACCCACCGGACGAGTCCGCATTTCTGCACCCACGCGCATGAAGCTCGACACGATCCGGGTGTTCGCGATCTCCAAGTTGGCGTGGATTCGCCAGCAGCAGAGGAAGCTGAGGGAGCAGGAGAGGGAGGCGCCGCGCGAGTACGTTGAGCGCGAAAGCCACTATGTCTGGGGCAAGCGCTACCTGCTCCAGGTGACGGAGGGTGTGCTTTCACCAGCAGTCGCTCTTGCGCCCCGTCGAATCCTGCTTTCAGTTCCGCGTGGAGCGGATAGAGCGAAAAGGAAGGTGATTCTGGAACGCTGGTACCGCGATCTCGTCAGGGAACAGGCCATTGATCTGATTCAGAAATGGCGGCCGATCGTCGGTATCGACGTTAGACAGATGTTTGTCCAGAACATGAGAACGAAGTGGGGAAGCTGCAACCCGCGCACCGGCGCCATTCGTCTGAACACGGAACTCGGGAAGAAGCCAAAGGAGTGTCTCGAGTACATCGTCGTGCACGAGATGGTCCACATCATCGAACCGACGCATAACGCGCGCTTCATTGCGTTGATGGACCGGCTCATGCCCAAGTGGCAGCACTTCCGGCAGACGTTGAACCGGATCCCTGTGCGGCATGAGGATTGGGACTACTAGACTCGATTCTTGGTACTGCAAATGTGCACGATCGTGCACATTTAGGCGCTGGGCCGGCATGCTGCGCGCGCCTAGTTCCTGAAGAACGCCGCCAGCAGCTCGCGCGATTCCGCCGGCAGGTTGACGAAGCGGCAGCCCGAGCGCAGCGCCACCCGGCCGCCGGGCAGCGTCACCGGCCGCGAGTAGCGCACCTCCAGGTCCAGCGTCACTGCCTTGCCGCCGGGCACCTCGATGCGGCAGCCCTTCAGCACCGTGCCCGGCTCCAGCGTGATGTTCGGCGCGTACTGCACGAAGCCGATGCCGCCCTCGCTGATGTCCACCATGTAGCCGTCGAAGGAGATCACGCCCTTCTCGTCGGCGATGAAGTGCAGCGGCGCCTGCGGCACCACCGGGCGGCGCTCGCTCTCGCGGCGCTGGGCGGTGGCCATGACGTCGGGGAAGGCCATGCGGATCGCCGGTTGCCCGGCGTAGGTCGTGCGCGCCGGGTTGGCGGCGGCGAACTCCACGTGGGTGCCGTCGGCCATGGCGCGGAAGCTGGCGCGCGGCCGCGCCAGCAGCGCGGCGTTGGCCTCCTCGCTCGCGCTGGGCTCGAGCAGGATGAAGGCGCGGTTGGGGTCCACGTACCGGAGCTTGGTGGTGAAGGCGAGCCCGCCGCCGGCCAGGTTGGCGCGCAGCGGCTCGCCGCGCGCCGCCAGCGCACCCAGCACCCGCGCGATCTCGGCCGGAGACCGGCTGACGATGCCGCCGCCCGGTTCCGCCCTGGCTCCGCCCCCTGGTCCGGATTCCACCATCCACGCATGGTACATTCGCGGCCCCTCCACGGAGCTCGAAGTGTCTTTCGCCGCCGAAGTCGCCCGCCGCCGCACGTTTGCGATCATCTCGCACCCGGACGCCGGCAAGACCACCCTCACCGAGAAGCTGCTGCTGTACGCCGGCGCGATCCAGATCGCCGGCAGCGTCAAGGCGCGCAAGGCCAGCCGCCACGCCACCTCGGACTGGATGGAGATCGAGAAGCAGCGCGGCATCTCGGTGGCGAGCTCGGTGATGCAGATGGAGTACCGCGGCGCGGTGCTGAACCTGCTGGACACACCCGGCCACCGCGACTTCTCCGAGGACACCTACCGCGTGCTGACCGCGGTGGACGCGGCGCTGATGGTGATCGACGCCGCCAACGGCGTGGAGGCGCAGACCCTGCGCCTGCTGGAGGTGTGCCGGGCGCGCGGCACGCCGATCCTCACCTTCATCAACAAGATGGACCGCGAGGTGCGCGAGCCGCTCGCCCTGCTGGAGGAAATCGAGAAGGCCCTGGGCATGCCCTGCTCGCCGCTCACCTGGCCGGTGGGGCAGGGCAAGGCCTTCCGCGGCACCTACGACCTGCGCAACGACCGCATGCGCGTGTTCGCGGCCGGCGCCGACCGCCGCGGCGGCGAGGACGAGATGGTGTCGGGCGAGGCCGCTTTGCGGGCGCGCTTCGGCGCCGAGTTCGACGCCGCCTGGGGCGAGATCGACATCGTGCGCCACGCCACGCCCGCCTTCGACCGCGCCGACTTCCTCGGCGGGCGGCAGACGCCGGTGTTCTTCGGCTCCGCGATCAACAACTTCGGCGTCCAGGAGGTGCTGGACGCGCTGGTGGACCTGGCGCCCCCGCCTTCCGTGCGCAATTCGCTCACGCGCGAGGTGCACCCGGAGGAAGAGGCGCTCAGCGGCGTGGTGTTCAAGATCCAGGCCAACATGGACCCGGCGCACCGCGACCGCATCGCTTTCGTGCGCCTGTGTTCCGGGCGCTTCGAGCGCGGCATGTCCCTGTACGTCAACCGCACCGGCAAGACCCTGCGCCCGACCGGCGTGGTCACCTTCCTCTCGCAGCGGCGCGACCGGGTCGAGGAAGCCTGGGCCGGCGACATCATCGGCATCATCGCCCGCGGCGGATTGCAGCTGGGCGACACCGTCACCGAGGGCGAGGCGCTGCAGTACACCGGGCTGCCCTTCTTCGCGCCGGAGCTGTTCCGCTACGTGGAGCTGGCCGACCCGATGCGCAGCAAGCAGCTGCAGCGCGGGCTGCAGGAGCTGGGCGAGGAGGGCGCGATCCAGGTGTTCCGGCCGGTGCACGGCAACGCCATGCTGCTGGGCGCCATCGGCCAGCTGCAGTTCGAGGTCATCGCCCATCGCCTGAAGTCCGAGTACGGGGTGGACGTGCGGCTGTCGGCCGCGAACCATGCCGGCGCGCGCTGGATCAGCTGCGAGGACCGCAACGAGCTGGAGCGCTTCCGCGTCGCCAACCAGGACAAGATGGTGCAGGACGCCGCGCAGGCGGACGCCTACCTGCTCAGTTCACCCTACGACCTGGAGCTGACGCAGAAGCGCTGGCCGAAGATCCATTTCCACGCCATGCGCGAGCACGCGGGGCTGGTGCTGCAGCAGTAGGGGCTAGGCGCCGAACCGGCGCAGGACCTTCCCCGGCAGGCGGTCCAGCTTCCGCAGGCCCTTCTCGTCGGCGACGCGCGTGCCGTTGATCCACACCCCGTGCACGCCGACCGCGGGCGTGATCAGCCGCGCGCCGCCGCCGGGCAGGTCCTTCACCCGGACCTTCGGGCCCCGGTTCACCGCCGCCGGGTCGAACAGCATCAGGTCCGCGGCATGGCCGGTTCTGAGCGCACCACGGCCCTGGATGCCGAACACCGACGCCGGATCGCCGGTGAGCTTCTTCACCGCGGTCTCCAATGGCAGTACGCCCAGTTCGCGCACCCAGCGCCCGAGCAGGTGCAGGCCGAAGCCGGCGTCGTTGAACAGGGTCAGGTGCGCGCCGGCGTCCGAGAGCGACACCAGCGAATGCGGGTGGCGCAGCATCTCGCCCACCGCGCGTTCGTCCGAGTTGAGCAACAGCGCGCTGAACTCGGTTTCCAGGTCCTCCGAAATCGCGAGATCCAGCATCGCATCGAGCGGATCGGCGCCGGTGGCGCGGGCGATCTCCTCGACCGAGTGCTGCTCCCACTTTCGGTTCTCCTGGCGCGCGGCGTGCGCGACGTAGACCTTGTCCCATTCGCCGTTGAAGATGCGGAAAATGGCCGGCTTCGCGATCTCGTCGCGCACCGCCTTGCGGAAGGCCGGATCCGCCAGCTTGGCCTTGAACGCCTCGCCCGAGAGCCCCAGCGCCGGCTTCCACGCCAGGATTCCTTCCATGGGATAGGGCGCGCTCATCGGGAAATCGCTGGTGAGCGGGCAGCAGGAAATGGCCCCCAGCATGCGGTTGCCTCGGGCGTTCGCCGCCGAAATGGCGTCCAGGTCGTCGAACACCGAGCGCGGATTGGTGTTGTTGTGCAATAGCGCCGCCACCACCACCGGCCGCCCGGACAGCGCGGCCAGCTCCTCCAGGAAGCCCATCTTCGTCTGCCCGCCCTTGGTGAGCATGAACACGCCGTGGCCGGCCTCCTTCAGGCAGCCCACCAGCGCCTTCATCTCCGTCTCGTCCGCGAGGCGCGAGGGCATCGGGATCCCGCCATGGCCGTTGTGGTTGGGGGACGTGGAGGTGGCGAAGCCCACCGCGCCCGCCTTCACGCCCGCCAGCACGATGTCCCGCATCTTCGCCACTTCCGCCGCCGTCGCCGCCCGCTTCGGCGCGTCCTCGCCCATCACATAGGTCCGGACCGAAGAATGGCCGACGAAGCCCGCGATATTCAGCGCCACGCCCTGCTGCTCCAGCATGGCGAAGTACTCCGGCACCGACTCGAAGCCCCACTTCGTGCCCGCCTGCAGCACCTCCAGCGACATCCCCTCGACTTGTGTCAGGTTCTTCAGGATCAGGTCCCGGTCCGCCTCGCGGCAGGGCGCGATGGTGAAGCCGCAATTGCCGATGATGGCGGTGGTCACCCCCAGCGCGGGCGAGGGCGAGGCGCTCGCGTCCCAGGTGATCTGGGCGTCGTAGTGGGTGTGGTTGTCGATGATCCCCGGCATCAGCGCGAGGCCGCCGGCGTCGATGCTCTCGCGGGCGGGGCCGGCGTCCTTCCCGATGGCGGCGATGAGGCCGTCCTTCACCGCGAGGTCGGCGTGGTATGGCTTTCCGCCGCTGCCGTCGACGATCAACGCGTTTCGAATGATGAAATCGTGCATCTGCTTATACTAACCGCCCATGGAACCCTTCGACGTCAAAGGAAAAGTGGTCGTGGTCACGGGCGCCGCCCAGGGCATCGGGAAGGCCACCGCAGACCTCTTCGCCTCCCGGGGTTCCACGGTCGCCCGCCTGGATTTTCAGGCGGGCGAAACCTTGATCCCCTGCGACGTGGCAGACGAAGCTTCGGTGGAGCGCGCGTTCGGCGAAGTGGTGAAGAAGTTCGGTCGCATCGACGCACTGGTGAACAACGCCGGCATCGCCGTCCGCAAGACCGCCTTCGACCTCGCCGCCGAGGAATGGGACAAGGTCCTGGACGTCAACCTCAAGGGCCTGTTCCTCTGCTCCCGCGTCGCCGCGCGGCAGATGCGCGGCAACGGCGGCGGCGCGATCGTGAACCTCGCCTCCATCATGGGCTTCTCCGGGGGCCTGTTCCCGAACCCGGCCTACCAGGCCTCCAAGGGCGGGGTGGTGAACCTGACCCGGGCGCTGGCCCTGGAATTCGCCGAGCACGGCATCACCGTGAACGCGGTGGCCCCCACCTTCGTGCGCACCGACCTCACCACACCGATTTTTTCCAATCCCGAGGTGCTGAGGAAGGTGATGCAGCACACCCCGCTCGGCCGCCTGCCCGAAGCGGGCGACATCGCCGCGGCGATCCTGTTCCTCGCCAGTCCCGCGGCGCGCTTCATCACCGGCGTCACCCTGCCGGTGGATTCGGGCTACCTCGCCCGATAGATCAGTAAATCAGGGACGGACCACGTTTTTCCCAGCGAACCGGAGCACGGCATGCACCCCAAGACCCGCTACCTTTTCACCGCCAGCATGGACGTGGACCCGGAGAAGGAGGCCCTGTTCAACGAGGTCTACGACACCGAGCACGTGCCGCTGCTGCTCAAGGTGCCGGGCGTGCTCGCGATCACCCGCACCACGCTCGCGCCGCTGAAGATCAGCATGGGCGGCGAGATCAAGACCATCGTCGCCGAGGGCGAGCCGAAGTACAGCGCGCACTACGAACTGGAGAGCGCCGAGGTGCTGACGACGCCCGCCTGGGCCGAGGCCATCGAGCACGGGCGCTGGCCGGCGCAGGTGCGGCCCTTCACGCGCAACCGGCGGCACACGCTGAAGAAAGTGATGGGCGGGTAGGCATGCCGCGGATCAACCCGGACCGCCTGCTCGCCGACCTGCGCCACCTGCGCTCCATCGGGGCGCAGGGCAGGGGCGTGGTCCGTCCCGCCTTCAGCGCGAAGGACATGGAAGCGAGGCGCTGGCTGAAGCAGCGCTATGAGGAAGCGGGCCTGGAGGCGTCCATCGACGGCGTCGGCAACGTTTACGGCCGCTCGCGCCGGCCGGGCAAGGCGCTGCTCTCGGGCTCGCATTCCGATACCCAGCCCACCGGCGGCTGGCTGGACGGCGCGCTGGGCGTGGTCTATGCGCTGGAGGTGGTACGGGCGCTCGCGGAGGACGGTGCGACGAAGTCGCTGCCGGTGGACGCGGTGTCCTTCCAGGATGAGGAATCGCGCTTCCTGGGCTGCCTCGGCAGCCGCTCGCTGACGGGCGCGCTGACGCCCGACATGGAGCAGGGTGCCGCCGACAGCGGCGGCGTCACGCTGGAGACGGCGCTGCGGGATGCGGGACTCGCCGGCGTGCCGCGCCTGCGCCTGGACCCGGTGCGCTACTGCGGCTTCGTCGAGGCGCACATCGAGCAGGGACCTACGCTGGAGGACACCGCGCACAAGATCGGCGTGGTCAGCGGCATCGTCGGCCTGCGCGGCATCCGCTTCGAGTTCCGCGGCCAGCAGAACCACGCCGGCACCACGATGATGAAGACGCGCCGGGATGCGTCCACCGCGCTCTATGAACTGGCGTATCGCATCAACCAGGAATTCCCGAAAGTAGCCGCCGAGCGCACGGTCTGGACCATGGGCCGGGTGCGGGTGGAGCCGAACGCGACCTCGATCGTCCCGGGCTACGCCGACATGGACCTGCAGTTCCGCGACCAGTCGGAGGTTCCGCTGAAGGCATTCGAAGCGGTCGTCGAGAAACTGGTCGCCGAGATGAATGCGCGCGGCGGGGTGAAGATCACCGCGACGCCGTCCCGCGCGCCGATCGCGCCGACGCAGATGGATCCCCGCCTGCGCTCGCACCTGGAAGCGGCGGCGCAGCGCCACGCGCCGGGGAAGTGGCAGGTGATGCCGAGCGGCGCATTCCACGACGCCGGAATCATTTCAGCCGTGTTGCCCTCGGCGATGCTTTTCATCCCGTCCATCGGCGGCATCAGCCACGATTTCGCGGAGGACAGCCGCGACGCGGACATCGTGCTCGGCTGCCAGGTGCTGGCGGACGCGGCGGCGGCGATCCTGGCGGAGGCGAACGCCGGGCGCTAGCTCAGGAACCGGCGAGGGCGAAGATGCGCCACTCGCCGGGCACGCCCTTGAGCGTGTGCAGGCCGCGATCCCCGAACTGCAGCCCGGAGCCCGCGACCAGGTCCTTCACCGTCCCGGACACCAGGACCTCGCCGGGGCCGGCCTTCGACGCGACCCGCGCGCCGATGTGCACCGCGAGTCCGGAGAGCTTGTCGCCCATCCACTCGCACTCCCCGGTGTGGACGCCGGCGCGGACCTCCAGGCCGATGCTCGAGGACTCGGCGATGATCTGCGCGGCGCAGCGCACCGCGCGCGCGGGGCCGTCGAAGCTGGTGAGGAAGCCGTCGCCGGCGGTGTCGATCTCGCGGCCGCGGAAGTTCGCCAGCTGGCGCCGCACCATCGCCTGGTGCTTCTCGAGCAGTTCGCGCCAGCGCCGGTCGCCCAGCGCGGCGGCGCGCTCGGTCGATTGCGCGATGTCGGTGAAAAGGACCGTGGCGAGGACGCGGTCCGGTTCGTGCACGTGCCGGCTGCCGGTGAGGAACTCCTCGATCTCGTCGACCACCGCGTTGCCGTCGCCGGCGGACCAGATGTGGTCCTCGCCGCTCAACTCGCGCAGCCTGGCGCCGGGGATGTGCGCGGCCAGGTAGCGGCCCTGGTCGACGTGGGTGAGCCGGTCCCCGGTCCGGTGCAGGACCAGGGTGGGAACGCGGACCGCCGGCAGGACCGGGCGGATGTCGATTTCCCGGTTCATGCGCATGATCTCCATCATCGCGCCCGGGCTGCCGGATATCCTGAGGTAATTGCCGAACCCCTGCCGCGCCACCGGATCCCCGGCCCGGCTGGGGGCGAACACGTCGATCGCCGCCGGGCCGCCCCACTCGCGTTCCAGCCGCGCCGTGAAGGCATCGAACTCCTCCGCGCTCATCCCGCACGGGTGGTCCGGCGCGCTGATGCGGCGCGCGTAGGAGCCGTAGATCATGAGGCCGGTGGTGCGCTCGGGATAGGTGGCCGAGAACAGGATCGACATCGGGCCGCCCTCGGAGTAGCCGAAGAGGGCGGCCTTCCCGGAGCCGGCGGCGTCCATCACGGCGCGGACGTCATCCATCCGTTCCTCGAGCGTGGGGATGCGGACGCGGTCCGACAGCCCGGTGCCGCGCTTGTCGAACCGGATCAGCCTGCAGAAGGTCTCGATGCGCTTCAGCAGGCGGGAGGCGACGGGATTGTCCCAGTCCGCGTCGAGGTGCGACAGGAAGCCCGGAATGAGGACGAGGTCGATCGGCCCGCTGCCGCTCACCTGGTAGGCGATGTGCACATCGCCGCTTTTCGCATACCGCGTCTCCGGGTTCATCGCCCGATAGTACGCTGAAGCGGAACGCCGCCCCGCTTCGGCGGCGCCCGCGCGACGGGCTAGATCCCGCGCATGCGGTCGATGGCGCGGAAGTGCTTGCGCGCGAGGGCGAGCACCTGGCCGTCGCTCGGGTGGTCGACCGTTTCCACGGCCACGACCTTCTTGCGCAGGTCCTGCGCGTGCGCGTCCAGGTACTTCACGAACTCGGTCTTGGCGTTGGCCGGGCCGACGACGAGGATCTCCTCCGCGCCCTTGAGCGCCTCGGCGACCTTGCCGTAGTACGCCATGTCCTCGCCGGCGCGCCCGTCGGTCACTGCGCCGCGCTTCTGGTGCAGGTGCCGGTGCGCCTTGCCGTGCACCAGCTTCTTCTCCACGTCCTCGCGCGTGAAGTGCTGGACATGGGCTTCGGCGTGGTCGAGCCAGACGACGGCGTGGAAGTGCGACATGGCAATGCCTCGAGAGATTCGGATAGGTGCAGCATAGTCCGCCGCGCCCGGCCGGATTTGAGGCAGGTCAAACCCCTGGCAGGGGGCAAAATGTAACCGATCGGTTACATCTGGCTCAGTAGCCGGCGGCGAAGTCCACCGTGTTGGGCACCTTCTGCCCGCGCCGCACCCGCGCCAGGTTTTCCGCGATCTTGCCCACCGAGGTGCGCGGCTCGGTGAGGGCGGCGATGTGGGGGGTCAGGGTGACGCCCGGGTGGGTCCACAGCGGGCTGTCGGCCGGCAGCGGCTCGGGTTCGAACACGTCGAGGAAGGCATGGGCGAGGTGGCCGGAATCCAGCGCCGCCAGCAGGTCGGGCACCACCAGGTGGCCGCCGCGCGCGAGGTTGATGACGCAACCGTCCTTGCGGATGCGGGCGAAGGCATCCTTGTTCAGGATGCCGCGGGTGTGCGGCGTCAGCGGCAGCAGGCAGACCACGGCATCGCTGGCGGAGAGGACCTCGTTGACGTCGGTGGAGCAGTTCACGCCCGGCAGGTTCTTGGGCGTGCGGCTGAAGCCCGCGACGTTGAAGCCCATGGCGACGAGCTTCGCCGCCACGGTCGCGCCCAGCTCGCCCAGCCCGAGGATGCCGATGCTGCGGTCCGAGGCGAGGTACTGGCGGCGGCGCTTCCAGACCTTCTCAGCCTGGAACGCGCGGTAGCAGTAGTGGTGGCGATGCCAGTCCAGGACGTGGGCGATCACCGTTTCGCCCATGGCCGCGACCATGCCCGGGTCGATCAGGCGCGCCACCGGCACGCCGCGCGGCAACTCCGGGTCGGCGATGATGTTCTCGACGCCCATCCACAGCGACTGGATGAGCTTGAGTTTCCCGAGGCCGTTGAACGTGCCCGGCGGGTGCGTGGCCACCAGCGCGACGTCGATGTCGCCGCCGTTGGTGTCGGGCCAGGCGAAGAAGCGGTCCTCGGGCAGCGCCTTCTGCAGCAGCGGGAACCAGAAGTCCGGCTTCTCCTTGGTGGAGGCGAACAGGATGTTCAAATCGCGGTCCCAGGCCTGGTCAGTCGGGCTTGAAGCCGGAAGCCTTGATCACCGGGCCCCACTTGTCGTAGTCCATCTTGTGGATGCGCGCGAGGTCTTCCGGCCCGAGTCCGGTCGGCTCCATGCCTAGCGCCTCGAGCTTGTCGCGGATGTCGGGCGCCTTGATGGCGGCGACGATCGCGCCGGCAAGGCGATCCACGGTGTCCTTCGGCGTCTTCGCCGGGGCGTAGGCGGCGTACCAGCCCGCGCCCGCGATGTCGAACCCGAGTTCCTTGAACGTCGGCGCGTCGGGAACCACCCGGGCGCGCGCGGCGCCGGAGGTGGCGAGGATGCGCAGCTTGCCGGCGCGGTGCTGCGCCGCCAGGTCGGACGCCGTTCCCATGAACGACGAGATCTGCCCGCCGATGAGGTCGGTCAGCGCCGGGGCGGTGCCCTTGTACGGGACATGCGTCATGTTGATGCCGGCGTTCTGCGCGAACAGGATGGAGAAGAAATGCGGCAGGCTGCCGGCGCCGGCCGAGGCGTAGTTGCCGTGCCGCGGCTCCTTCTTCACCAGCGCGATGAACTCGGCGAGGTTCTTCGCCGGCACGTTGGGCCCGACGGCGAAGCCGAACAGGAAGTCCGCGGTGTGCGCGACCGGGGTGAAGTCGGCGAAGGCGTCGTAGGGCAGCTTGGGGAACACGTGCGGCGCGGTCACCACGGTGACCAGCGGCGTCATCACCAGCGTCTGGCCGTCGGGCGCGGCGGCCTTGAGCGCGCTCATCGCGATCTGGCCCGCGGCGCCGGGACGGTTCTCGACGACCACCGGCTGGCCGAGGATGGCGCGCATGCGGTCGGCGACCAGGCGCGTCATGGCGTCCAGGCCGGCGCCTGCGGGGAAGCCGACGATGAACTTGATGGTCTTGTCCTGGGCGACGGCGGCGGCCGAGGCGAGGGCAAGCAGGATGGCGATCAGGGTGCGCATGGGGTGTTTCCTCCGGCCGCGATGTTAGCATTCCGGGGGGAGGAAATTGCCATGGCCGTGCGCAGGTTCAGCGAGAAGAAACTCACCGCGGAAGTCCTTCGCCGCATCCGCAACACCAGGAACCCGCGCCTGAAGCAGGTGATGGCGAGCTTCATCCGCCACCTGCACGGCTTCGTCCGCGACGTGAAGCCGACGCAGGAGGAATGGTTCAAGGGCATCCAGTTCCTCACCGAGACCGGGCACTGGTCCACCGGCAAGCGCCAGGAGTTCATCCTGATGTCGGATACGCTGGGCGTGTCCATGCTGGTGGACGCGCTCAACTACCAGGCCGGCGCCGGCACCACCGAATCCACGGTGCTGGGGCCGTTCCACCGCGAGAAGGCGCCGCGCTACCCGCTGGGCGCCAGCATCGCGAAGAAGGCCTCCGATGGCGTGCCCTGCGTCGTGTCCGGCACGGTGAAGGATGCGAAGGGCCGGCCGATTCCCGGGGCGCAGCTGGATGTCTGGCAGGCGGGCGCGGACGGCTTCTACGATTCGCAGAAGGGCAACGCCATGAACCTGCGCGGCATCTTCCGCGCCGATGCCAAGGGGCGGTTCCACTTCCGCTGCGTCAAGCCGGAGTTCTACCCGGTGCCGCACGACGGCCCGGTGGGCCGGATGCTCACCGCCACCGGGCGCCACCCGATGCGCCCGCCGCACCTGCACTTCTGGATCACGGCCAGGGGCTACAAGCCGCTCATCACGCACCTGTTCGTGAAGGGCGGCAAGTACCTGGATTCCGACGCGGTGTTCGGCGTCAAGCCGGAGCTGATCATCGACTTCAAGCGCGGCAAGGGCGGGGTCGCCGAGGCGAAGTACGACTTCGTGCTGATGCGGGAGAAGGGCAGGAAGTAACCGATCGGTTACATCGGGGCGTCCGCCGCCTGCCAGCGGATGGCGCCGAACGCCGGTTCCAGGTTCCAGTCGACGCCGGATCCGGGCTCCGCGGCGAGCCGATGCGAAGGCGAGGTCGGTTCGCTGCGGGTGATGACCGTGCCGCCATCCCCGGCCAGCGCGGCGCACCAGGCGATTTCCCAGGGATGCCCGTTGGGCGCCAGCAGCGCGACCGGCGTGCCCAGCTTCGCGGCCGCCGCGACGATGCTCTGCACCTTCTCCAGCGAACCCCAGGCGAAGGGGTCGATGCGGACCAGCCGGTAGCGCCTCGCCGCCATGCCGCGATGCAGCGGCTCCCAGTCCGGCGCCAGCGCCGGTTCGCCGTCCATCGCCACCGGGACCTCGGTGCGCGTGCCGCCCAGCATCCGCCACAGCGGCTGGCCGGCGGCTTTCGCATGGCCGTCCCACGCCGCCATGTCGCGCGCCACCGCGGCGTCGAGATCGATCGAGAAGCCGAATCCGGCCGTGCCGTCCTGCAGCAGCACGCGCGCGACCAGCGCTTCCGCGCCCGTCCCCAGACGGATGGAATGGACGTGCGTGTGGGCGACGGCGGCCGGCGCGGCCAGGTCAGCCCCAGACTTCGCGCGCCACCTCGACCACCAGTTCCAGCTTGCGCCACTGCTCGTCCACGGACAGCGCATTGCCGTGGTGGGTGCTGGAGAAGCCGCATTGCGGGGACAGGCACAGGTCCTCGAGCGGCACGAACTTCGCCGCCTGCTCGATGCGCCTGCGGATCTGGTCCTTCGACTCCAGCGCGCCCACCTTGGTGGTCACCAGCCCCAGCACCACCTTCTTGCCCCTGGGCAGGTAGC
>CAZMDA010000026.1:6314-46999 GCA_964564865.1 uncultured Bordetella sp. | reverse complement strand
TGATCACGTCATCGGCCGTAATCGCCGAGGTCAGCACCACCGTCGGCGCCGGCGCAGTGGTGTCGACCGTGTAATTGGCGCTGGTCGCCGCCGTGCCCGTATTCCCTGCCACGTCCGTGTACGTGGTCGCCAGGCTCACCACGTTCGTCGCATCCTCGATGCTCGCCGTGGGCGTGAAGATTCCCGTCCAGGTGATCCCGCCGTCCGAGGAACTCAGTGCCGACAAGGTGCCGTTCTGCACCGTCACGTCCGCATTCGTGAACCCCGTCACCGCCTCGGCAAAGGTGATGGTGACCGTCGAGGTGTCGCCAATCTTCAGCGCCGTGTCCGACAACGTGATCGTCGCCGTCGGCGCAACCGCGTCGGTCACATGGATCGTGGCAACCGCGATGTTCGAATTGCCGGTGCCGTCCGTCGCCGTGACCGAGATCGTGCGGTCGGTGAGGTCCGGGCTGGCCTGCAGGTTCCGGAACTTCACCAGTTCGATGGCGTTGGCGTAATCCGCCTTGGTAGGCGAACCCGACGCGGTCGACAGCGTGATGGTCTCCCCATTCGTCCCGGTACGAGTCCAGCCGATATTCCCGCCCGCCATGGTCAACGTCCCGCTCACGTCCGTGCTGTCATCGACGAGCAGCTGATCGCCGGTCTTGAAGTTGGTGAGTGAGATGGTCGCGCCCGTCAGCGTCGTGCTGTCGTCGTCGAAAATCGAGCTATCCGTGTCCGCGATAGAGACCGGGGATCCGCTATAGGTCGCTTCCCAGCCGTTGTTCGCGAGATCGACGGTGGTGGTGGTCGTGGTGGTGGTCGTCTGCCGGTTGAGCACCACGTTGTCGATCGCGATGTCGTCGCTGCCGGTACCGGTCGAGGGTCCATCGACATAGCGAAACTCCAGCGTACCGCTCGCTGCAACCGGCGCATTGAAGGTGATCCTGTTGGTTGTCAGCGCATCGTTCCGCTC
Organism: uncultured Bordetella sp.; assembly: GCA_964564865.1. Classification (GTDB taxonomy): domain Bacteria; phylum Pseudomonadota; class Gammaproteobacteria; order Burkholderiales; family SG8-39; genus RBG-16-66-20. Next base: position 46,041 of record CAZMDA010000026.1, on the reverse strand, counting down.
ATTTCCCACCGCCGTCACGTTGGTTGCGGTTCCGGAACTGGAAAAGTAAGTCCAGCTGCCCGTGGTCGTGTTCGCGCCAGTCTGGAACTGCGCGTACTTGGTCCCGCCAAACCAGACCTCCAGGATATTGTCACGCGTGCCGTCGGAGTTCTGCCACCCAAGATCGAGGTCGATCGACGTGATCGTGTTGACGACGTCCGTCACGGTCTTCGTCAGGGTCGAAGCGGTCGACGAGTAGCTGGTGGTGCTTGAGTCCGGAATCGAAACAGCGGTGGAGAGAGTTCCCAAACCACCATCCCATGCGTAGCGATTGTTCCTGATCTCGCCGCTGCCGGTGTCCGCACCTGATTCAGTCCAACCCGCCGGAGTGTTTCCGTCCGAACCGGTCATGGCGCCGATGCCACCCAGCGCATCGCCCGTGGTGCTGCTGCTGGAGACCGAAGGGGTCGGCGTGGAATTCAGGTCGAGAATCGTGTCGGTGATCACCGTGATCGCCACCGAGTCGGAATCGGTGCGGCCATTGGCGTCGGTGCTGAGTACCGTGAGCGTGTCCGCGCCGGTGTAGTTCAGGTTCCCCTGGTAGGTGATGGTGGCGAGCGCCGCGTTGATCTGCGCCTGCGTGCCGGAGAGCGTCAGCGTGCCGCTGCCGTTGGCGCCCGCGCTGATTGTCGCGCCGCCAGAGAGGTTGACGTTGACGGCGCCGTTGGCGACCGTCAGCCGGGTCGTGGAGAGATTGCCGTCCGCATCGTTGACGCTCACCCCGGTGATGCTGAGCGCGGCGTCTTCAACAGCAATCTGCGCACCGGGCACCGTATTCACCGGAAGGGTGTTGAAATTGACGTCGTGCAGGTTGATCTGCTGCACGTCCGGGTTCACCGTCTGGCCGGACTGGTACAGGATCGTGACGCTGGTAATGCCGCTCTGCGCGAAGGTGATGGTCGCGTTGCCGGCATTGGAGGTGGACGTGGACCCGGCGACGCCGGTGATCACGTTCGTGCCGCTGTCGTAGTTGACGGAAGAACCAAACGTGACCGATGTCGGCGTGATGGTCGCGCCGTTGTTCCCCGTGATAACCAGGCGGTCGGCCCAGCTTCCGTTGTCGATATCGAAAATCGTGAAGCTGACGTCGCTGACACCACCGGCATGCGCAAAGTTGAGCGTCACCGAAATCTGCTCGGTCGGTGGCGCGATACTGCCCTGCGCCTCGAAATCAGCGCGCAGGCCGAGCGTATATTCCGCAGGCGTGAGGCCGCCGGTGTTCGCAGTCAATCCTCCCGCAGTCACGTCCCTGACCAGCCCCGGCGTGGCGGCAAGGTCGCCGCCGGGATCGCTCACGGTTACGGTGACGTTGGCGCCGGCGACCGAGTAGGTGCCGCTGGTGCCGCTCCACCCCGGACCCGACTGCACGGCATCCCAGTCGAGCGTGGCAAGGACGTGCTGGAACATCTCCTGTGCCCGTTCGCGGAACGCAATGCTGGTCTCGATACTGCCGAACGCCCTTTCCAGGTCCCAGTCGCCGCCGAGCACCGCCGTTCCGGTCAGGTCCTCCGAGCCCGCGACGTCGGCGCCGGTCAGGTTCGCCAGCCGAACGACGGCATCCAGGCCCGCCTCGCCCCTGCCGAAATCGCAGCCATAGACCAGGATGTCCGCGTCTTCGGAAAGACGGCTGCCGATCTCGATCAGCAGCGATGCGTACTGCTGGCGCATTGAGTCCGCATCGAGCGTCGCGCTGCCGATTTCCAGCCGTCCTTCGGCGCCGTGCGAAACGATATGGATCGCATCCACGTTCTGCTGATTCGCGAGGTAATCGGCGATCTGCTGCAGCCCGTCGCGCGAGGCATCGAGGAGCACGACCCTGGCGTCCGGATTGACGTCCGCCAGCAGCGTCTGGTAGCCCTCCACCGAGGTGTCCACAAACACGATTTCCGTGCGCACCGGCGCCGCGCCGTCGCGCAGCACCGCGCGGTCGCGGTCGGCCTCGGCCACGGCGGCAGCGGGCAGCGCGCCGGGCTTCTGCGCGGCAGGCGCTTCGGTCGCAGCCGGTGCGACGATCTTCTCCAGCGCCGCGGAGGTATCCGTCTGCGCGTCGGCAGGCGGGGCCGCGTCGGCGGCGGGCGCGGCGGCGGCCGCCTGCGCGATGTCGAGCGCCATCGCGCCGTCGAACAGGATGCGCGGCTCGAGCGCGAGCATGCGCGAGCGCCGACGCCGTTTGCCCGAAGCCTTCGAAGGTTCTTTCTTGCCGTTGTGCGCCATGTTGCTACCTCAGTCGTTGATCTGCCTTGCCTTGCCGCTGCTCAGAATCCGCTCTCGCGAATGAGCACCGAGATCGTCCGCGACAGGAAGTTCTCCGCCACGAAGCGCAGGCTGCCCTCGATGTTCACCGTGCCGCGCACCACCGCGGTGACCGGCGGCATCGTGCCCTGCGGCTTGATCAGAACCCGGAACACCGCCTCGTTCGCGACCATCGCGCCGCTGCCCGACGGATTGACGACGATCGGGCCGCCGTGCACGGATGCGAGCAGCAGGTGGGTGATTTCCTTGATCGGCGTGCGGTCGACCGCCGCCACCCTGCCCTTGACCACGGGCGAATCCGGCAGCGAAGAGTAGAAGCGCACTTCCTGGCCCTCGGCGATCGCCTCGAGCTGGCGCTCGCCGACATAGGCCTCGATCAGGGGCTCGGACTCGGAGACCACGCGCATCAGCAGCTGGCGCGGGCCCACCCATTGCCCGGGAACCAGCTCGCGCGCGAGATCACGTACCCGGCCGTCATGGGCGGCAACCAGCCGCTGGCGCGCGGCATCGTCGCGAACGGCCTGCATCTCGGCCATCGCCCGCGCCAGCTGCTGCTCGAGCACCGCGCGCTGCTCCTGCTGGCGCGCGCTGGCTGGCGTGCGCGACAACTCGGCTCGCGCCGAGGCGATCGCGACCTCGGCGAGCTCACCGCGCGACTTGAGATCCGGCAGATCCAGTTCGACCAGTGGCGCGTCCTTGGCCACCATGCTGCCGCGGTCCGCGGCCACCGCCACGACGCGCGCCGGAAACGGCGCATAGACCGACTGCTCGCGCTCGGCACGCAGCAGCGCGGGCGCGCTCACCTCGCTCGCCACCGGCATCAGCCAGACCGCGGCCAGCGCCAGCGCCGCGGCGACCCCGGCCGGCCGCCAGGCGAACCGCACTGCGCTCCAGTGGCGCAGCACATGAGCGGCCTCGCTCCACACCGGGCGGACGATGAACCAGACCAGTTCCACCAGCATCAGCAGGATGCCGAGCAGCTTGAAGAACATCAGGTACACCGCAAGCGCGATGCCGAGGAACACCACCAGCCGGTAGGCCCAGGTAAGCAGCGCGAACAGCACCAGCCAGCGCACGTTGGCCGGGGCCATTCCGGGTTCGGGCATCGGCTCGGGCAGGCGGAAGAACGTGGTCCGCAGCCACCAGCGCGCGCAGGCGCCGGAGCGCTCGTGCAGGTTGGGGAAATCGAGCGCGTCCGACAGCAGGAAATAGCCGTCGAAGCGCATGAAGGGGCTGGCGTTGATGGCAAGGGTGATCAGCCAGGTCGAGGTGGCGAGCACGAACAGCATCGACTTCATCGCGCCCTCGGGCGCCAGCGCCCATGCCAGCGTCGCGAACACCGCCAGCGAGAGCTCGGCCGCCATGCCTGCGGCCGCGATCACGAACTGCTTGCGGCGGTCGGCGAGCTTCCAGGTTTCGCCGACGTCGGTGTAGAGGTAGGGCCACAGGACGAGGAACGCAAGTCCCATGGCGGGCACGCGCACGCCGTAGCGTTTGGCGGCGTAGGCGTGGCCGAGTTCATGCACCACCTTGGCGAAGCTGAGCGCGACGGCGTAGTAGACCAGCCCCTGCGGCGTGAGCATGCCGACGAAAGCGTTCGAGAACTGGTGCCAGTCGCGCACCACCAGGTAGAGGTCCGCAACCAGGACCAGCAAGACCGCGAGCAGGAAGCCGCGCGTGAAGAACAGCTCCACCATCCAGGCGGTGCGGCCGAGGAACGCATCGGGGCGCAAAAGCGGCAGACGGAAGAACAGATAGTGGTGCAGCACGTACTCGTACCAGGACAGCTTGGCGCCGGTCAGCTTGCGTCGCAGCGCATCCCTTGCCAGTGCGCTGTCGGGCCGCAGCAACTGGTTGCTGGCAAGGAACTCGATCAGCTCGCCCAGTTCTTCTTCGTCCGGCCGCAGCGTCGTCTCGGCGGCGACCTGCGCCAGAAGGGACACTGCGTTCCGGTGGCCGTGCCAGCGCGAGAGTAATTCGAATTCCAGCCAGCCGATCTCGAAGAACGCATTTCGGACCGGATCGAGGATGCGCCAGCTGGGCGAGCCGTCCGCCAGGGTCGCGCCGGGATAGAGCCTCAGGTCCTCACGCAGGCGCGGCAAGGCCCCTGCGTCACCGGCGGGCGGGATGCCGCCGGACGCACTCGAATTCCCAGCTCGGACAGCCATGGCGAGGCCCTTTCCTCAGGCTTGCATTATCGCCCGCTGCCGCTCCCGGGAATGTAAAAAAAATGTGTCACCTTATTGAAAATAAAAGGGAAATGGACTCCCCGTCCTGAAAACCTGTCAACGCCATGCCTTATCCGCCAGCGCAGCGAGCCCAAATCGCCCGCAGTTGCCCCGGCAGCGCCATCGGGTCAAACGGCTTGGCAAGGACCTCCACGGCCCCGAGCGCGCGCAACTCGGCGACCTCCGACGGCTGCACCCGGGCAGTCAGGAAGACCACCGGCGTGGCGGCGGTCTGGGGAATCTTGCGCAGGCCCGCCAGTGTCTGCGGTCCGTCCATGCCCGGCATCATGACATCGAGCAGGATCAGGTCCGCCCGGGCGCCCGGCGCCCGCGCCAAGGCCTCGGCGCCCGAGCTGCACGCGACAACCTCGAAACCGCCGACCGTTTCGAGCGTCATGACGCCGACCACGCGGATCGGTTCGTCATCCTCGACGTACAGGATCCGCCGCAGCTCCGGTGCGGCGGCGCTCACGTCGACGCCCCCCCGGCGGCAGCGCCCGACCCTGAAAGCTCGAACCAGAACAGGGCGCCGCCGCCGGGCGCCGGCTCGTACCCGATGCGCCCGCCAAGGCGCTCGATCAGCAGCTTGGAGATGGCGAGGCCCAGCCCGAAGCGGCCGGTCGCGCCGCGCGCGACCGCAGGATCCTGCGCGAACTTCTGGAACAGGCGCCCGCGCATGGCCTCGCTCACACCGGGGCCGTGGTCCCGCACCGTCACGCGGAACCCCGGGCCGCGCGGTTCGAAATCCGCCTGCACGACCGCGCCCGAGGGTGAGAACTGGATCGCGTTGGCCAACAGGTTGGCCAGCACCTGACCGACGCGGCTGGCATCAGTTTGCACTCTGGCAGGCGGGAGGTCGCCCCGCACCTGCAGGCGCACGCCATGTTTCTGCGCCAGCGGCGCCGCGGCCAATACAGCGAGCGGCAGCAGGCGCGCGAGATCCTCTTCGCGCAGTTCGAGGGCAATCGCACCCGCTTCGACCTGCTCGATGTCCGATATGTCGTCAACCAGCCGCACCAGCTGCTCGCAGCCGGCGGCCGCCACGCCGACCAGACGCTTCGCCGCCGGAGGTAGCGCCCCGGCGGCGCCGCCGGCCAGCATGCCGAGGGCGCCGCGGATCGCGGTTGCCGGCGTGCGCACCTCGTGACTCACCATCGACACGAATTCGCTCTTGAGGCGAGACAGGTTCTTCTGCTCGGTGATGTCGGTGAGCAGCGCGTAATAGCCAAGCACCCCGCCCGCCGGTGCAAGGTGCGGGACAAGCACCACGGCAAGGTCGCGCAGCTCGCCGTCCCCGCGGCGCTGCTGGCGCTCATAGCCCACCGATTCGCCCGCCAGCGCGCGCTTCATGTACGGAGCGGCCACCGCATAGGCCGCCTCGCCCATCACCTCGCGCACGGTGCGCCCCACGATCCCGGCACTCGGCCGCCCGATCCATTCGGCAAACGCCCGGTTGTGCAACAGCACGCGTTCCGCCGGATCGACGTAGCCGATGCTCGCCGGCACCGCGTCGATCAGCAACCGCAATTCGCGCGAGCGCGCGTGCAGCGCGGCTTCGGCTGCCTGCCGCGCGGCCTCCTGGCGGAACAGGGCGCGCAACGACCATCCGAGCAGCGCGCCCGCAAACAGAATGCCGACCACGACTCCGCGCTCGAGGAATCCCAGGTCCTCGTCCGCCTTGGAAGCGCGCTGGGCGGCGATGCGATCATTGCGGGCGCGGAGTTCCTCCAGCAGGCGGTCCACGCGCTCGGCAACCGCGGTCTGCGCGGGCGACAAAGCAATGCGCGCGGCCTCCTCCGCGCCGCGCCCCCGCCCGTCGCGCATCGACTGCTCAATGGCCGCGAACAGTTCCTCGATGGCCCCTGTCAGCGCGCCGAGCGAGGCGCGCTGCTCGGGAGCTTCGAAACGCGCCCCCAGATCGGCCAGGCGCTGGCGCACCCTGGCGCGCTCGGCGTCGAACCGCGCGACCAGGCCCGGTTCGCCGGTCACCAGGTACTCGCGCCGCAGCGAGTCGACCTCAGCCAGGCTGACGCGCAGGTCGACGATGCCCGCAGACAGGCGCAGCGACAGACGTTCCACCCGGAGCGTGTCGTTGAGCGCACGCATGCCGAAATACGCCAGGCCGACCGCCATCGCCAGCAGGGCGATCCCGGCGAGCGCCGCGGTGCTGGCGGCGGCAGAGGACGCCTGGCGCGCGCTCATCGCGGCGGCGCCCCCGGAAGTTCAAAATGGAAGACGGCCCCGCCGCCCTCCCCGGGCTCGAAGCCGATCCTCCCGCCGTGACGCTCGACGATCGACTTGGAGATCGCCAGGCCGAGCCCGGTGCTGTCGGCTGCGCGCGCGCTGGTGTCCGCGCGCGCGAAACTCTGGAACAGCCGTCCCTGGAACTCGGCCGCGACGCCCGGCCCGCGGTCCCGCACCGAGACGCGATGGCCGGAGGCTGTCGCGTCGATACCCAGCTCGACCGCGGCGCCGGCCGGAGAGTAGCGCGCCGCGTTTGCAATCAGGTTGGTCAGAACCTGGATCAGCCGATCCGGATCCCCCCGCACGTGCGCCTCCTCTGGCGCCCGCACGAGCCGCAGCGAAACGTTGCACTCCGCCGAGTGGGCCTGCATCGACTCCAGCGCCTGATGCACGAGCTGCACCAGGTCGCAGTCCGTGAGCCGGAATTCGATCTTGCCGGACTCGATCCGCTCGATGTCCAGGATGTCGTTGACCAGCCGCACCAACCGCATGCAGCCCGTCTCGGCGATGCCGACCAGCCGCGCGGCGCTGTCAGGCAAGGCGCCGGCGACGCCGGAATGGAGCAAACCGAGCGAGCCGCGGATCGCGGTGATCGGCGTGCGCAGCTCGTGGCTGACGTTGGAGACGAACTCGCTCTTGAGGCGATCGAGCTTCGCCAGTTCGGCACTTGCGCGGCGCAACTCGAGCTGCGCCACCACCATGCGCGACAAGGTCCGCAGCGCCTCTATCTTGTTCTTGGCAAGGTCGTGCGGAACGCGGTCGATGACGCAGATCGTACCCAGCGCCTCGCCGCCAGGCGCAAGCAGCGGCGCGCCGGCGTAGAAACGTATGTTCGGGTCGCCCGTGACCAGCGGATTGTCGACGAACCGCGGATCCCGCGCGGCGTCCTCCACGATCATGACTTCGTCGGGCCGCAGGATGGCATGCGCGCAGAATGCCTGCGCCCTCGGCGTTTCCGTCGCCTGCAGACCCACCCTCGACTTGAACCATTGACGCTGCGCGTCCACCAACGAGATCAGGGCTATCGGCGCCTCGCATATGAACGACGCGAGCCGGGCAATGTCGTCAAAGCCGCTCTCCTCGGTCGTGTCGAGAATCATGTACTGGTACAGCGCGCGCAGGCGCGCGGCTTCGTTTGCGGGCAGAGGCGCGTTCAAACTCCCTCGCTCGGACAGCGGCGAAGGCTCATTGTACGACGCGGCAGCGCCTCCCGGGCCCGTGCCACCGGATCGCCACCGGCAGCGGCCGCCAGTTGAGGGACGCGCTGGGTTAAGATGGCGCGCATCGCCACCTGGCGGCAGGAGCCCCGACCCGGCCCGGCGCCACATCCCTTGCGCTGCATGAACCTCGCCCTGTTCGACCTCGACAACACCCTGCTCGCGGGCGACAGCGACTACGAGTGGGGCCAGTTCCTGGTCGACCGCGGCGTCGTGGTCAGGGAGAAGTACGAGGCGCAGAACGCGGCGTTCTACGAGCAGTACAAGGCGGGGACGCTGGACATCCATGAGTTCCTTGGCTTCGCGCTGCGGCCGCTGGCGAACCACGGCGCCGAGGAGCTGGCGCGCTGGCACGGGCAATTCATGACCGAGCGCATCCTGCCGATGATCGGCGAGCCGGCGCGGGCGCTGGTGCGACGCCACCAGGACGCGGGCGACCTTTGCGCCATCGTCACCGCCACCAACAGCTTCGTCACCGCGCCCATCGCGCGCGCCTTCGGCATCGCGCACCTGGTGGCCACCGAACCGGAACAGGTGGCCGGCCGCTACACCGGGCGCGTCGCGGGCACGCCCTGTTTCCGCGAGGGCAAGATCGAGCGCGTGCACGCCTGGCTCGCCGGCCTCGGGCATCGCCTGGCGGATTTCCCGGTCTCCAGTTTCTACAGCGATTCGCGCAACGACCTGCCGCTGCTGGAGCTGGTCAGCCGCCCCGTGGCGGTGGACCCCGACGAGGCGCTGGGCGCGGCGGCGCGCGCCCGGGGCTGGCCGGTGATTTCCCTGCGATAATCCGCGCTCCCGTGATCAAGCGCTTCATTCAACGCGTTTTCGGCCTCAGGCAGTCCGGCCCGGTGCGGATGCCCAAGGGCAAGCACGGCCTGGCGCGCGATGCCATCAGCCCCGCGGCCCTCAGGGTCTGCGAAGGGCTGGCCGAGCGCGGCTACGCCGCGCACGTGGTGGGCGGCGCGGTGCGCGACCTGCTCCTGGGCATCAAGCCCAAGGACTTCGACATCGCCACCGACGCGCGGCCCGAGCAGGTGAAGCCCCTCTTCCGCCGCGCGCTGCTGATCGGCCGGCGCTTCCGCCTGGTGCACGTGATGATCGGCGGCGAAACGGTGGAGGTGTCCACCTTCCGCGCCGCGGACACCGGCGGCGCCGAGAAATCCGAGCACGGCCGCGTGCTGCGCGACAACGTCTTCGGCACCATCGAGGAGGATGCGCTCCGGCGCGATTTCACCGTCAACGCGCTGTACTACGACCCCGCCTCCGAGGAAGTGATCGACTACCACGGCGGCCTGGCCGACCTGCGCAAGCGCCGGCTGCGCATGATCGGCGATCCCGAGGCGCGCTACCGCGAGGATCCGGTGCGCATGCTGCGCGCGGTGCGCCTGGGCGCGAAGCTCGGCCTGACGCTGGACGCGGCCACCCGGGCGCCGATCAGGCGCCTCGCGCCGCTGCTCGAGCACGTGCCGCCGCCGCGCCTGTTCGAGGAGATGCTCAAGCTGCTGCTCTCGGGCCACGCCAGCGCCTGCCTGCGCCAGCTGCGCGAGGAAGGCCTGTCCAAGGGCCTGCTGCCGCTGCTGGACGTGATCCTGGAGCAGCCGCTGGGCGAGCGCTTCGTGACGCTCGCGCTGGCGCAGACCGACGACCGCATCCAGACCGGCCGCCCGGTGTCCCCGGCGTTCCTGTTCGCCGCGCTGCTCTGGCACGAGGTGCTCGCGGCGTGGCGCGCGCGCGAACTGCGCGGCGAGCGTTCGCTGCAGGCGCTCGAATCGGCGATGGACGAGGTGCTGGAGGTGCAGTGCGCCAAGCTCGCGATCACGCGCCGCCTCACCGCCACCATGCGCGAGGTCTGGGGCATGCAGCCGCGCTTCGAGCAGCGCTCCGGGCAGCGGCCGCAGCACCTGGTGGAGTCGCCGCGCTTCCGCATGGCCTACGATTTCCTCGCCCTGCGCGCCGCCAGCGGCGAGGTGCCGGCCGAGATCGAGACCTGGTGGCGTGCGTTCCAGAGTGCCGACCCGGACACGCGCCGCGCCATGCTGCTGCCCGACACCGGGCCGAAGAAGCGGCGCCGCCGGCGCCGCAGGAAGACGCCCGGCGAGGGCGCCGAGTCGGCCGCCTAGCGCCGGGCATGGCGACGGCCTATGTCGGGATCGGGTCCAACCTCGGCGGGCCGCGCCGGCAGATCGAATCCGCGCTGGAGGAACTGGGCCGCGTCGCGGGCACCCGCGTCGCGCGCCGCTCGTCCCTGTACCGCAGCGCGCCGCTGGGCCACGCCGACCAGCCCGATTTCCTCAACGCGGTGGCGCGCCTGGAAACCGGCCTGGGCGCCGAGGCCCTGCTCGGCGAACTGCAGGCGATCGAGCGGCGCCACGGCCGCGAGCGCAGCTTCGCCAACGCGCCGCGCACGCTGGACCTGGACCTGCTGCTCCATGACGCCGGCGCGGTCTGCACGCCGCGCCTGACGCTGCCCCATCCGCGCATGCACCAGCGCGCCTTCGTCCTCGCCCCGCTCGCGGAGATCGCGCCCGATGCCGAGGTGCCCGGGCACGGCCGGGCCGCCGAGCTGCTGGCGAACTGCGCCGGGCAGCGGATCGAACGCGAGGCCTGAGGTGCAACTGTCCCCGATCGCGGTCTCCGCCGGGCTGCTGGTGGCCTCGAACGTGTTCATGACCTTCGCCTGGTATGCGCACCTGAAGAACCTGTCGTCCAAGCCCTGGTGGATCGCTGCGCTGGCGAGCTGGGGCATTGCCCTGTTCGAGTACCTGCTGCAGGTGCCCGCCAACCGCATCGGCTACACCGCGATGACGCTGGCGCAGCTCAAGATCCTGCAGGAGGCGATCACCCTGGTGGTGTTCGTGCCCTTCGCCGTGTTCTACATGAACCAGCCGCTCAAGCTGGACTACCTCTGGGCCGCGCTGTGCATCATGGCCGCCGTGTACTTCATCTTCCGCGGCTGAACCGGTGGCGAGCTTCCGCTACCTTGCGGTTGAAGGGCCGATCGGCGCCGGCAAGACCAGCCTGGCGCGGCGCCTGGCCGAGCGCTTCGGCGCCGACCTGCTGCTCGAGCAGCCGGGCGAGAACCCGTTCCTCGAGCGCTTCTACCGCGACATGGCGCGCCACGCGCTGCCGACGCAGCTGTTCTTCCTGTTCCAGCGCGCGCGGCAGCTGGAGCCGCTGGCGCAGCCGGACATCTTCGGCCGCCCGGTGGTGGCCGATTTCCTGATCGAGAAGGACCCGCTGTTCGCGCGCATCACCCTGTCGGCCGACGAACTGGCGCTGTACCAGCACATCTACGACGCGCTTCGGCCGCAGGCGCCGGCGCCCGACCTGGTGGTGTACCTGCAGGCCGAGCCGCGCACTCTGGTCGAGCGCGTCCGGCGCCGGGCCTCTCCCTGGGAGCGCGGCATCAGCGAGGAATACCTGGCGCTGCTCGCCGAGGGCTACGCGCGCTTCTTCTACCACTACAGCGCGGCGCCGGTGCTGATCGTGAACTCGGAGAACCTGGACTTCGTGAGCCGGGAGGCCGATCTCGAGCTGCTGATCGCGCGCATCCGCGGCATGAAGAGCCGCCGGGAGTTCTTCAGCCTGGGCTAGGCGGGCTGGGTGGGCTACGTGGGATACGGCTCGAACATCATCGACTCGACCGGGCAGCCCATGGCCTGCGCGATCTTGTCCATCGCCTCGTCGGTCAGCTGCACCGCCTGGAAGTCGGCTTCACCGCCCTTGGAGGTGATGAAGGCCTTCGCCGCGGCTTCCGTATTCCAGGTGACGACGGGGTCCGGGCTCACTCCCGCGACCTGCTGGCAAATCGGGAAACCGTCGGATTTGTAGACGATCGCGTACATGCTGCCCCCTCGGAACGCGCTGCGGTCAACGACGGGAAAACTTTACCGCATGTTCCCCGTTTCTTCCATACCCGCGGCCGCGGGGCGCCTGGAGTATTCCACGCGCGCGGCGGAGTTCAGTATCCCGCGACGCAGCCGTCGCCGCGCGGATCGGCCGCGCCCTCCAGCGCGCCGTCCGGATGGCGCACCAGCGCGCCGGCGTGCCCCATGACCTCGTCGTAGGCGCCCACCGTCTCCAGGTCGTGGCCGCGGCGGCGCAGTTCCTCTGCGACCGCGGGCGCGAAGCGCGACTCCAGCTTGAGCGTCTCGGAGGCCGAGCCCCAGGTGCGGCCCAGCAGCCAGCGCGGCGCGGACACCGCCTGCTGCAACGGCTGGCCGTGCACGACGTGGCGCGTGAACACCGCCGCCTGAGTCTGCGGCTGGCCGTCGCCGCCCATGGTGCCGTAGACCATCACGCGACCGTCCGCAAGGCGCGCCAGCGCCGGGTTGAGCGTGTGGAACGGCTTCTTCCCGGGCCGCAGGCGGTTGATGCGCGACGCATCGAGCGAGAAGCTGCAGCCGCGGTTCTGCCAGTTGACCTGGGTCCCCGGCAGTACCACGCCCGAGCCGAACTCGTGGTAGATGCTCTGGATGAAGCTCACGGCGCGTCCGGCGCCGTCGATCACGCCCATCCAGATGGTGCCGCCGGGCTTCGAGCCGCCAGGCCAGGGCCGCGCGCGCTTCATGTCGATCTGCGCCGCCAGCGCGTCCAGGCGCTTGCCCTCCAGCAGGTCCTGCGGCCGCACGGTCATGTCCGCCGGGTCGGTGAGATGCGGGTCGCGGATGTGGAGAAACGCCGCCTTGGTCGCCTCCACCACCGCGTGCACGTGGTCGGCGCTGTCTGGCTCCAGGCGCGCAAGGCCCAGTCGCTCGACGATGCCCAGGATGGCGAGCGACACCGCGCCCTGCGTGGGCGGGGTCATGTTGTAGAGCATTCCCGAGGCATGGGCGAGCTCGAGCGGTCGCACCTCGCGCGCCGCGTAGCCTTCGAGGTCCGCGAGCGCGAGCGGGCTGCCCAGAGCGGCGAGGTCCCCTGCCATCGCGCGCGCCAGCTCGCCGCGATAGAAATCGTCAAGGCCCGCGCGCGCGAGCTGGCGCAGCGTCGCGGCCATCCCCGCCTGCCGGAACATCGCGCCTCGCCGCGGCGGCTCGCCGCCGGGCATGAAGCGCGCCGCGAATCCGGGAACCGGCTCCAGTTCCGCGCGCTTGGCGCGCGTGTTCGCCTCCTGGCTCGCGGTCGCCGGCACCCCGGCCTCGGCGTAGTGGATCGAATCCTCCAGCAGGCGCGCGAGCGGCAGCCTGCCTCCCCATCGTGCGCGGCTGAACTCGAGCGCGAGCGCCCAGCCGCCGACGGTTCCGGCGACGGTGTTCGCGGCGAGCGAGCCACGTGCTGGAATGCTGTCCAATCCTCGATTTCGATAGGATTCCACGGTCGCCGCGCGCGCCGCCGGGCCGCAGGCATCGATCGCGGCCGGCGATGCGTCCGGAGCCGAAATCAGCCAGAACGCATCGCCGCCGATGCCGGTCATGTGCGGATAAACAACGGCGATGGTCGAGGCCGCCGCGACCATCGCCTCTAGCGCGTTGCCCCCCTCGCGCAGGACGGCCAGAGCCGACTGCGACGCGAGGGAATGCGAGGCGACCGCGATGCCTCGCCTGGCGTAGCTGGTGTTGATCATTTCGTCCAATTCCCCCCGGGGAAGATGCCCTGCCGCCAGCGATTCCATTCTGCGAACGAAAGAGATTGTAATTGCCCGAGTCGTGCAAGCGGCGTTTAATGGCCCCGGGAGGCGCGGGGCTAGGACCCAGCGCCTGGGATCGTAACGCCCCCGAAAGGGGGATTTCTTGGGAGAAACGCCATGAGCAACATGAACGACGCCGCCGGGCTTCGCGCCCCGTACGGCAGGATGCGCTCGCAGTACCAGACCGAGTTCGAGCCGGCCACCGGGACCATCTGGGGCTACTTCAACCCGAAGGGCACCGCCTGCTTCAGCCTCGGCCTGCTGAAGGACATCCGCGAGCACGACCAGCTGCTGGCGCAGAACCGCGGCGCCATCGAGTTCGAGGGCGAGCTGCGGCCGGTCAACTACTACGTCTGCGGATCGCGGGCGCCCCGCATCTTCAATCTGGGAGGCGACCTGGCGTTGTTCGTGCTGCTCATCAAGTCGCGCGACCGTGACGCGCTGGCGCACTACGCGCGCCTGTGCATCGACAACATGCACGCCCGCATCGGCAACTACGGCGCCCCGGGAATGACCACGATCTCCCTGGTCCAGGGTGACGCCCTGGGCGGCGGGTTCGAATGCGCGCTGTCCTCGGACGTGATCGTCGCCGAGGAGAGCGCCCAGTTCGGCCTCCCGGAGATCCTGTTCAACCTGTTTCCCGGAATGGGCGCCTACAGCCTGCTCGCGCGCAGGGTCGGCCGGCGCCTCGCGGAGCAGATGATCCTTTCCGGCCGCATGCTGTCGGCAGCGGAACTCCACGAGGCCGGCGTGGTGGACGTGCTGGCGCGGGACGGCGAGGGCGAGCAGGCGGTGCGCCAATGGCAGCGCCGCTGCGCCGGGAGGGCGAACGGCATCGCCGCGGTGCATCGCGCGCGCAACCTCATGAACCCGGTGACCCGCCAGGAGCTCGACGCCATCGGCGAGGTCTGGGTCGATGCCGCGCTCCGCCTCGATGACCGGAACCTGAAGATGATGGGCCGGCTGGTGCGCGCGCAGATGCGCCGCACGGAGTTCGGGGACGTCCCTTCCATCACCGACGCAGCGCTCGCCTGCGCCAGCTGACGCCCGCCCCAAGGAGAGACACATGAACCTTCTCAAGCAACCACTGAGCGGCCTGTTCTCCACCCGGACGCAGTTCTCGCCGGCCTACGGCGCGGCGCTCCCGGCGCAGGACGCCGCGGCCGCGCAGGCGCGGATCACGGCCGAGCAGCGCCGGCGGGAGAATCGCCGCAACAACCTGCGCTCGCTCTATGCGACGTTCATGCTCGGCCGCCGGCCGGACCAGGTGAAGTACGTCTTCATGATGGGCGACAGCCAGGACAACATCGCCGAGCATGCGCGCACCGCCGGAGACATGACGGACCCCTTCGCCAATCCCGAGCTCGAAGCGCTCTGGCAGCGGCGGTTCCGCGCCGAACGGTACGACGTCGACCGGCTGCTGCAGCTGCCGGCATCGACCCTGGGCGGCGCCTACGCCCGCCACATGCACGCCCGGGGCTTCCGGCCCGACTTCTTCGACGACGTGACGCCGCGCCACCGCATGCACTTCCTCCGCCTGCGGCTGAGGCAGACGCATGACATCTGGCACGTGCTGGCCGGATTCGACACCGACGAGTTCGGCGAAGTCGGCCTGCAGGGCTTCTACTTCGCGCAGTTCACCAACGGCCAGTCGGCCCTGATCCTGGCAGGCGCGGTCCTGAAGAGCCTGCTGCGCGGGCGCTTCGGCGAGCTCGAAAGCCACGTCAACGCATTCTGCGAAGGGTACCGGACCGGGCGCGCGGCCTGCTCGCTGCTCGCCGTGGAGTGGGAGGCGATCTGGGCGGAAGACCTCGATTCGCTGCGCCGCCGGTTGCGCGTCGAGACGCCGCGTTGCCGGGCGGGAAGGCTGGAACCGGCGGCGGCCTGATCGCGCGGCAGCGTCCTAGCGCTGGAGGTGCGAGACGAACCCGCCCTCGCCGAACATGGCGGCGAACTGGTTGAAGTTGACCCGCGCCGACTGGATGATGGACTGCTGCGCGGCCGGGTCGGCGATGGTCTTCACCAGCCGGTTCAGGCTCGCCATGTGGTCCACGTCCATCGAGGCGTGCGAGGAGAGGAACCTGAAGCCGCCGGCGGCGACCTCGCGCCCCATGGCGCGGGCGATCGCGTCCGACACCCGGCCGCCGTAGACCGAGGACACCACCTCCAGCATGTAGAGCATGCCCAGCACCGCGCAGGGATGGACGCGCTCGGCGCTGTAGTAGTTGTACGCGATCATCGCCTGCACCGGCGCGCTGGGCGGCTGCGCGCGCGCGGCCTCGACGTCGCCGCCGACCGCGCCGATGTCCTCCAGCACCCAGCCTTCATGGCCCTTCTCCTCCTGGATGCGGTCGTACAGCTCGTAGCGCACCTGCTGGAAGCGGTCGTCGCAGCGCGCCGCCGCCGCGGCCATCACCGGGCAGAAATGCCACACCACGTGGTACAGGTCGTGCAGGAAGGCGCGGTATTCGTCGGCCGTGAGGCCGTGGTGGATCATCGCATGCACCTTGGGCACCGCCTCCAGCTCGCGCCGGTGGGCGTCGGTGTGTTCGACGAGCGTGACGAAGAAGGACATGCTTCTGGACTCCGGATCGGGTTTCCTGGCCGGCGCGGCACGCGCCGCGCGCGCCGGATTCTAGCGTGATCCGGGGCGCGCCTAGCCGGCCGACTTCTGCCGTTCCTGCAGGTAGCGCTCCAGCGCCTCGCGCGTCTGGGCGAGCTCCTCCCGCAGCGAATTGAGCAGCGGCGCGATCTGCAGCTTGATCTCCGCGTCCGACAGGCGGCCGATGTCGCGGCACAGGATCGTGAGGCGCTCGGCGCCCATGCTCGCGGCCGAGCCCTTCATCGCGTGCAGGTGGCTGCGGAACTCCGGCACGTTGCGCGCGCCCAGGGACGATTCGATCTTGCCCAGCAGCGTGACGTTGTCCGCGGTGAAGACGCCGATCAGCTTGTCCATGAACGCGGGCGACGAGCCCAGTTCCTCCAGGTCGCGCAGCGTCTCGGCGTTCACCACCTCGGGCGCGTCCGGGTGCGCCGCCTGCGCCGGCCGCGGGCGCTCCATCAGCGTGACCCGCGACCCCTCGGCGGGCTTGCCCGAGCACAGGCCCTGGATCTCGGCGAGCAGGCGCGCGGCCTCCACCGGCTTGCCCAGGAACAGGTCCGCGCCCGCCTCCAGGGACTCGCGCTTCGCCTCCGGCGTCACGTCCGCCGAGAGCAGGATCACGGGCAGGCGGCCCCGGCCGGCGTCGCCGGTCATGCGGATGGCCTGAATGGTCTCGATGCCGCCCATGCCCGGCATGTTGCGGTCGATGATCGCGATGTCGTAGGCGGCCCCCTCGAGCGCGTCCAGCGCGCGCTCGCCGTCGGCCACCAGCGTCGGCGTGTGGCCGCCGCGCTCCAGGATGCGCCCGAGCACCTCGCGGTTGGTCGGGTTGTCGTCGGCCAGCAGCACGCGCAGCCCGCGCGCGCCGGGCGTGCGGCGGGCGTAGTCCTGCAGCCTGACCACGCCCTCGCGCGGCTCCTCGCCGGCGCTGACCGAGTGCAGCACGTTGAACAGCTGCCGCTTGTCGAACGGCAGTTCCAGCACCGAGCCGAATCCCGCCGCCAGCGCCGCGACCCGCTTCACGTCGCCCGAGCGCTCCACCGCCAGCACCAGCGCCGGCACCGGCTCCGGCGCCGAGCGCCGGAAGCGCTGCGCGCGCCGGAGGTCCTTCTCGGTCGTGTAGAGGATGGCGCTGTGGTAGGGCTGCGCCAGGCTGATCTCCGAGACCAGCCGCGTCACGCCCTCCTCGACGTCGGCCACCGCCACGGGCGAGGCGCCCCAGCCGGCGAGCGCCTGCTCCAGCGCCTCGCGCTGCGCCGGCGGGAAGCCGACCAGCAGCACGCGCGCCCCTGCGAGCTCGCCGGCGCCGGCCCCGGCGCGCTCGGGCTGCTTGTCGAGGGCGACCTCGAACCAGAAGGTGCTGCCCAGGCCGACCGCGCTCTCGAGGCCGATGCGGCCGTTCATCAGCGCCACCAGTTGCTTGGCGATGGTGGTCCCCAGGCCGGTGCCGCCGAAGCGCCGGGTGGTGGTCTGGTCGGCCTGCGTGAAGCTCTCGAAGATGCGGTGCTGCGACTCCGGCGGGATGCCGATGCCGGTGTCGCGCACGGAGAACTTCAGCACCACGCCGGTGTCGGTCTCGGACTGCGCGCTCACGTGCACGGTGACGCTGCCCTGCTCGGTGAACTTGACCGCGTTGCCCGCCAGGTTGATCAGCACCTGGCGCAGGTGATGGGGGTCGCCGCGCAGCGCCGGGGGCACCTCCGGCATGATCGAGACCACGAACTCCACGTTCTTTGCCGCCGCCTGCGCCGAGAGGATGCGGCAGGTGCTGTTGACCAGCGCGTGCAGGTCGAAGTCGGTCTTCTCGAGCGCCAGCTTGCCGGCCTCGATCTTGGAGAAGTCGAGCACCTCCTCCACCAGGCCCAGCATCACGCGCGAGGACCCGCGCAGGGTCTGCAGCATGTCGGCCTGCTCGCGCGACAGCGGCGTGTCGCGCAGCAGGTCGGCCATGCCCAGGATCGCGTTGAGCGGCGTGCGCAGTTCGTGGCTGACCACCGAGATGAAGCGCCGCTTGGCCTGGTTCGCGACCTCGGCGCGCTCCAGCGCACTGAAGAGCTTGCGCACCAGCGAGCGCACGTAGAGGCTGAGCACCAGCAGGCCGAGCAGCAGGCCGCCGCCCAGCCCCTGGTGCGACTGCCAGAACGGGTTCGTCCAGACCACCACGGCGAAGCCGGCGGCGCTCAGGCCCAGGCTCAGCACCAGATAGTTGGCGCCGAAGCGGAAGCCGTTCGCCAGCGTGACCCAGACATAGACCAGGAACAGCGGCGCCGCGTCCTCGCCGAAGCTGCGCATGACCCAGCTCAGCATCGCGACGTCCACCACGATGCCGGACACGCGCCGCAGGTGTGAGACGCCGGGAGAGGCCAGGATGTGCGCCACGATCGCGATCCCGAAGCCGAGGAATCCGAGCGTTGCCCAGACCAGGGTTCCGCCCTCGGGTCCGGCCGCCCCCGTCGACAGGTACAGGCCGATCAGCAGCCCCACCACCAGGCGCACGATCGCCTGCTCGTGCTCGGTGTCCGGGCGCGAGGCGAGGCGCGCCCGCAGCCATGCGACCATGCCGCGCGGCGCCATCACCCGCCCCCTCCCATCTCGCTGGCGGCGTCCTGGAAGTCGCGCTGGACCTCCACCACCTTCTCCTTCATGCCGAGGAAGGCGTCCACCAGGCGCGGGTCGAAGTGCTTGGCGCGCTGCGCGCGCAGGTACTCGAAGGCCTCGTCGGGCTTCCAGGCCTTCTTGTACGGCCGCCTGGAGGTGAGCGCGTCGTAGACGTCGGCCACCGAGACGATGCGCGCGCACAGCGGCACATGGTCGCCCTCCAGCCCGTTCGGGTAGCCCTTGCCGTCGTAGCGCTCGTGGTGGCCGAGCGCGATCAGCGCCCCCATGCGCACGTACTTGGAGGCGCTGCCCTTGAGGATCTCGTGGCCGATCACCGGATGGCGCTGCATCACGTCCCACTCCGGCGCGTCCAGGCGCCCGGGCTTGAGCAGGATGCCGTCCGGGATGCCGATCTTGCCGATGTCGTGCAGCGGCGCGGCCAGCTCGATGGTCTCGGCCTCGTCGCGCTCCAGGCCGATGGCGTTGGCGATCAGGCGCGAGTAGCGCGCCATGCGGATCAGGTGGTAGCCGGTCTCCTCGTCGCGGAACTCGCCGGCGCGCGCCAGGCGCAGCAGCGTCTCCTTCTCGCGCTCGCGGATCTCGCGCGTGGCCTCGTCCACCATCCCCTCCAGCAGGCGGCGCTTGTCGTCCAGCGCCAGCTGCTGGCGGCGCAGCGTGAGCAGGTTGCGGCAGCGCGCCAGGCATTCGCGCGCGTCCACCGGCTTGGTGAGGAAGTCGGTGATGCCGGCATCGAGCGCGGCGTAGCGCACCGCCTTGTCGTCCTGCGCGGTGATCATCACGATCGGCACGTGCTCGTAGCCCGGCAGCGAACGCAGCCGGCCCACCAGCTCGATGCCGTCCATGTCCGGCATCATGTAGTCCACCAGCACCAGGTCGGCGATGTGGCGCGCGGCCCAGACCACCGCGTCCACCGGTCGGGCGAATCCCTCCACCACCACGCGGTCGTCGAGGCTCTTCACCACCTGCTCGAGAATGGCGCGGCCGGTGGACTGGTCGTCCACCACCATGATGGTGTTGCGCGAGGCGGGCAGCAGGTGCAACTGCGCCTTGGCCATTCATGCTCTCCTGGAGGGAACCGGCGCGAAAAAGACTACGCCCGGCAGGGTACCCTGTCCAGCGCAATACCCCGATGGCGTGACATTCGTTGACCGATCTCGTTTCGCAATTCCACGACAGCGGCGCCGGGCCCCTGCGGCAGGACAACCGGAGCAATCTGGTGCCGGAAGTGGGACTCGAACCCACACGCTTTAGGGGCGGCGGATTTTGAGTCCGCTGCGTCTACCAATTCCGCCATTCCGGCAGCGGGCGATCAGGACAGGGGGCGATTCTATAATGCGCGCCTCCCATGCTCGTCTCGGACTTCGACTACGAACTGCCTCCGGACCTCGTCGCGCAGCAACCCCCGCCCGAGCGCGGCGCGAGCCGCCTGCTCCATCTCGATGCGGCCAGCGGGGTGCTGAAGGACCTCCAGTTCTCCGAATTGCCCGGGCTGGTCGGCCCCGAGGACCTGCTGGTCCTGAACGACACCCGTGTGATCAAGGCGCGCCTGCACGGCCGCAAGGCCACCGGCGGCCGGGTGGAAGTGTTCGTCGAGCGCATCGAGGGCGCGCATGAGGCGCTGGCGCTCGCGCGCACCGGCCATTCGCTGCACCCGGGCTACCGCCTGACGCTGGGCGACGGCGCCCTCGCCGAGGTGCTCGGCCGCGAAGGCGACCTCTACCGCCTGCGCTTCGACGAGGAGGTGGCCGCGGTGCTGGAGCGCTGCGGCGAGGTGCCGTTGCCGCCCTACATCCGCCATGCGCCCGGCGCGGAGGACGAGGCGCGCTACCAGACCGTGTACGCCGACAAGCCCGGCGCGGTGGCGGCGCCCACCGCCGGCCTGCATTTCGACCAGCCGATGCTGGAGCGGATCGCCGCGCGCGGCGCCGGCATCGCCCGGGTTACCCTGCATGTCGGCGCCGGGACGTTCCAGCCGGTGCGCGGCGACGTCGTCGAGGAGCATCGCATGCACAGCGAGCGCTACGAAGTGCCCGAGTCCACGCTGGCCGCGATGGCGGGCCGGCGCGTGCTCGCGGTGGGCACCACCTCGCTGCGCGCGCTCGAGGCCGCCGCCCTGACCGGACGCCGCGCCGGCGACACCGACCTGTTCATCACGCCCGGCTTCCGGTTCCGCGTCGTGCGCAGGCTGCTGACCAACTTCCACCTGCCCAGGTCCACCCTGCTCATGCTGGTGTCCGCGTTCGCCGGCACGGAGAACATCCGCCGCGCCTACGCCCATGCGATCGCCCAGCGCTACCGCTTCTTCTCCTACGGCGACGCCATGCTGATCGAGCGCGCGCCATGACGCAGGCCGGATGAAGTTCAGCGTCAGCCACCGCGACGGCGCCGCCCGCCGCGGCCGCCTGGAACTCGCGCACGGCGCGGTGGACACGCCCGCCTTCATGCCCGTGGGGACCTACGGCACCGTGAAGGCGATGTCGCCGCTGGAACTGGAGGGGCTGGGCGCGCAGATCGTGCTCGGCAACACCTTCCACCTCTGGCTGCGCCCCGGCACCGAGGTGATCGGGAAGCACGGCGGGCTGCACCGCTTCATGGGCTGGAAGGGGCCGATCCTGACCGATTCGGGCGGCTTCCAGGTCTTCAGCCTGGGCGCGATGCGCAGGATCTCGGAGGAGGGCGCCACCTTCGCCTCGCCCATCAACGGCGACAAGCTGCTGCTCACGCCCGAGGAATCCATGCGCATCCAGCGCGCGCTCGATTCCGACGTCGTCATGGCGTTCGACGAATGCACGCCCTACCCGGCCACCGAGGCCCAGGCGCGCCAGTCCATGGAACTCAGCATGCGCTGGGCGGCGCGCTCCAAGCGCGCCCATGAGGGGAACCCGAACGCGCTGTTCGGCATCGTGCAGGGCAGCGTCTATCCCGGCCTGCGCGACGAGTCGCTGGCCCGGCTGGCGGAGATCGGCTTCGACGGCTATGCCATCGGCGGCCTGGCCGTGGGCGAGCCGGCGGCGGAACGCTCGCGCATCCTCGCGCATTGCGCGCCCGCCCTGCCCCCCGACCGGCCGCGCTACCTGATGGGCATGGGCACCCCGGAGGACCTGGTCGAGGCGGTGCAGGCCGGCATGGACATGTTCGATTGCGTGCTGCCGACCCGCAACGCGCGCAACGGCTGGCTGTTCACGCGCTCGGGCGACGTCAAGATCCGCAACGCCCGCTGGCGCGACGACCCGCGGCCGCTGGACGAGGCCTGCGGCTGCTACGCCTGCGCCAACTTCAGCCGTGCCTACCTGTACCACCTGCAGAAGGCGAACGAGATCCTCGGCGCGCGCCTGAACACCATCCACAACCTGCACTACTACCTGGAGCTGATGCGCGAGCTGCGCGGCGCGATCGAGGCCGGCACCCTGGCCGCGACTGCGGCGCGCCTGCTGGAGGGCCGCCGCCGGGGCGCATTGCAGGCCGGATTCGAGGCGGGGAACGAAGCCGGGCCGGACGCGTCCTAGCGTATAATTCGCCGTTTTTTCAGGCCTTTCCGGGACCTTCCAGGAGTTCACGTGCCCATCAGTTCCGCGTATGCCCAAGCCGCCGGCGGCGCCGGCGGCGATGCCGGGTTGCTCGGCTTCCTGCCGATCATCCTGATGTTCGTGCTGCTCTGGTTCCTGATGATCCGGCCCCAGATGAAGCGCCAGAAGGAGCACAAGGCCATGGTGGACGCCCTGCAGAAGGGCGACGAGGTGGTCACCGCCGGCGGCGTGGTCGGCAAGATCACCAAGGTGGCCGAGAGCTACGTCACGGTGGAGGTCGCGCCGGAGACCGAGATCGTGGTGCAGCGCGCCGCGGTGCAGCTGCCCCTGCCCAAGGGCACCATCAAGAGCCTGCAGTAGGTCCGCGCCCCCCGCCTTGAACCGCTATCCGGTCTGGAAGTACGCGCTGATCGCGCTCTGCGTGCTGGTCGCGTTCGTCTACACGGTGCCGAACTTCTTCGGCGAATCCCCCGCGGTGCAGGTTTCCGCCGGGCGCGCCACCGTCAAGGTCGACGAGGCGCTGGTGGCGCGCCTCGAGCCGGCGCTCAAGGCGGCGGGAGCCCCGCCCACCGGGATGATCCTGGACGCGAGCGGCGTGCGGCTGCGGTTCGCCGACACCGACGTGCAGCTGAAGGCGCGCGACGTCGTCGAGCGCGCGCTCAACCCGGACCCGCAGGACAAGGCCTACGTGGTCGCGCTCAACCTGCTCTCGGCCTCGCCCTCCTGGCTCACCGCGATCAACGCCCTGCCGATGTACCTGGGCCTGGACCTGCGCGGCGGGGTGCACTTCCTGCTGCAGGTGGACATGCAGGCCGCGCTCACCAAGCGCCTGGACGCCTACGGCGGCGAGATCCGCGGCCTGCTGCGCGAGAAGAACCTGCGCCATGCCGGGGTGGCCCGCGACGGCCAGTCGCTGCGGGTGCGCTTCCGGGAGGCCGACACGCGCGCCAAGGCGCGCGCCGAGATCGCCGCCCGCCTGCCCGACCTGGTGCTCACCGACCGCGACGACGGCCAGGACCTGCTGCTGGTGGGCGCGATGCGCCCCGAGGCGCAGAAGAAGGAGCAGGAGCTGGCGATCCAGCAGAACATCACCACGCTCAACCGCCGCGTCAACCAGCTGGGCGTGGCCGAGCCGGTGATCCAGCAGCAGGGCGCCGACCGCATCGTGGTGCAGCTGCCCGGGGTGCAGGACACCACCCGCGCCAAGGAGATCCTCGGCCGCACCGCGACCCTCGAGGTCCGCATGGTGGACGAGGAGGCGATGCGCAGCGGCAGCACCTTCAACGTCGACGTGTTCCCGGAACGCAAGCGCGACGGCACCATCAGCAACGTGCCGACGAAGAAGCAGGTGGTGGTCACCGGCGACCAGTTCGTCGGCGCCCAGGCCACCTTCGACCAGGACCAGCGCCCGGCGGTGGCGGTGGAGCTGAACGAGGCCGGCGGCCGGATCATGCGCCAGATGACGCGCGAGAACCTGAAGAAGCTGATGGCCATCATCCTGTTCGAGAAGGGCAAGGGCGAGGCGGTGTCGGTGGCCACCATCCAGGGCGAGTTCGGCAGCCGCTTCCAGATCACCGGCATGTTCACCCCGGCCGAGACCAACGACCTGTCGCTGCTGATCCGCGCCGGGTCCTTGGCGGCGCCGATGGAGATCGTCGAGGAGCGCACCGTCGGCCCGTCGCTGGGCAAGGAGAACATCGAGAAGGGGTTCAACGCGACGAAATGGGGCTTCATCGCGATCGTGGTGTTCATGAGCGCGTACTACGTCCTGTTCGGGGTGGTGTCCTCCATCGCGCTCGGGGTCAACGTGCTGCTGCTGGTCGCCCTGCTGTCCATGCTGCAGGCCACCCTCACCCTGCCCGGCATCGCGGCCATCGCGCTCACGCTCGGCATGGCGATCGACGCCAACGTGCTGATCAACGAGCGCATCCGCGAGGAGGTGCGCAGCGGCCAGTCGCCGCAGGCGGCGATCGCGGCCGGCTACGAGCGCGCCTGGGGCACGATCCTCGACTCCAACATCACCACCATGATCGCGGGCCTCGCGCTGCTCATCTTCGGCTCCGGGCCGGTGCGCGGCTTCGCCGTGGTCCACTGCCTGGGCATCCTGACCTCGATCTTCTCCTCGGTGGTGGTGTCGCGCGCCATCGTCAACCTGATCTACGGCCACCGCCGCAAGGCGCCGAAGCTCGCCATCGGCGACACCGCGTGGAAGTGAGCTGAGGGCGCGCCATGGAGTTCTTCAAGATCCGCAAGACCATACCGTTCATGCGGTATGCGCTCGTGTTCAACATCATCTCGGTGCTCACCTTCCTCGCCGCGGTGTTCTTCCTCGCCACCAAGGGGCTGCACTTCTCGATCGAGTTCACCGGCGGCACCCTGATCGAGGCGAACTTCAGGGAACCGGCCAACGTCGAGCGGATCCGCGACACGCTGGAGAAGGCAGGCCTCAAGGTCGAGGCGCAGAACTTCGGCTCCTCGCGCGACGTCCTGCTGCGCATGCCGGTGGACAAGGACCGGCCGACCGCCGAGCTCTCGCAGCAGGTGAAGGCGCTGCTGCAGGGCGTGGACGCGAGCGCCGAGATCCGCCGCATCGAGTTCGTCGGCCCCCAGGTCGGCCGGGAACTGGCCGAGTACGGCGCCCTCGCGCTGCTGGTGACCGCGGTCGGCATCGTGGTCTACCTCTGGTTCCGCTTCGAGTGGCGCTTCGGCCTCGCCGCGATCATCGCCAACCTGCACGACGTGGTGATCATCCTCGGCTTCTTCGCCTTCTTCCAGTGGGAGTTCTCGCTGCCGGTGCTGGCCGCGGTGCTGGCGGTGCTGGGCTACTCGGTGAACGAATCGGTGGTGGTGTTCGACCGCGTCCGGGAGATGCTGCGCAAGATGCGGAAGGCGACCATCCCCGAGGTGATCGACGCCGCCATCACCGGCACCATCTCGCGCACCATCATCACGCACGGCTCGACGCAGATCATGGTCACCACCATGCTGATCTTCGGCGGCCCGGCGCTGCACTACTTCGCGCTCGCACTCACCATCGGCATCCTGTTCGGCATCTACTCCTCGGTGCTGGTGGCCAGCCCGCTGGTGATGTGGCTGGGCGTGGACCGCAGCCAGTTCGTCGTGCGCCCCAAGAAGAGCATCCGCGACGAGAACGACGGCGCGGTCGTCTAGCGGCTGCCCTACTTGAGGATCTGCACCAGGTTGGAGTAGTCGTCGGTCCAGGTGCGCCACGCGGGGCGCTCTTCCGGCGCCACCGGCTTGCCGGCCTGGATCTGCGGCGCCGCCAGCGCCTTCGGGTCGCGCGACACCAGGACCCAGTCGCTGGTGGTCTTGTCCTCGCCGCCGCCCTCGTCGTACACCACCACCGCGTGGGCGCCGTTCTCCTTCGCGATCCGCCCCACCACCGGCACCAGGTCCAGGAACCGGTTGGAGACGTGGAAGGCGACGATGCCGTCCGGCTTCATGTGGCGCAGGTAGGTGGCGAGCGCCTCCCGGGTGATCAGGTGCACCGGGATGGCGTCGCTGGAGAAGGCATCCACCGCCAGCACGTCCAGGTTCTGCGGCGGCTCGCGCTCCAGGTTCAGGCGCGCGTCGCCCAGCGCGAGCTCGATCGTCGCCGCGCTGTCGCCAAGGTAGGTGAACTCCCGCTGCGCCACCGCGATCACGTCCGGGTTGATCTCGTAGAAGCGGTAGAGGTCGCCCTGGCGCCCCCAGGCCGCCAGCGTGCCGGTGCCCAAGCCGATCAGGCCGACGCGGATCGCGGGCCGCTCCCGGCGCGCCTCGAGCGCGAGGCCGATGCCCGAGCTCGGCTGGTAGTAGGTGGTCAGCTCCGTGCGCCGCGACACGTGCAGGTGCTGCTCGCCGTGCATGATGACGCCGTGCAGCAGCCGCTTGAGGTGGCCCGGCGTGCCCGGCTCGCCGTACTCCTTCACCCGCAGCACGCCGTAGAAGTTCCGCGCCGACACCGTGACGTCCCGCTGGTAGCGCAGCGCGTCGAAGGCCGCGGCGCCGCTGACCGCCAGCAGGACCGCCAGGCTGCCGTAGCGCGCATAGGGATTGAGCGGCGCGAAGCGCACCGCCGCGAGCAGCGCCACCGCGATCAGCGCCAGTCCCAGCTCGTGGTACGCGTTGAACGCCAGCGGCGCCACCACCGCCACCAGCAGGCCGCCCAGCGCGCCGCCGGCCGAGATCACGAGGTAGAACGCGGTGAGATGGCGCTCGTGCGGGCGCGAACGGTACAGCTCGCCGTGGCAGAACAGGCAGGCCACGAACAGGCCCGAGAGCCACATGCCGAGCTGCAGCGCGAGGTCGAACTGGTGGTCGGGGTCGGCCAGGATCCAGCCCATGCCCGCCAGCCACACCAGCACGAAGCTCCACAGCACCTCGACCTTGTAGAGCCGCCCGCCCTCGAAGGCGAGGATGAAGGTGAGCAGGTACAGCGTGAGCGGGGCCAGCCACAGCATCGGCATCGCGGCCACGTTCTGCGTGATGTGGTTGGTGACCGCGAGCAGCAGCACCGACCCGGCCGCGGACAGCGCCAGCCACAGCGCGTAGTCGCTGCGCGCAGGCTTCGGCGCCGGTTCCGGGGCCGCGACGCTCGCCGGCGCCGGGCGCACGCTCACCCAGGCGAGCGCCGCGCACAGCGCCGCGAACGCGGCGAACAGCCAGGACCAGTACTGCACCTGCTGGCTGTTGCTGAGCCACGGCTCGACCACGAACGGATAGCCCACCAGCGCCACCAGCGAGGCGAAGTTGGAGATCGCGAACAGGCGGTAGGGATTCTCGCCCGGCCGCGCGCGCGCGAACCAGGCCTGCACCAGCGGGCTGGTGGCCGAGAGCAGGAAGTACGGCAGGCCCACCGCCGCGGCGAGCAGCAGCAGGATGCGCGACACCGGTTCCTCGTCGCCGGCCGGCTTCCAGGCGTCGCCCGGCGCGATCGGCAGCGTCGCCACGGCCGCCGCCAGCAGGATGGTGTGCAGGATCGCCTGGGTGCGCGGCGCGAGCTTCGCGTTGGTGCCGTGCGCGTAGGCGTAGCCCGCCAGCAGCAGGCTCTGGAAGAACAGCATGCAGGTGGTCCACACCGCCGCGGTGCCGCCGAACCAGGGCAGGATGATGCGCGCGATCAGCGGCTGCACCAGGAACAGCAGGAAGGCGGACAGCAGGATCGTGGCAGCGTGCAGCATCAGGCGCACCGGCCTTTCGGCCGGCGCCTCCAATCAGGTTGTCATATCCGCTTCGCCAGCGACGCGGCGAGGCCGGTGTAGGTGGCCGGCGTGAGGGCGAGCAGGCGCCGCTTCGCCTCCGCCGGCAGCGGCAGCGCGCGGATGAACGCGGCGAGCTGCCTGCGGTCCAGCCGCTTGCCGCGCGACAGCGCCTTCAGCTTCTCGTAGGCCTCGGGCACGCCGTGGCGGCGCATCACCTGCTGCACCGCCTCGGTGAGCACTTCCCAGTTCGCCTCCAGGTCCGCGGCCATGCGCGCCGGGTCGGCCGCCAGCTTGGCGAGGCCCCGCTCGCAGGAGGCCCAGGCGAGCAGCGTGTGGCCGAAGGCGCTGCCGGCGTTGCGCAGCGCGGTGGAATCCGACAGGTCGCGCTGCCAGCGCGACACCGGCAGCTTCTCGGCGAGGTGCCGCAGGAGCGCGTTCGCGACCCCGATGTTGCCTTCGGAGTTCTCGAAGTCGATCGGGTTCACCTTGTGCGGCATGGTGGAGGAACCGACCTCGCCCGCCTTCAGCTTCTGCCGGAAGTAGCCCAGGGAAATGTAGCCCCAGATGTCGCGGTCGAGGTCGAGCAGGATCGTGTTGGCGCGCGCCAGGGCGTCGAACAGCTCGGCGCAGGAATCGTGCGGCTCGATCTGCGTGGTGTACGGGTTGAACTCCAGCCCCAGGCCCTCGACGAAGCGGCGGCAGAACCGCTCCCAGTCGAACGCCGGGTAGGCCACGGTGTGCGCGTGGTAGTTGCCGGTGGCGCCGTTCTTCTTGCCCGGGACCGGGATCGCGGCCAGGCGGTCGCGCGCGCGCCGCAGGCGGTGGACCACGTTCGCCAGTTCCTTGCCCAGCGTGGTGGGCGAGGCCGGCTGCCCGTGGGTGCGCGACAGCATGGGCTGCTTCGCGTGCCGGTGCGCCATCTCCCGCAAAGTCGCGGTGATGCGCTCCAGGCGCGGCAGCATCACCTCGTCGCGCGCCTCCTTCAGCATCAGGGCGTAGGCGAGGTTGTTGATGTCCTCCGAGGTGGCGGCGAAGTGGATGAACTCGAGGGCCTTCTGCACCTCCCGGTTCTTCGCCAGCCTCGCCTTCAGCCAGTACTCGATCGCCTTGACGTCGTGGTTGGTACGGGCCTCGATGGCCTTGATCGCCTCGCCGTCCTTCTCGCCGAAGTCCGCCACCAGCCGGTCCAGCGCCGCCAGCGTCGCCCGGGAGAACGGGCGGATCCCGGTGATCGCCTTCTCCGCCGCGAGCGCGCGCAGCCAGGCCAGCTCCACGCGCACGCGATAGCGGATCAGCGCGAGTTCGCTGAAGTAGGGCCTGAGGGGATCGGCGGACCGGGCGTACCGGCCGTCGAGCGGCGACAGCGCGGTGAGCGGCGAAGGCATAGGGCCTATTATAAAGGCGCATGCTCAAGAAGCTGATTTCAGAGGCAAAAGCCTGCCGCCTGTGCGAAGCCCACCTGCCGCTGGGCCCGCGCCCGGTGTTCCTGGTCGGCGCGCAGGCACGCCTGCTCGTCGTCGGGCAGGCCCCGGGGCGGCGGGTGCACCTGACCGGGATTCCCTGGAACGACCCCTCTGGCGACAACCTGCGCGACTGGCTCGGCATGTCCCGGTCCGCCTTCTACGACACGCGCCGTGTGGCCATCCTTCCCACCGGACTCTGCTTCCCCGGCACCGGCGAGCACGGCGACCTGCCGCCGCGCCCGGAATGCGCGCCGCTGTGGCACCCGCGCTTTCGCAGCGCCCTGCCACGGATCCGGCTGACGCTGCTGGTCGGGCAGTACGCGCAGGCCTACTACCTCGGCCGGCGCCGGAAGCGGACGCTCGCCGAGACCGTCCGCGCCTTCGCGGAATACCTGCCGGAGTACTTCCCGCTGCCCCACCCCAGCCCGCGCAACCGATTGTGGATGCGGAAGAACCCCTGGTTCGCAAAACTTGTCCTCCCCGAGCTGCGGCGGTGCGTCGACGGGCTGCGCCTGCCGCTATAATCCGCGCCCGCCATGAGACTCCTCGGTTCCGGACCCAGCCCCTACACCCGCAAGGTGCGCATCGTGCTTGCGGAGAAGAAGATCGACTGCGACTTCGAGACGGTGGACGTCAACCCGTCCGAGAACCCGGTCAACGCCCTCAATCCGCTGGGCAAGGTGCCCACGCTGGTGCTCGACGACGGCTCGACGCTGTTCGACTCGCGTGTCATCGTGGAATTCCTCGACGGCGTCTCGCCCATCTCGCGCCTGATCCCGGACGACAACCGCGACCGCGTCGCGGTGCGCCGCTGGGAAGCGCTGGCCGACGGCGCCCTGGACGCGGGTCTTCTGATCCGCTACGAGGGCCTGCGCCCGAAGAAGCTGCAGAGCGCGGACTGGGCCGCCAAGCAGACCGGAAAGCTGGAGCGCAGCCTCGCGCAGATGGCTGCCGACCTGGGAGACAGGCCCTGGTGCCACGGCGACCGTTACTCGCTGGCCGACATCGCCGTGGGCGCATGCCTGGGCTGGGTGGAATTCCGCAAGCCCGGCGGCGTCGAGTGGCGCAGCCGCTACGCCAACCTGGCGAAGCTCTACGACAAGCTGATGGAGCGCCCGGCCTTCGCCGATACCGCCCCGAAATGAATCAGGGACGGACCACGTTTTTCACGTGATCACCGCGCCGCCCAGGCAGACGGCGCCGTCGTAGAGCACCACCGACTGGCCGGGCGTCACCGCCCAGTGCGGTTCGGCAAAATCCACCGCCAGCTCGCCGTTCCCGGAACGCGTCACCGTGCAACCCGAGTCCGCCTGCCGGTAGCGCGTCTTCGCGGTGCACACGGTGCCCGCGGCAGGCGCCTCGCCGGAGATCCAGCTCGCGTCGGCGGCCTGCAGCGAGGACTTCAGCAGCAGCGGGTGGTCGTGCCCCTGCACCACGATCAGCGCGTTGGCGCGCAAGTCCTTCTGCGCCACGTACCAGGCTTCGCCATCGGATCCCGCCGTGCCGCCGATGCCGATGCCCTTCCTCTGCCCGATGGTGTAGAAGGCGAGGCCGATGTGCGTGCCCAGCTGCATGCCCTGGGGGGTCATGATCGGGCCGGGTTCCTTCGGCAGGTAGCGGTTGAGGAACTCGCGGAACGGCCGCTCGCCGATGAAGCAGATGCCGGTGGAGTCCTTCTTGGCGTGGTTGGGCAGCCCCGCCTCGGCCGCGATGCGGCGCACCTCGCGCTTCAGAATGTTACCGATCGGTAACATCGTGCGCGCCAGTTGGGCCTGCGTCAGGCGGTGCAGGAAGTAGCTCTGGTCCTTGGACGGGTCGGCGCCGCGCAGCAGCTCGAAGCGCCCGCCCGCCTCGCGCACCTGCGCGTAGTGCCCGGTGGCGATGCGCGCCGCGCCCAGGCGCAGGGCGTGGTCGAGGAACGCCTTGAACTTGATCTCGGCATTGCACAGCACGTCCGGGTTGGGCGTGCGCCCGGCCCGGTACTCGCGCAGGAACTCGGCGAACACCCGGTCCTTGTACTCGGCGGCGAAGTTCACCGCCTCCAGCTCGATGCCGATGACGTCGGCCACCGCCGCGGCGTCGATCAGGTCCTGGCGGGTCGAGCAATACTCGTCATCGTCGTCGTCCTCCCAGTTCTTCATGAACAGGCCGACGACCTCGTGCCCCGCGCGCTTCAGGAGCAGCGCGGCGACGGCGGAATCGACCCCGCCGGAAAGGCCTACGACGATCCGCGCCACTGGGTTCCGGGTGAGAGTAAGCTGTGCCGCAATTTTACCAGACGCCGATCGCGCGATGCCGCCTATGCCACGGATTCCATTGATATTTCTGGTCAGCCTGCTGCTCCCGACGGCAAACGCCATGGCGCAGGACCTGGCCGCTGAGGCCCTGGAGGGCGCGTGGGTCGTCTCGGTAGGCGAATCGACGCGCGACCGCTTCCTCGTCATCGACGGCGCCCGAACCGAGAGGGGCGAAGTCCGGGTCCGGAGCGCGCGCTACGGCTGGCTGGACGGCAAGCCGACTCCGGTGACCAACTGGAAGGCCGAAATTGCCGGGGACACCATCCGGCTGAGCTTCGTGACGCCGGCCAGTTCGCTGATCGCGGCCGAGGTGAAGACGACCGACACCAGCGTCTCGGGCGATTTCACGAGCAAGACGGGGAAGAAATACTTCGTCCGCATGACGCGGCTGGACGCGGAGGAGTTCGCCGCCCTGCGCGAGGCCGCTCTGTCGAAGGCCGCGCCCCGGGAACAACTTGCGGTGTCGAAGGCGACGCCGATTTCCCTGGTCTATGTCGGCGCGGACGACTGCCCCGGCTGCCAGCGCTTCATCGGCCATGTGGGCAAGGACGGCAGGCGCCTGGACGACTATGCGGCCGGATTGACCGAGGCGCGCTTCGTCTATGTCCGGCAATGGAGCTACCGCGACCCGGTTGCCGCCGCCGACCTGCCCGAGGACCTGAAATGGCTGGCACAGCCGGGCGCCAACGGCAGGATCCCGCTGCGCAAGCGCGGCACGCCCTACTTTGCAGCCGTCGTCGGCCCGCGCGTGGTCGCGCAAGGACACGGCACCTCGGCCCTGCAGTCGCTCGTCGCGCCGGCGATCAGGAACGCCCTGGACCAGCGCCGCGCCGCGAACTAACCAAAGCGGCCCGACAGCACCTCGAGCGGGAAGCGCCGCCCCGCGAGGTAGTCCTGCACGCACTGCTCGACCAGCGGCGAGCGGTGCATCGTGCGCTGCGCGCGCAGTTCATCGGGGGTCAACCAGCGCAAGTCGACGATCTCCTTGTCGAGCCTGCGCCCTTCCTCCACGCCGAGGACGCGGCCGGCGAAGCAAAAGCGCAGGAAGGTGACGTCCTCGGGCTCGTACTTCCAGCGGTAGATGCCCACCAGCGCCGTGGGCTCGAAGCGGTGCGCCGTTTCCTCCAGCACCTCGCGCGCGGCCGCCTGCAGCAGCGTCTCGCCGGGGTCGAGGTGGCCGGCGGGCTGGTTGAGGACGCGCCGGCCATCCTGGATTTCCTCGACGAAGAGGAACCTGCCGTCGCGCTCGATCACCGCGGCGACCGTGGCGCTCGGCCGCCATCTGCCGCTCATGCGGCTTTCTTGGTGTTCGCCCGGATGAACTCGGCCATGCGCGCCACGCCCTTCTCGATCGCCTCGCGCGAGGCGGCGTAGGAAAAGCGCACGTGCTGCCCGTCGCCCGCGACCCGGGCGCCAAAATGGATGTCGGCCAGCACCGCGACGCCGGCTTCGTGCAGCAGGCGCTTCCTGAACGCCTCCGAATCCGCGGCGCCGATCAGGCGGCAGGCCTCGGTGACGTTGGGCCAGGCGTAGAACGCGCCGCCGGGCACGCGGCAGGTCACGCCCGGCACCTGGTTGAGCAGCCCGACGATGAGGTCGCGCCGCTCGAGGAAGCTTCTCTTCATCATCTCGGCGGCGTCCTGCGGGCCGTTGATCGCCTCCACCGCGGCCCATTGCGAGATCTGCGAGGCGCAGGAATCGGTGTTGGTGATCCAGCGCGTCAGCACCGGCGCCAGCGCCGGGTTGGCGGCGAAGCCGATGCGCCAGCCGGTCATGGCCCAGGTCTTCGAGGCGCCGTCCGACAGGATGGTGCGCTCGTACATCCCGGGGAGCTGCGCGATGGAGAAGAACGGCTCGGCGTAGCACAGCCGCGAGTAGATCTCGTCGGCGTAGATCCAGACCTGCGGGTGCTTGCGCAGGATGGCCGCGATGGCCTCCAGCGCCTTGCGCGTCAGAATGCCGCCGGTGGGATTGTGGGGCGTGTTGAGGATCAGCAGCTTCGTCCTGGGCGTGATCAGGCGCTCCAGCTCCGCGGGGTCGAAGGCGAAGTCGCGTTCCTCGCGCAACTGCACCGGCACCGGCTTCGCGCCGCAGGCGAGGATCTGCGACTCGTAGATCGGGAAGCCCGGGTTGGGGTAGATCACCTCGTCGCCCGCGCCGTGGTCGGTGGTGCTGAGGATCGCGTAGGCGATGAAGGGCTTGGCGCCGGCGCCCACCACCACGTCCTGCGGCCGGATCGGCAGGCCGCCGCGCATCCCGGCCATGTACTTCGCCGCCGCCTCGCGCAAGGGGTCGATCCCGGCCGACGGCGTGTAGCCGTGCTTGCCCTCGCGGATGGCCTTGATGCCCGCTTCCTGCACGTGCAGCGGCGCCGGGAAATCGGGCTGGCCGATGCAGAAGCTGATGATGTCCTTGCCCTGGCGCGCAAGGTCGTTGACCTCGGCGAGGACCACGAAGGCGTTCTCGGTGCCGAGGGACTGGGCGCGCTGGCTGAGGGCAGGAGTGGCGGCTGGCATGGGGTTCGGTGGCGGGAAGCGGGTCGAAGGGCGTAATTATGCCGCCGGCACCGTGCGGTAGCGCCCGGCCTCCAGCTGGATGCGGCGGATCGTGCCGCCGAGGACGTCCGGCAGCGGGTGGCGCGGGTCCCCGGGCAGGGAGATGAAGGCGCGCCCGGACTCGTTCCAGACACGGGGCTCCACCACCGGCGGGGTCCGGGCGGCCGCCGCGGCCAGCGCCGCCTCGACGCTGCCGTGGCCCGCCAGCATGTCGATGCTCTTCGCGGTGGCGGGCGCGAGCTGCAGCGCGCCCTCGCTCCATTGCCGGAGCGCCTCGGCGGGCCTGATCCAGACGCCTTCGGTCGCCTCGCGGCCGTCCACCTTCGGCTCCTGCCCCTGCGGCGCCCGGGCGAGGAAGAAGCGCGCGTCGAAGCGCTTGGGCGAGATGGGCGGGGTCACCCAGCGCACCCAGGGCACCAGCGCCGCGGCGTCCAGCCGCGCCACCAGCGTGGCGAACAGGGCCCCCTCGCCCGCCGCCCGGCGCGCATCGTCGGCGTTCCAGCCCGGGGCGAACTCGCCCAGCAGCAGCCCCGCCTCCTCGAAGGTCTCGCGGATCGCGGCAACGAACAGGCCCGCGGCGCGGGCGGGCGCGAGCGCCTCGCCCAGGCGCGCCGGCATCGCCGCCAGGTCGGCCTCGCCCGCAAGCAGCGCGCAGGCCGCCGCCGAGCAATCGGCCTCCTTGTCCAGGCGCCCGCCGGGAAAGACGTGGGCGCCGGCCATGAAGTCCACGGTGCGGCTGCGCTTGACGAGGTAGGTCTCCAGGCCCCCGGGCGCGTCGCGCAGCAGCACCACCGTGGCGGCGTCGCGCGTCTTCGCCGGATCGCGGGGCTGCGGGGCGGCTGGCTGGGGTTCGTCGCGGGTCGCGTCGCTCACGGCGGGCATTATCCCCCAGCCGCCCCCGGGTATCATCGCGCATGCTCGTCAACTGCGTCGCCTACCAGGACGGCCGCAAGCTCGCGGACATCGCCCAGGGCGAGATCCACGACTACCTGGCCAGGCCCGGCTGCTTCGTCTGGGTGGCGCTGCGCGACCCCACCGACCAGGACCTGCTGGAGATGCAGCGCCAGTTCGGGCTGCACGAGCTGGCGGTGGAGGACGCGCGCCACGGCCACCAGCGCCCGAAGCTGGAGGAGTACGGCGACGAGCTGTTCGCGGTGCTGCACGTGCTGGAACTCGCCGGCGACGAGATCCACGCCGGCGAGGTGAACATCTTCACCGGGCCCAATTTCGTGCTCTCGGTGCGCAACCGGACCAACCAGGACTTCCTCGGCGTGCGCGCGCGCTGCGAGCGCGAGCCCGAGCTGCTGCGCCATGGTTCGGGCTACGTGCTGTACGCGCTCATGGACGCGGTGGTGGACCGCTACTTCCCGGTGCTGGACGCGGTGGAGGCCGAGCTCGAGGCGCTGGAGGAGAAGATCTTCTCGGGCAAGTCCTCGCGCGACAACATCGAGGCGATCTACTACATCCGGCAGAAGCTGATGACGCTCAAGCACGCGGCGGCGCCGCTGGTGGAGGCGGTGAGCAAGCTCTACGGCGGGCGGGTACCCCAGGTCTGCCAGGGGCTGGGCGAGTACTTCCGCGACGTCTACGACCACCTGGTGCGCCTGAACCAGTCCATCGACTCCCTGCGCGAGTCCGCGGGCGCCGCGATGCAAACCAACCTCGCCATGCTGCAGATCGGCGAGACCGAGGTCGCCAAGCGCTTCGCCGCCTACGCCGCGCTGGTGGCGGTGCCCACCATGATCGCCGGCGTCTACGGCATGAACTTCGAGCACATCCCCGAGCTGAAATGGGCCTACGGCTACCCGTTCGCGCTCGGCCTGATGGTGGCGCTGGACGCCCTGCTGTTCTGGCGCTTCCGCAAGGCAGGCTGGCTGTAGCCCCGGGTCAGGGGCGCTGCGCGCGCTCCAGCACCGCGTTGGCCAGCACGTTCACCCCGGGCAGTGTGCGCGCCAGCGTCGCATGCTCCCGGTTGTTGTGCGTGATGCCGTCGGTGCAGGGCGTGAAGATCATGGCCGTGGGCGCCACGCGCGCGATGAAGTAGGCGTCGTGCCCCGCCTGGGAGGCGAGGTCCAGCGACGGGTAGCCCAGCTTTCTCGCCGTGTCCCGCACCAGCGCGATGCAGCCGCGGTCGAACAGGTCCGCGTTCCAGGTCCAGCGCTCCAGGATCTTCATCTCCACGTTGGCGCGCCTGGCGCACTCGGGCACGGCGCGCTCGAACGCGGCCAGCATCGCCGCGGCCTCGGCCGGGTCCTCGTGGCGCACGTCGCCGGTGAACTGCGCCCAGTCCGACAGGATGCCGGGGCGGTTGGGCCAAGCCGCGATCCGCGCCGCGGTGCCCTTGCCGCCGCTCGCGTGGTACTGCCAGCCGATGTCGTTCACCGCCACCGCGAGCATCGCCGCGCCCACCAGCGCGTTGCGGCGCTTGTCCATCGGCCAGGGGCCGGTGTGCGCCGTTTCCCCGGCGACCTCGACGATGAAGCCGTGCGCGGTATAGCCGTGCGTGACCACGCCCACGTCCACGCCCTTCGCGTCGAGCAGCGGCCCCTGCTCGATGTGCAGCTCGAAATAGGAATCCAGCTGGCGGCCGCCGACGGGCGCCTCGCCCGCGTAGCCGATGCGCGCCAGCTCGTCGCCCAGGCGCCTGCCCTCGTCGTCGCGCCGGTCCAGCACCCAGTCCAGGGCATAGGCGCCGGCGAAGGCGCCCGAGGCGACCATGGGCGGGGAGAAGCGCGCGCCCTCCTCGTTGGTCCAGGACACCACCTCGATCGGCCGCCGGGTGGCGATGCCACGGTCGTTCAGCGTGCGCAGCACCTCCAGCCCGGCCAGCACGCCGACGATGCCGTCGTAGCGGCCGCCGTTGACCTGGGTGTCGAGGTGGCTGCCGATGACCACCGGCGGCAGCGCATCGTCCGTGCCCGGGCGGCGGGCGAACAGGTTGCCGACGCGGTCCACCGTGACCGTGCAACCGGCCTCGCGGCACCAGCGCGAGAACTCATCGCGCATCTGCCGGTCGGCATCCGAGAGCGCCACGCGCGCAAGGCCCCCGGGCCGGCCGACGCCGATCTCGCCGGAGCGCTCCACCGTCTGCCAGTAGCGTTCGGCGTTGACCGCGATCACAGCTTCAGTTCCATGCGCACCGCCTCCCATTCCACCGCCACCCTGCCGTCGTCGCCCTTCGCGACCAGACCCAATTCCACGAACCGCGCCACGTCGGTGTGCACGTTCTTGTAGTCGCGCCCGAGGCGCTTCGCCATCGCGAACACCGACAGCGGGCCTTCGGCGCGCAGCCGCTGCAGCATCTCCCAGCGCGCCGGGCTCAAGGCCTTCAGCAGCCCCGGCAGGTCCGGAAACGACAGCACGCGCAGCGGCGGCGGCGCGGCGCGCCCGGTGGCGAGGTGCCAGGCCGCCTCGAAGCGGTCCAGCGCGTCGGCCTGGGCGCTAATCCTCACGTTGAGCGTGTTCGACATCCTTCTCGAAATCGTAGCGCAGCTGCTCCACCGAGCGGAACGCGTAGGGCTGGCGCCGCCCCTTCACCGTGCGCCGGCCGTCCTCGTAGCTGACCAGCCAGGCGCCGGGCCGGCCGAAGCGCAGCCGGTAGCGCCCGGGCGAGTCGACGCCCGCCTCGATCATCCGGCCGTCGGCGCGCAGATGGCGTTCGCTCCAGGACATATGGCATAGGATACCATAGTTGGCCTGCTGTAGAATGCTGTCCCCATGGCCTCTCCGGGCGAATTCCAGGACCTCTACCGCCACGGCTTCGCCCGCGTCGCGGTGGCGACGCCGGCGGTGCGCATCGGCGACCCGGCGCACAACGCGGATGCCACCGCCGCGCTGATGCAGGAGGCGGCGAAGCGGAAGGCCTTGGTGTGCGTGTTCCCGGAACTGGGCCTGTCGGCCTACAGCTGCGAGGACCTGTTCCACCAGCAGGCGCTGATCGAGGGCGCCGAGCAGGCCCTGAAGGACCTGCTCGCGCGCACCCGCACCCTGCCGGTGGCCTCGTTCGTCGGGCTGCCCGTGCAGGTGGACGGCCTGCTGTACAACTGCGCCGCGCTCATCTGCCAGGGACGGCTGCTGGGCGTGGTGCCCAAGACCTACCTGCCCAACTACCGCGAGTTCTACGAGCTGCGCCAGTTCACCCGCGGCGACGTCGCCCTGCAGAAGGACATTCGCCTCGCCGGGCAGCAGGCGCCCTTCGGCACCGACCTGCTGTTCCGCCACGCCGGGCTGCCCAAGCTGGTGCTGGCGGCCGAGATCTGCGAGGACCTGTGGGTGCCGGCGCCGCCTTCCACCTTCGCCGCGCTCGCCGGGGCGACGGTGATCGCCAACCTGTCGGCCTCGAATGTCGTGGTCGGCAAGCACCAGTACCGGCGCGAGCTCGCCGCCAACCAGTCGGCGCGCTGCATCGCGGCGTACCTCTACAGCGCCGCGGGCGCGGGTGAATCCACCACCGACCTCGCCTGGGACGGCCACGCCATGGTTCACGAGAACGGGAGCCTCCTCGCCGAATCGCGGCGCTTCGCCGCCGGACCGCAGATCACCTTCGCCGACCTGGACCTGGACCGCCTCGCCGCCGACCGCATGCGCCAGGGCTCCTTCGGCCAGTCGATCCGGCGCCATGCGGCGGAGCTCGCCCGGTTCCGGAGCGTCGAGTTCGCCGTGCCGGTGCCGCGCGGGCGCCTGCCGCTGGAGCGCCGCGTCGCCCGCCTGCCCTACGTCCCGGACGAGCCGGCGACGCGCGACGCGCGCTGCGAGGACGTCTACCGCATCCAGGTGCAGGGCCTCGCCACGCGCATGCGCGCGAGCGGCGCGAAGAAGCTGGTGATCGGCGTCTCGGGCGGCCTGGACTCGACGCAGGCGCTGCTCGTCTGCGCGCGCGCCGTGGACGAGCTCGGGCTGCCGCGCGCGAACATCCTCGCCTACACCATGCCGGGATTCGCCACCTCGACGCGCACCCGCTCCACCGCGTGGCAGCTGATGCGCGCCATCGGCACCAGCGCCGAGGAGATCGACATCCGGCCCTCCTGCCTGCAGATGCTGAAGGACCTCGGCCACCCCTACGCGAAGGGGCGCAAGGTCTACGACATCACCTTCGAGAACGTGCAGGCGGGCGAGCGCACCAGCCACCTGTTTCGCCTTGCCAACCAGAACGGCGGCATCGTGGTGGGCACCGGCGACCTCTCGGAGCTGGCGCTGGGCTGGTGCACCTACGGCGTCGGCGACCAGATGGCGCATTACAACGTCAACGCCAGCGTGCCCAAGACGCTGATCCAGCACCTGATCGGCTGGGTGGCGCAGTCGGGCGGCTTCGACGCCGCGGTGAAGAAGGCGCTCACGCGCGTGCTCGACACCGAGATCAGCCCGGAGCTGGTGCCCGGCGGCCAGCGCACCGAGGACACCGTGGGACCCTACGAGCTGCAGGACTTCCACCTCTACTACACGCTGCGCTTCGGCTACACGCCGGCGAAGATCGCGTTCCTCGCCCAGCACGCCTGGAGCGGCAAGTACGACCTGAAGGCCATCCGCAAGTGGCTGGGCGTGTTCCTCAAGCGCTTCTTCGAGACCAGCCAATTCAAGCGCAGCGCCATGCCCAACGGCCCGAAAGTGGGCTCGGGCGGGTCGCTCTCGCCGCGCGGCGACTGGCGGGCGCCGTCGGACGGCAATGCGACGGCGTGGCTCGCGGACCTGGCGCAGGTACCGAAGGATTGAACAACCGAAAGGCGGACATGAGCGGCAAGGACATCCGGATTCGATCCAGGGACGGCGGGGAATTCGACTGCTACCTCGCGGCGCCCGCGGGCGAGGGCAAGGTGCCCGCGGTGGTGCTCGCCTCCGCGATCCACGGCGTGGACG